>JBDNIY010000014.1:0-183933 GCA_041688015.1 Parvibaculaceae bacterium
CAAATCCCGCCAAGGCGAACCAGTGCGCGCCATCCAGAACACAGCATCAAGAATACGGCGATGATCCGATGCTGGACGTCCTCCGCGACCTCGAATGGAAATCAAAAAGGGTTCAAAAAATGCCCACTCGGCATCTTCCATGAACAAACGAGCCACGATAGCCTCCGCAAAAGCTATCTTGAATCAGAGTTCAGGTGATTTGGGAATCCAGTTTGTCAACAGGACCTAGGCCCCGCACACTTAATGGACAATTTTACCAAGACTGATATTGCGGTCACACACAACCTGCATAAATTCGACGTGGTCTGAGCTGCTGCCGGTTTATCGGACACGAAGTTTAGGTATCACGGCGAACCCCGGCAGCAGCCGGGATGGCACAATCTCCATTTAGGCTGCATCACGGATTGTCAGGCCCGGCACTAGTTCAAATATCTCCCAACCGAATAGCGGTCACTCAAGCGTTGGTTAGATTGACCTGCACCCCAAGTGTCATCCAGCTGAGAGTAGAGTCCTTTGATCATTTGAACTTGCCCCCAACGTTGGACCACGTGGGCTGATAAATTCCGGCTTCATCTGACGGCAGGCTGGCCAAATTTGCCGGCCTGATGTCCTTGACCACCTGTTAGGCAGGATTTTTGGGGCTCGATTATTTTGTTCTCATTTTCGCTCCTTCGTCTCTACGATGAAAACCAAATATTCTTCAAATTATAACTTCAAACCTGTTCCATAGGGCCTGACGCCGAACAGGGACCTCAAGTGCGGATAGTGTGTTACGATGAGGTAGAGGTGTGCCATGTCAAATTTTCGTCGCGACTATCTTACCAAGCCGATTTACCGCTGGGCCAAGAATATATTACCGACGCTTTCCGACACCGAATCCGAAGCACTGAATGCGGGTGATGTCTGGTGGGAAAAAGATATCTTCTCGGGCAATCCCGATTGGTCGCGCATGCTGAAGGTCAAGGCACCGAAACTGAGCGACACGGAACAAGCCTTTATTGAGGGGCCGTGCCGCGAACTGTGCGAGATGATCAACGACTGGCAGATCAATCAGGAAGACGCCGATCTTTCACCCGCCGTCTGGAAGCACCTGCGCGACAAAGGCTTTTTCGGCATTATCATCCCGAAATCCTATGGTGGTCTGGAGTTTTCCGCCTACGCGCATTCCGAAATCGTGCGGTATATTTCCAGCCGGTCGGTAGCCGCCGCCGTTACCGTCATGGTTCCCAATTCACTGGGGCCCGGTGAACTGTTGATGCAGTTCGGCACCGATGCGCAACGCGATTACTGGCTTCCGCGCCTGGCAGACGGGCGCGAATTACCGGCCTTTGGGCTGACCAGCGCCGATGCGGGTTCGGACGCCTCGGCGATGCTCGACGAGGGCGTGGTTTGCAAAGGAAAGTGGGAAGGCAAGGAAGTGCTGGGTATCCGGCTGAACTGGGCCAAGCGGTACATCACGCTGGCACCTGTCTGCACGGTGCTGGGACTGGCGTTCAAGCTTCGCGATCCGGATGGGCATCTGAGCGGGGAGGAAGACATCGGCATCACATGCGCGCTGGTGCCCACCGACCTTGAGGGCGTGGAAACCGGACTGCGACACATCCCCTCTTCGACCATGTTCATGAACGGCCCGACGACCGGTAAGGACGTTTTCATCCCGCTCGATCACATCATCGGCGGCAAGGACTATGTCGGGCGCGGCTGGATGATGCTGATGAGCGCGCTTGCCGCCGGACGCGGCATATCGCTGCCGTCGATGGGCTGCGCAGCAATCGCGCTGTCGGCCCATACCACTGGCGCCTATTCCCATATCCGCCAGCAGTTCGGCATGCCGGTCGGCCTGTTCGGTGGCGTGCAGGTGCGGCTGGGTCAGCTGGCTGCGGATGCCTATTCTATGGATGCCGCGCGTCGTTTCACCTGCGCTGGACTGGACGAGGGTCACGCGCTTTCAGTGATCTCGGCGATCATGAAGGCCCATGCAACTTTCCGGATGCGCGAGGCGCTGAACGACGCCATGGACGTGCATTCTGGCAAAGCGGTGATCGACGGGCCGTCGAACTATCTGTTGAACCTCTACCGCGCCGTGCCCATAGGCATCACGGTCGAGGGTGCCAATATCGTCACCCGCAGCCTGATTATCTTTGGGCAAGGGTCGATCCGGGCGCATCCCTACATGCTCGACCACATGACGGCGTTGCAGGATGAAGACGAAGCGGAATCGCTGGATAGATTCGACAAGAGTTTGTGGGCACATATCCGCCATACGTCAGGCCTAGTCTTTCGGACTCTGGGCCGTGCCTGGACGGGTGGGATATTTGCCCCAGCACCCGATGTAGGCAAGGCAAAGCCGCTTTATCGGCGTCTGGCGCGCTGGTCTGCGGCCTATGCCCTGATTGTCGATCTCTGTTTTCTGACGCTGGGGGGAGCGCTAAAGCGGCGTGAGATGATTTCAGCCCGTATGGGCGATGTCCTATCCGAGCTCTACATTGCCTCGGCCACGCTGAAACGTTGGGATGATGAGGGACGGCAAGAGGCAGACCTTCCGGTCTTGCGCTATACGATCGATCGGGCCGAGGCTCGGATCTCGAATGCTTTGGACGGCGTGCTGGCCAATCTTCCGACATGGTGGACCTCGTGGTTTGTCCGTGTCTTGACTTTGCCGCGCATGGCCACACGCGGACCGGACGACGCGCTGATCAAAGCCTGCAGCGATCTGATCTATGCCCCGTCGGACGCGCGTGACCGGATATTGGGGCGCCTATATCACGGCTGTGAGCGCGACGGCATCCGCGTGCTAAACAGCGCCTACGACAGCGTCGTCCGGACCGAACCCTTGATGAAACGATTGCGTGATTTGAAGAAAACACCCGAAGAGGCGCATGAAGCTGGGGTACTGAGCGATGCCGAGATGGAAGAGATACGCGCGATGGAGGAGATCGTGAGCGAAGTCATCGCGGTCGACGAGTTCACCCCCGAAGAGCTGGCGCGTTATTTCTCCGGCTATCGTGACCACGCGAATCCTCACAAAGAAGCCACTGAATGAGCCGGTAAAACCCGCTCTTGTTCCAAATCTCAATTCTGTCTCATAAGTGCTGACGTCGAACAGTGTTCGACTGTTCCCCGTCAGCGCCTATGGCTCAGATTTGAGGTTGTAGCTTAAGGAGTATTTAGTCCTCGTCGTAATGACGAAGGACCGAACATGAGCAACTGTTCACTGTTCACATCACGGGATATCGCCCGCCTGACAGGATGTTATCCCGTGAGCGTTTTCAACTTTAAGAACAGCTGAATAGTGGTCATGACGACCGAGGCTAACCTGCGTGCTCATAACCGCAACCCGGCCATCGGGCGCAATAACGTAATCGCCAGACTGCTGAACATCCGACGAACCACCAGCACCTTTCCGGCTTAACGTGAAACGATAGGTTCCCGTCTCTCCAGGCTTTCCAAAGGCTTCGCCGTCCAGACTCAGGATGCCGCGCGAGTAAATCGGCGTTATCTCGCAGGACGCGCCATGGGCACCTACAGCAACCGAGGCTTGGGAGCCCGCCGCGCAGCCCAGCACAGCTGGAACAAGTGTCAGCATCAAAAAAAGATTTTTCATGATTGATATCCTCTACTACAGCGCCACTGGAGACGGTTTTTATGCCGCCTCCCTGAGGGCATAAAACGTCAGTCGCCACCTTGAATAACAACGGCCGTGTTGCCGTAACCTGTCTGGACGGTGCGCGCTGACTGACCATTGCCAACCTGAATAGTGGCGGCGGTGTTCTGCGAGCCATACTGATCGGTGACAGCGGAATGGTTGGTCCCGATCTGCGCGATACCCGATGTATTCGAGCTACCCTGCTGATAGGTCGCGGCGGCATTGTTACGGCCCTGCTGACCTGTGATGGCGTAATTTGAATCGCCGTACTGATCTGTCAGCGCCTGGTTACGGTTACCGATCTGCTGTTGATAGAGATAGTTCCAACGTCCCTGCTGCTTTGCAGACGAATAATTGGAATTCCCGGAGGTGCGCAGTGTGCCGCGGTTACCGTGCCCGTTCTGCGTATAGGCGCCGCTATTGTAATAGCCATCCTGATAGACGGCCGCCGAGTTGCCGGCCATCGCGGCGCCAGACATGAACATGGCCGAGACAGCAACAGTGGCGATAATAAATTTTTTCATCATGCATCTCCTTGGTTTTGGACCGGCCAGATTGGTCGTCCGTTTACGATGATGCATTTCTAAATCAGTTTGCCTGAGCCAAGCCTGAACCTCGCGTTCATCAGGCATTCATTCGTTCGCCCAGACGAGACGAAAAAGGTTACTCGCGGCTACACTGACCCTAGTGAACAGGGGCTGAACGCCGTCTTCAGATCACATGCAGGTGGGAAGGCCTAAACGTCGGCCATACCGCATGATTGTGTTGCAGGAGGATCTGATCGTGACCAAGTTTTTAAAGACCATTCGCACTGGCCTGATCGTCACACTGGCGAGCGTCGCAATTGCAACATCAGCTATGGCCGGAGGCTATATCGGGATTGATCAATCAGACAGCTACAATTTAATAAAGGTCACGCAAAAACATGACCAGGCTAGGGTTGTTATGCGAGATCTCAATGAGCGCTCGTATGCCTCCATGGCCAAACGTTTGATCAGGCAGACTGAACGTCCCGTTCACAAAAGGGACGGCAGAAATAGAAATAGTGGCTGCGCGACATCGCTTGCCCCAAATGAAGTCATTCTCAACCAGAGCGGCAACAGCAATGTCGCCTTTGTCTCACAATGGGGCGATGGTCATATCGCAGATATCAACCAAAGTGGTGACCACAATATTGCCGTGGTCAAGCAGCGTTGCTGACACCGAACAGGGTTCTGAGCAACCGCTTCTACATCGGAGCGAGCGCTTATCGAGGCGAGATCCATATCGAAGATCATGAACCAATGCTCGATCACAAACTCCTCAAGGTTGTCCAAGCTCATCTGACAGATGGCGCCACGACTAGGCGTCATAAGACGAGAAGCACTTCAGCCTCTATTGGTTTTCACTCATCATCATCGTCGTGGTGACGATGATGCCTATCATTGTAACCTTGATAGCCCCAAGAAAAACTCAAGGCCGGGGGCTGATAATATTGGCGCTGCGGATAATACTCTTGCCGAGAATAATATGGCGAGCTGACCGGACGACAATCGTCACCATCCCGATCGCATTCAACATATTGGCAATCGTCACCATCGCGATCACATTGGCGGAATACTTGGTCAGCATTCGCCTTGTTGGGATGCGCTACAAGCGCCGTAAACGAAACAACTCCAAGCGCTGCAAGCCAGACATAATGGAGCGACCTATTCGTCATAATCTTTCTCCTGTGGCACCTAAATTTAGGCACTAAGTTTGGAAAGATTGCGCCATCCGATATGAACCGCCGATGAACAAACGCCTCTCAGTTCAATCCACAAACAGATATGAAGTGGCTCGGCTTGTCTCTGCCAAGCATCGCTACCTATGAAACAAAATTTGGGATTTGGGTAGGCAAATATCCGCCTCATTTGGTGGAGCGCTAATAGGCTCAAGCTGTTTGGCCAAAAGATTTCGATTTGAAACCTCAATTCATCCCCAGTTCGGCAAACGAATTCCCGTTCAAATGCCAGCCACCGTTGATCAGTTCGTTAGTGTTTCCTTCATCGGTCATCACATATGTAATGACGCACTAAGTCGACACAACGATATGCTCGTCGCATACTCGCTTAGACGTCCCGCGATCCCACACCGTACCGTCATTGAAAAAAATCTGTTCGACTCCGGAAGAGCCTACCTCATAAAATTCGTTGGCGATGGCAATAGAGCCACCATCGACAGATGTCAGCAGAAGGGCATTGCTATCGCCGACGCGGCTGAGAACCACCTCGGACGACAAAATTCCTTCACCGAATACTAGCTTGTCTGCCGATCCATTTAGATACGACTCTGAAATCGTGTCGTGGCCGTCTCCGAGACCATAAACGTAGGTATCGTCTCCAGCGGCACCGTCAAGAGTGTCGTCGCCTTGTCCGCCAAAAATAATCTCTGCCACACTTGTCCCAAGCAAACTATCGGGTGTGTCCGTCCCTAGCAGGGAGGCGCCTTCAATCGCTCCGACATAAGCGTCAATTAATGCGGAAGATGCATCGGGAATCGTGGCTTCGAGACCACCCTTAATATCTGAAACAAAGCTACTGTGATCAGAGTTGTAAAAGGCACGTTCCAATAGGTTGAAAAATCCCCCCTCATTTTCTCCAGCGAGCGCAGATAGTTTCCCCAAATCAGGTGTCGTGCCTAAATTTAAAATTTGAGACAACAAGGCAACGCTATCTACAATTGATCCGGAAATTTCATCACTCTCTGAATCGTAAGCCAGATTTGAAAATATAAAGGCGGGATGAGCAAACAACTCCACAACACCTGCCGTATCGTTCAGGGCAAACCAAGCGCAAACGCTTTGCACAAATAGACGTGCAGCAATTCCATCCAACAAACTATCATAAGCGGCTTCGATGAAGGTGCCTGCTTGATTGTGAAGCTCCACAACCGGTGCACCAAACACTGTATAGGGGACGCTCCAAAATGCTTCGATTACCGCGAGATGCTGGGCGTTGACGTACTGCCCGCGGGAACTCTGTTCAACCAGATATCCCCCCGTCCATGCAAGCAGAACTTCTTCGGCGGCTTGACGAAAATCGTCAGAAGACATCGTGTTACTTGAAGTGACCAGATCGCCGACCAAACTTAGCAAAGCTGCGTCGGTCGACATCGCATACGAAAGATCCGCTACATTCCCGTTACCTGCCAGTTCCGGCAACGCATGCGCGTCTGCGCTAGCAACGAAGCCAGATGGCGGAATTACCCGACTGGTCTGCTGGTCTATGTCGAGGAATACAGCAGCGACCTCTCGAGTCGATCCATCGCTCATAAGCACGTTCGAAGTAGAATGAATAATATTCCTATTCTTCACTTGATCAACAACGGTCGCACTCAAATTAATGGCAGCGATGCCCAGCTCAGATAATGTATGCAATTCACCAGTATCAGTTACCCCATCCCCATTTACGTCAATCCACACTCTCAAGTCCACAAAAGCGTTGTCATTTGTATCTATGACACCATCGCTATTTGTGTCCTGACTGACCAGATTCGTAAATCTGTCAATCTCATCGGTGCCAAACAATTCAGTAGCGTTATCAATTATTCCGTTCTGGTTGGTATCTATTGCCAGTAATCCGTCGTCCGAACCAAACCACCCAACACTTTCTCTGAAGCCATCATTATCCAAATCAAAAAGCGCGCCCGCTCCAGCAGCCGACAATCCAATCCCATTTCCGCCCAAATCGATAACGAGCGGATCAATCGGCACGTTGTCACTCGCGGGGAGAGGTTTTGCCCCAGAATTATGTTCGTCCCCCCCCCGAGCCCAAAGGGACCATTAGGGTCAAACGGTGAATCGGGACCAAACGGTCCATCTGGTCCAGAGAGATTATCTGGGTCAAGCAGCCCACCAGGGCCAAAAATTGGGCCGTTCGGCCCAGCAAAATCTGACAGCCCTGCGCCCAAATCAACCAGCGCATCGCTTAAATTTGACTGCACATAACCAACAAATTCAGACAGCGCATCATATCCCGATTCAAAAAAATCAGATGTCTGGGCTGCCGCATCTATCAGCGCACCAGCAATCGCCGCGCCTATTTCTGACGCATAGTCAAAGAGCTGGGAAAGGTGTTCTGCACTCCACTCAACGGTACCATCGACGAATCCTCGAAATCCCAACACATCATTGTCATAAGCGTACTTTGTCATCTCGCCAGCGACCTACGACGCAACTCCCGCGGCAATCACAGGAGCGATCACAGCACCACCGCCAGCAAATGCAGCACCAGCGACAAGTGAGGCTACAAATTGCGCGCCCCTAGTTGCGTAATTCAAATTTTGACCCGCAGTCGCTTCGCCAACAGGACCCAGCAATTGCCCAAGCGCGAAGCTATGTGATGTGAGTATGGCTTTCACCGGGAACGGGGCGGAGCTTCGCAACGCTGCACTCATTCCACCATAAAGGCCATTAATAAACGCCCTCATACCAATTGTGATGTGCTCGCCAACTTCGCTCGAAAGCGCTTCATTACCAGTCATAGCTCAATCTCCATAGCGTTAAAACCAACGACAAGAACACCTACCACTCACCTAGTTCTCTTGGACATTCCATCCTTATACGCACGAACAAATACATCCTCCTCACAACCATCACAAACGACGAAATGAAAAGAGAAAAGAAGGCTATACATCCGATCAAAACAATCATCTCGGCTCCTGACTTCATTCCGGAGGTCCAAACCCCCGTCAACACGAACCACAGAACCAGCCAAGCACCCGAAACGAACAAAAGACAATTGAAGCAAACAAAAATAAGTTGCGCCGAAAAACGGATTCTCTTCGGAAAAAAAGGCAACACTAAATCTGTCAAAAAGAAGGGTAGGTCAGAAACTTGCTGCCGGAAATTTCTACTCGAAACCAACCAAAGTGGGAGAAATGCACTCGCTCCGGCTGAAATTACATCTCCCTGAAGAGCAAAAACATAAAACTGAAATCGATTTTTCCAGGCAGCCTGCCCACCTAAATCAAAAACGGCGATACCGATGTTTTGCATCACCGGAACGAAAAAAATCAGGGCAGCGACGGCCAAAGTTTGCCGCGAGCTCATCACAAATCGCCACATTTTAAATCTGACGCGAGTATCTTTTTCTAACTCGCATAGATATTCGACCTGCAATGATAATCGGTGCGTTCTTTCTGAAATAAAGCGCGCGCCTTCACACGCAGAAATTCCTGCGAAAAATGTCAGCAAGACAAAATCTTGAAAATATACGAAGAGAGCGAATGATGTGATCGTTCCCAGGAAAGACCTGACGACCACCATCAATCTTATGGCTAACGGCACCTAAATCACCTCACTAAAATGACGCACAGAAAAATCTATTGAGCCCCATCACAAACTCAGATGAATACAGAGCTCAGCACATTGCAGCAAAGAACGAAGCGCCATCGAATCGACGCTACAAAGTAAAATCTCCATTTTCAATTGATCTAATTTGAACAAATTTTGTCGAATTTACTGGACTCAACAATGAACTCAGTAAACAGGCCCAAGAAATAGCTGGCATCTAACATGCAAATCGTTTTTTCAAAAACATCAGCAATTCGACGTAATATCGTCCGAATAATGATGATTACATTATCAACGACAGAGAAAGCTTCTTATACAACTGCTTTTGGATGAATACCCGAGTAAGTTTCAATCACCCAATCATCTCGAAATATCGAGCTCGCACTGACAACCCCTACTACGCACTTAACGATTCGAAATGCGTTGTGGTGGGCATCCCAAGCGAGCCCGGGCTTCGAGCAGCATTGACGAGTCGGGTCTTGAAACACCACCGGAGAGTGTCTCCATTTTGGCCCTAAACAGGAATGCAGTGCTCCCGCCAGTCTCCCTCATGAAGGCGCGCATGATATTGTCTTTATGCCGCTCTGTGGTTGTCACTGTGAGAACCATGAAATTTGGTAGACCCAGATGCGTCTTATGTGTCTCATGCGCGAGCATCTCCTGATAGGCCATGAGCTTGGCGAGATAGGAGGTTTGATCACGATTTGCACGGACAACAGGCATCATCGCGCGGTCAACTTCGAGCGCGAAGAAACGGTAGCTCTTCTTGCCGTCGTTTATGTATTCCAAACCAAAGAGCCCGTCGGGAACTACGAACGTGACACAACCTGATTGATGACAGAGAATTCGGAAAGGATATGGGCAGATCCGCGTCGCCTCGCGCGCTTTCGCTAGAATTTCTTGCGAAGAAATAAACCGCAGATTGGGATCAGATCTCGCAGCCCATTCAATGGATGACAGAACTTCACAGGCCATCAGCGTATGAGCAAATTGTCTATCCCCGCGCACGACAGCCTCACTCCGCCCGCCTTTAATGCATCCATATTCTAAAAGAACCTGACGCGCCTTGTCCGTCGCCTCATAGACCACCGGCATGTATCGGGCATTCGCAAACTGCCATTGCGCTTTAGGACGATCAAGAAACCCACCCTCGTGATAGAGATCACCGAGACGTTCCTTGAACCGCGTCTCTGACGCGCCACCAACAAAGGCATAAATGAATGTCGAGCGGAGATAGAGGTATCGCTCCAGAAGTTCAAAGATTGCCAAGTCACGCGGGGTAAGCTCTAGGCGCTTCCCAGTTGGTTGTCGTTTCATTCGTGATCGGCGTTGCTGCTTTTCCATGAAGGCAGCGATAGCACTTTACCACAAAATGAAAAACGTGCGCCAAATTCAACGATGTTCACCCGCGATACCCAATCGTGCGCCTTGTGCAGGCGTATTTTTTTCACCACTCGCTCGCTGGCGTCGTATCAATGGTGTCTGGATTGATCCGTCGTGGCGTCATACCCACCGTAACCTCCTCCGGCGAGGGAGTGTCCTGATGCACGTCCTTCCAATAGACGGCATAGCGCTCACGCATGGTATTTCTGACGCCATCAAGCTCATCACCGGTCATGCGCGGCATGGCTTCCAAATGTCCGAAGGGAATACGAAGCGAAACAGCCGTACTCGTCATATTGCGGACGTGGGCCGCAAATGATCTTTTTCCTTGGGCTTCGATATACTCATTGGAGCAACGCAGCATATGGCCCATCAGGTGCGCATCCTTGTCGGAGACGCCGCCCGCAAACTTGATGCTCGTATTGGCGGCAAAGCTTTCCTGAAGCTTGGCCGATAGCTGGCCGACATATTGGTGCGCGAGCACCATGCCCATATTAAACTTCCGCGCCTGCTCCAGGATGATCGAAACATTCTGGTCGAGATAGTCGGCGCATTCGTCGACATAGACGAAGGTTGGCATGCGCTTCTCTTTGGGAAGGGTCGCGCGCTCCTGGGCCGCTTGCGCAATGAGCGCGATGAAAAAGCGACCAAAGACTTCCGTGCCGGTCTGCTTCAAAAGCTCCTTGGCGGTGTTGACCAGGATCACCTTGCCGCTATTCATCTCAGTGAAGAGATCAAGTTTGTTCTTTGGGTGCGAGAACATGCGCTCGAAGGTTTGATTTTCGAGAATACCCCAAAGTCTGCGCACCACCTGGCGCTTGGTATCCTCAAACTGCTTGCTATTGAACTCGGTCTCGAAAAAGGCCCGCGCCGTGCCGTCAAGCTTCTCAATATGTTCTTTGTATTTGTCATACCCCTTGGGCTCCATGAGCTCGCGGAAGGTGTGGATGGTCGCGCCCGGGATGTGCAGCATGAGGCGCGTGATATAACGGTCTTGTATATGGTTCAGTTCCAGCATCGGCGCAAAAAAGGAAGAAAAATGCGATTGAACACTACATGACCAGCAGAGGAAGGTACCTTTATGCTGCTAGGGCAACCAAGCTGGTACCGGAGTGCGATATGCTGGAGCAGGTAAAAAGTCGCCTCTCCAGACATTTCGACAAACTTTATATTGACGAGATACAAGACTTTGCAGCGAATGATTTCAATTTCCTTCTAGCTCTCGCCCAGACAGACATAGATGTGCTTTATGTTGGTGACTGTTTCCAACATACCTACGACACAAGTAGAGACGGCAATACCCGATCGTCTCTCTATAGCAAAGGCCTGAAGCGTATGCCGCAGAATTCAAGAAGGCAGGGTTTTCTGTTGATGTCACAAGCCTTTCGCACTCGCAAAGATGGAGGAAAGAAGTTGCCGGAGGCATTCGTAACGAAACCGTCCGCCGCTTCTGGCGCTATGAATTTGAGAAGTATCACTACCGCCAGCGCGCGGACATGGTCGCGCCTATTCAAAACAAGCTGGGTGCACTGCTCTCCGACCCAACCCTCCACCGCATTCTCGTAAATCCAAAATCTGATCTCAAGCTGCGAAGCATGATGGATGAAGGCAAGGTGCTACTTGTGAATGCGGCCAAGGGACGACTTGGTGAAGACAGCTCGCTGGTCCTTGGCGCATTGATTGTTTCAACGCTTGGCCTTGCCGCCTTCAGCCGCGCTGAAAGCGACGCCGCCACGCGACGCCCCTTCTCCATCTATATCGATGAATTCCAGAATTTCACAACACTGATGCTTACCAACATGATGGGTGAGCTCCGCAAATATGGCGTGGGGCTGACGCTAGCCCATCAACACATGCACCAGCTTGAGCCAGATATTCGGCACGCGGTGCTCGGCAATGCCGGGACGCTGATCTCATTTCGTGTGGGGCCGGAAGACGCGCCGATCTTGGTGAAAGAATTTCAACCGAAATTTGATGTAGAAGACCTGCTGAACCTGCCGAACCAAAGCATCTATCTGAAGCTTATGGTCGACGGAACGCCTAGCGCGCCGTTCAGCGCCACGACGACATTTGGCACAGGCTATTAGGGAAAAGAAAGAAACAAGAAGCGGTGGACCTGAATGGAGCTACATATGACCAGCCTCAGCCAATAGGCCAGAGATTTTTAGGCAAGACACCGCTGTGGTCTAGCAACTAATCTCTGGTATAATGCTCTTATGAGCAGCACGACGACAAAGACCCCAAAACGTCCCGCCAAAGGCTTCACTTTGGGCCGGGGCAGTTTTGCAAAAATCAGCGCCGTAGAAGGCATAGCTTTGTCAGCGGGCATGAAGTCTGAGTTCAGCCGATTTGATAAGCAGGAGCTTTCGCCGGAAGAACGTCGGAAAGCGCTCGCGCGCAAATACGGCAAAGCACGATAGTCCGCTGACAATGTACGACGCGGTTTCAGACCCCTACTGTTACGCCGGTACAACGGTCCTCAAGAACATTCCCGATCTTCGTAAGCAAACTGCGCTCGATGCCTTTGAGGCTGTAAGCACAGCCCAGCGGGCGGACGAACCACTCCCTGCTGGAAGACTTAGCGTTAGTCACTATCGGGCGATCCACCACCATCTCTTCCAGGATGTATATGTCTGGGCGGGTAAGTTTCGAACGGTACGGATTGCCAAAGACGGAAGCGCTTTTTGCTACCCCGAACATATCGCCCGAGAAATGGCCGATCTCTTTAGCGAGCTTCGCGAGGCGCATTACTTTCGCGGCCTAAGCGCGAATGAGTTCTCTGATGCTGCGGCACATTTCCTTGCGACACTGAACGCCATCCATCCCTTTAGAGAAGGGAATGGTCGAACCCAAACCACCTTTCTCGCACTCCTTGCCGATCAAGCTGGACACAGTCTTGATCTGGAGCGCTTAAAGCCGACGGCCTTTCTCAAAGCCATGGTCGCGAGCTTCAAAGGTGACGAGCGGCCACTGGTCGCGCATATTCGTAAGCTCGTCAGCTAGATTCGCTTGGCCGATTTTTAGCCCACGAAAGGCCAGCGGATGACCCCTACACTACCCAACGGCGGAGCCTATGAGGAGCCTAAGATTTTTCGTTAAACTGCTAAGTCATTGAAATTATTGGTGCACCGAGAAGGATTCGAACCTCCGACCCTCAGATTCGTAGTCTGATGCTCTATCCAGCTGAGCTACCGGTGCAGACCCAAGAGCGAGAGCGGCGCGGGGCTGCTATCGTTTGAGTGGCGCAACTTTTATAGGGTCGCGTGGCCGAAGGCAAGGCCCCTTGTGCGGCCTTTCTGAACTTCATTTTGGGGCTGCCTGCGCACGGTAACCAACTGAATCACCAAGCGTTTCGGCCTCATAGACACCGCGCGCGACGGCGCGGGCAACGCAGTCGGCGGCCATCGCGCCCAGACGCATAATCTGGCGAGGGCGCAATTCCTCGCCCAAAGGCCTTGTGGCGGTCGCCAACACGAAGAGAACATCGCCGTCAAATGGCGAGTGAATGGGTCGGATGGCACGTGCCAGCCCATCTTGCGCCATGATGGCGACGCGGCGCGCCTCAGATGGCGTCAGGTCGGCATTGACCGCGATGCAGCCAATCGACGTATTGCCGCCAACCTGCGCGGCAGCCTCACCTTTAGTGCCGGTGAAGGGATCGCCGGTCGCGATGACGCTCATATCAGCGGGAAACCCGCGCGCGCCGAATTCTCCATCGAGTTCATAAGGGGCCGCCCAGAAGCAATCGCTGCCGGGCACAAGCACCGAACCATAGGGATTGACCGCGATCAGCGCGCCGACCTGCAACCCGTCATCGGTGAGTGCAGAAGCAGACCCGAGCCCGCCTTTGATGAGGCCCGCCCGCGCGCCAATCCCTGCGCCCGCATTGCCAAGCGCAAATTCACGCGCTGCCGCTGCGCAAGCCTTGCGGCCCAGTTCATTATAGGGCGGGGCGTCGCCCCAAGCTTTGTTGCCGCCATTGGTGAGATCAAACAAGATCGCGGCGGGCACAATCGGCGCGACGAAAGCCCCGTTGCCCATGCCATAGCCGCGCCCTCGCGCGCCGAGGAGCGCAGTGACGCCAGACGCCGCATCAAGCCCGTAAACTGTACCGCCCGACAGCACGATGGCATCCACAGCATCGACAAGGCAGGTCGCATCAAGCGCATCCGTCTCGCGCGTGCCCGGCGCGCCGCCGCGCACGTCAACGGCGGCCACGGCGCGCTCATCGGGCAAAATGACCGTCACGCCAGAGCGCGCATCAGCGTCACCGGCATTGCCAACGGCAATCCCGTCCACATCTGTAATGAGATTGAAAGGCCCCTTGCGGATGGTGCCGATGGTCATAAGCTGCTACCTGAAATTATAATGCGTCGCGTTTGCCCAAAGATCATGCCAGAGCGCGACGGCTTTCGATAGAAGCGTAAAAGGATCTCGCCATGCCGCTGAAGCGAATTTTGCCAATCATTGCCGCCACTGTGCTGATCGTTGTCGCGGCTCTCTGGCTCACCTTCGGTCCCGAAACCCCCAAACATTATATGGTTGCTGCGGCAAATCCCTATGCAGCGCAAGCGGGCGCCGACATTCTGGCTGAAGGCGGCAGCGCGGTTGACGCCGCCATTGCGGTCCAGGCTGTGCTGACGCTGGTGGAACCAGAATCATCAGGTCTTGCCGGTGGCGCTTTCATGTTGCATTGGTCCCCCAAGGGCAAAAAGCTCGACGCCTATGATGGCCGCGAAATGGCCCCAGCCGGTGCCACGCCCGACATGTTTCTCGACGATGACAAAAAGCCATTGGGCTTCATCCCCGCGGTCTTGAGTGGCCGCTCAGTGGGCGCGCCCGGCGTCGTTGCTCTGCTGGCGTTGGCGCACAAGGAACATGGAAAACTCCCTTGGGCCAAACTGTTTGAGCCCGCGATCAAGCTCTCCACAGAGGGTTTCGTGGTGTCAGAAAAACTCTCGGCCTCCATCGCGCGCGATCCGGCGTTAAAGAACATGGCCATCGTGCAGGATTATTTCTTCACTAAAGATGCGAACGCCGATCGCGTGCCAGTAGCCGCAGGCAGCTTGCTCAAAAATCCAGCCTTGGCCGCCACCCTCAAGACAGTGGCCGCCGAAGGCCCTGATGGGTTTTACAAAGGGCCTGTTGCGCAGTCGATTGTCGATGCGGTTCATGCCGCCCCCTCGCGGCCGGGCACTTTGTCGATGGCTGATCTGGCAGGCTATCAGGCCAAGCACCGCACCCCGATCTGCCGTCCCTATCGCGAATATAATGTCTGCACCATGCCACCACCCACATCAGGCGGCATTGCGACGCTACAAATCCTCGGCATTCTTGAAAATTTCGACATGGCACACATCGAGCCCATGTCGCTGGTGGCCGTCCATTTTATCGCCGAGGCTGAAAAGCTCGCCTATGCAGATCGCGGCAAGTTTCTCGGCGATCCTGATTTCGTGAAAGTGCCGGTCGATGCGCTGCTTGACGCCACCTATTTGCGTAAACGCGCCGCGCTGATCGACCCGAGCCGGTCAATGAAACATGCTGAACCCGGCAAGCTCGGTGATGAACACGCCGACGCCCAAGGCACCAATGTGTCAGTGGCTTTTCCCTGCACCAGCCATTTTGCCATTGTCGACACGGCGGGCAATGTGGTGTCGATGACGACATCTGTTGAAGCGCCTTTCGGCAGCCATTTGATGGCGGGCGGCATGATCCTCAACAATCAGTTGACGGATTTTTCGTTCCTACCCAAAGAAGACGGCAAGCCTATCGCCAATGCGGTCGCTCCACACAAGCGACCCATGTCAGCCATGGACCCGGTGATTGTCTTCAAAAAATCAGGTGACTTCTATGCCGCCCTTGGCTCGCCCGGCGGCAGCCGCATCATCGGCTATGTCACAGAGTCGCTAATCGCGGTGCTTGACTGGAACATGGACATGCAAAGCGCTTTCAACCTGCCGCGTTTTCTTGATCGCAATGGACCGCTCGAAATCGAGAAAGGCACGTCGCTTGAAAAGCTGACGCCTCAACTCATGCAACTCGGTCATGACGTTGTGGCCGAGAAAATGACCAGTGGCTTGCACGGCATTCGCCAAACGGCCATGGGGCTCGATGGCGGTGCCGATCCGCGCCGCGAAGGCAAGGTCATCGCGGGCGTCAGATAGGCTAATTTTGCGTGGCTCAGCGTGAGCCTCAGCCGAAAAGGCGCAAAAACTTCACCAGCGCCCTTGTGCGCGGGCTAAACAGCGTCGGCGTGTAGTAAGAGCCTGCAACGCGTTTGGAGACTTCCGACAAGGTGGGGTATGGCGCGACGATGCCCGCCATAGCGCTCAGCTTGATGCTGCGCGATTTTGCCAGCACCCAAGGCAAGATCAGTTCGCCCGCCTCCGGCCCGACGATGGTGCAGCCTAAGATTCGGCTATGCATGTCGGTGATGATTTTGATGTGGCCTTCGGTCTCGCGCATCGTCTGGGCACGGTCGTTTTCGGCAAATTGCCAGCGCAGCACATTGATCTTTTTGTAAAGGCCGCGGGCTTGCTCCTCGGTGTCGCCGACATGGGCGATTTCCGGGTCAGTAAAAGTCACCCAGGGAATATTGGCATAGTCCGCCTTGGCGGGAATGCGAAACAGCGCGCTGCGGATGACGAGACCCGCGTGATAGCCCGCGACATGAGTAAATTGCAAACCACCGATCACATCGCCAATGGCATAGACCCGTCTGTTGGCTGTGCGCAGCCCATTGTCCACTTCGATACCGCGCGGCGAAAAGACAACGTCTGCCTTTTCAAGCTCAAGGCCGTTGACGGTTGGGGCGCGTCCCGTTGCTACAAGCAGATGCGAGCCGGTGATCGTATCGCCGCTTTCTAGCGTCACGGTAATCTCGCCTTCAAGGCTCGCCACCGAAGCGATGCGTGTGTGCTCTAAAATGTCGATGCCTTCGCGCGTCAGCTGGTCGATAACGATGCTGGTCAGTTCAGGGTCATCTTTGGCCAGCGCGTTGGCAGCATCAATCACGGTGACGCGCGCGCCGAGACGGCGATGCGCCTGCGCCATCTCCATACCGATAGGCCCACCGCCGATGATGATAAGATGGGCGGGACATTCGGTCAGATCAAAGATCGTCTCATTAGTAAGATAGGGCACAGTGTCGAGGCCCTTGAGCGGCGGAATGGACGCGCGCGAGCCTGTGGCGATGACAAAGCGGCGGGCGCGCACCTCAGTATTGCCAACCATGACGGTACGGCGATCCTTGAATTGCGCGGCCCCTTGAATGACGGTGACGCCGAGGCCTTCAAAACGGGCGACGCTGTCATTGGGCGCGATGGCATCGATGACGCCACGCACATGCGCATTGACCTTGGCAAAGTCGATCTTGGGTTTGGCGCGCGAAATGCCAAAGCGTTCGCCGTTGGCCATGTCATAGGCGTGTTTGGCCGCCGCGATGAGCGCCTTGGAGGGCACGCAGCCCGAATTGAGGCAATCACCGCCCATCTTGCCCCGCTCGATCAGCACTGTGCGTGCGCCCAACTGGGCAGCGCCTGCGGCCACCGACAGGCCCGCGGAGCCAGCGCCGATGACGCAGATGTCTGCTTTGATTTTTTTGACCATGATTGTATCCGGGAAGATGAGGAGAAGGCTCTAGCGCTGGCGACGAAAGCGGCGATAGAGAACGGGGACGAGTGACAACACGGCCAGCGCCAGCAGCGGGCCGATCACCATGGGCTGGCGCAGCAGCTGAAGATCAGGCGTGCCGCCTGCATCAAAGATCGCCCCGAGGCCAGCGCCCAGGCTGGCAAAGACAAATGTGCCCGGAATGATGCCGATGAAGGTCGCGGCCATGAAGGTTGAAAGCCTGACGCCCAGAAAAGCGGGCGCAAGATTGACTAACCAAAAGGGGAAGGCGGGCACCAGCCGCAGAAACAAGAGGTAGGAGAAGGCATTTTTGGCAAAACCTTCTTCCATGCGGGCAATGGCCGAGCCTGCCTTGGCACGCAACAGATCAGCAAAGGCGGAACGGGCGGCAACAAAAAGGATGGTCGCGCCCACGGTCGCCGCAATCACAGTCGCCATCCCGCCGACCCATGTGCCAAACAGCAGGCCGCCGGTGATAGTGGCAATAAGGCCACCGGGCAGCGACAGCGCCGCCATCAGGGCGTAGCCGGCCATGAAAATCAGAATGGCGGCAAGATAATGGGCTGCGACCCATTGGCCCAAGATGGCGCGATTGTCGCGCAGCGTGTCCAGCGTCGCAAAGCGCTGGAGGTCAAAAGCAAAAAACAGTGCAAAGCCCAAAACAAGCACCGCCAGCGGCCAAAAACGCGAGAAAAGCCCCCGCGATGGCGTCGTTACAGGTTTATCGCTGGATGTTTCGCTCATTCGCTCGTCCTGTTTTGCGCTTCAGCTGGTTCAATCTAAGTTCGCTCTAGAGCCCGCAAAAGATACATGAACGAATAATGAACATTTATTTATCAGTGCCTCGCCGCCCCGTTGCGCCGACATTACGCGGAAACCTGAGCAAAAAGGCAGCCTGTTTTATGGGACAGCTTGCGGTGGCGGGCTCCAAGCGCATTGACTTCATGTCGTTTTATCGACTATACACCCGCCCAGACAGCCGTCCGGTCCAAGCCCGACGGCCTTTGTATTCTTGAGCCTTTAGAGACGCGCCCAACCGGGTTGCCGCTCGGGCTTTATACCGGCGGAGACAGAGACGTGAAACGGACCTACCAACCGAGCAAGATCGTCCGCAAACATCGCCACGGATTTCGTGCGCGCATGGCAACAGTGGGTGGCCGTCGTATTTTGGCCAACCGTCGTGCCCGTGGTCGCAGCAAGCTTTCGGCTTAATCGATCTGCCGGTTAAACGGCATCTGCTTGTAACGACTTGTGTTTGTAGCGACTTGGGCAAACGGCTTTTTGTGAGCCGACCGGGAAGACTGGCTAACCAGGAATGACGCCTCAAGCCCCATCTGAAACCGGGAATAGCCTGATGACCCGGCACCCCGAACTTCAAAGATTACAAAAGCGCGCAGAGTTTCTCGCTGCGTCACGCGCCGATAAATGGGCGCTGGGCGGGCTGGTCTTGCAGGCTCGTGCGCGCGGCGACGAAGCGCCTGCACGCGCGGGCTTTACCGTGACGCGCAAAGTCGGCAATGCGGTCATCCGCAATCGCGCCAGACGCAGGCTCAAAGAAGCCGCACGTGAAATCCTTCCCCTTCTTGGCAAAGCCGGTTACGACTACGTCCTTGTCGGGCGGCACTCAACGTTGACGCGGGCTTGGCCCGATTTGCTCAACGACTTGCGCACCGCAATTGCCAAGGTCCATCGCAATGCCTCGACTTCGCGCGACCCCTCTTCATCGCGCTTCAAGGACAAGAAAGACATAGTTCATGGGTGATAATCGCAATTTCCTGATCGCCATCTTGCTGTCGGTCGTCGTCTTCGTTGGCTGGCAGCATTTTGTCGTCAGCCCACGCATAGAGGCCGAAAAGGCGCGTCAGGAGGCGGTTACCGCCCAGACAGAAGCCAAAGCCAAGGCCGCCCAAACGGCGGCCACCCAGACCACAACAAATGGCGTGGCGGCGGGCACCACAGGCACTAACCTGCCAACCATTAACGGCGGTGCCACCATTGTCCCGACGGTTGTTGATCGCGCCGCAGCGCTCGCTCAGAGCCCGCGCGTTACTATTTGGTCAGATCAACTGGACGGCTCCCTCGCCCTCAAGGGCGCGCGCTTTGATGACCTGCATTTGCGCGGCTACCATGAGACCGTCGATGACAGCAGCCCGGAGATCACACTGTTCTCGCCGGCCCATACCGACAAACCCTATTTCAGCGAGTTGGGCTTCATCGCCGCGCCGGGCACAAACGTGCCCATGCCGGATGCCAATAGCGTCTGGACGGTAGAAAAAGGTGACAAGCTGACGCCGACAACGCCGGTGACGCTGGCCTTTGACAATGGCGCGGGGCTCATTTTCCATCGCACCATTTCGCTGGACGATAAGTTCCTTTTCACCATCGTCGATACGGTCGAAAACAAAAGCGCCACGGGCGTCACGCTCTACCCCTATGGGCTTGTCTCACGCGTTGGTGAGCCAGCAGCCAAGGCCTACTATCTCCTGCACGAAGGCTTTATCGGCGAGTTCAAAGAAAATGGCGAAGAAGCCATCAAATATGCCACTGCCCTCAAAGACGCCACGCCCGTAACCGTCACGGACACCGAAGGCTGGATGGGTATCACGGACAAATATTGGGCTGCCGCTTTGATCCCGCAAACGGGGTCTAAATTCGTTGCGCGTTTCAGCGGCACACCCAGCCCGACCGGCGATGCAGAGTACGGCCATTTTCAGGCTGACTTTCGCTATGACGCGATGACGGTGGCGTCGGGTGCCAATATCACGGTCACCAACAAGCTGTTTGCGGGTGCTAAAATTTCCAAGGTGGTCGAGGCCTATCGCGATCAAGGCATCTATCGCTTCAATCTGATGATCGACTGGGGCTATTTCTGGTTCCTGACACAGCCCGTCTTCAAGGGCATCGACATGATTGCCCATGTGACAGGCAATTTCGGCATCGCCATCTTGGCGATCACGGTGCTGATCAAGCTCGCCTTCTTCCCGCTGGCCAATCGCTCATATGAGTCGATGAGCAAGATGAAGAAGCTGCAGCCCAAGATGGAAGAGCTGCGTGAGCGCCATAAAGACGACAAGATGGCCCAGCAACAGGCGATCATGGCGCTCTATAAGGAAGAGAAGGTCAACCCAATTGCGGGTTGTTTGCCGGTTGTCATTCAGATTCCGGTTTTCTTCTCGCTCTATAAAGTGCTGTTCGTCACCATCGAAATGCGTCATGCGCCGTTCTTTGGCTGGATCCACGATCTGTCAGCGCCGGACCCGACGACGGTCTTCAACCTGTTCGGCCTCATCCCATGGGATCCGACGGGCGTGCCGATGATCGGCCATTTCCTCGCGCTTGGCGTCTGGCCGCTGATCATGGGCTTCACAATGTTTGTGCAGCAGCGCATGAACCCCGCGCCCGCTGACCCTGTGCAGCAGCAGATCTTCTTGTGGATGCCGGTCGTCTTCACCTTCATGTTGGCAACCTTTCCCGCCGGCCTCGTCATCTATTGGGCGTGGAACAACTCGCTGGGCGCTTTGCAGCAGGGCGTCATCATGCGTCGTCAAGGTGTACCGATTGAGATTTTTTCCAATCTCGGCATCCGGAAAAAGAAAACCGCCAGCGGCGGAAAATCCTGACGCATGGCAAAAGACATCGAGCCGACGCATTCGGACGAAGAGAAAGAAAAGCTCGAAGGCAAAGGCTTGGCGGTTGGCAATGTCGAAGCCGGCCGCTGGCTCTTTGCGCAGCCTTGCGACTTTCTGCGCGGCTCAACCTCGATTGAAAATCTGCCGCCCCCCGGCGGGCCTGAGATTTGCTTTGCCGGACGTTCTAATGTCGGCAAATCAAGTCTGGTGAACGCCTTGACGGGGCGCAACACGCTGGCGCGCACATCGAACACGCCGGGCCGCACGCAGGAGCTCAACTTTTTCACCCTTGGCCCCAAGGGCTATCCAGCGCTGACGCTGGTCGATCTGCCGGGCTATGGCTATGCCCGCGAGACACGTTCGCGCGTCGAGCAATGGACCAAACTTGTCATGGCCTATCTGCGAGGCCGCGTCGAGCTCCAGCGCGTACTGGTGCTAATCGACAGTCGTCATGGGCTGAAAGACAGCGATCATGATGTTATGAAGCTATTGGACGAAACGGCGGTGTCCTTTCAGGTGGTCCTGACCAAGACCGACAAGCTCAAGGTCAATGAGCTGGCGACGCGGCTCGAAGACGTGCGGTCGGGCGTGCGGCGGCATGTGGCCGCCCACCCGACCGTCATCGCCACCTCGTCGGAAAAGGGCGACGGTATCGCGGCGCTGCGTGCCGAAATTGCTTTACTGGCAGACCCGGAAGCCTTCCGTTATAAATCCAAGGGTGAATAAGCAAAAAACGCCGGTTCTTGCCCGCAAGACTTAGACCGGCCTGAGGGAGAGCGTGCTTCATGTCGGGACCATCACACCACAACCCAGAAGACGACGCCCGCGACATTGATCGGGCTCGCGTTCTCTCCGAAGCCCTCCCCTTCATGCAGCGCTATGACAAGCGCACCATCGTCGTCAAATATGGCGGCCATGCGATGGGCGATGAAAAGCTCGGGGCGGAATTTGCCCACGACATCGTGCTGCTCAAGCAATCCGGCCTCAATCCGATTGTTGTGCATGGCGGCGGCCCACAGATCGGCGCGATGCTGACGCGGCTTGGCATCAAGAGCGAATTTTCCGGCGGGCTGCGCATCACCGATAAGGCCACCGTCGAGATCGTCGAAATGGTGCTGGCCGGCTCGATCAACAAGCAGATCGTGGCGCAGCTCAATCAGGCGGGCGGACTTGCTATCGGCTTGAGCGGCAAGGACGGCAATCTGATTGTGGCGCGCAAGATCCAGCACAAAATTCACGACCCAGAATCCAATATCGAAAAAATTCTCGATCTGGGTTTTGTCGGCGAGCCTGAAAGCATTAATCCTGAAATTCTCAATACTATCATTGCGTCCGACATTATTCCGGTGATCGCGCCCGTTGGTATTTCGAGAGACGGCCACACCTACAACATCAATGCCGATACGGCGGCAGGCGCCATTGCGGCTGCGATGGGCGCAACGCGGCTGTTGCTGCTCACCGACGTGCGCGGCGTCCTCAACAAAGAAGGTGAGCTCATCAAGGAACTCACCGTCGATGATGCGCGCGCCATGATGAAGGACGGCACGATTTCCGGCGGCATGATCCCCAAGGTTGAAACTTGCCTTGAAACGGTCGATGGCGGCGTTGGGGCTGTTGTCATTCTGGATGGCCGCGTGCGCCATGCGGTGTTGCTTGAACTTTTCACCGAGCATGGTGTCGGGACGCTCATTCAGAAAGCCCAACGGACCAAAAAAAGAAAAAAACCGTGAAGGTAACCTCGTGAATAAGGGCGGCAGAATATGTGCCGCTTTAGCGTTCATGGCGGGCGTCGGTGCGGTGTGGCTGTCGGGCGCGCAGGCGGCGCACGCCGACTATCGTTTCTGCAACGCGACAAGCTATGTGCTTGAGGGGGCCATCGGCGTGGCACTCAAAGGCGTAACGCCTACTGATGAAAAAAGAGATGGTGACAAACTGGTGACCGCCGATGCGTTAGCGGGCGGCGACATCCAGGGCGCGGGCCAATGGCAATCGCAAGGCTGGACACAAATTCTGCCGGGCGAATGCGCGTCTGTCCTGGTTGCCCCTCTGGTCAAGGACAACTACTATGTCTTTGCTCGCTCAAGCGATGCCCATAAGGGCCCGACCAAATATTTTTCTGGCAGCGCGCGCTTTTGCACTCTCACCGACGCCTTCACAATTACGGGCCGTGAAAATTGCGCTATGCGCGGCTATGTCTCACATGACTTCATTCGTGTTGCGGTGAAAGATACGGGCGAATGGACAACCACCTTCGGCGAGCCGCATGACTATTTACTAGCGCAGGCGCGCATCGCAGGGGCGCAGCGTCTGCTCCGCGACAATGGGTTGCATTTGCCCAAAATCGATGGCTATGCCGCTAAAAATACGCAGCGCGCCGTGCTCGCTTTTCAACGCACCTCCGGGCGACAACCCACCGGCGTGATCGACCATGATCTGGTGGCCGCGCTGATCGTGGGGGCCAAAGCCGAGCAGGCCAAATTTGGGCTTAATATCTGCAACAAGACGCGCTATCTCGTCTGGGCCGCCGTCGCGGTCAGCACCGATGATAACGATACATCAAACGGCTGGATCCGCATCGCGCCAGGCGCTTGCGCCAAAGCCATCAAGGACAAGCTCGACGGCAAACCCTATTACATCTATGCCGAGGCGATCGACAAAGATGGCACGGTGGCGATGCGGGACGGGCGGCGGCTTGTCTGGTCGGGGCGGCAGGTCTTTTGCGTCAAGACCACGCGCTTTGAGATCGAAGGCCGTGAGGCCTGTGCCACGCGCGGCTATGATGAACGCGCCTTTATGCGCGTCAAGACCGGCGGCAAAGCGCTGTTCAATGTGCCTCTGGAATAGATCGCCTAGCTCTCAACGCCAAAATAGGTGAGATGCCAACGCAGGTCCTTTTCATCCATCGGATAGTCGATGCCGCCGCGCGGCAGGACGCGGGCTTCGAGCGGCACATTGGCGACAAAGATTTCGATGGCCAGCGCTGTCCGCATAGCAAGGCCCGCCCGCCAACACAGAGCGGTGATGCCCTTGCCACTCTTTGCCTCGATGATGCGCGAGACGATTGCTTCAGGAATGCCCGTCTTGAGCGATAGAGCGAGGATGACAGCCGCCTTGTGTTGCAGCGATGCGGCCTTGGCCACCAGGTCGTCGTTCAATACACCCTTCTGGAAAGCGCGCTGGATACTAACGATGATCGAGCCCGGCGTTGGCATATCATTGTCATCATCGGTTTCGATGCGCGCCTGCGTGCGAGTTTTGAGATATTTCTGCGTTTCAGCGTCAATATCGCGGTTGAGTGTCAGCTCATCGATCAAGGCGCGTGAGACAAAAACCGCAATGCGCCGAACAGCACGCAGCGACAGTGCGGGTCGCATCACCAGCGGCAAATGCCAGGCCTCGATGGAGGCGGCTTCCGATATGATGCGGTCCATCGTGTCTTCGCGGATTTCGGCATTGGGATTGGTGAGCAATTGCGCGATGGCTGGTATTTCCAGCGTGGCGACAATGGCATCGGTCAGAGAACTATCAAGATGGCGGCGACGCGCAATGACTTCAAGCGCGCCCTGCACTTTTGTCGTAGCAATGATTTCGAGCAAGTCTTCGTCAGACAGCAGCGGTGAATATTCAAGCACGGGCGCGCAAACGAGCAATGCGGCGTCGCGCGCTAATGCGACCGCCAGACGTTTGGGCACGGCGGGACAGGCTTTGATTTCTTCTGCCACGATCTGGCGCACACGCGTCACTTCATCACTGGCCAGTTTTTCAAGCAGCACCAACACCCGGTCACGCGTATCGCCGAGTTCTGCCCTCGTGAGATCAGGCACAAGCCGCGCGATCTTGCGGGCCAATTCCGCGCGCACTTCGCTTTCAATGTCGCCAGCCAGACCTTCGCTCACTTGAATGGGGGTCGCGGGATTACCGGCGACGAGCGAGCGCACTGTCACGTCGTTATCGCTTGCCAAATAATAGAGCGTTTCGGGCGGCGCATCGGCGCGCGCGGCGAGCTCACGGCGCGTCTTGAGCGAATCGGCCTCCAGCGCAGCGCGCGCGTCCTCGTAGCGCAACCGGGCAGGCAGCACTTCAGACGAAAAGAACTTTTTGAGCAGATTGAACTTCATCGCATTCTCCGATGAAGCAGTCTTAGGTTTTGAGCTTAAGGCTGCGTTAAAGATTGAGCGCCCGCAGGCCCGCCCTTGCCAAAGACCGCGTGACGGGGCATTTTCTCCACGTCATGGTTACTGAAAACACACCAAATCCGTCGTTTGCGCCAAATCGACCGTTTGCACATGTTGAACACTGGGTCTTTGACCTCGACAACACGCTCTATCCGCCTGCCTGCAATCTGTTCACCCAGATCGACGCCAAGATGGCGAGTTTCATTACCGCTTTTCTCAAGGTGGATGAGGTGGAGGCGCGGCGCATCCAAAAGACGTTTTATGTTGAACACGGGACAACACTGGCGGGCCTGATGGCCGTCCACAAAATGGAACCGCTGGCTTTTCTCGCGCATGTGCATGACATCGACGTCAGCGTTGTGCCGCCCGACGCGGCGCTTGGCGAGGCCATCGCGCGGCTGCCCGGCCGCAAAGTCATTTTCACTAATGGCTCTGTGCGCCACGCCGAAAACGTCATCACGCGCCTTGGCATTGGCCATGTGTTTGATGGCATCTACGACATCGTGACGACGGGCTATGCGCCCAAGCCCGAGCGCGACGCTTATGATCGGTTCGTGGCGGCCAGCGGTATCGTGCCGGGGCGTGCGGCGATGTTTGAAGATATTCCGCGCAACCTCACCGTGCCGCATGATCTCGGCATGAAAACCGTCTGGGTGCGCCCGCAAAGCGAAGCGGGCCCAGAACGCTATCAGCGCCTGTCACATGAAGGCGGCGAGGCAGCACATGTGCATCACGCGACGGATAATCTGACAGAATTTCTGCGGGGCTTGACGGAGTAGCGGGTTGTCCGGGGGCCTCGTCCTTCGAGACGCCGCAAGAGTGGCTCCTCAGGATGAGGGTTAAATATTTTTACAAAAAACCCTCATCCTGAGGAGGACCACTTGGTCCGTCTCGAAGGATAGCCGCAAAACAAAAGCGCATCACTTGCGCCCAAACAGACGCTCAATGTCGGTCAGCTTCAACTCGACATAGGTAGGGCGCCCGTGATTGCACTGGCCTGAATGTGGCGTCACTTCCATTTCGCGCAGCAGCGCGTTCATCTCATCAGCGGTAAGACGCCGACCAGCCCGCACCGAGCCATGGCAGGCAATGGTGCCGCAGACATGCTCAAGGCGTTCTTTGAGCGAGAGGGCTTCATCCAATTCCGCCAGATCGTCAGCTAGATCGCGCACCAACCCCGCGACATCAAGTTTGCCAAAGATCGCAGGCACTTCGCGCACCACAACCGCGCCTTGCCCGAAAGCCTCCAGCACAAAGCCAAGCTCTGCCAGCTCGCCTGCCCGGCCCACTAATCGTTCGGCCTCGGCCTCGTCCAGTTCCACCACTTCGGGAATGAGCAAAATTTGGCGCGTCACACCCCGCGCGGCAATCGCCTTTTTCATGCGCTCATAAACGAGGCGTTCGTGGGCGGCATGTTGATCGACAATGACGATGCCGTCCGTCGTCTGCGCGATGATATAGGTTTCATGCAACTGACCGCGCGCCACGCCCAACGGTGGCGTGGTGCGGGCCGCATCATCGGGGGTCACAAAATCTGATGGCGGCTCCACACGACCAGCATGGGCGCCGAGATCCGCAAAGGCCCCTTGCCATGCTGAAGGATTTTCAGAAAACCCACCACCGCTTGAAGACGGCGTAAAATAAGGTGAGGGCCGAAAGCCACCGCTCACATCAGGCCGCAGTGCATCAAGGGCGGCTTCCGCCACAGTCGTTGACGCACGGTGGCCTGCAGCATGCAGCGCGTGTTTCAACGCTCCAACAATCAATCCACGCACAAGCCCCGCATCACGAAACCGCACTTCGGCTTTGGCCGGATGCACATTGACGTCCACGTCGCGCGGGTCGATCTCAACAAAAAGAGCGACAGCGGGATGGCGATCACGCGCTAGAAAATCAGCGTAAGCGCCACGTACCGCACCAACGATCAGCTTGTCACGCACCGGCCGCCCATTGATGAACAAAAACTGCATCTGCGCATTGCCGCGATTATAGGTCGGCAAGCCGGCAAAGCCTTTGAGGCGAATATGTTCGCGCGTCGCATCAATCGCCAGCGCATTTTCGGCAAAATCGCGCCCCATGATGGCCCCGAGACGGGCCAGACGCCCCGCATCACCGGGAAGCTCCGGTGCAAGCCGCAACATATTGCGCGTCTCGCTGGTCAGTGAAATACCGATGCCCGGATGAGCCATAGCGAGGCGCTTGACCACATCGGCGACGGCCAGCGTTTCAGCGCGCTCGCTTTTCAAGAACTTGAGACGCGCGGGCGTGGCATAAAAAAGGTCGCGGATTTCGATGCGTGTGCCGGGTGCACCTGCGGTGGGTTCGACGGGCGAAACTTTGCCGCCTTCCACCGTGATGCGCATGGCGCTGTCAGCGTCTTTGGGCCGCGAGACAATGGCGAGCCGCGCCACCGCGCCGATGGAGGGCAGCGCTTCGCCGCGAAAGCCGAGCGTCGCCACATCATGCAAATCTTCGCGGCCATCGGCCCCGGTTGTGAGCTTGGAGGTAGCATGGCGTTCAACCGCCAGCGCCAAATCTTCGGCGCTCATGCCGATGCCATCGTCGGTAACGCGGATCAGATCGCGCCCGCCGCCACCGATGATGATGTCGATTTGGTTGGCGCCTGCGTCCAGCGCATTCTCAACGATCTCCTTCACCGCGCTGGCAGGCCGCTCCACCACTTCGCCAGCGGCGATGCGGTTGATCGTGCCTTCACTGAGACGGTGAATAATGCTCATAGCTCAGTTCATCTCCGCCAGATATTGCCGCGCCAAGATCTTGCCTTCTTCAACGGCGGGTTGGTCGAAGGGATCAACGCCGAGCATCTTACCCGCAATGATCGTCTCCAGCATGAAATGCATGAAAAGCGCACCCAGAGCGCGCTCGTCGAGCTTGGGGATCATAAAGGTGCGTACAGGCCGCCCATTGCGCGCCAAGGTGTCGATGGTGGCGCGCGCCTCCGCGTCAACCAAATCGCCAATGCGTTTGCCCCCAAGACCTGCAAAGCCTGTGCCTTCGGCAAGTGAAGCAAGCGCGGCTGCGCCCTCGCCTGCTGTCTCGGTACGGAATATCGTAAACATCTTGTCGCGCGGCCCGTCGAGATAAAGCTGCAACTGGCTGTGCTGATCGACCGGCCCGACGGCTTTGACCGGTGTTGTGCCATGGCCTTGCTTGCCGAGGCTTTCAGCCCAAAGCTGGCAATGCCAAGCAATGAAACGATCAAGCCGGTCGGCATAGGCCATGAAGACAGAGAGGTTCGCCCCGCGTTCACTTTGAAGCGCCACAGACAAAGCCGCCCCGACCGCAGGCGCAACCTCAGCAGGTGGTTGCCCCGCAAGGATCGGTGCCAGCACATCGGCCGCGCCTTGGCGGAAGGCTTCCATGTTGAGGCCAAACAGATGGGCGGGCAGCATCCCCACGGTGGTCAGCACGGCATAGCGGCCACCGACGCGGGGGTCATGTTCGATGGTGGCAAAGCCATGTTGCTCAGCAAAGGCGTGCAGCGGGTTCGGTTTGCCATCTTTGGCGGGCTCGGTCAGCACCACGAAATGCTGCTTCATATATTTGGCCCCGCCTGCTGCCTCAATGGCGCTCATGGCGGTCAGCATTTGCAGCGCCGGCTCGACCGTGCCGCCGGACTTGGAGACGATCAGAAACCGCGTTGTACGCAGATCAACATCGCCGAGCGCGGCCTCCATCGACCAAGCATCGAGATTATCCATGATGCGGATGCGCGGGCCCTCGCCTTGTCTTTGCGCTTGCGTGCCCCAGCCCGTGAGCTGAGCGATGGCTTGCGCGCCCAGCGATGAGCCGCCAATGCCAAAAATGAAAAGGTCTGTCGTGTTGTCCAGCAGCTTGGCGCTGACTTCGCGCAGGCCTGCCAGATCATCGCGGCGCGCGGGCAGCTGCAAGAGCGCGAGCGTGTCCTGCGCGTAAGCCTCTTTCAGCCAAGCCAGCGCGGGCGCAGTGGCGGCAAGGGCGGTTTCATAGGCCGGGCGGGTGAGGCCGGTGGGGCCGACCTTGTCATCAAAACAGGCGTCGATGGATTGCACATAAGGGAGACGAGGTGACGACATGAGGCTCACACGGTCGTTGAACGCGGCCCTTTGCGCCGGGTCGCTTGGCTTAATGAGGAAGGAACGGTAACAAGAAGCGCGCAACGGGGCCAGATGCTGCGTCAGCAGAATTTGCGCAGATATGGATTAGTGAAACGCCTCATCGGGCATTGTCGGCACGATGGGCGCAGTCCCAGGCGGCGGCAAAGGCTTTTCGCTCATATCAGGCTCGCCGACAATGGCCACAATCAGCGCCTTGTCATGCAGCAGCCGCTGGGCGACACGCGCCACATCGGCCTTTGTCACCGCATTGATCAAGGCGTTGCGATTGGCAACATAGGCGATGCCGAGGTCTTCTTGCTGGATCGCCAGTAATTCGCTCGCAATCTTGCTGTTGGAATCAAAGCGCAAGGGATAAGAGCCGGTGAGATAGGTCTTGGCGTCGGCCAGTTCTTGGTCGCTCACGCCACCATCAGCCATGCGGGCAAATTCAGTTCGGATCAACGCCAGCGATGTGCCAACGCTCGCATTCTTAGTGCCAACCTGCCCCAGATAGAGCGCGGCGTGGTTCATCGGATAAAGATAGGTCCCGACCGAATAGGCCAGCCCCCGCTCCTCGCGCACTTCTTCGGTGAGGCGAGAAGAAAAGCCGCCGCCGCCCAGCACATAGTTCATCACATAGGCGGGCACGAAATCAGGGTCGGCGCGCTTCAGGCCCTTGCTGCCAAAGATCACAACGCTTTGGGGATAAGGATGCTTGATGATCAGCGTCTTGGGCCCTGCCGCCATCTTGGCTTCTGGTACGGCGTCGTATTTTGCATGCGCTGGCAGCCCGCCAAACGTCTTATCGAGCTGCGCGCCCAACTCAGCGGCTGTAATGGGACCAACCACGCCGATCATCATGTTGTCGCGCGCGAAGGTGCGCTTGGCATAGCCATGAAGATCGCCGGGCGAGATGGCGGCCACCGTTTTAGCTGTGCCTTGCGAGGGCCGCGCATAAGGATGCTTGCCGAGCATGGCGCCAAACCAGGCTTGCGAGGCGATCCATTGGGGGTCGCTGGCGTTGCGCGCCACAATGGATTGGATTTGCGCCCGGATGCGCTCGACTGCTGGCGGGTCAAAACGCGGGGCTTCAAGCGCCACCTGCAACAGCGCGAAGGCCTCGTCGCGGTTTTCACTCAACGTCTTTAAATGCGCGTCGAAATAATCGGCTTCCGCAGAATAGGACAGCGAGGCGTTGGACGCCGCCAGACGCTTTTGATAGGCGTCAGACGTCATGTCGCCTGCGCCTTCGTCCAGCAGGCCCGACACCATATTGGCCAACCCAAGGCGGGAGGCGGGATCATTGGCCGAGCCGCCACCAGCCCATGAGACTTCCATGGTGATGATCGGCACTTCATATTCTTCGACCAACCAAGCCTCAATGCCGCCGGGGCTGACCACGCGTTCAATGTTGAGCGCTTGGGCAGGCTGAGCCAACAGACTAAAGGCGACGAGCGCGAGCGCGGCGGCGAGCGGCTTCATCATCATGAGCGTCCCTCCGGCAACAACTCGCCCGTGACCGCGTGGCGCGCATCCAGCACATGGCGCGCGGCAGCACGCACATCGTCTGCCGTGACCGCACGAATGGCGTCAGGCCAGCCGTAGATTTCCTTTGGCGTCAGGCCGGTCATCAGGCCGCTGCCATAGATATAGGCCATGGTCTTTTGCTTATCGCGGGCATAGACGGCACCAGCGGCGAGCTGGCCGCGCGCGCGCGTCAATTCCTCGTCCGTGATATCGCTCGCCAGAAAATCCTTGAGTGCCGCATCGACCGCCTGTTCGGCGTCTTCAATGCTGCCACCCACGCGGGGCACGGCATAAAGGCCAAAACTACCCGAGCCGATTTCATCGCCTGAATACCAAGCCTGCACCCCGGTCAGTTTTTTCTCACGCACCACCAGCGTCTGATAGAGGCGGCTCGTGGTGCCACCGCCGAGAATTTCAGCCATCACATCAAGCGCGGCGCTGGCGCGCGGGCCTATTTCGGCGCTCGATGGCGCTGGATAAAACCGCAACCATGATGGCTCGCGCACACGTTCGTCATGCATGGTGATGCGCTTTGGCTCTTGCGGCCATTGCACGACGGGCCGCACACGCTTCAGCGTTGGCGCACGCACGGGAATGACGCCGTAATATTTTTCTGCCAACGGCTTCAGGTCAGCCGCCGTGATGTCACCCGCCACAATCAGTACCGCGTTGTTAGGCGTGTAATAGCGGTGATACCAATTGAGCGCATCTTGCGTGTTCAGCTTTTCAACTTCCACCTTATAGCCGATCACGTCGCGGCCATAGGGGCTCGCGCCATAGAGCGCCGCGTTCATCTTGGATTGTAATTGCGCCATCGGGCTATTTTCGATCCGCATACGCAGTTCTTCCAACACGACATCGCGCTCGGGCAGCACTTCCTTGTCGGTCAACTTCAGATGCGTCATGCGGTCGGCTTCCATCTCCATGACGAGCGGCAAGCGATCTTTGGCAATCGACTGAAAATAGGCCGTGAAATCATAATTGGTGAAGGCGTTGTCCTGCCCACCATTGCGCGCAACGGTCTTTGAAAATTGGCCCGGTGCGATCTTGTCCGTGCCTTTGAACATCAGATGCTCAAGAAAATGCGCAAGGCCGGTTTTGCCCGGCACTTCGTCGGCCGCCCCAACGCGATACCAAACCATATGGGTGACGACAGGCGCGCGGTGATCGGGAATGACGATCACATCCATGCCATTGGCAAGCTGAAAGGTTTCGGGCGCGCCGGGGCCGGACGCCACCGCCGTAATGGCGCTCGTCTGAGGCGAGGCGAAAGGCAGCTGAAAATCAGCGCAGCCGCCTACCAGCAGCATGGCGCAAACGCCAAGCCCGCGCATAACGGTGCGCGCGCGCAGCAAATGAAAGGCGGGCGGAAATCTCACCGCGTCAAACGGGCTCAGAATATCGACGACCAGAGGCCGGAAAAGAAGCCCGGCTTCTCAGGCGTGATGGTTGGTGTGTCGCCAGCGGTCACGGGCTTGCCTTCGGCGGCGTTCTGCTCCAGACGGCGGCGTTCGCCGGCAGCGTCCACGGTCACACCATCAGATGGCGTTTTTTGCTGCCAGAACAACACTTCGTCGGTAAAGCTCTTGTCACGTTCAACCAGCGAGCGCGTCTCGTTGTTGACGACGCTGCGAATGGCCGGGTTCGCGTCGGCACCACCGGTCTTTTGCAGCAAGACCTGTTCACCCATTGATCCATCTGCCGACGCGACAGCCGTGCTTTCACTCAAACTCTCGCCGTTCAAGGCGCGCTGGGCCACCAGCGACGGTTCAAAGCCAGCTTCCTGCGGGCGCACCACACCGGGCTGCGGCGGACGCAGCGAAAAATCTGGCGGAATGACGAGCGGCGCTTTGGTGATGATGGCAAATTCGTCAGGCGCGTTTTTACCATAGCCCAAACTGTCCTTGATGCTGCTACCGCCGCAGGCGGCCATAGACAAGGTCATGGCACCAATAGCTGCGAGGCTCAGCATCCGGGAGTTCAACAATTTCACGCTCATATTCCTAAAACCCAAAAATCGCCGGTGTTTTGTCAGGCCACAATCTCATGGTCCGCCCGACGTTTTGTCGCCTTTAGTCGCCGTCCTTTGCCGTATCGCTGCTTTCATCCCCTGCAAACAGGCTCGGGAAAAAGGATTCAAGCAAAATCAAGCCCACGCCCACCACAATGCAGACGTCCGCGACGTTGAAGATATACCAGTAAAAGCCGAAGGCGTGAAAACTAAAAAAGTCCGCCACAGCGCCGTAGATCAACCGATCCAGCACATTGCCCAGCGCACCGCCAATGATGAGGCCAATTGAGATGGCCAGCAGCTTATTACCCGCCTTGGCTAGCCATAATCCAAGGCCAATGACAACGGCTAGCGCAAAAACCACAAGCCCAATGCGCCCCGCCGTGGATTCAGCCTGAAACAAGCCATAACTCACGCCCTTGTTCCAAGCCATAACGAGATCAAAGTTCTGCGTCACCCGAATGGCGCCGAGCGATGGCAAATCCAAAATATTGAGCGTCCACCATTTATGCAGGCGATCACAGGCAAAGGCGACAACGGCAACGCCTGCCCCCAGCGACGAAAGCGGGCCCCAGATGGGTTGACCAGCAACAAGGAGGGGACGCGCCATGGGCTTTATCCTTTTGCGGCTGCGCCGTGCTGCGCGTCAAATTCGATGACGGCGGCAGCATCTCGCGGTGTCAAATCAGGAAAGCCTGCGACCGAGCCAACGTCGAGCATGATTTTCCATGAGCGCGCGCATTTTTTGCCCATCGCCATTTTCGGCACCACAGCAACGCCCGCCACATCATCAAGCCGGAAAGCGTCGGCTGGTCCCTCGCCGTCGAGCAATTGCCCGCCCGAGGTGATCGAAATTTCGGCCAGATCAACGCCCACCATTGCGGCTTTCAAATCAGAGTTCGACACATAAACGTCAGGCGCGGATTCAAGGCTTGAGCCGATGCGCTTTTCGCGACGCTCGACTTCCAGCGCGCCGGTAACAACGCGGCGGAGTTCACGCACTTTGTGCCATTTTTCGGCGAGCGGCGCATTGAGCCAGTCGCCCGGCACGTCGGGGAAGGTGCGCAGGTGGACCGAGCCATTGTCGTCAGGAAAGCGTGTCAGCCACACCTCTTCGGCGGTAAAGCAAAGGATCGGCGCAAACCAGGCTGTCAGCGACATGAACAATTCATGCAACACGGTACGGCAAGCGCGCCGCCGCAAGCTGGAGGCCGCATCGCAATAAAGCGTATCTTTGCGGATATCGAAATAGAAGGCTGACAAATCAATGTTCATGAAGTTTGTCAGCGCATGGAAGATGCGCTTGAAATCATAATCATTGTAAGCCTGCCGCACTAGCTGATCGAGTTCAGCGAGGCGATGCAGGATGACGCGTTCCAGTTCCGGCATATCGGCGACAGCCACACGTTCGGCCTCGTCAAAGTTTTCAAGATTGCCGAGCAGATAGCGGAACGTATTGCGCAGTTTGCGATAGGCTTCGACGTTGGATTTGACGATTTCATCGCCGATGGAATGATCATCCCAATAGTCGGTCGATGACACCCAGAGGCGCAAAATATCTGCACCATTTTGTTTGATGATTTTTTCTGGATCGATGGCGTTACCAAGCGACTTGGACATTTTTGTGCCCTTGTCGGTCAGCGTCATGCCATGCGTCAGCACCTGCTTGTAAGGCGCGCGCCCGCGTGTGCCGACACTCTCAAGCAATGACGACTGGAACCAACCGCGATGTTGGTCGGAGCCTTCAAGATAAAGATCGGCAGGCGACGGCATCCCGCGCGCTTCCAGCACAAACGCATGCGTCGAGCCACTATCAAACCAGACGTCGAGAATGTCGGTGACTTTTTCGTAGTTGTCAGCCTTGAAAGTTGAGCCTTCCAAGAAATAGCTCACCGGCTTTTCAAACCAAGCGTCCGCGCCTTCGCGTGCCACAGCCTCAACGACGCGGGCATTGATCTTGTCATCGCGCAGCAGCGAGCCCTCATCCTTATGCACAAAGATCGTCAACGGCACGCCCCAAGCGCGCTGGCGTGACAGCACCCAATCAGGCCGCCCTTCAACCATCGCATGGATGCGATTGCGGCCACGCGCTGGCACCCAGCGCACCTTGTCGATTTCAGCCAGCGCCACGTCGCGGAATTTCTGCCCGCCCGCCGCTGCAATCGGCGCGTCCATCGAGACAAACCATTGCGCGGTGTTGCGGAAGATCAGCGGCGCTTTGGAGCGCCAGCTATGCGGATAGGAGTGCTTCAGCTTGCCCTGCGCCAGCAGCTTGCCCGCCGCAATCAACTCGTCGATCACAGCAGCATTCGCCGTACCTTCCTTGCCTTGGCGCGTGAGGACGAACTTGCCCGCAAACAAAGGTACATCGTCATAATAGACGCCTTCTTCGTTCACCGTCTCAGGGATGCCCTTCTGGCCGAAGTTCTGTACCCAGATCATATAGTCATCTTGACCATGACCGGGAGCCGTATGCACAAAGCCCGTGCCCGCTTCTTCGGTCACGTGATCGCCTGCGAGCATCGGCACGTCGAATTCGTAACCTTGGCCACGGAAGGGATGGGCGCAGACCACACCGTCAAGCGAGGGTGCATCACCGAGGCGTGTCCAGCTTTCGATCTTGGCGTCCGCCTGAACCTGTACGGCCAAACTGTCGGCAATAACGATCCTCTCACCAACGACAGCGCGCGAGTGTTCGGCCAGCGCTGTCACTTCATAGATGCCATAGGCAATCTTGGGCGAATAGGAAATGGCGCGGTTGGCCGGAATGGTCCAAGGCGTCGTCGTCCAGATGACGATGGTGGCCTCCCCAAAGCCATCGCCTTTGACGACCGGAAACTTCACCCAAACAGAGCGCGACTGATGATCGGCATATTCGACTTCCGCCTCGGCCAGCGCGGTCTTTTCCACCACTGACCACATCACAGGCTTGGAGCCGCGATAAAGCGCGCCGTTCATTAGGAACTTTTGGAATTCCTTGACGATGGCGGCTTCGGCGTCAAACGTCATGGTGAGATAAGGGTTGTCCCACTCGCCATTGATGCCGAGGCGCTTGAATTGTTCACGCTGCACGTCGACCCAATGTTGCGCAAACTCGCGGCACTCACGGCGGAATTCCAGCGGCGGCACCTCGTCCTTGTTCAAGCCCTTCTTGCGGTATTTTTCCTCGATCTTCCATTCGATCGGCAGCCCGTGGCAATCCCAGCCGGGCACATAGGCCGCGTCTTTGCCCATCATCTGCTGGGAGCGGACAATGATGTCTTTCAGCGTCTTGTTCAGCGCATGACCGATGTGGATGTCGCCATTGGCGTAAGGCGGGCCGTCATGCAGCGTGAAAGTCTCGCGGCCCTTGGCCACTTCTCTTTGGCGCTTATAGAGGTCCATCTTTTCCCAGCGCGCCAGCCATTCAGGCTCGCGCACGGGCAGGCCTGCCTTCATGGGAAAACTGGTCTTGGGCAGAAAAATCGTGTCGCGGTAATCGCGCGCCTCGCTGGCGGCGGTCTGGTCGGTCGAAGATGCGTCAGATGTCGTGTCGCTGGCCATTTATGCTCTCGAGCTCGCTAGGGACTTTGGCGGAATTGCGAAGAATGAAACGGAAACGCCCGGCCCGAACGAGGGGCGTTTGCCCTCTCAATCTCTGGCCGGGCCGCTAATTCGACCGGTCTGGCATATATGGAATTTGATCTCACTCATGGGGCAGGTTTCTACCAGCCCACCCATTAAAGGTCCAGTAAAGGCAGAAAAACGACTTCAACTTGTCTTTACATCAAATTATCACTTTAATTATGAAGAATAGAAAGTACACTTTTAGATGACAAAATAAAAATCAACTGGAGAAGAATAGTGAAAGTCAAAATTTCTGATTTGGGCATTGAGCTTGAAGTCAAAACTAAGGGCACCACATTTTCTGTTCACAAACCTAACGGCAAAGATTTTCAGGGGAGCCTTCAGGTAACAAAATCAGGCTTGACTTGGTATAAAGGTAAGAAGCAAACCGGCAACAACGTGAATTGGAACGAATTCATCAAGTGGATTGAATCTCAGGAATAAACCCTAGTGAACAAGGGTGTTTTTTGCGTTAGGCGTAATAAGATCAATTTGAAACCTACTCGTAAATACGCACGCTTCCTTAGTCTATTTCTTATTCTATCGCTCGCCCTGCCTTCTATGGCACGGGCGAGTCCGCTCATCGACAAGATCGGCCTCAGAAACGCCATCCGGGTGGGCCTGACGGGCGATTATGCGCCCTTTTCGAGCTATGACCCGGCCAGCGGCAGCTATGAAGGCCTCGATGTGGACCTTGCCCACGCGCTCGCCAAGAAACTCGGCGTGCATGTCATCTTCGTGCCGACAAGCTGGCCGACGCTGAGCGATGATCTCAAAGCCGATAAGTTCGACATCGCCATGGGCGGCATTTCGGTGACGCCTGCGCGTCAGGCCATCGGCTTTTTCTCGCATTCCATGCTGCGCGACGGCAAAACGCCGATCACGCTGTGCAAAAACCGGCACCGCTTTGAGACGCTGGCCCAAATCGACAAGCCCGGCGTCCGCCTCATCGTCAATCCCGGCGGCACCAACGAAAAATTCGCCCACGCGCATATTCACAAAGCGCAAATCATCCTGCATCCCGACAACAAAACGATCTTCACTGAAATCGTGGCGGGCCACGCAGACCTGATGATCACCGACGCCATCGAAACGCGCCTCCAAGCCAAGCGCCACCCCAAACTCTGTGCGGTCCACCCCGACAAGCCCTTCGACCATTCCGAGAAAGCCTATTGGATGCCAAAGGACTGGGTCTGGCGGCAATTGGTCAACAAATGGCTCGACGGCATGAAGGACAGCGGCGCGCTGCAGCACACGATTGATCGCTGGGTGCGGTAAGGAAAGGTAGGTCCCGGGATCAAGTCTCGGGACGACAGCGGAAATTATATTGCGAGCATTTTCAAAAAATTCAGTGTCATCCCGGGGCTTGACCCCGGGATCCATGACGCAGCAAAAAACCTAAGCCGCAATAAGCCGCTCCACCGCCCGCGCCTTCAGCGCCAGCTTGCCATCGCCATTGGTAAACGTCGCCTCCACATAGGCTTGCGTCTTCGACACATTCACCACATGGCCCTCGCAAGCCAGTACCCCTTTCATCACGGGACGGAAGAAATGCGTTTGCAGGTCAATCGTCGTGAAGTTCTGATCGTCGGCGAGCATCGTCATCAGCGCGAAAGAACACGTCTGGTCGGCCAGCGTCGCAAGGTAGCCGCCAAACACCGCCACGGGGTTCATATAGGCCGGATCTACCGGCCAGTCGTAGCGGATGCGGCCGGGTTCCAGCACGGTCAGCTTGCCTGCATAAAGATTAAGCGCGGTCACATGCGGCGGCGCTTTTTCCATCTCACCCGCGGCAATGCGCTTCAATATATTGGACCAGCTCGGCATCAGTGTTCCTCAGAAGCTATTTTTGCGGCGCTGGCAAGCATCTCTGGCAGGCCGACCAGTTCATTATAGGTTTGAAAGGTGACGCGCGCCTCGCCCGCAGGCAAGCCCTGCCCTTTAAGCAACGTCGCATAGACCTCCTGCAAACGCTTGGCCACAACCAGCAAAGCCGAGACGGGATAGATCGCGATTTTAAATCCCAGTTCCTCAAGCACTTTCGCATCCAGTATCGGCGTCTTGCCGTCTTCCACCATATTGGCGAGCAGCGGCACGCCTTTAAAGGTGGCGCAGACTTTCTCCAGTTCCTTCATGTCGCGCGGCGCTTCGATGAAAAGAATGTCAGCCCCCGCTTTCAAAAAAGCCTCGCCGCGCCTCAGCGCTTCATCCAGATCATGCGTCGCACGCGCATCGGTGCGCGCCATGATCTTGAAGTCTTTGGAGTTTCGCGCATCCACGGCGGCAGAAATCTTCTGTTCGGCTTCGGTGATGGAAACGACTTCCTTGCCTTCCATATGGCCGCAACGCTTGGGCGAGACCTGATCTTCAATCTGAATGCATTGCGCGCCCACCTGCTCGTAAGCGCGCGCCAGCCGCGCCGCGTTCAATGGTCCGCCATGGCCGTTGTCACCATCGGCGATGAGCGGCACCGTCCCTGCCGCAGCGCTCATGGCACGCACGCGGTCGACCATTTCGCTCGACGACATCAGGCCAATGTCAGGCAGGCCGAGATGCGAACCCGCCAGCCCAAAACCCGTCATATAGACAGCGGGTGCGCCCGCCTGCGCGGCGAGCTTTGCCGACAGCGCATCATAAGCGCCGGGTACGATGATGAGGCCGGGGTCGGTCAAAAGCTGGGTCAAGGTTTTGGTCATGGGTCTCCTCCGGGGCGGACCATCGCAAATTGGAGAGCGGTTGTCATGGGCTAAGCCCTCCCCTCCCTAACCCTCCCCCTTGAGGGGGGGAGGGTTAGGGAGGGGGTGAAGCCGCGCATGAAGAATTTTACGAAGGGGTACCCCCCACCCGGATCGCAAGTGCGATCCGACCTCCCCCTCGCCTTGCGCGTAGGCGCAAAGGAAAGAGGGGGAGGCGAAAAAGGAAGTATTCAAAAACTCGGCGGCGTGCAGGCCGAGACAATCACACAATCAATCGTGCCGGTATTGCGAAAGCGGTGCGGCAAGCGGCTGTCAAAATAATAAGCGTCGCCCGCCGTCAACACACGCGTCTCGCCGCCCACCGTCAGCTCGATCAACCCAGACGTGACGACGCCGCTTTCCTCGCCCGTATGCGACAGCATGTCGACGCCCGTATCAGCGCCGGGCTGATAGCGCTCATGCATCATCTGGATGGCGCGGCCCTCATTGGCCCGGCTCTGGGTGTCACGACCGACAAGGCGAAATGAAATGCCGCCCGAGCCGATTTCACGCAACTCCTTGGCGGCATAAAACACCTTGGCCTTAGGCTTTAAGTCCAGCGTCAGAAAATCAGCGATCGAAATCGGGAAGCCATCCAGCACCTTTTTCAGCGAGCCCAGTGACGGGCTGATGCGGTTCTGCTCGATCAACGAAATCGTGCCATTGGTGACGCCCGCGCGCTTGGCCAGTTCGCGCTGCGAGTGGCCATGCATCATGCGCAATGCGCGCAGGCGCGGGCCGATGTCGAGCACGCTGGCGGCGCTCTCGCTCAGCGGCACCTCGCCGCCATGAGCGCGGCGAAACGGACGCGCATTTTCTTGCAGGTGTTTTGGGGCTTTTGGGCTCTTGACCATAGTGTTTAAGATACTCAACAATTGCCAAAAGTCACGCAAGGCCTCCCCTTGCTTTCCGTCTGGCCCGGCAGTCTGATCATCTCGTTCTGCATCCTTCCCATCCCGGAGGCCCCCATGAGCGCCGATACCGCCACCACTGGCATTGCGAGCCCGAACGACCTGTCCTCAAACTGGTTGCCCTTCACGCCCAATCGCCAGTTCAAACGCGAACCGCGCCTGATCTCGCGCGCCAAGGACATTTCCTATTTCAAACCCGACGGGACTGAAGTGCTCGACGCAACAGCAGGGCTTTGGTGCTGCAACGCCGGTCACTGCCGCGAGGAAGTGGTGAAGGCCATTCAGGATCAGGCGGGCGAGCTTGATTTTGCGCCGACCTTCCAGTTCGGCCACCCCAAGGCCTTTGAGCTGGCCAGCCGCATCGCCGACCTGATGCCCGGCGATCTCGATCATGTGTTGTTTTGCAATTCAGGCTCGGAGGCCGCCGACACCGCGCTCAAAATCGCCATCGCCTATCATCGCGCTAATGGCGAAGGCGGGCGCACGCGGCTCATCGGGCGCGAGCGCGGCTATCATGGCGTCGGCTTTGGCGGCATTTCGGTCGGCGGCATGGTTGCCAACCGCCGGGTCTATGGCCCGATGCTGGCAGGTGTCGATCATCTCTCGCATACCTATAATCGCGCCGAACAAAAATTCACCAGCGGCCAGCCCACCTGGGGCGCGCATCTGGCCGACGACCTCCAGCGCCTTGTTGAGCTGCATGACGCCTCGACCATCGCCGCCGTCATCGTCGAGCCCATGGCAGGTTCAACCGGCGTGCTAGCTCCGCCCAAGGGTTATCTCGAACGCTTGCGCGAGCTCTGCACCAAGCACGGCATCTTGCTGATTTTCGATGAGGTCATCACCGGCTTTGGGCGGTTGGGCTATGCCACCGCGTCTGAACGCTTCGGCGTCACGCCCGATATTTTGACATTCGCCAAAGGCGTCACGTCGGGCACCGTGCCAATGGGCGGCACCGTTGTGCGCAAGCACATCTATGACATCTTCCAAACCGGCGCCGATCACATGATTGATTTGTTCCACGGCTATACCTATTCGGGCCATCCGCTGGCGGCTGCCGCCGGGCTTGCCACGCTTGATCTTTACAAGCGCGACGGCCTGTTTGAGCGGGCGCGTGAAATGGAGCCGGTGTTTGCTGAAGCCATCATGAGCCTGAAAAATCACAAGCTCGTCGCTGATATTCGCTGCATCGGTCTTGCCGGTGGCATCGACCTTGTGCCCATCGACGGTCTGCCGGGCAAACGCGGCTTTGACGCCATGTGCACCGCCTTCCATGACTTCAACATGATGGTGCGCGTCTCAGGCGATACCATCGCCTTCTCGCCGCCGCTCATCATTAGCAATAGCGAAATCGTCGATATTTTCGAACGCTTCACCAAAGTCCTCGACAAGCTCGCAAGCTAACTTAAATCCCCTCCCCCTCGAGGGGACTTATGCACTTTACGTACCTTAAATAATGGTTTTGGAAAGTTTCGTGGTTTACCGATAGCATCGGAGAATGCCGACTGCGAATCGCATTTCAGACATAGACCAAGTTGATGCATTTCTTGCGCGTCCCAAGACTTTGTTGGAAGCGCAGCCTGCGTGGATTCAAGGCTCGCGCCCGAGCGAGATGCAGATAATCTGGAACGTCGAAGACGATGTTGGGATCGTAAGTGGGCACCTGAGGTTTGTTCTCCCTAAAGCAAACATGGCAAGCCCGAGCATTTCCTTAATTTGGCGCAATTACCCTATTTGTCGGGTTGATATTGAAGATGACGGGGAGTGTCACCCTAATCCGCCGGATGCTAGTTTGTTGGGATTAGAGGCGGAGATATGCGGGTCTCACGTTCACTCGTGGCTATTAAATAGAAATTATGTCCTAAACACGCCACATACTTGGGATATTCCTTACCGCTGTAAAACTCCGCCGCAAGTGCGTAGACTCAATCAGGCGTTCCCTTGGCTAGCTGATCAGGTCAACATCAAGTTGAGGCCTCATCAGCACATTGTTGAGTTGCCGCCTCAAGATGATTTGTTGGACCTAAGATAATGATTTGTGAAGACGTCAAAGCCGCGCTCTCAAGTTTCGACATATGTGTCGAAACCAGCGATGGCGCGCGCGTGGTCACCCATTGTCTGTACCCGTCATTTTCACCTGTGCATGTATTCGTTTCAAAATTTGGAGATGGCTATCACGTTCACGATGGTGGCGGCGCTTATCGCTCCGCCTGGAATCATGCGTGTGACGAAAATGTCATTAACCGTGCCATGACGCGCCATTCGCAGAAATTCCGAGTAGTGGCGCTTAAAAGCACATTAGCCGTAGACGTTCCAAGCGCAGATTGGCTAAAGAGCGCAATATTGGCGGTGGCGAATGCTTCGTCTGCCGTGGCTTACGCGGCTGTTGAGCATGTTATAGCAACAAATGAGAACCGGCTGAAGGATCGCATTTTTGGGACGCTTAAGACCGTTGTCCGCGAAAAGTACATTGGCCGGGCCTATAGCGTAACTGGTCGTAGCGGCAAGATTCATGAGTTTGATTTTGGCGTAAATCTTGATGACAGCCTGTTATTGATTGACGCTGTCTCTCCGCATCACGTTTCTGTATCTGCAAAATATGTCGCCTTTGCTGATGCGAGGGCAAATGACAACGATCGTGCCTTGGGTAAGTTTGCCGTCTTTGATAAAATCTTGGATTCTGGAGATGTATCTCTAATGCAGCAGGTTGCTGATCTTGTGCCGATTGATGCGCTTGATGTCGGCGTACAAAGGGTTGTCGGCTATGCACGTATCGGATGAACGGTTTTCGGAAACGGATGCCGACACGCAGCGCGATAAAATCGTGCGAGCAATGATTGCTATGCCGCCCGCACCAAAGAAGCCAACCGCTAAGAAGAAACAGAGTCGCCCTAAGCCCGCAGATACTAAGACCAAGAAAAAGCCCACCAAGTAAGGTGGGCTTTTCAATGCTTCCTAGACTGTTTCTTTTTCCATCTGCGCCAGCGCATAAAACGTACAGCCTGAGCCTCAATATCAGGCGTGATTAGTTTGTTGATACGTTAAACGCTTGCCTTCGATGCCCTTAACGGCCTTGGCGGCTCGCTGTGCGTCTGTAACGCCTAGCGCCATGCTTCGTTATAGCGGAAGTCAAACTCTGCCAGATAACGCTTCAAATGCTGCTGAGAGACGTGATGATAAGTGCCATTGATGCCGCGCTTCATCACTGAGAAGTAACCTTCAATGGTGTTTGTGTAGGCATTGCCACGGACGTACTCACCTGCACCGTGATTGACGGTCTCATGGGTGAAGTCTTTGTTCATACGGCGATACTGACCAGCATCGTCTGTCATGAGTGTTGTTTTGCTATCAAGCTGTTTCATCAAGATTGGGCGCAGCGTTTTTGCTGTGACGCTATGCACATGGTGCGAGCGTACACGGCCACCACGTTCGACTAGAGAGAACACAATCTCTTTGCCCTGACCGCCAATGTTGCGGCTGTTGCGTTTCTTGGCGTGTTTGTTGGCCTCTTTGCCGCCGATGTACGTTTCATCGGCTTCCACCGTTTTGCCTTCACCTCCCATAGGAGTGTCAAACTTGGCTTCGCGCATACCTTCACGGATGCGATGAGCCATAAACCAAGCTGTACGATAGGAACCAAAGCCAAGCATCCGCCAAAGCTGATGAGCTGAAATGCCCTTCTTGCTTGCGGCCATGAGGTGCGTGGCGAGAAGCCATTTATGCAGCGGAATTTTTGAGCGCTCGTACAGGGTGCCAACGGTGGCAGTAAACGGCTTCTGACAGGCGCGGCACTTGTAAACACCGGGGCGAGTTGATTTGCCTTTGAGTTCTGTTACTTCATCAATAACGCCGCAATGAGGGCAGACCGGACCTTCGGGCCAACGCAAAGCCTCGAAGTGCTTACGGGCTTCGTCTTCGTTGCTGTAAATTGGGTTTGTAAGGTCGCACGTCATTTCAATCTCCTGTGTACTGAATATAGGAAATCAAACGCGGTACGTCATGTGCATAATTCCCCCCTCGAGGGGGGAGGGTTAGGGAGGGGGTGCAGAGGTCAATGCTTTGCACCGCGTTTCCCTTAGGAAAATAAAAAGGGCCGAACTGTTTTCACAGTCCGGCCCTTTCGTCTTGGACGCTCCCTAAACGTAGCGTCTGTCGTGAAGGTCTTACGCCTTCATCAATTCACTTACTTCTGATTATGCTCGCCGACAATCTGCAAAGACTGACGCTCAGCAAATCCGAAAATACCTTTAGACATCAGCGAAGCTTCGGCCTTGCGCCGTGCGGCATAAACCTCTGCGCGCACGCCATGCACCTCAATGTCATCAGGCGCGGCAAGCCCTGCCATCTCCGCAATGTGGCAAGCCAGTCGCAAATCGCCTGCGGCCACCAGTTCGGTCGCGCGTTTGGCCAGCGCCTTGGCACCGCCCGCCAGATGCGCCATTTCTGCGGCCAGCGCGGCTTCCGACGCAGGCTTCAAGTTAGCCGGATTGCCGTCATACCAGCCGCCATAGAGACGCCAAATATTGTGGACAATAAATTCAGGCTCGTCATAGACAGGCTGCAAATAGGGCTTGTCCATCAGATGCGCGGGCACCTTCACCGAATGGATGATCTCGTCCAAACGCGCGCCATTGTTCATCATATCGACGGTCTGCGTTACCAGGGTTTCAAGCGCCGAGGCAATGTTGCCAAGCACTGTGGCAATGCGCGCCTTGCCGCCAATCGGCAAGCCATGCGCAGGCAGCAAAAGCTCAGGCTCCTTGGCAATCATTTCGCGAAGCGCTTTGGCCCATTCCAGCGGATAACGCTGAACCTTCTGCGGATTACCCGCATTGGGAAAAACCCAAGTCACGAAATCGCCTGAGCAGATCGCTTTGTGTTCAGGCACATAGGCCCAAAGATGATCGTCGGTTTCGCCGATGGCGTGATGCAATTCAAAATGCAGATCACCGACTTTGATGTCGAGGCGGTCGCGGAACGTCGTATCAGGATCAATCCACGGATCAGGGCCAAAGCGACGCGGGCTGTCGCCACCGCCGCCCAGCCCCATGCGCAGCTCGGTGGCGGGTGCAAACTGGCGGGCATTGATCGTAAAGTTATAACCATTCGTCGCCTCATAGCGACGGAAGCGCGGCAACACATTTTCGTGGCCGATGATGCGCGGACGGCGATGGCCCTTTTCGCAGGCCTCGCAGATAAAATGATTGGTGCCACCCACATGATCGGCATGACCATGCGTGTAGCAAATGTGATTGACCGGCTCGTGGTCCATTTGCGTAGCGACTGGAGGACGCCACCACCAAAGGCTTCAAGGCTTGTGTCAAACAGCACCAACCCGTCGCCGGACTTGAAAGTCACGACATGGGAAAAGGCTTCGATCAGCGCGATGCCATTGCCCAGCTCCGACAGTTCCATGGTCGGGCGATTGACGAGGCCCGCGCCTTCGTAAATGTTGTTGTCGATAAAGCGTTCAGACAGCGCCAACAAATCGGCCATGAATTCCCCCTGAAGTGGTTTTCGCGATTGTGGCGCGAACCCTTTCACGGGGACAGCTTGAGCGTCGAGATGCTTTGATTCTAATTCCGCAATGCGGAATTATAGGTCTCACCTCATTTTTCGGGCCTCATTTTTCGATCAACCCGACGGCCTTGCCGATGGTGCGGTCAAGAAAGCGTTTGGGCAGCCGCTGGGGGATGGTCCAGTTCGTCAGCTTCTTGCGCAGCACGGCATAGCGCACCTTAGGCTTGGCGGTGGTCAGCGCCTTGAAGATGACGCGGCCAATGCGTTCAGGCGGAAGGCCGGTCTTGCCGCTGGCGAGGAAATAATCGCGGAATTTCACCAGCGAGGGATAATAGGCGCTATTGGCGTAAGGCGTAATGTCCACCTGCTCGGCCTTGTCCCAGATGGCGGTTTTGACCGCGCCGGGACCGATGATGATGACGTCGATGCCGAACAACAGCAACTCGCGGCGCAGACTTTCCGACATGCCTTCGAGAGCAAATTTCGATGTGGAATAAGGCCCGACAAAGGGCGCGGCCTGTTTGCCGCCGACCGAAGAAATATTGATGATGCGACCCGGCGCACCTTTGAGCGCGCGGTCAGCGCCCAGCAGCGGCGCAAACGACTGAGTGACGAGGAAGGGGCCGGTGACATTCACTTCCATTTGCTGGCGGAACTCATCGACATTGAGATCGAGCAGCGGCCCCGAAACCCCGATGCCCGCGTTATTGACGAGCCCAAACAGCTTTTCGCCGTTCAAAGCCACGCGCACCTCGCCCGCCGCACGCTTGATGGCCGGCTCGTCGGTGACGTCAAATAGAAGCGGCACAAAATTAGTGCCAAATTCAGCCTTGAGGCGTTCGCCGTCAGCCGTCTTACGGACGCTGCCAAAGACGCGAAAACCTTTACCGATCAAGACCTTGGTCGCGCCCCAACCAATACCGCTCGAGACCCCTGTGATAACAACGCTCTTCATTGAACTCTCCCCAAAATGACCCGTCGGATAAAAATGGTCACTCAGGTCTCAGAGATCAAGCTCGTAGCGTAGCCAATCGATGCGGGTTGCCACTTTGTCATAAAGCGTTTGTGCGGTGGTGTTGTCGCGCTCGGTTTGCCAATAGAGCCTGAGCCAACCCTCGCGGCGCCCCCGCGCCGCCAGTGCCTCAATCAAAGCACGCCCCGCCCCTGTGCCGCGTGCTTCCCGGCGCACGAACAGGTCTTCCAGATAGCAGACAGGTTTGGGGCTCCAGGTTTCGGCGTGGAGCAACGCATGAGCAAAGCCGAGCGGACCGCCTTCATCATCCTCGGCAATCAAGCCGATCAACGCGCCCGCCGTGAGCCGCGCAAATGTATCGTCGGAGACGTCGAGCGATAATTCCGACTGATAAAACGTGAGATAGCCCGCCCACATCTCATCCCATGCAGCGCGGTCGCGCGGTTCGAGAGGCCGGATGTTGAGGCTCGTTTTCATCAATAAATCTTTGCTTGATAGCCCTCCCCCTTGAGGGGGGAGGGTTGGGAGGGGGTGAAGCCACAGGTTGCGAGGATAAAGAGTCTTTCGAAGAAGCACCCCCACCCTCCGCACCCTTCGGGCGCTCCTCCCTCCCCCCTCAAGGGGGAGGGTTAAGAGCAAGGGCTATCTTGGCTCACGAAATCGTCGCGCCACCATCAATGACCATGCTCTGGCCGGTCATGAAAGCGCCTGCAGAACTGGCGAGAAAAACCGCCGCGCCTGCAATCTCATCAGGCATCCCGATGCGCTTGAGGGGCGCGCCCGCTGTTGAGCGTTCGAGAATTTCGGGATTGTCCCACAGCGCCTTGGCAAACTTCGTCTTGATGAGGCCCGGCGCGATGCAATTGGCGCGCACATTATAGGGGCCATTTTCAACGGCGAGATTGCGGGCCAACTGAAAGTCAGCCGCCTTGGACAAGCAATAAGCGCCCAGCACCGGCGAGCCCTTGAGACCACCGATGGACGAGACAATGATGATCGAGCCATCCTTGCGTTCGATCATCTGGGGCAGGACCATATTGCTGAGCCAATGATTTGATTTGACGTTGGACGACATGATCTTGTCGAAGGCGTCGTCCGGGATGTCGCGCGAAGAGCCGAAGAAAGGGTTCACCGCCGCATTGCAGACCAGAATATCGATCTTGCCCCATTTGGCGTTGGTGGTATCGACGAGGCGTTGCAGGTCGCCCTTGTCGGCGATGTTGCAGGGCACAGCAATGGCTGCGTCTTTGTGCTTTGCGTTGATCTCGCCCGCGACCTTGTCGCAGGCATCCGCCTTGCGGCTCGAGACGACAACCTTGGCACCATGCTCAGCCAGACGATGCACAATCGCCTCGCCAATGCCCTTGGTGGATCCGGTGACGATGGCAACCTTGCCAGTCAAATCAAACAGCGACATGAGACTCTCCCTATTATGGCCGTATTCTGAATATAATGATTATGCCGATTTTTGTTCTCGCGTCCGCCGGTCTTTGCTAGTTTCCTCGCCGGGGTACGCGAAATCTGATGTCTTTCTACACCAAAAGGCATGGTTTTTTAAAGGGCGGCGCTTGATGCACCCGCCACCCGCCGAATTGAGATTGGAAAAAAAGAGAATGCTGATGAAACGGACCATCATGGTAGCAGTGGTGAGCACCTTCGCGCTCACAGCCTGCCAGACACAAGACGCCTATACCGGCCAACAAAAGACCAACAAGGCGACTTATGGCGCGGCCATCGGTGCTGTCGCAGGTGCGCTGGGTGCCGGCCTTCTCGGCGGCGGCAATGCCGGTGATCGTCGTACCCGGGCGCTGATCGGTGCAGGCGTTGGCGGCCTCGCCGGTGGCGGCATCGGCTATTATATGGACAGTCAGGAAAAAGAACTGACGCAACAACTGCGCTCCACAGGCGTCAGCGTCACCCGCGTCGGCAATGACATCATCTTGAACATGCCGGGCAATGTGACCTTCGCCACCAATTCCTTCAACATCAACGCCAATTTCTATCAGGTGTTAAACTCGGTCGCGATTGTGCTGAAGAAATACAACAAGACGCTGATCGACGTGACGGGCCACACAGATTCGACAGGCAGCGCCGACTACAACATGCAGCTGTCGCAACAGCGTGCCAATAGCGTCGCTCAATATCTGGTCAGTCAGGGAACGGACACACGCCGCTTCCTCGTCAATGGCGCAGGCGAAAGCCAGCCGATTGCCTCCAACCAGACCGCGTCAGGTCGCGAACAAAACCGCCGCGTCGAAATCAAGCTGACGCCGCTCACGCAATGATTTGAAACACACCAAACGAAAAATGCCCCGCCCCCTTTAATCAAAGGGGGCGGGGCATTTTAGTTTTAAGTACCGTCATTTTTAGATGCCGTCTTGCCCCGGCTTGACCGGGGCATCCAGCTTTGATGCGCCGCCGTATGGATGGCCCGATCAAGTCGGGCCATGGCGTATTTTTGGAGAATAGCGTTCCCCCCTCAAACAACAAAGTGCGTCAGCGGATTATAAGGCATATCCGTATTGCCATAATACGACAGTTCAGAACAGAGGTTCACGTATCCAAATGTCATTCCCAATGCTTATTCCACTCTGATAGTGCCACTTGGTAAATGCGGTCAAAATCGTCCCATCCAAGGCTCAGCATAGGTTCAATTAGTACGCCGGAATTTTCCTTAGAACCTTTTAAGGTCTCGTCTGCGTCAATTTCCTTGTCTGCATCTTTATCAGACTTTGGTGCTGCATACCGGCTTGACCAGTAAAGAAGTGATTTTATTCGCAACAAACGTCGTCGATCGTCAACAGGAAGCTTAGGCAGACCAGCTTCACCCCATAACGCCACAACGTCGTGTGAGGGTCGAACATGAGTTACGTTCTTCGGCGCAACTCCTGATGCAACCTTTCGCGCAATTACAGCCTTGATAATTAATTCAATTGCAATCGCAGCTTCTCGACGGGAGCTTTCATCAACGGCGACCCAAGGAGTCCCCCCATAGTGCATGGCTTCTGCAGCTTTCTCCAAGGCATCATTAGAAATGCTGTGAGACAGCACATAAGAAGTGTAATGAGCGTTCACAGCTTTCGCCCAATAGTGAAGAGGAGCACGACGACGTATTTCATGGATCGATTCAACATCAGTCATTGCTACCCTCAAACAACAAAGTGCGTCAGCGGATTATAAGGCATATCCGTATTGCCATAATCGACGCCCATATGCGTCAGCTCCGACGTCACCTGCGAGCGATGATGCGTCGCGTGATTGAAGAGTTGCGTCCACCAGAAGCTGCGCGGCAAGCGCCGTCCTGACGGCATGGCGATCTCTTCGTCAAACCAAACAGGATCGGCGGCCTCGCATATCTCGATCATCTTCATATCCATCGCCACCCGCCTCACGCGCAGGGGCTGGAACGCGGTTTCGAGCCTGCGATTGGTGTCAAAGCCATCCGGCTCTCGCCCATGGATATAATCGAGCAGATACCCTTCCACCATCGCCATGTGATCGAGCGTCGCTAGAATGTCGCCAAAGAACATGCCGCGATCACGCGTCAAGTCGTCTGGTGGCAGATCGGCCAGCACCCCATAAAGACTGTCGTTCTGCCACTTGTTATAGCGCGCCATCTCAATGGCGATGGGCGCGTAGCCACTCACACCAGCAAAGCCTCGATCTCTTTGACCAACGCGGCATCGTCCGGTGGCACCTTGCTGCCAAACACCTGCACCAAATCACCGTTCGGCCCGATCAGATATTTGTGGAAGTTCCATTTGGGCAGCGCGTCCTCGCCCGCCACTTCGGCTACCCATTTATAAAACGGGTGCGCGTCCGCCCCGATCACCGACTGTTTGGTGGTCAGCGGAAAATCAATGTCATAGTTCACTTCGCAAAAAGACACGATCTCTTCAGCGGTGCCCGGCTCCTGCGCGCCAAAATCATTGCACGGCACACCAAGCACGACGAGCCCGCGCGCCTTATAGCGCTCCCACAAGCCCTGCAATTCACGATATTGCGGCGTCAGCCCGCAGCGGCTGGCGGTGTTCACGACCAGCACCGTCTGGCCTTCATATTGCGACAACGGCAGGGCCTCGCCCTTAATGGTGCGGAACTCAAATTGATGCGCGTTCATGGTCATCCTCTGGCTATGTGTCTGTTGCCCGACCCTAGCACGATAATGAAACTTCATGCGGCCCCCCACGCATGGTTATGATAGGACAAACCCAAACGGCAAGGTGGACAAGCTCATGTGTGACACAATGGTGGTGCGGCCCGAGGGCACGAAATCAGGCGCGCTTTTGTTCGCCAAAAACTCCGACCGCGAAGCCAACGAGGCGCAATATCTGCAACACGTCGCAGCCGCCGACCATGCCGCAGACGAGAACCTTGCCTGCACCTACATCACCATCGCGCAAGCCGCGCACACCTATAGCGTGCTGCTGTCGCGTCCCTTCTGGATGTGGGGCGCGGAGATGGGCACCAACGAGCATGGCCTCATCATCGGCAATGAAGCGGTGTTTTCAAAAATCGCGCCGCAAAAAGAACCCGCGCTCCTTGGCATGGACCTTGTGCGCCTCGGGCTTGAGCGCGCCGCTAGCGCCGCTGAAGCCGTCGAGGTCATCACCGATCTTCTCACCCGCTACGGCCAAGGCGGCAATTGCGCTCATCTGGGCCAGTTTGAATATCACAACAGCTTTCTGATTGCAGACGCCCACGGCGAGGCCTTCGTGCTGGAAACAGTTGGGCGCGACTGGGTCGTCGAGCGCGTCGCGCATAAGCGCTCAATCTCCAACACCTACACCATCGGCACCACATTTGAAGGTGCCAGTCAGAGCCTCCTGCCACTGGCCATCGAACGTGGCTTTGCGCGCGAGGGCGAAGCCTTTCATTTCTCAGACACGTTCGCCAACCGGCAGCGCTCAAACTTTGCCACGGGCTCGGCGCGCTGGTGTCGCACCAGCGAGTTGCTCAACGCCCGGCCCAAAAACGATGCGGCCTATATGATGGGCATTCTGCGCGATCATGGCCCGGTGGCCACGCGTCAGGCTGATTGGCGACCAGACGGGTTGATGGGCGGCTCGGTTTGCGCCCATGCCTCATGGGGACCGATCCGGCGCTTTGGCCAAACAACAGCCTCATGGGTCGCCGAGGTCGGTTCAGGCCGCGCCGTCCACTGGCTCACCGGCAGTGCCTCGCCCGACACCTCGATTTTCAAGCCGGTCTTTTTCGGTCCCGGCTTTGAAGGCGTGGACCTCCCCGATTTCGGCCCAACACCCAGCGATAGTTTCGACCCGGCGACGCTTTGGTGGAGCCACGAACAGCTACACCGGGCAGTTTTGGAAGATTACGCGCCCCGCCTTGCCAGCTTTGCGGCCAAACGCGACCGACTGGAGGCGAGCTTTATCGCGCGTGTCGAAGCCTTGCTCACGCGCGGTGGCTCTGCTGACGAGGCAAGCGCCTTGTCCAAAGCCATTTGGCAGGAGGCGGTGGCGGCCGAGCGGGCTTGGCTTACCGACGTGCACGCCATTCCGCCCCGCACGCGCCATAAGCCATCCCGCCTCTACCGCATGCATTGGAAAAAGCTCGACCAACTGGCCAAACGCCCCGCCTGACGCCCCCTCGCCGGGTAGGCACGCCGAAAGATGTGCTTTCGACTGTGATGGTTAACTTTTTCTCAAAACCTTGGCCTCAAGGTAAAGACAGGAACAATTGCGATTTGCGGGCCTCGCGCCCGTTGGGGCAGGAATATGTCGACGCTGAAAACCTTTCTGGCCACCGCGCTCTATGCGCTGCCGTCCTTTGGTCTTGCCTATGGGCTCAATGATCTGGGCTTGCTGGAACCCAAACTGGCCATTCTGGCAGGCCTCATCGCCTGTCTGCTCGGCGCCGAAGCCCATGCCGCCCTCAGCCGACGCAAGGAACGCAAGCAGATGCGCCATGAGCTCACCGAACTCAGCGAGGTCGCCCACAGCCTGTCACGCGAACTAGACCTAGCCGGTGAACGCATCATCGAATTGGAAGAGCGCTTCGAGCGCGAAACCACCGCGCGCATGGAACGCATCTTTTCTGAAATCCGCGTCGTGGAATCGCTCGTCAAGCGCTTGGCCGAAACGCGCGACGCCCCGCCCATGCCGGTTGGTGCGCCGCGTCTGCAATATGCGCTGGCGCAAAACTTCAAGCCCAAGGCCGTCGAACCTGAAATTGATATTGCCGAACTGAGCGACAGCGAATTGCTCGAAACCATTCGCCGCTCGCTCGAAAGCAATCGCGTGGACCTTTATCTCCAGCCCATCGTGACGCTGCCGCAGCGCAAAACACGCTATTATGAAGGCCTGTCGCGCCTGCGCTCTGAAGACGGCATGTTGATCATGCCGCGCGATTATATGCGCGTCGCCGAGCCTGCTGGCATGATGCCAACGGTCGATAACATCTTGCTGTTCCGTTGCATTCAGGTGGTGCGCAAACTTGCCGCCCGCAACAAGAATGCCGGCGTCTTCTGCAACATCTCGGCTTACTCCTTACTCGACAGCGATTTCTTCCCGCAATTCGTTGAGTACATGCAGCACAATCAAGATCTGGCGCAGCATCTCATCTTTGAATTCAGCCAGATGACAGTCAACGGCATGGGCCCGATTGAACGCGAAAGCTTTGCGTCGCTCGCCGCACTTGGCTTTCGCTTCTCGATGGATCAGGTGACGAACATCAAGTTCAACCCCGCCCAGCTTCACGACCTCAATTTCCGCTTCGTCAAAATCCCAGCCAGCCTCATCACCGGCGCGGAAGAAGGCGATAGCGACATTCACGTGCGCGACATCCAAGAAGTGCTGAAGCGCAATGGCATTCAGTTGATCGTGGACAAAATCGAAACCGAACGCGAAGTCGTGGATATTCTCGACATGAACGTGGAACTCGGTCAGGGCTACCTGTTCGGCGAGCCCAAACCCGTGCGCGAAGAAGTCACCCGCGCTGGCGACGAAGCACAGGCGGCTGTCGCGGCCTGATTATCCTCTGAGTTCGCGGCCCTGGATCCCGTGGTCAAGCCACGGGATGACAGCAGAATTTGAATGAAAACCTCACAAAAACCTCTGTGTCGTCCCGGGACTTGATCCCGGGACCCATCTTTCTTTTCGGCATCCAATAGGTTCGCCGCCCCTGACAGCCGCCCCGCCCCGCCGCCCGTTTGACAGATCACCCCCGCCCGCTATCTTGCCCGCCAACCTGATCCCCAAACCGCGCCTAAAGGAATTCCCCCATGAGCACCGCCCAGATGAAGTCCGTTGTTGAAGCCGCGTTTGACGCCCGCGACACCATCAATACGGGCACCAAAGGCGAAGTGCGCGAGGCGGTCGAAGCCGCTTTGCTGGCGCTCGACAATGGTGAATTGCGCGTCGCCGAGAAGTTCAAGGGCGAATGGATGGTCAATCAGTGGCTGAAAAAGGCCATTTTGCTGTCTTTTCGCTTGAACGACATGGGTCTGATCGACGGCGGCCCCGGCACCGACACCCAATGGTGGGACAAGGTCCCCTCCAAGTTTCAAGGCTGGGGCGAGGCTGAATTCCGTAAAGCGGGTTTCCGCGCCGTGCCGGGCTCCATCGTGCGCCGCTCGGCCTATATCGCGCCGGGCGTCGTGCTGATGCCTTCTTTCGTCAATCTCGGCGCTCATGTGGGCGAAGGTACAATGGTCGATACATGGGTCACGGTCGGCTCGTGTGCCCAGATCGGCAAAAACTGTCATCTGTCAGGCGGCGTCGGCATCGGCGGCGTGCTTGAGCCCTTGCAGGCCAATCCCGTCGTTATCGAAGACAATTGCTTCATCGGCGCGCGCTCTGAAGTTGTCGAAGGCGTCATCGTCGGCGAAGGCGCGGTGCTTTCCATGGGCGTCTTCATTTCGGCCTCGACCAAAATCATCGACCGCGCCACCGGCGAAGTGCACATCGGCAAGGTGCCGCCCTATTCCGTCGTCGTCCCCGGCTCGCTGCCGGGCAAGCCCACGCCCGATGGCCGCCCTTCGCCCAGCCTCTATTGCTGCGTCATCGTCAAAACCGTGGACGCCCAAACGCGCGCCAAGACCGCCATCAACGAATTGCTGCGGGACTGAACATTCAGTGTCGTCCCGGGCCTTGATCCCGGGACCCATCTTGCCTCATGGCTCCCCGTCGAGAAATGGCCCCCACACCCCAAAAACCGTCGTGCCCCGACTTGATCGGGGCATCCACCTTCCTTTGATGCATCAAAGCTGGATCACCCGGTCAAGCCGGGTGATGACATGTGTGGTTGTGGCAAGACCAAAAACAAAATCTCAGTGTCGTCCCGGGACTTGATCCCGGGACCCATCTTTCTCTACCCCAACCTCCACCAAACCCGCTTTGCCCTGCTCCCCAATTGACCGCCCATACCCGGCGCGCTACATCGGGTGCATGACAATTCCAACGCCGCCCCCAACGCCGCCTTATGACCCCATCGACATTGCCGTCGATCTGATCCGCTGCCCGAGCGTTACGCCCGCCGACGCTGGCGCGCTGGCGACGCTGGCGGGCTATCTAGCGCCGCTCGGCTTCAATTGCGAACGCATGACCTTCGGCGAAGACGGCACCCCCGACGTGGACAATCTCTATGCGCGGCTTGGCTCAGGCCACCCGCATTTTTGCTTTGCAGGCCACACCGACGTCGTGCCGGTGGGCGACACTGAACAATGGACGGTTGACCCCTTCGGCGGTGAGATCAAAGGCGGCATGTTGTTTGGCCGCGGTGCCGCCGACATGAAAGGTTCGATTGCGAGTTTCGTTGCCGCCGCCTCCCGGCTTGTGCATGAAGGCAAACTTGTTGACGGTGCCGGTTCGATCAGCCTGCTCATCACCGGCGATGAAGAAGGTCCAAGCGTCAACGGCACCGTGAAAATGCTCAAGGCGCTCGCGGCGCGCGGCGAGGCGTTTGATCATTGCCTTGTCGGCGAACCAACCTGCGTTTCAAAGCTCGGCGATATGATGAAGATCGGGCGACGCGGCAGCATCAATGGTTGGCTCACCGTTCAAGGTCAGCAGGGCCATGTCGCCTACCCCCATCAAGCCGACAACCCACTGCCGCGGTTGATGGAAATGATCCGTCGTCTGAACGCTCGTGAACTTGACACCGGCAACGCGCATTTTCAGCCGTCAAATTTTGAAGTCACAACCATCGACACTGGCAACACGGCCACCAACGTCATTCCAGGCGTGGCGCGCGCGGTCATGAACATTCGCTTCAATGATGAGCACACAGGCGCGAGCCTTGACCAATGGATGCGTGGTGTGTTCGATCAAGTCACACAAGAGATGGGCGGCAGCTACACGTTCGAGACCAAAATTTCCGGTGAAAGTTTTATCACCCAGCCGGGCGAATTTTCAGCCTTGATTGGCGAGGCCATCAAAGACGTCACAGGCGTAACGGCGGAGCTATCCACCACCGGCGGCACGTCGGATGCGCGTTTCATCCGCTCTTATGCGCCGGTTGTCGAATTTGGTTTTCGCAATGCCACCATGCATAAGGTGGACGAGCATGTGGCGGCGGCTGATTTTGGCAAGCTCGCCGACATCTACGAAGCGATCCTGCGTGGTTATTTCAAAAAGGCGCCCACATCTTGAGCGACAATCGACCCATCGGCGTGTTCGACAGCGGCATTGGCGGCATCACGGTTTTGAAAGCACTCCACGCGCGTCTACCGCATGAAAATCTTGTCTATCTCGGCGACATGGCGCGGCTGCCCTATGGCACCAAGAGCGCCGAGACCGTCACCGCCTATTCGCTGCAAACAACAAAACATCTGCTCACGCATGATGTGAAGATGATCGTCATCGCTTGCAACACCGCGTCGTCTGTTGCATTGGCTCCGCTGCAAGCCGCGCTCGCGCCGCTTCCCGTCATTGGCGTCATCGAGCCGGGTGCAGAAGCCGCGGTCGCTGCCACCAAGACCGGCCACATCGCCGTCATTGCAACGGAGGCCACCGTGCGCGTTGGTGCTTATGCGCGCGCCATCCATGCCCGCGCGCCCGATGCGCTGGTCGTGCAAGAGTCCTGCGGCATGTTCGTAACGCTGGCCGAAGAAGGTTGGGTATCGGGCGACGTTGTCGAAGCCACCGCGCGGCGCTACCTCACACCTTTGTTCAAGCGCAAAGCCTCGCCCGATACGCTGGTGCTTGGCTGCACGCATTTCCCGGTGCTGGCCCGTACCATCCGCAAAGTGGTGGGGCGCGGCGTCAAGTTGGTGGACAGCGCCGCGACGACAGCGCGTGCCGTCGAGGTCGCGTTGAACGAGCAAGGGCTCGCTGCCAAACGACGCGGCAAGGGCAAAACCAAATTTCTGGCAACCGATAGCGTTGAACGCTTCGCGCGCGTGGGGGGGATATTTTTCGGCGAGATTATTCGCCCCAAGGATGTCGAGCTGGTGGATTTGCAGTTCAGCTGAGGCAGAACACACCAACAATTTTAGATCCGTCATGCGCGGGCTTGACCCGCGTATCCACGTCTTCTCACTTTCTGCGACAAAGACGTGGATGGCCGGATCAAGTCCGGCCATGACGATTTATATTTTCCATACGAACCCCAAAACCGGGGATAGATTTATTTATTATTGCGTCCAACGCAACAATTGCTTCCTGCCGTAACTCGCTCGAAACCTCGGCATGGAAAGGCTCGTTTTCTTGCAGGAATGAGCTCGCATTTCGAGCTTGGCTCTAGGCGTAATCGACCTTCAGCAGATAGAGCCCATCAGGCGGCGAGACGGGGCCGCAAGCCGCTCGGTCTTTCGCTTTGAGCGCCCGCTCAATATCACGCCTCGTCCACTTACCCTCCCCCACCAGCTTCAACGAGCCGACCAGCGAGCGCACCTGATTGTGCAGGAAGCTACGCGAGCGCGCGATGACTTCGATCTCTTCGCCATAGCGCGAAACCGATAGTTCTTCGAGCGTCTTGATCGGCGACTTGGCTTGGCAAAGCGTCGAGCGAAACGTCGTGAAGTCATGCGTACCGATGAGCACTTGCGCCGCGTCATGCATCGCATCGGCATCAAGCGGCTTATGAACCAACCAGGCTTGCCCGCGATCAAGTGTCAGCGGCGCGCGGCGATTGACGATACGAAAGAGGTAGTGACGGCGGACGGCGCTGAAGCGCGCTTCAAACGTGTCGGGCACTTCTTCGGCTTCAACAATCGACACGGGATGCGGCCGCAAATGCGCGTTCAAGGCATCGCGCAGGCGATCAGAGCGGGTGGTGTTTTCAAGATCAACATGCGCGACTTGACCCAGCGCATGAACGCCCGCATCGGTGCGCCCCGCCGCTTGCACGCGCAACCGCTGGCCGCAAAAGCCTTCAATGGCGTCTTCCAACGCGTCCTGCACCGCGCCGCCGCCCGTCTGTGATTGCCAGCCGCAAAAGGGCGTGCCGTTATATTCAATCGTAAGTTTGTAGCGCGGCATCAAGCGAGCCTCTCGCCAATGTCGAACGAGAAACCGCGCAAAAAATCATCGGCCTTCATCGGGCCTTTACCCGCGCGCTGCAATTCAGTGATGCGTAGCGCACCTTCACCGCAGGCAATCGTGATGCCATCTTTGAACGACAGGACTTCGCCCGCGTTGCCATTGGCCACCATCGGCGTCGCGCGCAAAACCTTCACGCGGGTTTTTGTGTCGCCGCGCGTGACTTCAAAGAAAGCGCCAGGAAAAGGCGTGAGGCCGCGAATATGGTAATCAAGCTCAGACGCCGAACGCGTCCAATCAAGGCGGGCCTCGTCCTTTTCGATCTTGCTGGCGTAAGTCACGCCCGCTTCAGGCTGCGGCGTCGCGGTGATGCTGCCGCGCTCAACAGCGGCCAAAGCGCGAACCATCAGTGACGCCCCGATCTGGCTCAACGTGTCATGCAGCGTGCCCGCCGTGGCGTTGGCTCCAATCGACACATGCTCGGCCAGCAGCACTGGACCCGTGTCGAGGCCGACATCCATTTGCATGGCCATGACGCCGGTTTCCGTGTCACCCGCCATGATGGCGCGCTGGATCGGCGCAGCGCCACGCCAGCGCGGCAAAAGCGAGGCATGGAGATTGAGGCAACCAAAGCGCGGCGCGTCGAGGATGGCTTTGGGCAAGATGAGGCCATAGGCGACAACCACGGCAAGGTCGATATCGAGCGCGGCAAAGGCTTGCTGTTCGTCGGCCCCTTTGAGCGAGAGTGGCGTGCGGACGGTGAGGCCGGTTTCAATAGCGAATTTATGGACGGGGCTTGGCTGTTCACTCATGCCGCGACCCGCTTTGCGCGGCGGTTGGGAGTAGACGGCGACAACCTCGTGACCCGCGCCAATCAATTCAGCAAGCACGGCGACGGAAAAATCCGGTGTTCCCATGAAGGCAATGCGCAGCGTCATGGGACACACACTGGCGTGGAGGCGCGGCTCAAGCCGGTTCCTTTTCCTGAAGTTTTTTGGCTTTGGTCAGCTTCTTCAACATCATGGAGCGCTTGAGCTTCGACAGATGGTCAATAAAGAGGATGCCCTCAAGGTGATCCATCTCATGCTGGAAGCAGGTCGCGAAAAGCGCGTCGCAATCTTCTTCGCGGATCTCGCCTTGATAGTCGAGATAGCGAATGCGGCAATGAGCCGGGCGTTCGACATCTTCATACATGTCGGGGACCGAGAGGCAACCCTCTTCATAGACAGCCGTATCTTCTGAAGCCGAAAGGACTTCTGGGTTGACGAAAAAGCGCGGTTTGGGCGGCGCGCCCTCACGCGCCAGATCCATCACGATGATGCGCTTGGGCACACCGACCTGCACGGCGGCCAAGCCAATGCCCGGCGCTTCGTACATGGTCTCCAACATGTCATCCATCAGCGCGCGCAAATTATCGTCCACCCGTTCAACGGGCGTGGAAATCTGCTTTAGGCGCGGATCAGGCGCGACAATGATTTCACGGATACTCATAAGCTTGAAATAAGCTGCCTCATCCCTTTGGTCAAGATGGGGCGGGTAGCACGGGAGGGGCGCGAATAGGGGGGAATCGGAATATGGTTGCCGAAATCTTCGCAAAATCGCCATGTTTCGGGAAATTCCATGACTGATCCCCTTGTTCTCACCCTTCTGGTTCTCCTCGCCGTGGTGGCGGTCGCCCTCTTTGTGGCCCTGCAACGAGGCGGTGGAGCCAAGACGGGCGCGCTGGAAGCCGGATTTGAGCGCCTTGTCGCGCAGCAAAGCGAGTTGACGGGGCGGCTCTCGGCCATGGCAGAGGCGCAGTCAAACGGGCAAACCACGCTGACGGCAACCCTCAACGAGCGGCTCGATCAGGTCAGCACCCGCATGGGCGTCAGCCTTGAAGAAAGCTCCACTAAGACGGTCGAAACGCTGACGACGCTGGCGGCGCGGCTGGCTTTGATCGACGAGGCGCAAAAGAACATCACCGAATTGTCATCGCAGGTGGTGGGTTTGCAAGACATTCTGGCCAATCGGCAAGCGCGCGGTGCTTTTGGCGAAGTGCAGCTTCAAGACATTGTCTCGAGCGCATTGCCGCCTTCGGCCTATCAGTTTCAGGCGACACTGGCGGGGCAAGTGCGCGTCGACTGCTTGGTACATCTGCCAAACCCGCCCGGCTCCATCGCCATTGACGCCAAGTTTCCGCTGGACGCCTATCACCTGCTGCGCAACGCTAAGGACGAAACTGAACGCACGCAGGCGCAGCGCCAGTTTCGTGGCGATCTGCTCAAGCATGTGAAGGATATTTCGGACAAATACATTGTGCCGGGCGAAACCGCTGAATCGGCTTTGATGTTTTTGCCGTCCGAAGCCGTCTATGCCGAGTTGCATGCGAACTTCCCTGATGTAGTGACGAAATCCTATCAGGCGCGCGTCTGGATCGTATCACCCACCACGCTGATGGCGACGCTCAACACGGTGCGCGCCGTGCTAAAAGACGTGGAGATGCGCAAGCAGGCGGGCGAAATTCAAAAATATGTGGGACTGATGTTGCAAGACGTGAGCCGCCTCGACGCGCGCGTCGGCAATCTGGAAAAGCACTTTCAGTTGGCTGAAAAGGACATTCGCGAAATCCGCGTATCGTCGGACAGTATCGCCAAACGCGGCGACAAAATTCACGATGTCGAACTGAGTGAAGGCGATGCGCCTGATGCCTTAGCCGATCCCCGCGGCGAACGCGACCTACTGGCGCGAGATTAGGCGGAGCCGACGGGCCCTGCTTTTGCGTGCCTCAAAAAGGCCGCCGCAATTTCATGGCGGCGGCGAGCGTGCCATCGTCGAGATAGTCGAGTTCACCACCAACCGGCACACCATGCGCCAAACGCGAGACGGCAACGTCGAGGCCTTCAAGGCGGTCAGTGATGTAATGCGCCGTTGTCTGCCCATCGACGGTGGCGTTCATGGCGAGGATAACTTCCTTGATCTTGCCCTGCTCCACCCGCTCGATGAGCCGCCCAATGTTGAGATCATGGGGGCCGACGCCATCAAGCGCGGAAAGCACGCCACCCAACACATGATAGCGGCCCTTGTGAACGACCGCACGCTCCAGCGCCCACAGGTCGCTAACATCTTCGACCACGCAAAGCGTTGAGGGGTCGCGCGCGTTATCGCGACAGATGGTGCATGGGTCTTGCGTATCGGCATTGCCGCAGGTCGAGCAGATGCAGGCCTTTTCCACAGCATCGGCCATAGCGAGCGCCAAGGGGCTGAGCAAGGTTTCTTTTTTTTGGATCAATTGCAGCACGGCGCGCCGCGCGGAGCGCGGGCCAAGGCCGGGCAACTTCGAGAGAAGTTGGATCAGGCGTTCAATTTCTGGACCAGTGACTGCCATGAGGACGTCAGAGACCAAAGCCCGGCGGGATCGGCAGGCCACCGGTGAGGCTTTGCATTTTTTCGGCGGCCAGGCGCTCAGCCTTCGCCTTGGCGTCAGAGGCAGCGGCAACGATCAGGTCTTCGAGGATTTCACGCTCATCGGCCTTCATGAGTTCCGGCGCAATCGAGACAGATTTAACCGAGCCCTTGCCGGTCATGGTGACGCGCACCAACCCGCCACCGGCTGTGCCTTCGACTTCAGCCAAGTCGAGCTCCGCTTGCAGGTCTTGCATCTTGGACTGAAGAGCCTGCGCCTGTTTCATCATGTCGGTGAGGTTTTTCACTCGTCCAGTTCCATTTCATCGTCAGGGGGAAGGTCGTGATCGTCGAGATCGAGGGGCGGCATGGCCAGAGGATCGCGGACTTCGACAATTTTGGCGCCGGGAAAAGCGGCCAGCGTTGCCTGCACCAGCGGATCGGCTTCGGCGCTGGCTTTGAGCGCGTCCTCACTCGATTGCTTTTGCTCTTTCAGCGTCGGCGCGGCGTCGGGGCGCGCTGTGGCGAGAGAGACAACCCAACGGCGGCCCGATGCGCGGGTGAGTTTTTCAGACAATTCGCGTGCGATATCACCAGAAGTCCCGTCCAGTAGCTGAATTTCGATATGACCGACTTCAAAGCGGACCAGACGCACACTCGCTTCCAACGTTGATTTCATGCGGATATCGCGCTGCGTGCCGAACCAGGCGACAACGTCTTCAAAGCGGGCAAACTGCGCAGCGGGCGCGGCGCTGACGGCGGGCGCTGCAGCGGGTTGGCGAGCAATAGCGTCGGTGGTCGAGACAGTGCGGAGCTGTGCGCGGGGGCCGCCGCCGGAGGGCGCAGGCGCACTGCCGATGGGGGCCTTGCGCGTCACCGCGTCGCCGCTCTTTAGTTGTTCGAGCAATTCTTCCGGGCTTGGGCCATCCGACACATAAGCGATGCGGACCAATACCATTTCGGCTGCCGCAATGGGGCGCGCCGCGCCCTGCACTTCGAGAATACCCTTGAGCAGCATCTGCCAGACACGCGAGAGAACACGGATCGGCAATTTAACGGCCATATCCTGACCGCGCACGCGCTCGGTCTCTGACATGGCGAGATCGTCGGCGGAACTTTCGACGAGCTTGAGGCGTGTCAGCCAATGGGTGAGATCGGCAAGATCGGAGAGCACGACGGTGGGGTCAGCACCGACATCATATTGAGCGCGAAGTTCGCCCAGCGCGCCTGCGATGTCGCCCTGCATGAGCAAATCAAAGAGGTCAAAAATGCGGGCACGGTCGGCCAGCCCCAGCATGTCGCGAATGGAAGCCTCAACGATATCGCCATTGCCTTCGTTGGTACTATGGGCGATGGCGCGGTCGAGTAGCGAGAGACCATCGCGGGCTGAGCCGTCAGCGGCACGCGCCAGCAGCTTCAAGGCGGCGTCTTCGACCGCGACGCCTTCTTTTTGCGAGACGCGTGCCAGCAGGCCACTCAACTCGTCCACACTGAGGCGGCGCAGATCGAACCGCTGGCAGCGCGACAGGACCGTGACCGGGACTTTGCGGATTTCGGTGGTGGCGAAGATGAACTTCACATGCGGCGGCGGCTCTTCAAGCGTCTTCAGCAAGCCGTTAAACGCGGCCTTGGACAGCATGTGGACTTCGTCGATGATATAGACCTTATAGCGCGCGGAAACCGGCGCATAGCGGACGCTTTCGATGATCTCGCGGATATCGTCGATGCCCGTGCGCGAGGCCGCGTCCATCTCCATCACATCGACATGGCGGCTTTCCATGATGGCGTCGCAATGGAGGCCGGGCTTGTCCATTTGGATGGTCGAGCCGGTAACGCCGGGGGCTTCATAGTTGAGCGCGCGGGCCAGAATACGGGCCGTGGTGGTTTTGCCGACGCCGCGCACGCCGGTGAGCATGAAGGCATGGGCGATGCGACCACTCTCGAAGGCATTAGAGAGGGTGCGGACCATGGCTTCTTGGCCGACGAGATCGCTGAAATCCGATGGGCGATATTTGCGGGCCAAAACCTGATAGTTCGAGGCTTGCGGGCGTGGGCTCACCTCGGCCTCGCCGCCTAGCAGCGCGAATCCCGGTTCTTCGTTCTCAATGGCACCAAGCGCCGTCTTTTCTACGCTGTCGTCCATTGGAGCCCTAAACTGAGGGGGAATCCCAGAATTTCCGGGACTCCCAGCATTGGGAGCGCAGTGGCTGCGCGAAAGCGGGTGGGAGGCTGGACGAACAACCCGAGGCTAACTCGTTACGGCTGCTTCCTTCCGGATCTGACCGGGTTGGCGAGGGCTTCGTCCGTCGCCAACCTCCCGAAGGCAGTATATCAGGGCAAAAGGCATTGGATGCAAGGCCTGCGCAAAATCGAATAGCAGGATTGAGCCTTATGGCGTCTCATGCCACCCTCCCGACCAGAAAAATTCATAAGTCTCCAAAGGATATGTCGAAATATGGGCATCCCCGAAAACCCCAACATTTTTGCTAATAACCCACTAGATCGGGCGAGCTATCGCCGTGCCGATGCAGCATGGGTGGCTGAACAGATTGCAGACAGCTCAAGCCTGTTCGTTCCCTTCTATCGCCTTGCACCATTTGTGCTGCCTGAAGAAGGCAGCAACACCGAAAAGGATGTCGGCTGGCTCAAAATGGGTCTTCTCAAAGAACTGGGCGGGGTGGACCCGTTGATCATCTTCCTCGGCATCAACAAGCGCGGAAAATCGCTTTTCGCCGTTGATGTATCGAGCATGAAGGATCACGAAAATCATCCAGCGCTCAAGGGGCTTGGAACATTTGAAGATCTGCGTGGGCTTGCAACGACCGGCCAGATCACGCCGACAGAACTGGCGATCCTTGCTCAAGGCAAGAGCATGATCGACTGGAACTTGCGATATCGTTTCTGTTCGACCTGCGGGAGCCCATCAAACATTGCAGAAGCGGGCTACAAGCGCGTGTGCTCAAGCTGCAAGGCGGAGCATTTTCCGCGCACCGACCCCGTCGTCATCATGCTGGCAACCTATGGCGACACATGCTTTTTGGGCCGCCAAAAAATCTGGCCCAAAGGCATGCATTCGGCGCTCGCAGGATTTATCGAGCCAGGCGAATCGATTGAAGAAGCAGTCGCGCGCGAATTGCACGAGGAAGCCGGGTTGACCACCGCGTCTGTCAGTTATCACTCAACACAACCTTGGCCTTATCCCTCATCGCTGATGATTGGCTGCATGGCGGTCGCCGAAAACGACAGTTTCGAAATCGACGGCGTCGAATTATCCGAAGGCCGGTGGTTTACGCGCGATGAAGTGAAGGCTGTCATTGCCGGCAAGGGCGACGGCAGTTTCTGGTTGCCACCACCCTTTGCGATTGCCCATCAGCTTGCCAAGACATTTGCCGAACAATAAATGGAACGCGCCGGGCCTCAAACCCGGCGCAACACCACATAAGACGAACAGAAGATGAAGAACGTACCCAGCAGTTCCAGCGATTCTTCTGCCATTTCGCTCACGTTTGGGCTGGACCAGAAGAAATGTTTTTCGGCCAGATCGCCTGAAATATAAAAAAGAATTCCCACAATCATCATGCCGCCAGACAAGCTCAAGAGCCAGCGCGGCAGATGACGCAAAGTCGCACGGAAGTCCGTCAATGTGACAGCGATAAGGACAATCCAAAGCACAGCCAAAAAGGCGTAGTGCAAGCGATGCTGGAATATGAAACTGAGATAGGGCTCAAGATTTGTTCCGCGCACGTTTATCTCACGAAACAAGATACATAGGCAAAAAAGCGTCAGCCCCAATGCAAACAACCTAGTGGCGCGATCTGCCATGCGGCGCGATGCTAGAAAAAAACATACAGCCGCACAGAACAGGAACAAATCCTGGGACAATTCGAAAAATGCGTTTTCGAGAAAATAACCCATGACGCCAAAGAAATTATAGATGGCGACAAAAATGCCTACCAGAAGTCCAACCATGATTGCGTCACTGACTCGCCCGACAAAACGAACGGGTACGGATAGGTCCGATACTTGTTGAATACTCACTCACCCACCCAAACCCGTGCAGGTGGGTCCCATGAACCACCGCTCTCCGCGTCTTGAACTCTCTATGTGGTATGAAGTGGGCTCTCATCACGCGCAATTAAAGACCGATCGTTCAACAATTCTCGCAACTTGAATAGAATGGTTGTCCTAATGTGTCGCGGTGGCCAGCGTTGCACGATAGCTATGGGCGGGGTAAATGCCCAAAATTTTCAACTCGTTCGTGAAAAAATCCAACTCTTCAAGCGCGAGGCGCACATTACGCGAAGCAGGATGGCCTTCGATGTCAGCGTAGAACTGGCTCGCATTGAATGAGCCTCCAAGCTGATAGCTTTCGAGCTTTGTCATATTGACGCCATTGGTCGCAAACCCACCCATTGCCTTGTAGAGCGCGGCGGGCACGTTGCGCACACGAAAGATGAAGCTGGTGATCACAGGACCATCTTCGGGTTCGGCGTCATTAGGTTCCTTGGCCATGACGATGAAGCGTGTGGTGTTGTGTGTCGCATCTTCGACATCAGCCTTCAGCACATTCAGACCATAAATCTCGGCGGCCAGCGACGAGGCGATAGCGGCGCGCGAGGGGTCATTGGCTTGCGAAATGATGCGCGCTGATCCTGCTGTATCGGCTGCAACGACAGAGGTGAGGCCCAATTCACGGATCACATCACGGCATTGGCCGAGCGCCTGCACATGGCTTTCCACGGTTTTAAAATCACTCAGCTTCGTGCCTTTCAAGCCAAGCAACTGGTGGCGCACACGCAGGAAATGCTCCCCCACGATGTAGAGCGATGAATTGGGGATCAGATGATGAATATCAGCGACGCGCCCCGCGACCGAATTTTCGATCGGGATCATTGCGATCTTCGCGTGCCCTTCTGAGATGGCGGCAAACACGTCCTCGAATGTGGCGCAAGGCAACACCTCCATATCGGGATAAGCCTCAAGACAGGCGATGTGTGAGTTTGCGCCAGCCTCGCCCTGAAAGGCGATTTTGTTGTTTGCCAAGGTTTTATGTCCGTTTTGAGAGCGCGTGACGCGCTTTTTCAAGATCGGCGGGAGTATCGACACCGTGCGGAATAGTGTCAACGACCGCCACTTCGATATGCATGGCGGCTTCGAGCGCCCGCAATTGCTCAAGTTTTTCGCGCCGTTCAAGCGGCGACGGTGGCAGGGCCACAAACCGCGCAAGCGCGCTGCGCTGATAGGCATAAAGACCAATATGGTGGAAGTGCGGGCCGTCACCCGACGGCGCGGTGGCGCGCGTGAAATAGAGCGCACGCCCTGAGCGCGCGCCCGGTGCCAGCGCGATGACGGCTTTGACAACATTGGGGTCGCTGCGTTCCTGCTCCACCGTGATTTCGGCAGCAAGCGTGGAAATGTCGGCACCTGACGCAGCGAGCGTATGGGCGGCCGCGCGGATCAAGGCAGGATCGAGCGCGGGCAAGTCGCCCTGCACATTGACGATAACATCATGGTGGCCATCGGGATCGACGGCAGCAAGGGCGGCCCAGATACGGTCAGACCCTGAGGGCAAATCCGGCACGGTGAGGACCGCTTCACCGCCCGCGTCCCGCACGGCGGTGGCGATGTCTTCTTCTGCAGCGGCGACCACGACACGACCCAGATTGGCCTCCATGGCGCGGGCCCAGACCTGAACGATCATCGGGCGGCCCGCTATATCGGCCAACGGCTTGCCCGGCAGGCGCGTCGAGGCCATGCGGGCAGGAATCACTATGATCGGATTTGAGGTCGATTTGGCGTCGAAAGGGTTCATCTTGGCTCCTCAAGCCTTGATTTGGGCCATTTCGCCCATGATGAGCCCCGAATACCTGTGCTGAAGGTCCCGTGTGGCCGTCTGGCGCTGCGACGGATCGCCGCAATTTGCCCTTGTTTTGCAGCCTCAGAGTGCTTCACGTCCGCCCTGAGCCTGTTGCGTCTTATACGGCTTGCAGCGCGGGCGCGGAAGCGGCTAATCTCCGCGCCAAATTATGGGGGTTCTGGCAGGGGCGGCGAAACGCTATCCTGTTGGGCGAGCCTGTTTCCCACCCTGAAGTCTGGCGGCACGAGAGCAAATGGATAGTTTCGAACTCAATAAAATAGCGGCAGCTGTGCTTTTTTCACTGTTGCTCATTCTTGGCGTTAAAAATGCCGCTGAGATCATTTACGAAACGCATGATGCCAATCCAAAATCTTTCGTTGTTGAAGGCGTGATCGCGCCAGGCGAATCTGCACCGGTAGCCGCCGCTGAACCCGATGTGCCGCTGCCTGTGCTGCTTGCTAAGGCCGATGTCGCCGCGGGCGAAAAGCAGTCCAAAAAATGTCAGGCCTGCCACAACCTGCAAGAAGGCGCTGGTGCCAAAATCGGACCGGACCTTTATGAAGTGGTCGGTCGCAAGGTCGGCACGTTTCCCGGCTTTGCCTATTCGGCAGGCATGAAGGCCCATGCGGCCAAGGCGCCGATCTGGACGTTTGAAGAACTTTTCCACTTCATTGAAGACCCGCGCGGCTACGTCAGTGGCACAGCGATGTCCTTTGCTGGCATTAAGAAGCCCGAACAGCGCGCCGATCTGCTGGCCTATCTGAACACGCTGGGATCAAACCTGCCGTTGCCGAAGGTTGAAGCCGCGCCAGCAGCGCCCGCCGCTGCTGAGCCAGCTGCCGCCGCGCCTGCGGCTGCCGCACCTGCGGAACACTGATCGATCGTCACGATTACGAAGACACGATCACGAACACATTGAAGCGTCCGGTATCGTCCGGGCGCTTTTTTGTTGCCTCAGTTTCTGGGTTGGCACCACGCGCGGGGTCGCGCTTACCGCAAAAAATGGCCACAATGCCGATTAAAGCTGGAGCTGAGTTGTGATCTGGCAGAATTGAGGGGGACGGAGATGGGGCGAATGAGGACGGCGCGTGTATTGGCGCTGATCGCGGGCATTGCGATCTCTACCTGTGGTACAATGCAGGCTCACGCGGATGACAGCCTGCGTCATGGCGTGTCGCTCTTTGGTTCGCTCAAATATGGTCCCACCTTCACACATTTTGACTATGTGAACGCACAGGCGCCCAAGGGAGGGCTGGTGCGCTTTGCTGCCATTGGCAGCTTTGACAGCCTGAACAATTTTATTGTCAGGGGCGACAGTGCAGCCGGTCTCAACTTTATCTATGACACGCTGACGGAACCAAGCCTTGACGAGGCAGGTTCGGAATATGGATTGATTGCGAAAAGCGTTTCCTATCCCGATGACTTCTCTTTCGTCACTTTCAATTTGCGCAAAGAAGCTCACTTCAACGACGGCAAGCCGGTGACGACGGAAGATGTCATCTGGAGCTTTGAAACGCTGAAGACAATCAATCCCTTCTACAGCGCCTATTATCATAATGTGAGCAAAGCCGAGGCGACGGGGCCCCATCAGGTACGCTTCACATTTTCGATGGCGGGCAATCGCGAGTTGCCGCAGATCATGGGGCAACTGCCTGTTTTGCCCAAGCATTACTGGACGGGCAAAGACGCCAAGGGCCAGTCGCGCGACATCACCCAGACAACTCTCGATATGCCGATCGGCAGTGGGCCTTATCGCATTATCAAAGTGGATGCGGGCCGTTCTATCACCTATGCGCGCGTGAAAAACTATTGGGCGAAAGACCTGCCGGTAAAAATCGGCACCAATAATTTTGATCAATTGCGCTTTGATTATTACGGCGACCCGACCATCGCTTTTGAAGCTTTCAAGGGCGACCGGGTCGATCTACGCATGGAAAACAGTTCTAAGAATTGGGCGACCGGCTATGACGTGCCACCAGTCAAGGATGGACGCATTCTGCGTGAACAGTTGAAAACCCAGAACGGTCAAGGCATGCAGAGCTTTGCTTTCAACTTGCGGCGCGACATGTTCAAGGATGTGCGCGTGCGCGAAGCGTTTGACCTTGCCTTTGATTTTGAATGGGAAAACAAGACGCTGTTCTATGGCCAGTACAAGCGCACCAACAGCTATTTCGTCAATACGGATCTTGCCTCAAGCGGCGTACCGCAGGGCGACGAGTTGGCGCTGCTGGAGCCCTTTCGCACAGAATTGCCGCCTGAGTTATTCACCCAAGCGTATAAAAATCCAGCGACGGACGGGTCAGGCAACAATCGGCAAAACTTGAGACAGGCAGCAAAGCTGCTCGCGGAAGCTGGTTGGAAGACGGTTGACGGGATGCGTGTCAATGCGAAGGGGGAGCCATTGTCAGTGGTTTTCCTGTTAGATGATCCGATGTTTGAGCGTGTTGTTGCGCCCTATCGGCAATCACTAGAGCGACTTGGCATCAAGGTGACTATGCGCACGGTTGACAGCGCACAATATCAAAACCGCGTGGACAACCGCGACTTCAACATCATCGTGCGTTCGTTCGGTCAATCGCTATCGCCGGGCAATGAGCAACGCGACTATTGGAGCTGCGAGGCCGCTGAGACCGTGGGCAGCCGCAATGTTATCGGCATCTGCGACCCAGCCGTTGAAAAACTCATCGACGATGTGATCTTTGCCAAGAGCCGCGCCGCCCTTTTGACCGCGACCCATGCGCTCGACCGAGTGCTGCTGTGGCGACATTATGTGGTGCCGCAATGGTATTCGCCTTATACACGCGTTGCCTATTGGGCGCGGCTCGGCCACCCCGATCCGACGCCTGCCTATTCGGTCGGCTTTCCCGACATCTGGTGGTATGACGCCAAAGGCAAGGCAGCATCAGGCACCAACAATGGGAAAGCGCCATGACGCGAAGTTCTGTTTCGCGGCGTCATGTGCTGGCACTAATGGGCACATGTGCGGGTGCAGCGCTGCTCAGTGGAACGCGCGCCTTTGCCGGCGTTGTGCCGGAGGGGCCGCGGCATGGCATGTCGATCTTTGGCGAACTTAAATATGCCAAGGATTTTGCGCATTTTGATTATGTGAACCCGGATGCGCCCAAAGGCGGCACACTGTCGCAAACATCCGCAAACGGGGCGTTCAATGCCTCGCTCCTCACCTTCGATACGCTCAATGGCTATATTCTGAAAGGCAATGCGCCGCCGCGCCTTGATCTCATTTTCGATACGCTGATGGTGCGCGCCTTTGACGAGCCGGATGCTGTCTATGGGCTGGTGGCCGAAAGCGTGGAGATGACGGGGTCAAACACGCTGACGTTCCACTTACGACCAGAAGCGCGCTTTCACGATGGCACGCCCTTAACGGCCAAAGATGTCTCTTTCTCGTTTGGACTCTTAAAGGACAAGGGCCATCCGCTGATCTCGATTAATTTGCGCGAGATGAAGGATGTGAAAGCACTTGATGCCACGACTGTCGAGATCACCTTCACCGGCGAACAGACCCGCGATCTACCGTTGATGATGGCCAGCACGTTGCCGATTTTCTCACAAGCCTATTATAGCACGCAGGAATTTGACCAAACGACGTTGGAACCGCCGCTTGGAAGCGGGCCTTACAAGATCGGCACTTTCAAGGTTGGCGACAATATCAACTATGAGCGCGTGGATAACTATTGGGCGCGCGATCTGAACGTCAATCGCGGGACCTGGAATTTTGAGCGGCTGCGTCTTGAATTCTTCCGTGATCGCACGGCGGGTTTTGAATCCTTCAGCTCTGGCCACACGTTATTCCGCGAGGAATTCACCTCGAAGGTCTGGGCCACACAATATAATTTTCCCGCGGTGAAAGACGGTCGCGTTGTGCAACTTATCCTGCCCGATCATACGCCGTCGGGTGCGCAGGGCTGGTTCATCAATGCGCGGCGAGAAAAATTCGCCGATCCACGCGTGCGTGAAGCCCTGACGCTCGCCTTTGATTTTGAATGGACGAACAAAAACCTGTTCTACGGCCTCTATTTGCGCACATCGAGTTTCTTTGAAAACTCGCCAATGCGGGCCGAGGGTCTCCCAAGCGCCGTCGAACTGGCATTGCTCACCCCCTTCCGCAATGAGCTGACGCCCATTGCCTTCGGACCTGCCGTGGGCGCGCCTGTCAGCGATGGCTCAGGCCAAAATCGTAGATTGCTACGGCGGGCGGCTAAACTGCTAGAGGAAGCAGGCTGGACCATTCAAGATGGGATCCGGCGCAATGCTAAGGGCGAAGCGCTGACCATTGAGTTTCTAGGCGATGATCCTGTGTTTCAACGCGTCGAAGGGCCCTACGCAAAAAACCTGCGGCAGCTTGGCATCGAAGCCAAATCGCGGCTGGTTGATTCCGCACAGTTTCAGGATCGCATCAAATCCTATGACTTCGATTTCACGGTGCAGCGCTATTCTCTGGGCCTGACGCCGGGGATCGAGATGCGCAGCTATTGGGGATCAGAATTTGCCAATGAACCGGGGAGCCGCAACCTTTGTGGTATCGCCAATCTCGCGATTGACGCATTGATTGAACTGGTGATCGCGGCCAAGACGCGCGATGAGCAGATCGTGGCAGCCCGCGCACTTGACCGCTGCCTGCGCGCCGGACACTACTGGGTGCCGCAGTGGTACAAAGCGAGCTATTCGCTCGCCTTCTGGGATATATATGAACGGCCTGCTGTTGCGCCGCTTTATGATCGTGGTGTGGAGCAAACATGGTGGGTCAACAAGGACAAGGCCGCAAAGCTGGGGCTTGAGGGGTAAGATCGGATCTATGGCGGCCTATATCCTCCGACGCCTATTGCTGATGGTGCCGACCATTCTTGGCATTATGGCTTTAAGTTTTCTGCTGGTGCAATTTGCGCCGGGCGGTCCTATCGAACGCATCGTTGCGCAATTGTCAGGCACGGAAATTTCAGCCACAGCGCGCATTGGCGGCTCGTCGTCTGGCGATTTTGCACAAGGTGGCGCAGGCGGTGTCGATGCAGCGCTGAGCAGTAAATATCGCGGAGCGCGCGGGCTCGACCCTGAATTCATCAAGCAGCTTGAAGTGCAGTTCGGCTTCGACAAGCCTTGGTATGAGCGCTTTGGCAAGATGGTCTGGGATTATGCCCGGTTTGATTTCGGCACCAGCTATTTTCGCGATGTGAAGGTGCTGGACCTCGTGGCCGAAAAATTGCCCGTGTCGATTTCGCTCGGCCTATGGGCGACACTGATCACCTATCTAGTGTCGATCCCGCTTGGCATTCGCAAGGCAGTCTCAGATGGATCGCGCTTTGATCTATGGACAAGTGCCGCGATTATTGTCGGCTATGCCATTCCAGGTTTTCTCTTCGCGGTCTTTCTGATCGTTATTTTTGCTGGTGGTTCGTTTTACAATATCTTCCCGTTACGTGGGCTCACGTCCGACAATTGGTCGGACATGAGTTGGGCCATGCGCATCATTGACTATCTCTGGCACATCGTTTTGCCCGTGACGGCGCTGGTGATCGGTTCATTTGCAACCACGTCACTACTCACCAAGAATTCTTTTTTGGATGAAATCAAAAAGCAATATGTGATGACGGCGCGCGCCAAGGGGCTCAATGAGACCCAAGTGCTTTACGGCCATGTGTTTCGCAATGCCATGCTGATTGTCATTGCGGGCTTTCCCGGTGCTTTCATTGGAGCCTTCTTTACAGGCTCGCTGCTGATCGAAACGATTTTCTCGCTCGACGGCCTTGGGCTTCTCTCTTACGAATCCATCGTCAACCGCGATTATCCCGTGGTCTTTGCCACGATCTATATTTTTGGATTGATAGGACTTTGCATCACACTTGTAAGCGACCTCACCTATACATGGGTAGACCCGCGTATCGACTTTGAAACGCGGGAGGTGTGAAGATGCGTCTCTCCTCGCTGTTCAAATTTCGTATGAGCCCGATCAATCATCGGCGCTGGCAGAACTTCAAAGCGAACAAGCGTGGTTATTGGTGCTTGTGGATTTTTCTGGCGCTGTTCACGCTATCATTGTTTGCTGAATTCATCGCCAATGATCGCCCACTGATCGTCATCTTTCACGGCGAGCTCTATACGCCGGTGTTCGTTGCCTATCCCGAGACCGCATTTGGCGGTGAGTTTCAAACGGCGGCGGATTATCGCGACCCTTATGTACAAAGTCTCATCAAGGATGCGGGCGGCACAATCGTCTGGCCCATCATCCGCTATGACTATCGAACCATCAATCTCAACCTGCCAGTTCCTGCCCCTGCTCCGCCCTCGCTTGAAAACTGGCTGGGGACAGACGACCAAGCGCGCGACGTGACGGCGCGGCTCATTTATGGTTTCCGCATCTCCGTTTTGTTTGGGCTGGTGCTGACCATTGCCTCATCGATCATCGGTGTGGCAGCCGGTGCGGTACAGGGCTACTTCGGCGGCTGGACAGATTTGCTATTTCAGCGCTTCATTGAAATCTGGACGAGTGTGCCGACACTTTATCTGTTGATCATCATTGCTGCTGTGATCGAACCCAATTTCTGGATTTTGCTTGGCATATTGCTGGCGTTCAATTGGGTGTCGCTGGTGGGCGTCGTGCGAGCAGAATTTTTGCGCGGGCGGAACTTTGAATATGTCAAAGCAGCGCGCGCGCTAGGGCTCAATGATACGACGATCATGTTTAAACATTTGCTCCCCAATGCCATGGTGGCGGCGCTGACCTTCATGCCCTTCATTCTCAATTCCTCGATCACGACGCTAACCTCACTCGATTTTCTGGGGTTCGGCTTGCCACCCGGCTCACCCTCGCTTGGCGAATTGCTGGCGCAAGGCAAATCCAATCTACAAGCGCCATGGCTCGGGTTTTCAGGATTTTTTTCCATCGCCATCATGTTGAGCTTGCTCATTTTCATTGGCGAGGCGGTGCGCGATGCCTTTGATCCGCGCAAGGTGCTGCAATGAACGCCCCTTTGCTTGAGGTCAAAGACCTCTCGGTGGCATTTCGCGGCGAGAGCGGCGTGAATGTGGCGGTCAACCGCATATCGTTCAGCCTCATGCCCGGCGAAACGCTGGCGCTGGTGGGTGAAAGCGGATCGGGAAAATCTGTCTCGGCCCTGTCGATCCTACAATTGTTGCCCTATCCGCAGGCCTCACATCCGTCTGGCGAAATTCTGATCGATGGCAAAAACCTTGTCGGCGCGGACGACAAAACCTTGCGAACCATCCGTGGCAATCGCATTTCTATGGTCTTTCAGGAGCCGATGACGTCGCTTAATCCGCTGCATACAATCGAGCGGCAAGTAGGCGAAATGTTGATCCTGCACAAGGGTCTGCGTGGAAGCGCTGTCAAGGCGCGTGTGATTGAATTGCTGACCAAAGTCGGCATTCCCGATCCAGCATCAAGGCTCGACGCCTATCCGCATCAATTGTCCGGTGGGCAGCGCCAGCGCGTGATGATCGCCATGGCGCTCGCCAATGAGCCCGATATGCTGATCGCCGACGAGCCGACGACAGCGCTTGATGTGACGGTGCAGGCGCAAATTTTAGATCTGCTGCTCGACCTCAAGCGCGAAACAGGCATGGCACTATTGCTCATCACGCATGATCTGGGTGTGGTGCGGAAGATGGCCGATCGCGTGTGCGTGATGACGGGCGGTGAGATCGTCGAGGCAGGCGCAACCGAGGATGTCTTCACCACGCCGAAACACGCTTACACAAAGCATTTGATGGCATCGGAACCCAAGGGCCGCGCGCTGGGGCGCCCGGTCGATGGCCCCGTTATCATGGAAGCTGACGATCTCAAGGTTTGGTTTCCCGTGAAACGCGGCTTTTTGCGCAAGACAGTGGACCATATCAAGGCCGTGGACGGCGTGTCGTTGACACTTCGGCAGGGGCGGACGCTCGGCATAGTGGGCGAAAGTGGATCGGGTAAAACAACGCTGGGGCTTGCCATACTGCGGTTGGTTTCGAGTGAAGGCGCGATCCGTTTTGAGGGTCAGGACATTCAAGGCCTGAAATCAAAAGCCCTGCGGCCGTTGCGGCGCCATATGCAGATTGTTTTTCAGGACCCTTATGGCTCGCTTAGTCCGCGCATGTCGGTAGGGCAGATTGTAGAAGAAGGCCTCATCGTGCAGCAGCTTGGTTTGAGCGCAAACGAGCGACGCACGCTCGTAGCGCAAGCGCTGAGTGAGGTTGGCCTTCCGCCCGATGCGATGGACCGCTATCCACATGAATTTTCTGGTGGGCAGCGACAACGCGTTGCTGTTGCACGCGCCATGGCGCTGAAACCGCGCTTTGTCATGCTGGACGAGCCGACATCGGCCCTCGACATGTCGGTACAGGCACAGATTGTCGATTTGCTGCGCGATCTGCAGCGCGCGCACAATCTTGCCTATCTCTTCATCAGCCATGATCTGCGTGTGGTGCGGGCATTGGCCGACGACATCATGGTGATGCGGGGCGGCAAAGTGGTGGAAGCTGGCACGGCAGACGAAGTGTTTGACGCGCCGAAGACCGACTATACGAAGGCGTTACTCGCGGCGGCCTTTGACTTGCGCGCAGCCCCAACAGATGTGGTGAACGCCTGAGGATCAGGGAACGCACCGCTTAGTCATGCTATGGATCGCCCCAAAGATTTTATCGCTGGGCTAGGCGTCTTACACTTGTGACATGACCGGCGCTGCGGGCGATGCGAGACATGGCAATATCGAGACGTTCGACATCGACGCGCATGTGAAACGCATTGGCGTGGATCAGGTGTTCGCCATCCAGCATGATGCCGACATGACCTTTCCAAAAAACCAGATCGCCGCGCATCAGCGTTGTAAAATTAATCGGCTCTGGCAAAGGCTCGCCAAGCGTCGCCTCTTGCATGTCTGTATCGCGGAGCGAAGAAATGCCCGCCCGCTCAAGGGCGGCTTGCACAAGGCCGGAACAATCGAGCCCCAAACTGTCGCGCCCACCCCACAGATAGGGTGTGCCACGCAGTTCTTCTGCCACCGACACGAAATCGCGGACGTGCGCGCCCACAGGGGCAAGATGATTGGTGAACATCCAGCCGCCGCGCTCGATCTCGCTATAGTCGCCGCGCGCGCCGATAATTCTCACCTTGGTGTTGAGACCGAGAGGTGTCGCTGGGCGAGATTTGAGATCGGGTTTCGGAAAGACAAAACTTCGCAGCGAGGCCACCACATGAGTGGGGCGATATAGGCGCGGGTCAATGGCGCTGAGCTCTAAATAGCCAACATAATCGTCTTGTGCCGACTGACCGAAGGCCCAACCATCCTTTTCTTCATAGACCCGGAAGATTTCGCCAAACAGAAGCTGCGTTTCCATTGGGGCATCGTCATATGGCTCACGCAGAAGCGGCACACACGGCTCCTTTACCTGCATGTCTTCGCCATCGACAAAGCGGCTCGCCTCGACCTCACCACGCAGATGGGCGGCTGCCAGATCGTCCCGGTAGAGATTGATACGTCGATCAGGCTTGCCCGCGTGTGTCATGCATTGAGCCTTCCAGCGCGCTCAGCCACAAGCTCGCCCAATGTATCAAGGGCGCGGGTGATGGCGGGTTTGGAGACATTCAAGGACAGAGCCAGACCACGCACGGTATGGGGTGGCGGCGTCAGATAGACCGTCAGCAAAATGGCTAATTGGCGCGACGACAAATCTGGGCCATCACGGCGCACGGTTTCCAACACAACATTTTGCCAAAGCGCCAATGCTTGCACCGGCTTCATCTCCAAAGCCATAGGCCCCCGTTTCCAACCAACTTGTTTCGCTCCCGGATCAGTCTAGCGGGACTCTGCCAAGGGTCAACCGAAGCGGGTTTTGAGGAGGCTATAGAGCGCGCGGATGGCCTGCGCTTCGCCGCCGACAGGTCGGCCAGGTCTCGGCTTCGGCATCCAGCCATAGACATCAAAATGCACCCAGGCTTTTGACTTTTCGATGAAGCGAGCAAGAAAAAGTGCCGCCGTGATCGAACCGGCGAAAGGACCATCGGAGACATTATTCAAGTCAGCGACCTTACTATCGAGCCAACCATCATAAGGCTTCCAAAGCGGCATCCGCCAAAGAGGATCAGATTGCGCGAGCGCGGCACTGGCGATCTCAGCGGCCAAGCTATCATCATGCGTATAGAATGGCGGCAGGTCTGGCCCAAGCGCGGTGCGCGCAGCCCCTGTCAGTGTCGCCATATCGATCACGATATCTGGCGCTTCGCTGTCCGCCTCAGCCAAAGCGTCAGCCAAGATCAGGCGGCCCTCGGCATCGGTATTGCCTATCTCTACCGCCAAGCCTTTGCGGCTTTTCAAAACGTCACTTGGGCGGAAAGCATTTCCTGCAACGTTATTTTCAACCGCAGGAATGAGAACACGCAAACGAATGTCGAGTTTAGCCCCCATCAAAAGATCGGCTAATGCCAAAACATTGGCCGCACCGCCCATATCTTTCTTCATCAAAAGCATGCCGCTTGGCGGCTTGAGATCAAGTCCACCAGTATCAAAGCACACGCCTTTGCCCACCAGTGTCACTTTGGGCGCATCAGCGCGGCCCCAAGTGAAGTCGATGAGGCGCGGCGCAACTTCAGCGGCGCGCCCGACAGCATGGATCATCGGATAGTTTTGCGTCAGCAGATCATTGCCAACAATGACGCGAGACACTGCGCCATGCGATTGGGCGACAGCGAGTGCGGCATCAGCGAGGTCTGCCGGGCTCATGTCATTGGTGGGTGTATTGATAAGGTCGCGGACCAGAAAAATGGCCTTGGTGAGGCGGCTCACCTCTTCGCCGTCAACACCGTCGGGTAGAATGAGCCGAGGATGCTCGCGGCTGCGAGCGGCGTAAAGATTGAAATGATAGGTGCCCAGCGCAAAGCCCAACACCGCGTTGTCAGCGCCAGCACCAAGCGTGTCTGCTAGACGGTAGGTACGAAGCGGCAGCACCGAGGCAAGCGCACCGGTGACAAAAGGATCCGAACCGTCGCCGATGCCCAAAAGTGCGCCAGAAAGGCCGCCGGAGCCGTCTGGGAGCAAAAGCACCTTGCCAGCCTCAGCTTTGAAACCGGAGGTTTCGACCCAAGCGGCTCTGGCACCTGCATGTTCTGCGCACCAGTGTTTTAGTTCAGATGCACGCACCAGCCAGACCGGCGTTGCCCCTGCATCCTTAGAAGAAATAAAAATATCGAGCATTGAAGCCTCAAACTAGCGTCGCATTGGCGCTACCAAGATATTATAGAGTGGATATGGGCCCTGCAACGGGCACATTACAGAGGGAGACTTGTAGATGGCGGCGGCAATTTTTGGGTTGGTGATCGGCGACAAGAGTTGGTCGTCGTGGAGTCTGAGACCTTGGATTGCGATGAAGGTCGCTGACATCCCCTTTGACGAAATCCATATCCGGCTCAGGCAGGACGATACCAAGAACCAAATTCTTGCCCATTCGCCCTCGGGACAGGTGCCCGCGCTGAAATGGCGTGGTGAGGTCATTTCAGATTCGTTGGCGATCTGTGAAACCATCGCCGATCTTTACCCCGAAAAGTCACTCTGGCCATCTGACCCTGTGGCACGCGCTACCGCCCGCAGCGTGGCGGCCCAGATGCATTCAGGTTTTGTCGATCTCAGGCGTGACATGCCGATGGATGTGCTGAACCGCTATCCCGGCGAAGGCCACAGCGAGAGCGCACTAGCCGCTGTGCGCCGCGTCATCGAAATCTGGTGCGAGGCGCGAACGAAATTTGGCAAAGGAGCGCCTAAGGACAATGGCTTTTTGTTCGGGGCCTTCTCAATTGCAGATGCGATGTTTGCGCCGGTAATCAGCCGGTTTGAAACCTATGCCGTCGATCTGGGTGCCTTGGGCGATAATAGCGACATTGCCGAAGCCTATATGAAGACCATGCTGGCGCTGCCGACCTATGCCGAATGGATGGCGGGCGCAAAGGCGGAGGTGGCGGCACGCGGTTAGTTAGTCGATGGTGCGGCCAAAATGTTTTCCTGTCGATAGAACTGTTCAGCACCGGGATGAAGGGGGATCACCAGATTGCTCGTCGCCGCACGCATGAGCTGATGGCGCTCTTCCTCGGCCACCGCTTTGTTACGGCGAACCGGGCCATAGGCGGGCTCAACGCCCATGGGCAATAAATCACGGTTGCCGGCATAAAAGAGCGCTTTTGTCAGATCATGGATCAAGGCAGTATCTGCGCGAGCATCGCAGACCCAGATTATATTGACAGCGAGCGTGTCGAGCGCGGGAATAAAACGATAAGCCCCGTCTGCGATATGCGCGGTCGTAAACTCCCGGTGCTCTTTCAGAAACGCTTCGGATTTCGGATCCGAAATCGGCACGATATTGATGGTGCCACGATTGGCGAGATCGGCGATGAACGGCGATGGGTCGCTTGCCACATAAAGAAACGCATCAAGCTGATTGCGCAGAAACATATTGGCAGCACGATCAGGCTCGGCATAGATAAGCTCAACATCCTTACGCGCAATCCCGTAGGCGCGCAAAAGGGTCAGGCCGATATAATCCGTGTCGGAGCCCTTAACGCCAACCGCAAAACGCTTGCCAACAAGATCGGCGGGCGTGGCGATGGCGGCTCGACGTCCGGCTACTAGAAACACCGTTTCTTGATGAATATTAGCAATGGCGCGTAATGACTTGATCGACTTTTCCCCGCGAAAGGCGCCGACGCCGCGCTTTGCCTGATTGAGCACAAGCGACTGCACCAAGGCCGACTGGATGTGGTGGGTCGCCACCGCCCGGACATTGGCGACCGAGCCCGACGATGATTTCACGACGGCCAATACGCCTTTAACACCGCATGGGCCACCGGGCTCACAACGACCAGAATAAGGCGGGCGGCTGATGATGGCTGACAATCGGCCACCCCACGCAAAATAGGCCCCGTCAGAGGGGCCTGTCCCGATCTGGAAGAAAGTGACAACGTTTGACGCGTCGTCCATGCTTGCCGGGGCGCGCCAATAGACAAGAAGCAAAACGCCGAGCAGGAGGCCGATGCCAATGCCGCCGCCAACCCAATGCGCAAGCGGATGGGCGAGAGCTGCGCTCACGCGGCCCCCCCCAAATTTACCAAATTCGTTCCATTTTGCTAAACGCATTGACCATTCTAGACAGGCTCCTCGGCGCGATACCAGCGCGATAAACCCGCAGGGCCGCCCAAGTATTATAATTAATCCTTTCTTGATGGATGGCTGGCAAAATCATCCTCAGATTTATCCGAGCCAATTGGATGCCCCGGTTCCATGTTGAAGATATCATCATATTTTTCCCTTTTCGCCAGTCGCAACGCATGCTGGCGCAGCCTATTGACGACCAGCGCCCTTGTCTCTGCGCTCGCTCTTTCGGCCTGCGCGACGACGACACCCGCGACATCATTGGTTGCGAAAACCAACAACGCCTCCATCGCCAGCAATGACGAAAAGAGCGACGCTGCGGTGCGGGAGGTGGCAATCTCATCGACGAAATCACAGGATTATATTGCTGCTGCCGCCTATTGGGGCACGCTCTATGACCGCGATGGCCGCAATGCAGAGGCGGCGCTCAATTATTCCAAGGCGTTGCGCCAAATCGGCTCTGTGCCGCAGGCGCTTTCCGTCATGCAACGCGCGCAGCAGACGCATCCGACCGATCCGGCTATCTTGGCCGAATACGGCAAAGTGCTCGCTGCGTCCGGGCATCCCGGTCAGGCAAACGCCATGCTGACGAAATCCAACACCCTCAAGCCTGGCGACTGGGCCGTTCTGTCGGCGCTGGGCGTGGCGCTGGACCAACTTGGCCGCTATGACGACGCGCAAGTGCAATATAACGCAGCCCTAAAAATCGCGCCGGATAATCCGTCCGTGCTGACAAATCTAGGGCTGTCCTACGCCATCGAAGGCCATCTTGACGACGCCGAACGTGCCTTGCGCAAAGCAGTTGCCAATCCACGCGCCAATGCTAACGCCCGTCAAAATCTTGCCCTTGTGTTAGGTCTGCAAGGCAAGTTCGATGAGGCCTCACGGCTTGCTCGCGCCGACCTGCCGATCAGTGTAGCAGACAACAATATCGACTATCTGCGCGATATGCTGACGCAGCCTGCTCTATGGAAGCAGATGGAAAGTCTCGACAGCAAGGCAGATGCAGCAGACACGCATTAAGCGCGGCCCACACGACACAGAAAAGGCGCCCATATCAGGGCGCCTTTTTCGTTTACGTGTCGGACGGGGCATCCGTCAGCCAAAGAACTTGATCGCCGCCGGGCCGAGGATGACGCAGAAGAGGACCGGCAAAAAGAACAGGATCATCGGTACGGTCAATTTGGGTGGCAGAGCGGCAGCGCGCTTTTCGGCCGCAGCCATGCGCATGTCGCGGTTTTCCTGCGCCATGACGCGGAGCGACTGGCCAAGTGGCGTACCATAGCGTTCTGCCTGGATGAGACTTGTCACGACCGCCTTGACGCCGGGCAACCCTGTGCGCGATGCCAGATTTTCATAAGCTTTGCGACGTTCTTGGAGATAGGACAGCTCAGCCGTTGTGATGCTTAACTCTTCGGCAAGCTCAACGGATTGATCGCCGATTTCGGCAGCCACTTTCGCAAAGGCAGCTTCCACCGACATGCCGCTTTCGACGCAGATCAAAAGCAAATCGAGCGCATCGGGAAATGCCTTCTGGATTGATTCCTGACGGCGCGAGATGACGTTCTGCAAAAAGAGATTGGGCAGATAGAAGCCGATGAGAGCCCCGCCGCCTGCGGCCGCGAAGCGCGCCATGGTGCTCAAACCAAAGCTGTTGATGGCATAGAGATAGATCAGCGTCAGCAAAAAGACGACCGGGGGCATGACAAAACGAAAGAAGATGAAAGTATAGATCGGGCCCTGCCCGCGAAATCCGGCCTGGCGTAGCTTTTCCTTAATCACTTCATTTTCAAGCATGCGTCCGCGTGCAAATTTCTCGACGACATCCTTCATAAAGCCCTTGGGCGTCTGGCGCAGGCGGCCCCGGTCATTGACCATCTGCTCGCGATAGCGCTGGCGCAATGCCTCGCGCTCGGTCGCCACAAATTTCATGCGATTGCCAAGTTTGTCGGTTTGCAGAAGTGGTAGAGACAGCGTCACAACAGTTGCAAATGCAGCGACAGCGACGAGGAGCATCACTGCATTTTCAACGTTAAAGAGAGCCGCAACCATCGAATACATGTCTGCCTCAGAAGTTGAAGTTGATCATCTTGCGCATGACCAAAATGCCGATACCCATCCACATCAATCCACCTACGACGATCATATTGCCGCTTGTCGTTTCGATGAGGGGGCGGAGGTAGTCAGGAGACACCAGATAGAGAAGGCCCATGACGCCCGGCGGCAATGCACCAATGATGGCCGCCGATGATTTGGCTTCCTGCGACACGGACTGGATTTTGGCGCGCATTCTTTTGCGCTCCCGCAATACCTTGGACAGATTGCCAAGGGCCTCGGCGAGATTGCCGCCAGACTTAGCTTGAATGCTCAGCACAATCTGAAAGAAATTGACCTCCGCCAGCGGCATGCGTTCATATATTTTGGCAAGGCCCTGATCGAGAGAAATGCCAATCTTCTGGCCTTCCACAAGATCGCGAAACTCCGTACGCACAGGCTCGGAGGATTCATTTGCGATGATGCGCAGGCAGTCGTTGATCGGCAGGCCCGATTTCACGCCGCGCACGATCACGTCAATGGCATTAGCAAATTCTTCGAGGAATTGCTTTTGACGACGATTGACCTGGAACGTCAATATCCAGCGCGGCAGACCAAAGCCCGCCGCGAATGCCGCCCCCAGTGCCACCAGAGGGGAAAATCCAAAGACCATAATGATCGCTGCAAAGCCCAATCCGACGGCGATGCTGATCATGTGAAATTTTTTGGGCTCGGTTTCATGGCCTGCACGCTCAAGGCGCGTACGCAGAGATACCTTCTTGAGTTTATTTTGTTTTTCTTCCAACGAATTCAGCGTTTCTTGAACCTGCTTGCGACGCTTGTCGCTATTTTCCAGTTCGCCATCGCCGCGATGCACCTTGGCGCGATCGGGACCGGCCATGCGGGCCACGCGCTTTGAGGCATTATCTTCCTTGCCGACGAATACGAAACCAATACCGCCGATGCACAAGGCAGACAGAACGGCTATTCCCATAATCATCAATGTTGGGCTCATTACATGCTCCTCATCAATCCTGCGCGCGATCAAGCGCAGCGGCGAGAGCATGATGCTGGTTGTAATAGCGAGCACGATCCCAGAAGGCGGGGCGCGCAATACCGGTGGCTTTGTGCTTGCCTATTAGTTTGCCGGATTCATCTTCGCCGTCGATGTCATAGACGAACAGATCCTGCGTGATGATCACATCGCCTTCGGTTCCCAGCACCTCGGTGATGTGGGTGATGCGGCGCGACCCATCGCGCAAACGCGCGGCCTGAATGATGATGTCAATTGAACCCGTGATCATCTCACGAATGGCTTTTGAGGGCAGCGCATAACCACCCATGGTGATCATGCCTTCCAAGCGCGAGAGGGCCTCGCGCGGGCTGTTGGCGTGGAGCGTCCCCATGGAGCCATCGTGCCCAGTGTTCATGGCCTGAAGCAAATCGAAGGCTTCAGGGCCACGCACTTCGCCGACGATGATGCGTTCAGGGCGCATACGCAGACAGTTACGCACCAGCTCTGTCATGGTGATTTGACCTTGGCCTTCGAGGTTCGGCGGACGGGTTTCAAGACGCACAACATGCGGCTGCTGCAACTGGAGTTCGGCAGCGTCTTCGCAAGTGATGATGCGCTCGTCGAGGTCAATGAAGGCCGTGAGGCAATTCAACAAAGTCGTTTTGCCCGAGCCCGTGCCCCCCGAAATTAGCGTGTTGCAGCGAACTTTGCCGATGATCGCGAGAACCTCGGCACCTTCCTGCGAGATCGAACCCCATTGCACAAGGTCGTTCATCGTCATTTTTTCACGGCGGAACTTACGAATGGTGAGCGCGGGCCCGTCAATGGCCAGAGGCGGCACGATGACGTTGACACGGCTGCCGTCAGGCAAACGCGCGTCGCAAATGGGGCTCGACTCGTCAACGCGGCGGCCAACTTGACTCACGATACGCTGACAAATATTCATCAGCTGGCTGTTATCGCGGAAGCGCACATTGGTCAGCTCGACCTTGCCGGCGACTTCAATAAAGGTACGGTCGGCACCATTGACCATGATATCGGCGATGTCATCACGCGCCAGCAGCGGCTCAAGCGGGCCATAGCCCAGCACGTCATTGCAGATGTCTTGCAGCAAGGCTTCCTGCTCAGAAATCGACATGACGACATTCTTGATCGATAGAATTTCGTTGACGATGTCGCGAATTTCTTCTCGCGCGCTTTCGGCATCAAGCTGAGCAAGCTGCGTCAAATCGATGGTGTCGATCAGCGCATTGAAAATCGTTGTCTTAATCTGATAGTAGCTTTCAGAGCGCTGATCGGTTGATTTGGCTCTGGCGGCAGCTGTCTTAGCGACAGGCGCTGGTGCGGCTGCCGTCTTGGCGACAGATTTAGCCGCAGCTGCGGACGGCGACGCAGCCGTCTTCGCTGCGGCAACCGACGCAGGATTGGGCGCCGCGACTGTACGCGGTGCAGATTGGGTCTCGTTACGCCGTCCAAACACGCGTTAGCCCCTTCGGGTCATCCTTTGCGGGCGAGCCGCTGCAGGAAGGATTTCTTGTTCGCCTTTACAGGCATCGGATCGCGGCCACAGAGTTGCTGAGCGAGATAGCGCATGCCCTCGGTCGCCTTGTTCTTGCCATCCAGTTCTTCGATCATCTGGCCGTTATTAGCGGCCGCGCCAAAGAGGCCGGGATTGAAAGGCAACACCAGCGTTGGTTCGATACCGATGGCTTCGGCAAAATCCTTAACCGGAATTTCCGGGCGCTTGGGCACGCCCACCTGATTGATCACCAGATGCGGCAAACTGTCGTTGCTACGCGTTTGCTTGGCCAAATCGATGATGTTCTTGGCATTGCGCAGGCTGGCAAGGTCAGGCGTTGCTGTGATGACGATCTCGTCTGCCGACATCAAAATTTTCTTCGTCCACGGCGCCCAAATATGCGGTAGATCGACAATGACGCAGGGCACGGTTTCGCGGACGATCTCGAGAACGGATTCGAAACTTTCAGATTCCATATCGAGTTCGCGGTCGAGTACCGCTGGCGCGGCAAAGAGGCTCAGATGGTCAGAGCATTTGACGAGAAGACGGTCGAGCAAAACGTCATCGAGACGTTCAGGTGCCATCAGCGCATCAGCAATGCCTTGCGCGGGGTCGTGGTTAAAATCGAGGCCGGCAGTGCCGAAGGCAAGATCGAGGTCGGCGATGATCACGTCTTCGTTCATACGCGTCGAAATGCACCAACCAACATTATGCGCGATGGTGCTGGACCCGGTGCCGCCCTTGGCGCCCATGAAGACAACAGAGCGCCCGATAGGTGGCGCATCGGGATCGACATAAAGGCGTGAGACGGCTTCAATGATCTGAATCGGCGAGAGCGGTGTCACCAGATATTCGTTGACGCCCTGACGGATCATTTCGCGATAGACGGAAACGTCATTCAGGTGGCCGAGAACCACGACCTTGGTGCCGGCATCACAAACCTCGGCAAGGCTTGCCAAATGTGCAAAGAGTTCTGCGCCACTGGCCAGTGTCTCGACCAGGATAAGGTTGGGCGTTGCCGTCTGCTGATAATATTCAGCCGCTGCCCGCATGCCGCCCATATGGACGGTCAGGTGCGCCTTGGACAGGCGGCGGTCTTCGCCCGCACGCTGAATGATACTGCCTGTTTCAGGGTGCTCGCAAAAGGCGTGAATGGTGATGCGCGGAACCGGCTTCATGACAGCCGCGGGCGCATCCTCTTCCGTCGGCATCGGCGGTGGATCGATCTGCATTTGCGCTACGTTACTCATTTCGCCACCTCACTCAGCGCCGCCGAGTCATGCGCATCTCGGGTCGTCGCGGTAATTTCGCCCTTGCGGTATTTGTCGAGGACCTGGCCGCGACGCTGGGCATCACTTGCCGTCATCGTACGCGGCGTCACCAAATCAGCGGGATCAGCAACCATGGCAGCTAGATTGTTTTGCGTGGCACAGCCGAAGTTCTTTGGCGCGGTATTGGATGGGTTGTAGGCCAGATCATCAGACCAATCGCCGCAAGGTGAGGCCATTGCCACAAACTGTTTGTAGGACATCAAGATCGGAGCCTTGCCATTGGCGCTCGACGCGCGGTAGGGCGTGTATTCAATCTGGGCGGCAGTGACGCCAGATTTCGCCAATTGATCGCGCACTTCGACCAGTACATTCATCGCGATTGTCGAATTGGCAGACCCCGATGGCGTCGAGACGGTTAGTGGCCCATGGCCCCGTTCTTTGTAAGCGGCGGCAAAGGTGGCAATCGCCGCACGATCCTGTGCGCTCAAAGCGCCAGAGGCAGCCACGTTGAGTGTGGGCACGTCAGGGGTCACAGAAATCGGATGATTATAGGAAGCGTCAAACTGGGCCTCCGGCGCGCCATTGAAGCCGCCACACCCGGAAAGCGCGAGAGCGGCAACGAGCGGAAACACGGCAAGGCATGAAGCCATATGTGGCATTTTCATTGTACGTTCGTTTTCCATCAATCCACCACAAACCCGACCGGGCCCTTGAGTTGCTTGTCGGAGGGAGCAGCATTTTTGTTGCCATAGGTCGCATTGAGGCGGCCCATCAGGATCGTGTCCATGTCACTTGCTGGCGCAAACCCATCGGTTGGCAAAGCGATGTTCTTACGGTTGGTCGGATCCACGATATAAGGCGTGACAACGATGACCAGTTCGGTTTCGTTCTTCTGATAGTCACGGCTGCGGAAAAGCTGACCCAGCACCGGCAAGTCTTTTGCACCGGGCACACCGTCGATGTTTTGTTTAGTCGAGTCGGAGAGAAGGCCGGCCATGACCAGTGATCCACCACTTGACATCTCAAGCGTCGTTTCGGCGCGGCGTACTTTCAACGCGGGGATAGTCAAACCGTTCTGCGAAACCTGCCCTTGTGTTGTCAGCTCGCTCACCTCTGTTGAAATCTTGAGGCTGATGCGGCCTTCACTCAACACGACAGGCGTGAAGGCCAAGCCGACACCGAAAGGCTTGTAGGTGACTGTGATATTGCCATCTTTGTCCTTTCCCGTCGGTACGGGGAATTCGCCACCAGCAAGAAACTTCGCGCCTTCGCCAGAAATCGCCGTCAAAGTTGGCTCGGCTAACGTGCGCACTAGACCATCTTCTTCAAGCGCACGGATAGCAGACTGCACGGACACATTACCATTGGCATAGGAGGTGTTCGCGCCGCTAGGATTCGGCACCTTAGGTGCATTCCACCCGGGATTGCTGACACCACCGGGATAATCTCCCTGCGCAACGCCAGAGGCAAGACCGCCGAGTGCAGCTCCCTGAACCGAGAACGGATTGAGCGTTGAAAGGCGAAGCGCTAGATTTCCGAAATCACTGGCAGTTGATAGATTAATGCCAAGCTGCTTGATGACGTTGCGTTGCATTTCCGCGACTGTCACCTTCAGCATGACCTGCTCTTTGCCTTCGATTGAAAGCATGTTGAGCACCTGCTCGGGCTTGCCGATGTAGCGTGCAGCGAGGTCTTTTGCTTTGTCGGCGTCGGCGGCATTAGCAACCGAACCTGACAAGACGATGTGATCGTTCATAGCCTGTACGTCAATGCGCGCATCCGGGAAGAACTGATGCAGCGTATTGCGAAGGCCTGTGAGGTCGCGTTCCACGCGAATTTCAAGATTGACGATCTGACGCCCTTTGCCATTGAAGAAGAAGGCATTGGTCTGGCCGACCTTGAGGCCAATCAGATAAATGCGCTTGGGCGTGCGAACAACCGCATCAACAATCGCGGGATCAGACACCAGCACGTCGCGGGCAGAAACAGGAAGCTCAACCACGGCAGCCTTGTTAAGGCCCAGCACAACGGTCCGCGTGTTCGTGCCGTCGCCACCCTTGTCCACTTTGACAAGCTGCGCATTGGCCGCGCTTGCCTGCGCAGGCACAGCAACCGACAACATAAAGATCGTGGCCAGAACAGCGAGAAAAGCATTCATCATATTAAATTTTTCAAAAGTCATGACGCTACCTCACCCGGATCGTTGATTGGGTGCCATAGCGGATGACACTTATATTTGACGAATCCGTTGTTACTGGCACGTCCGCGTCCTGCACTTCGCTAGCCTCTTCAAGGCCACGCAGAGTAAGGATGAGCGGGCCTTCGGCTTGAGCCACCGTCACGCGTTCAGCCTGAGACGCCGTCAGTTCCAATGTTGCGGTCTTGCCAATCGCAACTTCACTGCCAGCATCGCCTTGGAACCGCTGATCAATGGCGAGGACACGGATGTCACGCAGCAGAACTTCGCCTTGCACAACGTCGCGAGGGCCGTTCGGCCCATCCTGCTGAACGTGGCGGGTATGAATGATATCGACATGATCGTTGGGCAGGATGAAGCCACCCGCGCCGGTCTCTGGTGAGACTGTGATGGCGACGGCGCGTTTGCCGGGCGAGATTAGAGCCGCCATGAAGCCGCCGTTTTTCGCATTGACAACCTTTGCGTCGGTGATCGGCTCACCATTGGTGATTGCCGAACGTGCAAGGCTGCCTGTCATTATAGCAACACCATCTGGCTTGGCAGCGCGCGTAACAAAATCAGGGGAGAGGGCAGACTCTGGCCAACTCTGCCAACGCATGCTGCTGCCGGTTAAGCGCTCCCCACGCGAGATGCTGGTGGAAGCAACGAGAACCTGAGCGGTTGGCGCTTCGACAACCTTAGACGCAGCCGGCGTATCGCCGGACGACACAAGGCCACGCGCCAGAAGTGCTGCAAGACCTGCGGCGACAACGGCTAGAACCAAAACTCCCATGCGTGCGGCGTTCACTATTTTATTCCTTCGTCTCTAACTTCAACCAATGGCGACAGTGAGACGGAAAATTTCCGTATCAGGGAGGATTAATAACCCGGCAAGCGCGAGTGCTATGCCGTAGGGCACACCCTCTGTGCGATCATGCAGACGCATAGCCCAGTCACACCGGGTGAAAAAGGCGGGCAGAGGAAGCGTTCGGTAACCAAGAATAGCGAGTGTCAATGCGCCTCCAAAAAGTGAGGCCATCACAAAATAGGGAAGCGCCTGCGTCCAGCCGACCCACAGGGCGACGGCTGCCATGAGCTTTGCATCGCCACCGCCAATCCATCCCCTGGCAAAAAAGACCATGCCGACAAGAAGGCATGCAAGGCCAACAGCGGTATGCTGAGCAATATCTCTAAGCGGCATGGAACTCATGATCGCAGCAGCAAAAAAAACCACGACAAGCGCCAACGTCAACCAATTGGGAATTGTCATTGTCGTGAGATCACGCAAGCCCGCGAATATCATCGCGAGACAGAAGATGCCGATCGGTAATGTGGTCAACACGGACATGTCGAGCCTTACGTTAAGCCGCTCCGGAACCCTGGAACGGAAGATTGGTTCATCGTGAAGTTGATTTTGAGCTCTAGACTGTAAATTTGGCGTAAACACTGACGCAGATTGGTGAACGGCGCGTTTACCCTGCGTAGCGCAAAGAAAAGCCGCCAAACCTTTCGGCTTGGCGGCTCTGGATGTTGTTCCGGCAAGATACGCCGGACTGCTAGATGAAATCTGGAAACCAGATTACTTTGTTAGCTCTGTATTAATCGCAGTAAATTTAGCCGTCAGGCTCGAACCGAGTGTGGTAACAATGGTAGCGATGGCAACGGCAATACCGGCGGCGATCAGGCCGTACTCAATCGCGGTTGCGCCCGACTCATTTTTCGCAAAATTCTTCAGAAAATGGCCCATTACAAGCCTCCTTACATATTGTGACTGTCGACAGCAATAACCGACCTCTCGATCGGCAGGTGCCCTTACGAGCAGGAGGCAGAATAGGTGGAATTTCTTACCAGCCAATTAATGACTGCAGTAAAAGAATATGATTAATATAATATAAATAAATGATATATTTTAAAATATAAACTAATCAGATAAATTACCTAAACTATACTCTAATATAAATATGCACTTCGTCAAAATACTGATGAACCAACGTCAATAACAGTTAATCGAAAGTTAAACCCCTGAGGCAACTACGAAAGCCCATAGATAATGGCTTTATGTGCCGCGATGCAAATTGCGCAAAGCCTCTTCATCAATAATGAGAAGGCCGGGATATTCGCGCTCGGCCACGCCCAGACGTATCAGATCGGCAATCGCACCGGCCACAACCTCTTCTGTCGTTGAAAGCCGGTCAGCTAGTTCGCGATGGCGCGGCAAACGGGCAATAAAAAGCCCTGACCTCGCCTCGCCTGTCGCCAAGCGCGGCTCGCCAAGCGCCAGCAACTCGCCATAGATGCGCTGTGTGCCGGTGGTTCCAGGGAGCGTCGTGGATGCAGCAACGGAGGCCGCGTCGCGCTGGCGCAAGAGCTTTGCATATTGAGTGAGCAAGGCACGCGATACAGACTCTTCGCGCGCCAGCAATTCCACAAAAACCGACTCTGGCATGACCGCGAGGATGCAGTCGTCCCGCGCCATGACGGTCAATCCGAGGTCGTCCACACCAAAGAGCGACATTTCTCCAAACTGTCCGCCCACATCAATATCGGAGTAAGCGATGCGGCCGTCGGGGCCTGTCGAGCGTGCAAGGCGCACACCACCACGCGCCACAAGCCAGACGTCGCCGCTCTGCATGCCCTGCCCAGCCGACACGATAATGTCGCCACGCGCAAACTTCCGCCAGTCGCATTCGGATGCGAGCAGCGCAAGCTCCTTGGGCGCGAGGTCGTTGAAAATCCGAATTTCCCGGAGACCGCCAGCCACATCCTGTGCTGCATTGTCGTGGCGTTCACTGCTGAACATGTCGTTCCTTTACCCTGCTTGCTCACAGTCTATCTAGCGCGGTCTTAAGTTGCGGTAAAAGCGCCAACTTTCTTTACGGTCAACAAATCATTTACTGATTCCCGATACTGTTGCAGATACGCATGAAGGCAAATCCGCCTGATCGCGCCTATTCAATTGGACAGGCCTGATGATGACGACACGCGTAAACATGGCATTTCGCCCCCGCTTGATGATGGGCGCTGCGATCCTGACCGCAACTGTCGGGCTCTATTCCGTCCAGGCGTCGGCTGCGGGTTTCATGGTCGAAGTCAACCAGACGCGGGCGCTTCACTTGGATGCCCCCGCCGCTGCAGTGATGGTTGGCAACCCCGCTATTGCCGATGTGACGGTGCTCAGCCCGCAGCTCGTCTATGTGCTTGGCCGCGCGTATGGCCAGACCAACTTCATCGCGCTTGACGCGAAGGGCAAACAGATTTCTGCCTTCAATGTCAACGTCGTGGCACCTTCCAGTTCAACCGTCACGCTGACGCGCGGTTCGGGACAACTGACCTACAACTGCACGCCGCGTTGCGAGCGTGTTGTGACACAGGGCGATGATGCAGGTGCCTTTGCGCAGGCTGTTCAGCAATCCATGGGCGTAGCGGCCATGGCCAAAGCAGCCTCAAGTGAAAGTGGCAATCAGCAGAGCAGCTTTGGGATTTCGTCTGAGCCCAGCAGCGGACCGCGCGAGTAAATGCAAAACGGCTGGGCTATCCAGCTCCGCAACGGATCAAACAAAAGACGCGCAGGCCGATCTGGCAATGCGCGTCTTTTTTGTTCACGGCGCGGCGCAGCGTTTATTGGCTCACACGCAGGTTAGATAATGCTTGGGCGATAGAGGCAAAGACCGACGTCAATTGGCTGGCGCTTGTGACGCTAAAATATTTTCCAGTGTCCGTGGCACAATTTTGCAAAAGCGTCTCATTGCCGTTCATGACACGGATCGTGTAGACGATCACGCCGGATGTCTTGATCGCGGTACATACGGCAGATGTACGCGCATCAATCGAGTTCTGCGAAGATGTGAAACGGTTCTGGGTATTATCACCATCCGTCAGGAAAACGATGACCTTGTCCAGATTATTGGCGGGCGCCATAGCACTCGACAAGGTCGATCCTTGCGAAACCATTTGCCACCCCCAAACCAAACCGATCGTCGTATTGGTGTTGCCACCGGCGTTGAGCGAGTCAATTTTGGACTTCAAAGCAGTCCAGTCAGTGCTAAGAGGCATCAGCTGCTGCGAAACACAATTGTCGTCATCCGCAGGATAGAGCGTTGCACTGTTAGACGGATTGGCGGCTATATTCGAGACGTCGTAGTCCTGATCGCGGTCAATTACGCAACCTTTCCATGTGTTCGGTTGGGGATTTGGATCTGTACATTGGTACTCCCATTGGCGCTTCCGGTTACGACCCACTCGAACCCAGCTACATTGCTGCGGCATCCAGTTCCACTTGAGCCAATTTGCATTTTTGTATGCCGTTCCAACGTTCACATCGACCGTAAACGGCACAATCGCAATCTTGACGTCGCCGGGATTCACCGCCGCTGCCGAAACAGTATCGATCAGATTTTTCGCAGCCGTCTGCATGGTCGTCAGCTTGCTCGACGATGACATGGAGCCTGTCGTGTCCAGCACCAGCGCGACTTCAAGCTTCTTGCCCATACGGGTGATCTGAGAGTTGGCTTTGACGTTGATGGTGTTGATGCCCACAATGCCCATGATCGAAGTGGGCATGGAGGCAGAAACCGACAGCGTGACGACGTTGCCGCTGGACGTCACGGATACGGTCCCCGGTACACCGCTCTTGGACGCGGGGTAATTAGCATTAAAATAGTTTTGTGCGGTTGTCTGAAGCGCCGAGTTGGAAAGGCCCGTCATGCCGCCCACCGCTAGACCCGCCGCATCCAACGCGCGGTTCAGGCGTTGCTGAACGATATAAGCCTGCGACACGTCCACTGCTGCGCCGATGGCAATGAGAATAGGGACAAGACTGATGGCAAGAATGACCGCGTAGCTACCGTTGCGATCATTCACCAAACGCTTGACGAACGCATCGATACGCGTGAACCAACTCTGGTTTTTGCCCAGCATGACCGACCCTTTGCCGCTTGGGTCACCAAAAAATTACTGAATTTTTCAGGTACTTAGGCGACCAATTCGCATTATGGGGCGAAGGCCGTTAACGAGTTGCGAAAATACTCGGTCTATTTTTCATCGAAATCGCGCACACCGGAGCGCCCACTCCACTGGTTAACGGCCGTTCATTCCAATGCGGCCCCCGAAGTTAACGAGGTGTCAATGCTGATCGTGCAGGATCATCGATGGAGGCGGTCGTCCGATCCCACGGTGGCCACCGATCCCTGAGGTGGTTTGGACATGACAATGAAATTCCTCCGGTCAATTTTGAGGACGCGGCGCGGGCAACGCGACTTTGCACAAAATGCCAGTGGCAGCGTGGCCGTCGAATTTGCTCTGACGGCCATCCCTTTCTTTGTCCTCTTGTTTGCCATCCTCGAGGCCAGCATCGTTTTCTTCGCCACGGCAACGCTCGATCAGGCAGTGAACGACGCAAGCCGCCTGATCCGTACTGGTCAAGCTCAAACAGCCGGCACAACGCCAGCACAACTAACGCAAACCATTTGCAACAATGTGGTGCTGCTTTCGGACTGCACGAACAAGCTCAAACTTGACGTGCGCGTCTTCAATAATTTCTCCAGCGTCTCTTTTCCAAGTGTTCTGGGGACGGATGGAACGATAAAGAATGACAAACTGGCGTTCAGCATGGGGGCGGCCGGGGACATTGTGCTGGTCCGCGCATTTTATATCTGGTCCATCTGGAGTCCATTTGCGACGGGCCTTGCCAATGATTCTGCAAGTTCCAGCGCGAGCCGCCTCATTCAATCGAGCGCTGCCTTTCGCAATGAACCTTATACTTCGTAGGACGAGAGCAAGATCGTGATCAAGCATCCACCTTCCATCGCCACACAAAAAGGCCATCGTCTCGCAGCGCTGCTCGCCCGCCTGCGCGCTTTCTGCGGGCTGCATTGGGGGGATAGTCGCGGGATGGTGGCGGTTGAATTTGCGCTCATCATTCCGGTCATGCTGACCATGTATTTTGGTACGGTGGAGACCACCAATGCACTGACGGCAGCGCGTCGCGTGACCAATGTGACGCAAACAGCTGCCGACCTGACAGCGCAAGTGGCCGCTGTGAGCACCGACGACCTTGATGACATCTACGCGGTAAGCGCCGCAATCCTCGCGCCTTTTCCAACCAATGTCATCAAGATGACCATCACCAGCGTGGTGGCCAATGCGTCCAATGCGACCAACACCAAAGTCGCCTGGAGCAAGGCCTATGGCGGAGCAACAGCGCGCTCAACTAATTCGTCGGTCACCCTACCAACAGGCCTGACGACGGCTGGTTCCAGTATCATTATGGTCGAAGTCAGCTACGCCTATACCTCGCCGATCGGCTCCTTCATCACAGGCCCTATCGTCATGAACGAAGTCGCCTATCTGAAGCCACGGCGTTCAACCGAGGTTGCATTCAGCTCTTAAAGAGCCTGTGGCCTGCGAGTGGATGTGTTGCCAATGGCCAGGTAACGCGCGTTAACCATGAATCAATTTGGCCTGTAGCAATTTTGCCGCAACCTTGGCGTGCGCGCGAGGTGGCCCGTCTTTGTAATTGCGAACCTAGCCATCGTTGGAAATGAGTCCGCCCAACTAGCTATGGCCAAAAACGCCCGATTGCACGGTCTGGATACCCACGTACCGTCTAGGATCCCTGCCGTGCCAAACCATAACATCTTGAAATATATGGGGTTCAGGTGGCGGAGGGAGTGGGATTCGAACCCACGTTACGGTTACCCGCAAACACGCTTTCCAAGCGTGCGCCTTCAGCCACTCGGCCACCCCTCCAGAATCACTAGGGCCCGAAGACCGGTGATTGCGGCGGCACTATACAAGGTCAAAGGCTTGAATCAATTGGCCTTAGGGCATGTTTTCGCCCCTTTTTACGAAACATGACAAATGAGTGTGCTTGTTTGGGACAGTCGTTGCAGGTACCGTTTCCTGCACGTTTTGTTCGTTGTACCGTCTTGGGCTGGGGAGCCTCTCTATGTTTATTTTTCGACTACTTGGATTGATTTTGATCACACTGGCTTTGATGGCGCTTGGCGCTGATGTGCTCAAGTCATTGGAAGCCGGTGCCATCGAGATCCGGTCGCTGTCGTCGGTTTGGACGCTCATCCATCAGGCTTCATTTGACGGTTTTACAGTCTGGGTATCGGCGACCGTGCCGTCTGCCTCAGCGCCGCTTGGCACCGTGTTGGCCTATCCCGCATGGGCCGTGCTGGGCGTAGTCGGCATCGTTATTGCCGGCGTGACCCGTCTTTTCCGGCGCAGCTAAGCGCGGTGCCCGACGAACACGCAAAAAGGGTACGCATAAAAAGGGCGCTTCGGTTTCAACCGAAGCGCCCTTTTTTGTTTCACACTGGTGAATTGATCTAGTTCTCATCCATCTTCAAAGCTGCAATGAAGGCGTCTTGGGGGATGTTTACACGCCCAAATTGCCGCATCTTCTTCTTGCCTTCTTTCTGCTTGTCAAGCAGCTTGCGCTTTCGCGTGGCATCGCCGCCATAGCATTTGGCAGTCACGTCTTTGCGCATGGCCGAGATCGTTTCACGCGCCACGATGCGCCCACCGATGGCGGCCTGAATCGGAATCTTGAAAAGATGCTTGGAGATCAGCTCTTTCAGTTTTTCGCACATGGCGCGGCCGCGCTGTTCGGCACGGTTTTTGTGAACGATTGTTGAAAGCGCATCGACCAGCTCGTCATTGACGAGAATGGTCATCTTGACGAGATCGCCCGGCTCATAGCCTTCGATGTGATAGTCGAAGCTCGCATAACCGCGGCTGACCGACTTCAAGCGGTCATAGAAATCCAGCACGACTTCATTGAGCGGTAAATGATAGACGAGCATAGCGCGCGAGCCTGCATAGGTCAGATCGATCTGTGAGCCGCGGCGATCTTCACAGAGCTTCAGTACAGCGCCAAGATATTCGTCGGGCACAAGGATCGTCGCCTTGATCCATGGTTCCTGAATATGATCGATCTTCATCGTGTCAGGCATATCGGCAGGATTGTGCATCTCATCAATCGAGCCATCCAACATGTGCAGGTGATAGATGACGGAGGGTGCCGTGGTGATCAACTCTATATTGAATTCGCGCTCAAGACGCTCTCGGATGATCTCAAGATGAAGCAGCCCCAGAAAACCGCAACGAAAGCCAAAGCCCAAGGCGGCTGAGGTTTCCATCTCGAATTCAAAACTCGCGTCATTGAGGCGTAGCTTGCCCATGGCTTCACGCAAATCTTCGAACTCTGAAGCATCAACTGGAAAGAGACCACAGAACACAACTGGTTGAGCGGGCTTAAAGCCAGCAAGCGGCTTGGCGCAAGGTCGGCGTTCTTCGGTGATCGTGTCACCGACGCGGGTGTCTGCGACTTCCTTGATAGAGGCGGTAAAGTAGCCGATTTCGCCTGGCGTCAGGCTCGCCACGCTTTCGCGCTTGGGCCGGAAGATGCCGACCTGTTCCAGCGTATAAGTGCCGCCGGTGCGCATCATCTGAATGCGCTGGCCTTTTTTCATTTCGCCATCAATGATGCGAACCAGCACGACGACGCCGAGATAGGCGTCATACCAGCTATCGACCAGCAAGGCCTTTAGCGGCGCGGTGATGTCGCCTTTGGGCGGGGGCAGGCGTTTGACGATGGCTTCCAACACGTCAGGAATGCCCAGCCCAGACTTTGCCGAAATCTCAACCGCGTCTGACGCATCAAGCCCGATGACGTCCTCGATCTGTTCGCGTGTCTTTTGCGGGTCGGCGGCGGGCAGGTCGATCTTGTTCAGGATCGGCACGACCTCATGGTTGACCTCAAGCGCCTGGTAGACATTGGCAAGCGTCTGCGCTTCAACGCCCTGACTGGCATCGACCACCAACAATGAGCCTTCGCAGGCCGCCAGCGAACGGTTCACTTCATAGGCGAAATCGACATGGCCGGGCGTGTCGATGAGGTTCAGCTCATACATCTCGCCGTCGGCTGCCTTATAGTCGAGGCGGACCGTCTGGGCCTTGATGGTGATGCCGCGCTCGCGCTCGATATCCATCGAGTCGAGCACCTGCTCCTTCATTTCGCGCAAGGTGAGGCCACCGCAGAGTTGGATCAGCCTGTCGGCAAGCGTGGATTTGCCGTGGTCAATATGCGCGATGATGGAAAAATTACGGATATGGGCGAGATCGGTCATGGGGCCGTTTGGGGCTTTCTAATGGACAGGCGCGCCCATATAGCACTGGCTGGGCCTGCAAGCCAATTAGGCTATTTTGCTGCCTTCACCCCTGCCAGTTGGCCTTGCGTTTCTCCATCCAGGCTTTGACGCCTTCCTTGTAGTCGGGATGCATCGACATCTCGACCAGCATAGCCTCGGAATGGTTCACCGCTGAGGCCGCGTCGCCGTGGAGGTCCGTATAGATCTGGCGTTTTGTCTCACGCAGCGAGCCAGGCGAGACGCCATCGGCCATGGTACGGGCATAGGCGATGACATGGGGCATCAACTCATCGGCTGGTAACAGCTTGTTGAGGAAGCCCATGCCCATCGCCTCGTCTGAGGTGAAGACGCGGCTCGACAGCAAGATATCATTGGCGAAGGTCACGCCGATAATACGGGGCAGCAGCCACGACAGGCCATATTCGGCTGGAAAATTAAAACGCCCATGGGCGGCTGTGAATTTGGCGCCGGGAACAGCAAAGCGGAGGTCGGCATAGGCGGCCAGCACAAGGCCTACACCGGCAGCGGGTCCATTGATCGCTGCGATCACCGGCTTTGTCAGGCCGAAATGATAGGCAAAGGTCGCATCAAATTCGGGCGCGACGCCATAGCCGGGTTTAGCGATGTCGTCTGAAATCCCCGCATCATATTTGCCGCGCTCAGAATGGCCCTCCAACGCATTGAGGTCCGCACCAGCGCAGAAGGCCCGGCCTTCAGGATCGCCCGTCACGATAATAACGCGGACGTCCGGGTCATGGTCAGCCTCGTTCAGCACCCAGCGATATTCGGTATGCATACGGCCCGTCCATGCGTTGCGGCGCTTGGGCCGTGACAAGGTGATGGTGGCGAGGCCGTCGGCAATTTCGTAGCGGATGGTTTTGAGTTCCATGACAAGTCTCCTCAGGCGTCCAGATAATCGCGAATGATGTCGGCGATCCGCGCGGGTTGTTCAGGCAGCATGGCGTGGCCGGCATTGGCAAGCTCCACCAATGTCACGCGCTCGGGCATGCGCCTTTTCAGATCATAAGCGTTGGCGGGCAAGGCGATCGTGTCTTCCAGCGCCTGCACGACCAGCATGGGCTGCCCGCCTGCCTCCCACCAATCCTCAACCGGCGTAAGGCGCACGGCAGTCGATTGCATGAGCATCACCTTTGGGTACCAGCCTTCGCGCCAAACTGACGCGTCATGGCCCTTGGCAAAGAAGGCATAGTCAACGTTTTTCAGATGATCGTCAGGTGTCAGGTCGCTGTTGAAACAATTGATGAGCGCAGTGCGCGCCTTCTCCGGCATTTCGACGAGACCACCGCAGGCAAGCAAGACGACGCGGGAAACGAGAGCCGGGAAATCCGCCGCCGTGGTGCGGGCAAGGCGATTGCCGAAGGCATGGCCGAGTATGGTGACAGGCGCGGTGCCGAGGCTTTCGACAACAGCGGCCACATCTTCAGCAAGATCGTGGAGCGTGAGGTCGGCCATCGGACCGCTGCTGCCTGCGATGCCGCGCGGATCGGGAAGCGTGACGCGATAGCTGGCGCCCGCAAACGCCGAGGCAACTTCGTCAAAATCGCCACCCGGGCGACCGAGCGAGGCCAGCATGACAATGGGGGCACCTGCCTGTGGCCCGATGCTTCGCCCGCAAAGAACAACACGTGCGCCGCTCTTGTCATTTCTCGCCAGTTCATAAGGTTCAAATGTCATATGCCCCATCCATAAATTATGGCGCTTGGGGCGCGACTGGGTGATGGTAGCGAGCCCGTCAGCAATCTCGTAGCGAATGGTTTGGAGTTCCATGTATCCTCCCGTCATCCACTATAGAATGCCGGGAGGTCATGCCAATCGGTTTTAAGTCAGCACCCCCTCAGCTTTGCGACCGACAGCGCAGTCAAAAGCTGAAACAGATTATTACCAATGGTTGGTGGATTTGGAGAAGGTCAATTTCGAGACTGTGCCCTTCTTGTCATATTGGACGGTCAGGCTTTCTATCTGAACATATTGGGCCTGATAGGCCGTAAAACTGTGTGAGAATGTTTGAACGACGATGCCATCTGATACCGATGTAGTCATCGGATTTCCGAGCACCTGCATGACTTGCGACTGGGGTGTGCCCTTAGGGAACATAACGGCCACACTGGCGTCCGTTGCAGTGGCCAGAACCTGAGGTCCTTCATTTTTATCGGCCAGAGCGCCACCTGGGGCGTAGAGACTTGCTTCGTCGTACATCATCGGTACGCAACCTGCAGAAAACAAAAGGCCTATTGCGACAACTACATAACTAAACGGCAGCACAAATTTCAATTCGAGTCACTCCTACAAAAAAAGCCGGTACCGATCAAGAAACAGCCCAGCCAAACATCCCGCAATCATGATACGAAGCACCGTTAACGGATAGCTCCGCACGCCCTAGTCCGAGTACGTCAATAATCACTGCTTTTATCTGGAAAGTATAGCTCCGGAATATCCGTACCCGATGCATAACGCCACACCCCAATATGAAGCCGAGGGTGGCGGTCGCTATCTGATAGGGATATCAGCCGCGCAATGTGCCGCCTGTCGCCTTTTCAACCGCGGCGATGATCGCCTTCGACGCGGCGGCAATGTCTTCGTCCGTCAGCGTTTTGTCGGTCGGTTGCAAAGTCACTTCAATGGCAAGTGACTTCTTGCCATCGCCCATCGCGCCGCCTTCAAACACATCAAACAGAGCTACATCGACAATCAGCTTCTTGTCGGCGTTGCGCGCAGCACGGATCAATGTGTCGGCGGCAACGCCCGCATCGACCACAAAGGCAAAGTCACGGCGGAGCGGCTGGAGGTCCGACAGAGTGAGCGGGCCTTTAGCGCGCGTGGCTTTCTTTTTGGGTTCCGGTAGCGCGTCAGGAAAAATCTCAAAGGCGACAATGGGGCCAGCCACATCCATCTCAGCGAGAATACGCGGATGCACTTCGCCGAAATAGCCAACGACATTTTTCGGGCCGAGCTTGAAAGTGCCCGAACGTCCCGGATGATACCAATGGGGTGCGTCATTGCTCACCTGAAGCTGCGGCGCACCAAGGGCGGCCAGCAGCGCCAAGGCGTCTGCCTTGGCATCCAGCGCCTCGACAGACGTCGCCTTGCCCTGCCAATGGCGTCCGGCCCCTTGCGGACGCGCGGTGCCGCGCCGCAAGCCTGTTGCGGCAAAGGCCTGGCCTTCGGGCGTCTCATCGCCGAATTGCTGGCCGGCTTCAAAAAGTGCGAGATCGGCAAAGCCGCGATCAATGTTGCGGCCCGCCGCTGCGATCAGGCCTGCAAGCAGGCTCGGGCGCATATGGCTCATGTCAGCAGAAATCGGATTGGCGAGTTTCAAGGCCGGGGTCGCGTTGCCGCCACCAAAAAGCGTGGCTTGCGCTTCGGACACAAAAGACCAATTCACTGTTTCGACGAGGCCACGCGCGGCCAGCGCGCGGCGCGCCAAGCGTTCACGGCGCAATGACGCCGATAGGACAGGCTTTGCCACCGCATGGACGCGCGGCAAGGCAACCGACTTCACACCAGCAAGACCATGCACACGCACAACTTCTTCAACCAGATCGGCGCTACCGTCGATGTCGGGACGCCATGAAGGCACGGCCACATCGAGATGCCCGCCCGCCTTTTCACTGACCTCAAAGCCCAGGGCTTCAAGGATGCTTGTCGATTGATTGCGCGCCAGAGAAAGGCCTGTGAGCTTTTCAACACGCATCGGATCGAAGTTAATGTGTTTGATCGTATCAGGTGCGTGACCCGCCACGATGATGTTGGACGGCTCGCCGCCGCAAAGCTCAAGGATCATCTTCGTTGCAAGCTCAAGGCCCGGCACGGTGAAAGCGGGGTCGATGCCGCGCTCAAAACGATAACGCGCGTCAGAAATAATCCCCGTGGCGCGGCCTGTCTTGGCGGTGCGCACTGGATCAAAATAGGCGCTTTCGATAAAGACGTCCGTGGTCGTCTCCGACGAGCCCGATGTTTCGCCCCCCATGACACCAGCAAAGCCAAGCACATTTTCATCGTCAGCGATGACGCAATAATCCGGCGCAACGTCATAGGTCTTGCCGTCGAGCGCGACGAGCTTTTCACCCTTGCGACCGAGACGGGCGGTGAGATCGCCTTTGACCTTGGCCGCGTCATAAACGTGAAGCGGGCGAGCGCGGTCCAGCGAGATGAAATTGGTGATGTCCACCAGCGCGTTGATGGGACGAAGACCCACGGCGATCAGGTACTTCTGCAACCATTCCGGGCTTGAGCCATTTTTCACGCCTCGGATCAGGCGGCCCGCGAAAATTGGGCAGGCGTCTTCCGTGCCTTCAGCAAAATCGAGCTTGATACCGATGGGGCTGTCGAATATGCCTTTAACCGGCGGGATATGACCTTCGCGCAGACGGCCAAGACCGGCGGCGGCAAGGTCGCGCGCCACGCCATAAACGCCGAGGCAATCGGGGCGGTTGGGCGTAATAGCAATATCGATAACAGGATCGTTCGCGCCCAAGGCCTCAGACGCCAGTGTACCAACCGCCCAAGTGTCGGGCAGTTCGATGATGCCAGTGTGTTCGTCCGACAGTTCCAATTCGCGCTCGGAACACATCATGCCGTTTGATTCAACGCCGCGAATTTTTGTCGGCTTCAGCACCATGCCATTAGCGGGGATCGTGACACCAGAGGGCGCGAACACACCTGTGAGGCCCGCGCGCGCGTTGGGCGCACCGCAAACAACCTGCAAGACCTCAACCTTGCCATCGACGAGCGCTTCGACCTTGCAGACTTGCAATTTGTCGGCATCGGGATGGGGCGCGGCTTCAAGGATTTTGGCAACGCGAAACGGCGCGAGCACCAGCGTCGGGTCTTCCACGCCTTCGACTTCGAGGCCAAGCATGGTCAATTGTTCAACGATCTGATCAAGCGTTGCATCGGTTTCGAGCGGCTGCTTCAGCCAAGAGAGTGTGAACTTCACGACGAGAGCCCTCCGGCCAGTGACGGCATATCAAGCGCCGAAAAACCATAGTGACGCAACCAGCGCAGGTCGCTTTCAAAGAAGGCGCGTAGGTCGGGAATGCCATATTTGAGCATGGCGATACGGTCGAGGCCGATGCCGAAAGCAAAGCCTTGATATTTTTCGGGGTCGAGGCCCACGGCTTTCAGCACATTAGGATGGACCATGCCGCAACCGAGGATTTCCAGCCAATCGTCACCTTCGCCAATGCGGATTTCATTGCCGAGACGGGCGCAACGCACATCAACTTCCATCGAGGGTTCGGTGAAAGGAAAGAAAGACGGGCGCATCCGCAACTCCACGCCTTCAACTTCAAAGAAGGCGGCGAGGAATTCTTCCAGCACCCATTTCAGATGGCCCATATGCGTGGTCTCGTCGATCACAAGGCCTTCAATCTGATGAAACTGGGGCGTGTGCGTTTGGTCGCTATCGCTGCGATAGGTGCGGCCGGGGCAGATGAAGCGGAAAGGTGGTTTGCCCTTTTCCATCGTGCGTACCTGCACGGGGCTTGTATGCGTGCGCAGCAGCAGACGCGAGCCATCAGCGCGGGGCTCAAAATAGAAGGTGTCGTGCATTTCACGCGCTGGATGAGCCTCAGGAAAGTTCAGCGCCGTGAAATTATAATGGTCGGTTTCAATGTCTGGCCCCTGCTCATAGGCAAAGCCCATATCAGCGAAAATGGCGACAACTTCGTCAAGCACTTGGCTGAGCGGATGGATGCGGCCGACTTCGGCGGCGCTCTCGCGCACCGGCAGGGTCAAATCGATCTTTTCGTTGGCGAGGCGTGCTTCAAGCGCGGCTTGGGCGAGCGCTGCCTTGCGGTCACTCAATGCCGCATTGAGGCGATCCTTCAGGCCGTTGAGCGCAGGCCCCGCGGTCTTGCGCTCGTCCGCGCTCATGCCGCCAAGGCTCTTCATTAGCTCCGAAACGCGGCCCTTTTTGCCAAGGGCGGCGACGCGCACGGTTTCGAGCGTGGCTTCGTCCATCGCATCCGCAATGGCTGTGCCGAATTCTGTTTCGAGTTTTTCGAGGTCCTGAATATCCGTCATGAGCTTTCTCAAACGTCAAAAATCGCCAAGCGCCGGGGGTCAGCTCGGTGGCGAGGGAACGCGATTGAGAATAGCGGATCCGCCCCACCCCGGTCAGGCCCGCATGCGCACATGCGAGCCCCGACGGGTGTATCGGCCCTGAAGGGTCAGGTAAAGGGCAGCAGGCGCCTTAATCGAGGGCTGCTTGGGCCTTTTCGACCAGGACCTTGAAGGCCTCAGGTTCATGGATGGCAAGATCAGAGAGCACCTTGCGGTCAACCTCGATGCCAGCCTTGCTGAGACCGTCGATAAATCGGCCATAAGTCAGGCCAAGCTCGCGGGTCGCAGCGTTGATGCGCTGGATCCAGAGCGAGCGGAAGTTGCGCTTCCTCGTGCGACGGTCACGATAGGCATATTGGCCGGCCTTCTCGACCGCCTGATTGGCGATACGGAAGGTGTTCTTGCGACGGCCGTAAAAGCCCTTCGCTGCCTTAATTACTTTGCGGTGGCGGGCGTGGGTGGTAACGCCCCGTTTAACGCGCGACATGGTTCAATTCCTCTTCAGGGTGTCCGGGGCTTCACGCGTTCGGCATGAAGTATTTAAGCACACGTGCCGCGTCCACTTTGGACATGATCGTCGTGCCGCGCTTATTCCGGATCTGCTTGTTGGATCGACGGATCATCATGTGGCGTTTGCCAGCTTGACCACGTTTCACCAGGCCTGAAGCGGTAAGCCTGAAGCGTTTCTTGGTACCGCTCTTGGTCTTCAACTTGGGCATTTTGCACTCCTTTTGGGTCAGCCTCACTCGCTGAAGACCTTGATATTTCAAGGAAAAATGAGGCTAGTCTTGGCATTTCGGACGGTCACGGCATGCCCTTCATGGCCGGATCGCCCCGAAGTCGCGGATTTATAAGGAAAATCCCCGTGAGGTCAAGGCGATTGGCCCAAAATTGGGGCCAGATGAGGCGGGTGAGACGAAATGGCTGGCCTCCTTGCCCGCTCAAGCATGTCGGCGAGTGACCAGAGGCCGCGTCAGCCGCAGTGAAACTTGCTCACCACGTCATTTTCATCAAGCGTGACGTTGAGACGGTCGGGAAGATAGTCTCTCGTCACCATCGTTCCGGGACGGATGACGCGCAGAGAGCTGATGGGCAGGGCGCTGACATCGCCCAGTAAGACTTCAAATTTACCGTAAGGCTGAACGACCCAATCGCGGCCAAATCCTTCGGCAACACCTGCACAGCCAACCAGTCTGCCCGCAAAGGTATGGGCGGCCTGGTCTTGTGGTGGCTCTGTATCAGATGGTGCCGGGTCGCACCCTGTCAGCGCAAAAAGGCTGATGGCCGCCAGCACGGTGCGGGCTTCCCTTTTAAACATCATCACGCGCGATCCTCCTCCAAGGTCGCCGCAAGGATAGCCTACGCGGCCATCACTGTCGGGTATTATGAAACGAAAGCCACCACACGAACTGGCGCAGCGCTGCAATGGGCGAGTTTCATGGCCCCCCAATTTTGTTCTTTTGACGAACGATAACAAATTTACACAAAAATAAACCGCTATCGATTGTCATAGGAAACAAGCCTACTTCGTCGCGCTCGTCTGATTGACTTGCGCCTTGGCAACTGAGGCGCGGACAACGGGGATTTCATCGTCGGCAAGCGGTTTCATCCAGTTTTTGCGGGCCAAGGCTGCTTCGATATAGGGGGCAAGCTCCTTGGCCTTCTTGGCTTCACGCTCGGCCACCTCGGCCTTGAACTCCGGCATGACTTCGGCGGCGAAGAGTTCGAGCGATTGACAAATATGCTCGTGTAGGTTGCGTCCGGCCTGCTGCATAAAGATGACTTGGTCGATGCCTGAGGCCTGAAAAGCGCGCAAATGCTGGCGCATGTCTTCAGGCGTGCCGATGCCGGTGGCGATGTTTTCAGCGCGCGCCGCGGCGTCGATGATTTCCTGCGTGCGGTTGCCACGCTTTTTCAGATAATCGCCCCACATATCGGTGCGGCCAGGCACCGTGTCGTGCGCGACCAGCGCATTGAGCGCATAGCCAAAAAATTCAAAGCCTTCGTGGCCACGCCGAATGGCCTCGGCGCGATCATGGTGCACGGAAAAATTCGACACCATGGCGATATTGGCATTAACGCTGTGCCCGATGGGCTTGCACTGATCAGACTTGATGATGCCGTAATAAATCTCTGACCAAGCGTTGGCTTCCTCAGGATCCAGAAATGAAAATGCCAGCGCGCCAACACCCAATTGCGCGGCGATCTTGATCGTGTCGCGATTGGTGCAGGCCATCCACATGGGCGGATGTGGTTTTTGCACGGGCTTGGGCAGCACGTTGCGGCATGGCATCGAAAAATACTGGCCCTCAAAACCGGGATAGGGGTCGAGCACCATCATATTGGCGATCTGCTCGCCCGCCTCGATGGCCATGGCGCGTTTTTCCTTGGCCGGGATGTTGAAACCGCCAAGCTCCAGACGCGTCGCGCCTTCGCCAATGCCAAAATCAACACGCCCGCGCGAAATGATGTCGAGGGTTGCCAGCCCTTCGGCGGTGCGCGCTGGATGGTTGTAGTTCGGGATTACCTGACGGATGCCATGGCCGACGCGAATGTTTTTAGTGCGCGCGGCGGCCGCCGACAGAAAAACTTCCGGTGCGGATGAATGGGAATATTCGTCAAGAAAATGATGCTCCACTTCCCATGCATGATCAAAGCCGAGCTTGTCGGCCAGCACCACCTGATCGAGCGCCTCATGGAATAGGCGCTCTTCGTCACCGGGCAACCATGGCTTGGGCAATTGCAACTCGTAGAACACACCGAACTTCATGACGATCCTCCCCGACCGAATGACTGGCTGCCATTATTGTTTTGCAGCGCAATATACCGAACTTCTATTTTATATACTGGTGGGTAGCCATGCAAGCCCCTATACTGCGACGATCACCGGGGGCAAAGACCATGGCAGGTTCGAGCGCGGGCGCGGGCACTTATATTCAGACGGCAACGGAACGCGTGTTAATCGGCCAGGCGGCCGCAGACGCGGTGCAGGCAGAAGCAACACGTCTGGGTGCTAGGCGCGTCTTCCTGCTGGTCAGCGCGAGCCTCAATCAAAAAACAGACGAAATTGCCAAGATTACCAAGGCGCTAGGGGCACGCTTTGCCGGGCTCTATGACGGTATGCCGCCGCATGGGCCGCGCAGCGCGGTGCTGGCGGCAAGTGCAGCAGCGCGTGAGGCAAAAACCGACCTCATTGTTTCCATCGGTGGCGGCTCGGTGACAGATGCCGCTAAAATCATGTCGGTTTGCCTCAAGCACGATCTCAAGACGCATGAAGATATGGAACCGTTTCATATGTTCGTGAACAAGAACGGCGTAGTGACAAACCCTGATTTTGCGGCGCCCGATGTGCGCGTCATTTGCGTGCCTACCACCTTGTCGGGTGGCGAGTTCAACACGCTGAGCGGCGCGACCGATGAACGCGTCAAACTCAAGCAGGGCTATGAACACCCGATGATGGCTCCCGTCGCCATCGTACTCGACCCGGCGATCACACGGCACACGCCGGAATGGCTTTGGCTTTCAACGGGCGTGCGCGCGCTGGACCATGCACTGGAAACGCTCGGCTCATTCCAGTCTAATTATTTCTGCGACAGCATGGCTGAAAGTGCGCTGCGTCTGCTTGGCGAAGGTCTCATGCGCGTGAAGGCTGATCCAGACGATCTCGACGGCCGCTTGAAATGTCAGGTCGGCGCATGGCAATCCATGATCCCGGTGATCGCTGGCGTGCCAATGGGTCTGAGCCATGCGACAGGCCACGCGCTTGGCGGCACGTTCGATGTGCCGCATGGCCACACCTCTTGCGTCATGGCGCCTTATGCGCTGGCTTTCAATGCCAGCGCCAATGGCGACAGACAAACGCGCATCAGCGCGGCGCTTGGCGCACCAAACGAGGCGGCACATATTGTGGTGGACAGGCTGATACGCGACCTCGGCATGCCGCGATCCCTCGGTGAAGTTGGTGTTGGCGAAAGCGATCTGCCGCGTCTGGCTGACGCCATCATGCTCGACATTTGGGCGCGCACCAATCCACGCCCCGTCAATAGCGCCAGCGACGTCGTGGCGTTCCTCAAGACGGCGCTCTGAGCATGGCGCGCCCGGCGAACGTGACGACCAAAGCCAAGACAAAACCCGATATGACAGGGCGCGACGTGAAGGGTGAGATTTCTGCCTATAAGCGTCGACTGATCCTTGAGGAGGCCTGCCATCTCTTCTACGCTCAGGGCTATGAAGGCACGACGCTGGACGCGGTCGCCGAGCGGCTCAATGTTACTAAGCCCTTTATCTACAGCTACTATCGCAACAAGGCTGAAATTCTGCGCGAAATCAGCGAGCGCGGCATCAGGCTTTGCCTGACGGCGTTTGACGAGGTGATGACAACCGACGGCCCACCCCTAACGCGGCTCAAAGCGATGGTCGATCGGGTGACGACGCTGATCCTTGAAAACCAAGAATATATCGCCGTCTATCAGCGTGAAGAAATGAACCTTGAACCTGACACGGCGCGGGCCATCCGAAAGCTGCGCAAGGCCTTTGACACGCGGTTGGAAAAACTGCTCGATGAAGGTGTCACATGCGGCGCATTCGACATTGAAGACACCGGCTTTGCCGCGATTTCGATCAGCGGGTTGATGTCATGGACCGCGAACTGGTTTCAGCCGGGTGGGCGGCGCTCGCCCAGTGAGGTGGTGGTACAGACCCAGAAAATGGTGACCCATATGGTCGTCACGCCGAAACAGGAGACATCACGCTAAGCCGTCTGCAATGCTAAGGAGACATGCATGAGCGACATCAACACGGCCACTGGCGACCCACGCATTCCGCCGCGCCATGCCTGCGTGTTGCGCTACGCCCTTGATCGGCGCACCCATGAAACGCCCGACAAAGTCTTCGTCGTTTTTGGGGATGGGACAAGCTGGACCTATGCAGGGACAAGGCAACGCGTCATTGCGCGCGGCATCGCGCTGCAAAATCTTGGCGTTGCGCAGGGTGATCATGTGGCGGCATGGTTGCCCAATGGGGCCGAAGCTCTGCTTACCTTCTTTGCGGTGAATTATATCGGGGCCGTGTTCGTGCCGATCAATACCGCCTATGTCGGCGCCATTCTTGAGCATGTAATCGAAAACAGCGACGCCAAACTGCTCGTCGCGCATGGCGATTTGCTGCCACGCCTCGACGATATTGCGCTTTCTGCGCTTGAACACATTGTTGTCGTAGGCCCCGAGGTGCGTGAGCCAATGAGCCTTCACACATCACGGTTTGAGGCGGAGCCCGAAGGGGATTTGCACCCTCTCGCGCGCGCCATTGAACCTTGGGACACGCAAGCCGTGGTCTATACCTCCGGCACAACTGGCCCGTCCAAAGGCGTGCTGATGTCCTATCTTCATCTCTTCACCAATGCAGGCCCGGAGACTTGGCCCTTTGTCACGGGCGATGATCGTTTTCTCATCAACATGCCAATCTTTCACATCGGCGGCATCGGGCTTCCCTTCGTGATGCTCGCGCGCGGCGGCTCGATTGCACTTTGGGAGAATTACAAGACCGACGAATTCTGGAATTTCGTGCGCCGCACGGACTGTACGGTGGCGTTTCTTCTCGGCGTGATGGCGACTTTTTTGTTGAAGGAATTGCCAAGCGACCGCGACAAAGACCACAATCTGCGCCTTGCGCTCATGGTGCCCCTGATGGAAAACGCCAGCGCGTTCCGTGATCGCTTCGGCGTTGATATTTATACGATCTTCAACATGACCGAGATTTCATCACCCATCGTCTCCAAGGTCAATCCAACGGCGCTCGGCACCTGTGGCACAAAGCGCGCCGGGGTTGATGTGCGGCTGGTCGATGAAAATGATTGCGAAATACCGCTAGGAACAGTCGGCGAAATGATCCTGCGCACAGACCGCCCCTTCGCCATGATGCATGGCTATCTGAAAAACCCTGAGGCGACGGCGCGCGCCTGGCGCAATGGATGGTTTCATACAGGCGATGCGTTTCGCCAAGATGCCGATGGCAATTTCTATTTTGTCGATCGCATGAAAGATGCGATCCGGCGGCGCGGCGAAAATATTTCTTCCTTTGAGGTCGAGGCTGAAATCATTGCACATCCGCATGTGCAGGAAGCCGCTGCAATCGGGGTGCCAAGCCCGCTGGGCGAAGACGATGTGATGGCGATTGTGGCACCTGTTGCCGGCCAGAAGATTGACGCGGGCGCCCTTGTTACCTTTCTCGCGACACGCCTGCCCTATTTCATGGTGCCGCGCTATATCCGAATTGTTGACGCCTTGCCCAAAACAGAGACCGCAAAAGTGCAAAAGGCGGAACTGCGTGTGCAAGGCATCACGGCCGACACATGGGACCGCGACGCATCAGGCCTAAAGATCAAGCGGGAACAGCTCAGCTAGCGGCGGTCAGGCCCTGCATTCCTGTTGTCCTGCGCCATCAATGACCAGTGTATTGGGTGTCGGGCATGCTCGACTGACGGCGGCGGATGGCGCGCATTTCGAGTTCATGATGGGCGTATTCGGAGCGAATGGTATTGGGTTCGGTTTCGACAATTTCACGCAAGGCATCGTCCGTCAGCCAACCGATATTGACCGGTCCCGCTGTCTTGACCGCTTCGCGCATGACGTCGGAATCATAAAATGAAACACGACGGCGATGCCGCCGGAAATGTCTCCACATATCTTGCAACAACATCGGATGACCCCTTCGACATAAACGGATGTGGCTGGAGGTCTGACTGTCGACCCCACTCGTATATGTAGGCCATAAGATCTATTACTAAGGCGTTTAGAACAAACCCAACCCCATCCATATTGGTGGAAACTGGCCAGTTTTGAGCAAATACGCATGAGGCAAATCACTGGCAGATTTTCGCCGTTGGCTCGGCTAGTTTGCGTATGTTCGGGGCGGTCACGAAAGAAATCAGATGTCAAAACCATTGCAAATTGCCCATCGCGGCGGGGCGGGCCTTTGGCCGGAAAACACGCTTGAGGGATTTCGTCACGCCATTGATATGGGCGCTGACGGGATTGAGCTTGATGTGCATTTGACGCGCGATGGCGTTGCGGTGGTGCATCATGATGAGAGCCTGAAACCGGCGATCGCGCGGGGCAAGGATGGCGCTTGGCTGACGCGGCCGACGCCGCTGATCAAGGCGCTCACCTATACCGAGTTGAGCGCTTTTGACATTGGTCGGTTGCGACCGGGGGCGGGCTATAGCGCGCGTTATCCTGAGCAAACGCCCTGCGATGGGGCGGTGGTGCCACGCCTTGAGGACGTCTTTGCTTTGGTGCGCGAGACAGCCAAACCTGATTTTCGAATCTATGTGGAACTCAAAACGGCGCTGCTTGATCTCAGCCAGTCGGCAGACCCAGAAGTGCTTGCAAACACTGCGGTTTCGCTGGTCCGGCAGATGAAAATGGAAGCCCATGTGAGCTTTGTTTCGTTTGATTGGCGGGCTTTAGCACATGCAAAAAAAATCGCGCCAGACATTCCCAACGCCTTCACGACGAATCTTTTTGCGCTACTTGATCCCGATGACGCCTCGGCGGCGCATGACACACCGGGGTCCGAAAATGCCGCCGTGCGCGCAGCGTCGGCAGGCGGGGCACCATGGGCAGCGGGCTTTGATTGGCGCGCCCAAACGGGACCGACATTTGCCGCGCGGATGCTGAAGGCGATGGGCGCAGGCCCGGCGGATGGGTGGTTTGCCTGGCATGGGGATGTGACACCAGAGACGGTCGCCCTTGCCCGCCAACTCAACCTTAGCGTGTCTTGCTGGACGGTGGATGAGCCCGCCGAGATGCGACGGCTGGCGGCTTTGGGGGTCGATGCCATTCTGACGGATCGGCCGGATCGACTGGCTCAAGAGCTTGCATGAATTGCGAGCTTTTCCTGCAGGAAAACGAGCCAATTCATGCCGAGCTTTGTCGAGGCTATGAAAAAGGCCCAGCGCGATGGCTGGGCCTTTTATCCTCGGGGCTTTTTACCCCGGTGATTGGGGCGGCCTTACTTCGGCGCCAGCACCATGACCATCTGACGGCCTTCAAGGCGGGGATAGGCTTCCACCTTGGAAATCTCTTCGACCTGCTCTTTGACTTTGTTCAAGAGCGCCATGCCGAGTTCTTGATGTGCCATTTCGCGGCCACGGAAACGCAAAGTCACTTTGACCTTGTCGCCTTCTTCAAAGAAGCGAAGCATTGATTTCATCTTCACGTCATAATCATGCACGTCGATGTTCGGGCGCATCTTGATTTCTTTGACCTCGACGGTCTTTTGTTTCTTGCGGGCCTCGTTGGCCTTTTTCTGCGCCTGGAATTTGAATTTCCCAAAGTCGAGCAGCTTGCATACGGGCGGTTTGGAATTGGGCGACACTTCGACGAGGTCGAGCCCGGCTTCCTCTGCCATACGCATGGCGTCCACAGTTGGAATAACGCCGCGTTTTTCGCCTTCAGCGTCAATGAAAAGAACGGATGATTCGTCGATCATCTCATTAATACGCGGGCCCTCACGGGTGGGCGGCGTCTGGATTGGTCTGCGAGCTATGTAATCATCTCCTTCTATCTCGTCCTGCAGCAGCCACAACACTTTTGCTCTAGTGCCGATAAACGGGACCACAAGCCCAAAAACGGGCTTCCTGCCAGACATTCAAGGCAAATCTATAGATTTGATGGGCGCGCGCCGCAAGTGCCTTAGGGCCACATGGGAGGCCATAGGTATCACTTCGGGGTGGTTTGCAGCCGATTCAAGACCCGTGGCTATGCCATTTGGGCCTCGGCCAGACACAAAGCCGCATGAAACGCGTCAAGAAGCTGCCATCGAGATCATGCACATGGGTGAAGCTCATCCACGAAATGCGCCGCATTAAAGCCAGAAAACGCGACGGCCCGCGCACATTGCCTTCGCTCCAAACCTCATCGGCGATGCCGGCAAAACGCGAACGGGCTTCGGGCCGGGTGAGAACAACAATGCGCGCGCCATGATAAAGCGCGCGCAGCAACACAAGGCGCGCTTCGGCCTCGCCGTCTGGGGCAAGCCATATAACAAGGATAGGGCCTGCGGGGATGGGGCTTACGTGTTCTCTGTCGTCAGCCATGTGCCGGTCGAAGCAGACGCGCGTAAATCGCGAGCGTCGCATCTGCCATCGCCTCAACAGAAAAATGCGCTAGCACATTGGCGCGCCCCCTCATGCCCATGGCAGCGCGCGCATCAGAGGAAAGGTGCAGCATGGCGGCCATGGCATCGGCGAGCGCGGTCGCATCATCAACCGTGACGCCAAAGCCGGTTGCGGCGTCGGCACCTACGGCGTCGGCACCACTGATGTCGGCACCCATGGTGGCGTCGGGCGTCAACACGGTTTCGCGCTGACCACCGCTGTCGCTTGCAATGACGGGCTTCTGCATGGCTTGCGCCTCGACCGCTGTGCGCCCGAAAGGTTCGGGCTCAATGGAGGGTGAGAGTACGACATCGCACAGCGCATAGGCCGCTGGCATATCGTCGCAAGCGCCTGTGAGACGCACCACATCATCAAGATTATGCTGTGTGATCTGGTGCTCCAGTTCGCTCACATAAGCCGCGCGGCCTTGCGCGTCGCCAACGAGCAAAAGCTGAAAAGTCGCGCCTTGTGCTTGTTTCAGTGCAGCGGCGGCTTCAACGGCAAGCGTCTGGCCTTTCCAGCGCGTCAGGCGCGCGGGCAACATGAAGGTGAGGCGCGGGCCCGCCTCAAGTTGCCATTTGGCGCGCAGGGCGGCGACACGTTTAGGCCCGACTTGAGCAGGATCGAAATGATGCGTGTCAATACCGCGCGGCACGGTAAAGATACGCGCGGCATCTGGCTTGTGGACGCGCGCGATGCGCGCCGCGGTGTAAGCCGAATTGGCGATGATGGCATCGCCGCACGCCATGACGGAATTATAGAAGACCTTAAGGCGCGGCGCTTCATGCACTTTGGAATGATAGGTGGTGACGAAGGGCCGCGCGGTGCGGCGCGCGGCTGCCAATGCCGACCAAGCGGGCGCGCGCGAACGGGCATGCACGAGGTCCACTTTTTCGTGCCTGATGAGACGCGTCAGACGTTCGACATTCAACGCCATGACGATCGGATTTTTTGAGTGCATGTCCATCTCGATATGCTCGGCGCCTGCGTCAATGAGTTCAGGCACAAGACGCCCACCGGAACTGGCGACGAGCGCCCTGCCCCCTGCCGCAACAATGGCGCGCGCGATATCGACCGTGGTGCGCTCGGCCCCGCCGATATTGAGCGTCGGCACGATTTGCAAAATGGTCGGGCGAGATAGATCATCGAACGAAGTGGACAAGGGGCGGTCCTTTGTCGACGCGCAGCGTAAAGTTCGGTTGAATGGCCACGCTTCTTTTTTGCAGTTACAGAGAACCAAGATGACCGAGACAACGCGCCGCGGCAAGCTCGCGCGGCCTGATGGCGAGCAACTGGCCTATGAGATGGATGTGCCTGCGCGCCCTGCGGGGCCGACCGGGCTTGTCTGGCTGGGTGGTTTTAAATCCGACATGACGGGGACGAAGGCGCAAGCGCTGAGCGCATGGGCGCAAGAGGCGGGGCGCGCTTTTCTGCGCTTTGATTATTTCGGCCATGGGGCATCGAGCGGCACTTTCACGGACGGCACCATTGGGCGCTGGCGCGAAGATGCGTTGGCGGCGTTTGATGAGCTGACCACGGGGCGCCAAGTGCTGATCGGCTCCAGCATGGGCGGTTGGATCGCGCTGCTGGTGGCATTGGCGCGACCTGAACGGGTGGCCGCGCTGGTGCTGGTGGCCCCTGCGCCGGACTTTACAGAAGATCTGATGTGGAAGGGCTTTTCGGACGAGGTACGCGCGACGCTGACGCGCGACGGCCTCTATCGCGAGCCGTCTGAGTATGATGATGAGCCCTATGAGATCACGCTGAATTTGATCACGGAGGGGCGCACGCATTTGCTGCTCGGTGCGCCGATTGCGTTTGCCGGCCCTGTGCGGATTTTGCAGGGGATGAAAGATGACAGCGTGCCGTGGCAACACGCAATGCGGCTGGCGGCGGCTTTGACGAGTGATGATGTGGTGGTGAATTTGGCCAAGGCGGGCGATCACCGGCTGTCGGGAGAAGCGGATATTGCGCGGCTTGTAGCGGTGGTGGGGGATGTGTTGGTGGGGGTTGAGGGGTAAGACAGGCGCGCAATAGTACCTTGCAAAATGATCGTCATGGCCGGGCTTGACCCGGCCATCCACGTCTTGAAAGCACCCCTTGTGGCGAGACGTGGATACGCGGATCAAGTCCGCGCATGACAGATTTTTTGTTTGACCTCATCGCGGAAAATTCGAACTCTTGGCGACATGAAAAGCGCTTGGGTTTACATCATGACGGACAAGCCGAATGGGACGCTTTATGTGGGTGTCACATCAAACCTTGCCCAACGTGCTTATCAACACCGAGCAGGTGTCGTTGATGGGTTCACCAAACAGTAGTTGGGTTGAAGCGGCTGGTCTATGCGGAAGAGCATCTGAATATGATGGCGGCAATCCAGCGTGAGAAGAACATCAAGCATTGGCGTCGTGAGTGGAAGGTGAAGCTCATCCATTGGATCAATCCAGAATGGAATGATCTTTATGAGAGTTACTTTTGAGGAAGACGTGGATACGCGGGTCGAGCCCGCGCATGACGCCAGTGCGTCAGAAGACGTGGATACGCGGCCACCTTTGACTTGAAATGGGCCCGCGCATGACAAGACATTTTAGTTTGATTGTTTCGATAACGCACGCAGCCCTTCACGATACGTCGGATAGGTAAGCGTGACGCCCAATTCTTCACGCAGGCGTTGGTTCGAGACGCGTTTGCTGTCGGCATAAAAGCTTTTGGCCATGGGCGAGAGGTCGGCATCTTCGAAGGCGATTTCGGGAGGGGGCGTCATTCCTAGGAGTTGGGCAGCGTAAGTGATGACGTCTTGCGGCGGCGCGGGTTCGTTGTCGCAGACGTTATAGGCAGCGCCGGGGTTGGGTTTGGCGATCGAGGCGGCGAGCACTGTGGCGATGTCTTCGACGTGGATGCGTGAAAAAATTTGACCCGGTTTGATGATGCGGCGCGCCTTGCCTTGGCGCAGAGAGACAAGCGGGTTGCGGCCCGGCCCATAAATACCAGCAAGGCGGAAGATGTGGAGCGGTAGGTTGAGGGCGCTCCATTGCTGCTCGGCGAGGAGGCGACGCGCGCCGCGCTGGGTTGTGGGCGTGAGCGGCGAGGCCTCGCCCACCTGCTCGCCACCACGGTCCCCATAGACGCCGGTGGTGGAGAGATAGCCTGCCCAATCGAGCGAGAGGTTTTGTAACGCTGCACCAAAGAGGCGGGCGACGGGGTCGCCTTGCTCATCAGGCGGGATCGACAAGAGGAGATGTGTGGTGCCGGTCAGCACCTCTGCGTCGAGCGGGTGGTCGGGGCTGAAGACATGGGCCGTGATGCCCTGCTCGCTCAAACGTTGCGCTTTTTCAAACGTGCGGCAGGTGCCTGCGATGGCAAAGCCTTGGGGCAAGAGACGGCGGGCCAGCGCCTGCGACGAAAAACCAAGGCCGAAGCAGAAGAGTTTTTTGGGGGCGGCAGACACGGGCGCTTCACCTCTCACAGATTTCATTTGAGATAGCTAAAGAGTTGGCAGGATGGCTTGCAAAAAGCCGGAATGTGAAAGACCTTACAGCCCATGCAAAAGAACAAACAGAGCTTGATGAAATATGCGGTGCGCGCGGGAGCGATCCTGCTGGGCGTGGCATGGGGTGTTACGGGCGCGATGGCGGCGACCACGCCTAAGCCACCGGCACAGGATTATGACACCTGCGTCGAGCTGGTAGGGAGCAACGCCGAGGCGGCACTGAGCTATGCGCGCGGCTGGGAAGACGCGGCAGGGCCGAAGGCGCTGGCGGCGCGCCATTGCGAGGCGTTGGCGCTGACAGCCCTCGGACGCCACCATGATGCGGCCATCGCCATGAGCGAAGTGGCCCTGGCGATGGAGAGCACAAACGCACCGGCGAGCGACCGCGCGGCAGCTTTTGGCCAAGTGGCCGACGCTTGGTCGCTGGCGGGCGATGCGACACGCGCACGCGTCGCCATTGATCAAGCTTTGGCGCTTGACCCCAACGCCGACTATCTGATGCAGCGGGCCAACATCCGGGCGCTGGCAAAGGATTGGGACGGCGTGCGTCTCGACACCGGCGAGGTGTTGGCCGAACTGCCCTCGGCGACCGATGCACTGGCCTTGCGCGCCGCGGCCTATCGCAATCTGGGTGTGCTGGCGGCCGCCCTTGAGGACACCAATCGGGCGGTCGACATTGCGCCGCATAACCTGTCGGCGCTGCTAGAGCGCGGGCGCGTGAAGGCGGCACAACATGACATGGCTGGCGCGCGGGCTGACTGGCAGAGTGTTGTCACTTATGCCGGTGAGATGCACCGGAAAGATGATCCGCGCGCGGTGGCGGCGAAGGCCTATTTGGCTGTGGGTGGCGGGGTGAAGTGAGGGGGAGGGCTAGGGTGGGGCCTCTTCTTGAGACTCATCACCTCACGGCTTCACCCCCTCCCAACCCTCCCCCCTCAAGGGGGAGGGCTAAGACAAGACTGCCATTCGTTACGCACGTCTTCGTCGGGCTCCTGCGTCAGCGCGTCAACGGCCATGGCACGGGCTTCAGCGAGCGCGAGTTCGCCTAGAGCCCAGATGGCCATGGCGCGGGTGACGGGGTTGGGATCTGCCAGTAGGCGGCGGACGGAGGGCAGCAGGCTCAAGTCGCGCGAATTGCCGATGGCGATCAGGACATTGCGGATGAAACGATCGCGGCCGATGCGTTTGACGGGTGAGCCAGAAAAATGCGTGCGGAAAGTAGCGTCATCGAGTTCGACCAATTCGGCCAGTGTCGGGGCGACCAGATCATCGCGCGGGCGCAGCGCCATTTCATGGGCGCTTTGGGCGAATTTATTCCAAGGGCAGACAGCCAGACAATCATCACAGCCATAGATGCGGTTGCCGATAGGCTTGCGAAACTCGCGCGGGATGTGGCTTTTATTTTCGATGGTGAGGTAGGAAATGCAGCGGCGCGCGTCGAGCTGATAAGGCGCAGGGAAAGCCTTGGTCGGGCAAACATCAAGGCAACGCTGGCAGGCGCCGCAGTGATCGGTTTCAGGCGCGTCGGCTTCAAGCTCAAGCGTGGTGAAGATCGAGCCGAGGAACAACCATGAGCCGAATTCGCGCGAGACGAGATTTGTGTGTTTGCCTTGCCAGCCAAGACCGGCGGCACCGGCCAGCGGTTTTTCCATGACGGGGGCTGTGTCAACGAAGACTTTGACTTCTTGCCCGGTTGTTTCAGCAAGCCAACGGGCGACTTGTTTGAGGCGCGATTTGACGAGGTCGTGATAGTCGCGGTGGCGGGCATAGACGGAGATATTGCCCATGTCTTTCTTGTCGAGCCGCGCCATCGGATCATCGTCAGGGCCATAATTCATGGCCAGCATGATGATGCTTTTGACGGCGGGCCAGAGGGTGCGGGTGCGGGCGCGGGCGCGGCGGCTTTCGGTTTCTTCCATCCAAACCATGTCGCCGTGGCGGCCATCGGCTAGCCATTGCGTGAGGCGGGCCACAGCTTCAGGCGCGGCATCGGGCGTGGTGATGCGCACGCTATCGAAGCCTGCTTCAAGGGCACGCTCTATCAACCGCTCCTTGATCGGACGATCATCTTTGGGTTTACGCTTAGAAGTCAAGGTTGGCATAAAGCTTGGGCGGCGGCATGCCGGGGACATGATCTGCCAAGATGGGACGGAAGCCGGGGCGCGACTTGATGCGGACATACCAGTCCTTGGCACCGGCATATTGGCCCCATGGCACGTCGCCGACATAGTCGAGGCAGGAAAGCTGCGCGGCGGCTGTGAGGTCGGCGAGCGTCAGGGTGTCGCCCGCCAGCCAGCTTCGGCTTTCCATGAGGTAGGAGATATAGTCGAGGTGGTAGCGCAGATTGTGCAGCGCGGCGCGCACCACGCCCATTTCGGGTGCGCCACCGCCATCTGCGGAGGTGAGGAAACGACGGGTGACTTTTTCAAAGATCAAGCCGTCTGAAACTTCGGTGGCGAACTTACGATCAAACCAGTCGATGAGGCGGCGCACTTCGGCGCGCTCAATGGGCGTGGCGGGCAGCATGGCGATGGCGGGGTGGACCTCTTCCAAATATTCGCAGATCGCCGTCGCCCCGCAGATGACCTCGTCGTCGTCCTCGATCAGCACGGGCACTTCGCCAGCGGGGTTAAGCGCCAAAAAATCATCGCGGCGGTCCCAGTCGCGCTCCTCGATCATCTCGAAGGCGAGGCTTTTTTCTGACAGCATAAGGCGAACCTTGCGCGAGGCAGGCGAAATCGGGAGGTGGTACAGTTGGCGCATGGCTCGCAATCTAGGGCATGAAACGGGAATTGGACAGGCTTAGCGGTGGGAAGATTTATTGCTTTTTGTGGTGGGCGCGCTCAGCTCGTCAATGATGGGGCAATCGGGGCGGTCATCGCCAAGGCAGCGGCGCGCCAGATCGGCGAGCACCTTGCGCATGGCTTGGAGTTCATCGATACGGCGATCGATTTCGGCAATACGTTCGTTGGCGACACGCTTGACGTCGGCACTGGCGCGGCTCTTGTCGCGGTAGAGCGCCAGCAGGGCGCGGCATTGTTCGACGGTGAAGCCCAGATTGCGCGCGGAGGCGACGAAGCGCAACGTGTGGACGGCATCATCTGTATAGGAACGATAGCCATTATCCCCACGCGCAGGCGCTGGGATGAGGTCGATCTCCTCATAGTAGCGGATGGTCTTGGGCGGAACGCCGGTGCGTTCGGCGACTTCACCAATATTCATGGTCTGCCCCTTTGATGCGCCCCCTGCCCTCATGGACCGGGTGATGGTCAGTCTTGCGTGATCGGCTCGGCATCGGGATCAAACTGGCCGCGCTTGCGAAACCGCGCCAAGTAGGACGGCAAGATCGCTTCGGGCGCTGTCGGCGTGAGGCCAAGACCTTCAAGGGTGCGGCCCTCGGCGATGGCGGCCTCACTGACCACGGTGTCGGCTTCGAGCGCGCGCACTTGATCGACGGTGAGCAGTGGATTGGGCAGCATTTGCAGGAAGTAGGCTTGCACCTTGGCGAGCAGAGCAGGCACCGGCAGCAGGACACGCTTGCGGCGCGTGACGCGGAGCGTCAGGGCCATGATCTCGCGCAGGCTCATCACATCAGGCCCGCCAAGCTCCAGCACTGTGCCATCGGCGACGTCGGTTTCGAGCGCTGCAACGACAGCGTCGGCAACATCGTGCACATAGACGGGCTGCATATGGGTGTCGCCATGAATGACCGGGAGCACCGGCAGGAGGCGGGCCAGCGCGGCAAAGCGATTGAAGAGCTGATCGTCGGCCCCAAAAATGACGGCGGGGCGCAGGATGGCGGCGTCTGGATAATGGGCGCGCACAGCGGCCTCGCCGGCGGCCTTGCTGCGGGCATAGCGCGAGGTGGCCTCAGGATCGGCGGAAATGGACGACATCTGGATGAAAACGGGAACGCCAGCGGCTTTGGCGGCTTTGGCGATGCGATCTGCCCCTTGGACATGCACGGCTTCAAAGCGCTGCTTGCCGCTTTCGCTCAAGATGCCGACGAGATTGATGACGGCGCTGGCGCCTTCAACGGCGGCGCGCACGGAGGCATCATCGCGGATATTGGCCTGCATCGGCTTGATTTGGCCGACAACGCCCGACATTTTGAGGAACAACGCCTCATTGGGGCGGCGCACGGCGACACGAATGCGATAGCCGCGGCTCCCAAGGGCCTGAACGACATGCTGTCCGACGAAGCCTGACCCCCCAAATATGGTGATCAGCGCTCCGGGCTGCACTTCCATTTTGGCTCTCACTTTGCCCGCCATCTGCTTTATCTCCTGTCGTCTATGCCTGCTGCTCTTAGATAGCCCAATGTGGCGGGCTCGGCAAAGGCTTCAAGGGGTCGCAGATGGGGAAGGTTTGAGCTAGTGGGAGGGCTTGAAGGAGATTGACAAGCGCATGGGGCCAATTTAAGTCTCGCGCTCCAAATGCCCAGGTGGCGGAATTGGTAGACGCACCAGCTTCAGGTGCTGGCGCTCGCAAGGGCGTGGAAGTTCGAGTCTTCTCCTGGGCACCATTTTTTTGCATCTTCTTGTGGTGCAGTCATAGTTCTGGCTACCAAACCGGGTTTCCGGGCGGGATTATGATCACGGGCCACGCAAAGGCCCCACCAGGCCAGAGGTCAAATGGCGATCACACTACATAAGGGCGACCTGCCCGACGGACTGACATTCGGCTCAAGCGTAGCAGTGGATACCGAGACGATGGGGCTGAACCCTAATCGTGATCCATTGTGCCTTGTGCAACTGTCGGCGGGCGATGGCAACGCGCATCTGGTGCAACTCGACCGCGACACCTATGACGCGCCGAACCTGCGGGCGCTGATGGGCAATGGCGATGTGCTGAAGATTTTCCATTTCGCGCGCTTCGACGTAGCGATGATGCAGAAATACCTCGGCGTCGTCACAACGCCTGTCTATTGCACCAAGATCGCCTCAAAACTGGTGCGGACCTATACCGACCGTCACGGGCTCAAAGATCTGGCACGCGAGCTGGTGGGCGTGGACATGTCCAAGCAGCAGCAAAGCTCTGATTGGGGTGCCGATAAGCTCACCGAGCCACAATTGGCCTATGCCGCATCTGATGTGCTGCATCTGCATGCCATGAAGGCGGTGCTGGACGCGATGTTGGAGCGCGAAGGCCGCATCGAACTCGCCAAGGCTTGTTTTGCCTTTTTGCCGGTCCGGGCCGCGCTTGATCTGGCGGGCTGGCCAGAAGACGATATTTTCGCGCATTAGGCCCATCGCCCGAGGCCCGGCGCGCGGGCGCGCGGCAAAGGGGTCGATTTATGGCGGTTTTGGCGGCGTTTCGTTGACGCTGCAAAAGGCTTCAGCGCATACTTGCACCAGATGTCGTCTTGATGATTTGCTGCATGATCGGTATGGGTTTTGTTGTCCGTGAACAGAATAGATAAATATGAACGGACCAGAAAACGACGCGCGCAAAATGGGCAGCACCGACATGCCTGACGACAACGCCCCAGACCCAGACAAATCATCAACTGAACCGGAACAAGCTCATTTTGGCGGGGCGCTGCTGACCGCCGAGATGTTTGGCCGCCACAGCTATTTTGTTTCGATTATGAAGATTGCCCTGCCGCTCAGCGCCATCGCGCTGCTGATGGTGGTACTGATTTATTCAGGCGTGTTTGACAAACGCGACCGGCTCGATATTACGTTTCGTGAAATCTCCACCCTCAATAGTGACCTGCGTATGGTGAGCCCGCGCGTGACCGGGCTTGACCGGAGCGGCCAGCCTTATCTGCTGACAGCCGACACCGCGACCCAATCCAAGGCCAAGCCTAGCCAGATCACGCTCGACAATGTGCAGGCCGACCTCAAGCTCGCTGACAATGGCGACTGGGTGTCGCTGCAATCAACCTCGGGCCTGCTTGATACCGAAACGAAGCAACTGACGCTGCATCAGAAGATCGACGTCTATGCATCGACGGGCTATGAGTTTCACGGGACGTCGGCACAGATCAATTTTCGCCACGGCACATTTGCCAGCGACGAGGCGGTCAAAGGACATGGACCAGCGGGCACGCTGCGCGCGGATTCCATGACAGCCGACAATGATAAGGGCCAGATGGTCTTCACGGGCCATGTCAAAATGCGCCTGTATGCCAAATGACAAGATGTGGCCAAATGACAAGATGTGGCGACGTGACGGGATGGGGAAGATGATGGCGAAACACCAGATGCCGAAACACAATTGGCGCTTACTGGGGTGGCCCCTGTTAGGTGGAAGCTTGACGAGCGCGATGCTTGTGGGCGTCGCTTGTGCGGCGCTCTGGGTGAGCGCGCCTCAGGCCCTGGCGGCGACGTCCAGCAATCCGCTGGAAGGATTTGCCACCAACCCCAACGAGCCCGTCGAGATCGAAGCCGACAAGCTCGAAGTCGATGACAAAAGCCAGACCGCCACCTTTATCGGCAATGTGGTGGCCGTACAGGGCATGACGCGCCTCAGGGCCGACCGGCTCAAGGCAACCTATTCGCCCGCCAAACAAGGCGAGCGCACACAGGTGCGCCAGATCATCGCCACAGGCCGGGTGCATGTGCTGTCCAAGGATGACCAGTCGGCCGATGGCGACTGGGCGCGCTACGACGTGGTGGGGCGCACGATTGTGATGGGCGACAAGGTCGTGTTGCGGCAGGGGCAAAACGTAATTCGGGGAACTAAACTGACGATTGACCTTAATTCAGGGCGCAGCCGGGTGTCGGGCGGCCATGGCGGAGAGACCGCCACGGGTGCCGGAAATGGCCGTGTCAAGGCGCTTTTTCAGTCCTCTAGCCCCCCTAAACAGTGAATGAGGACTTGGTTAACGGCTTCATTTCATACAATTTTAATGCCAACTGCGGTTCTATAGGCCGATGAATTGAGGGAACCGATGGCAAGCCACGGCGAAACAGCGACCCAGACGACACCAATCAAGACGGCAAACCCGAACCGGGAGCCCAGTGAGGGGCCGCGTCTGGTCACCAGCAATGCGGGCTTGAGCGTTTCCAAGATCGGCAAGAGCTTCCGTCGGCGCCCCGTCGTGCGCGGGGTCAGCTTTGACGTCAATCGCGGCGAAGCGGTCGGGCTGCTCGGCCCCAATGGCGCGGGCAAGACCACTGTTTTTTATATGATCACCGGGTTGATCGCCCCCGACTATGGCACCATCGCGCTTGATGGCCATGACGTGACCGACCTGCCGATGTATCGCCGCGCCCGCATGGGCATTGGCTATCTGCCGCAAGAGGCTTCGATCTTTCGCGGGCTGACGGTGGAACAAAATATTCGCGCCGTGCTGGAAGTCGTGGAAAAAGACCGCGACCGCCGCGAAGCGCGCCTCGATGATCTGCTCGCTGAATTTTCGATCACGCATTTGCGGCGCACGCCGTCGATTGCGCTGTCGGGCGGCGAACGTCGCCGCGTTGAAATTGCGCGCGCGCTGGCAACACAACCCTCGTTCATGCTGCTGGACGAACCCTTTGCCGGGATTGACCCGATTGCCATTGGCGATATTCGTGATCTGGTGGCGCATCTGAAAGATCGCGGCATTGGGGTGCTGATCACCGACCACAATGTGCGCGAGACGCTGGAACTGATTGACCGCGCCGTCATCATCCATGACGGCCATGTGCTGATGGAAGGTGAGCCTTCCGAGATTGTCAAAAACGAAGACGTACGCCGACTTTATCTCGGCGAGAGATTTTCGTTGTAAGTGCGTAAAGGGGCAAACCATGTGTAACGGGCGGCACCGAATATGGCGCTAGGACCCAGACTGGAAATGCGTCAAGGCCAGTCCCTGGTGATGACGCCCCAATTGCAACAGGCGATCAAGCTGTTGCAGCTTAGCAATCTTGAACTTGGCGAATATGTCGAGCAGGAGCTCGAAAAAAATCCGTTGCTGGAAGCCAGCAGCGCAGAGCCTGAACCTGACCGCCTGAACGCCGAACGTGACACCCCGCAAGATAGCGAGCATGAGGCAAGCCCTGCGCCCGAGACCGCCTTGACGCTGAGCGAAGATGGCCCACTGCCCTCGCGCGAAGGCGACCTTGATGTCGATTATGACAATGTTTATGCCGATGAAAGCCGCAGCGACACGCAGAACGAAGCGGCGGCGTCAGGCCCTGAACAAACCAGCTCGGACTGGCAAAACCTCAAGACCGGCAGCGGCGGAGGTGGCAGTGGCGACGGCGAATTTGGTTTTGAATCGACACTGACGCGCGAAGAAACACTGGGCGAACATTTGACCGACCAGATGCATATGGCGCTGAGAGACCCACGCCAGCGCATGATCGGTGCCTATCTGATCGATAACGTCAATGAAGCAGGCTATATGGCCGCCGATCTCACAGACGTTGCCGACCGACTGGGGGCAGAACTGGAAGAGACCGAGAGCGTGCTCAAGGTTTTGCAGACATTTGATCCGACCGGTATCTGCGCGCGCAACTTGAAAGAATGTTTGGCGCTGCAATTGGCCGAGCGCGACCGCCTCGATCCGACGATGCAAATTTTTCTCGACCATCTAGAACTTTTTGCGCAGCGCGATTTTGATTTGCTGATGAAGCTATGTGGCGCGGACCGCGAAGACATCACCTCGATGATCGATGATATTCGTACCTGCAACCCTAAGCCGGGCCTTGCCTTTGGTGGCGAGCCTGTGGTGCCAGTGATCCCTGATGTTTTCATTCGCCAGCGCGCCGACGGCACATGGGCGATCGAGCTCAACTCCGAAACGCTGCCGCGCGTGTTGGTGAACCAGCAATATTATACCGAAGTCAGCAAGCTATCGGCTGATCCCAAGGCGAAAGCCTATTTGTCGGAATGTCTCAACAACGCCAACTGGCTCGTCAAAAGCCTCGACCAGCGCGCTCGCACCATTTTGAAAGTGGCCGCCGAAATCGTGCGCCAGCAGGACGCTTTTTTGATGTATGGCATCCAGCATTTGCGGCCTTTGAATTTGCGTACCGTGGCCGACGCGATTTCGATGCATGAATCGACGGTGAGCCGCGTCACGGCGTCCAAATATATGGCGACGCCGCGCGGTATCTTCGACATGAAGTATTTTTTCACCTCGTCCATCAACGCCACAGCGGGCGGCGAAGCGCATTCCGCTGAGGCCGTGCGCTACCGCATCAAGGAATTAATCGACGCTGAACTTAATGACGCCGTTCTTTCAGATGATAATATCGTTGATATCCTGAAAACGTCAGGAATCGATATTGCGCGACGCACCGTCGCAAAATATCGCGAAGCCTTGAACATACGTTCATCAGTGCAACGGAGGCGTGAAAAGAAAGCCTATGCCTAAGCGTAGCGCAAGCCGCCATAAAGTCTTGCGAGTTTGTCTTTAAGTAATTGAATGATAAGGTCTTTTATCGCGTCGGAGGTCGCAGGTTGACACCTCTAACTGGGCCAACTAGGTTGCGTCGCGCTTGAGCCCCCCCAGTGTCCGATACGGAAACTGGGACGGTATTGAGCCCGCGAGAACTCAATCGGTTCTGGGGTGGCAAGGGTGGTCATGTTGTTAGGTTTACCTTTGATCTGTCTTTAAGTCTGACTTGACCTGTCTTTCGTTTGACGACGGGCGCAAGTGGGCGACACAAGCCGGCGACAATGGCGCGATGTGACCCGGAAAGGTTCTCATGGAAGTTAAGGTCAGCGGACATCATCTTGATGTTGGAGACGCACTCAGCACGCATGTTGCCGAACGCCTCGAGGCCAGTGTGAGCAAATATTTTGACAGGTCGATCAAGGGCCATGTCATGTTCACAAAGGAAGGTTTTGAGGTGAAGGTCGATTGCGCCGTACATCTCGATTCGGGCATGCACATCAATACACAAGGCCGCGCGAGCGATCCTTATGCCGCCTTTGATGCCGCTACCGAGCGCCTCGACAAACGCCTGCGCCGCTACAAGCGCCGCCTGAAAAGCCATGCCGTTGGCGGCAAGGTGGAGCTGCCTGCGGAACATTTTCCCTCGTTCGTGATTGACGCGAGCAATGAAGAAGAGCTGGCCGACGATGCCCAGCCCATCATCATCGCCGAGGGCACGGCCGCCGTGCCAAATTTGAGTGTTGTCGATGCGGTCATGCATATGGACCTCGATAACAGCGTTTTTAAAGTTTTTCGCAATGGCGCGACGGGCGGGCTTAATCTGGTCTATCGACGCAATGACGGCCATATCGGGTGGATCGACGCAAGTCGCGACTCACAAACGTCTTAAACGGCACAACGATTGATCTCGGTTGAGATCAATTTCTGCTGGATTCTTGGAGCGTATAGTCATGGAGCTTGAAGACTTGGTCTCACCTGAAGGGGTGATTTCCCATCTCAAAGCAACCAGCAAAAAGCAAATGCTGCAGGACTTGTCTGCGCGGGCTGCAGAACTGACGGGCCTGTCTGACAAAACGATCTTTGAAACGTTGCTCGAACGCGAACGTCTCGGGTCCACTGGCGTTGGTCACGGCATTGCCATTCCACATGGCAAGCTCAGCCAGTTGACGCGGCTGTACGGATTGTTTGCCCGGCTCGATACGGCGGTTGATTTTGAAAGCGTCGATGACCAGCCGGTTGATCTGGTGTTTTTACTGCTCGCCCCTGAAGGTGCCGGCGCAGACCACCTGAAAGCATTAGCGCGAATTTCACGTCTGTTGCGCAATCAATCGGTAGTGGAAAAACTCCGTGCCAGCGATGATCCAGCAGCCCTGTTTGCCATCCTGACAGAGCCGGTGGTGAGCGGCGTCGCCTGAACCACTTGCCCACGAAATGAAAAAGCCCCGTGATTGCTCACGGGGCTTTTTGCATTCACGGATGGCGCGCTCAGTGGACGGAGACAGGCTCCAAGTCGTACTGGCGGGCGCCGGCGAAAGCGGTGGCGCGGTCGTCGAGGACGGCCATGCGCTGACCATTGGCGGCATGGACCGCAAAGAGGCGCGTGTCGGCGGGGACGTCGATCTCGGAGCCCAGTTGGCCAAGCTCATCGGCGAGATCGCTGGCCAAAATTTCGCGGACATACACAATATTGGGCACGCCAATATTGGCGAAGGTTTCCGGCGTCAGATGGCGCAGATCGTTTGCGCCCCATCCGGTGGTCACTTCGGCGTTGGTGGCATCCACCATGTCCTTATCAAGCAGCTTTTCCATTTTACGCTCCTTTCACGCGGCCCCTTCGATGTGGCGGCGGCGTCTGGTCGTTCAATCTTTTTTGCTCAGGCTTTCTCGCTCAGGCTCTCAACCTTTAACGTCACGCATCGGCCCGTTCCGTCGATACGCCGCCTAGTGCGCCATCAACAATGGCAATCTTGCGGACGCGGTTGGTTGGCTCAGGGCGGATCAGATCAATGGCAAGCAAGCCATTGTCGAGCCGGGCACCCAGCACCTCGATGCCGTCGGCCAGCACAAAGGCGCGCTGAAACTGGCGGGCCGCGATGCCGCGATGAAGGTAGGTGCGGCCTTCTCCGTCGCGCTGACGGCCGCGGATGACGAGCTGATTTTCTTCCAACGTCACGGCAAGCTCATCGCCGGCAAAGCCTGCAACCGCCAGCGTGATGCGCAAAACGCGCCGCGGCTGGTCGCTCTCGCCTACGATGGCCTCTTCGACATTATAGGGCGGATAACCATCCGACCCTTTGGCGACCCGTTCGAGCAGCCGTTCCATCTCATCGAAGCCCAGCAAAAAGGGGCTGTTAAACTGAAGCATCTTTGTCATCTTAATCGTCCCTGGCCCATACTCCCTAAGGAAAGCGACCCTGCAAGCGGCCCGAAGATCAGCACCGCTCTAGGGTAATGTGGGGAGGCCAGCGTGCCCTTGCAAGCAAGCCTTCGGGCAACAGGGGGGTAACGGGGGTAAAGAGCCATTTATATAGACCTAAATGTCTATATAATGAGCCAATTAAAGATGACGCGAGCGTCATATCTAACAATGACAGGGGCGGTCATTCAAGGTTACAGTCGGGGCAATAAGGAAATAACTCGGCCATTAACAGATGGACCGGGAGGGACAGAGTTGGAGGACTCGAAGATGAGCGAAGCCGCAATCAAAATGGATATCTCGGATATCAAAAGGCCGACGCGCAAGACAGACGAGGAAGTCGCCGTGCTGCGCGGCACGATGGTTGGCCGCGACCCCTATTCCGTTCCGCTGGAAGAGATCGACGTCGGCCAGCCGGAACTTTTTCGCGACTTTACAATGTGGGGGTTCTTTGACCGCCTGCGCAAAGAAGACCCGGTTCATTATTGCCGCGACAGCGAGTTTGGCCCCTATTGGTCGGTGACGAAGTACAACGACATCATGGCGGTTGATACCAACCATCATGCGTTTTCGTCGGACGCGCATTTGGGCGGCATCACCATTGGCGACCCGGACGATGATTTCATCTTGCCGATGTTCATCGCCATGGACCCGCCCAAGCATGACGCGCAGCGCAAAGTGGTGAGCCCCATCGTCGCCCCGGCCAATCTGGCCAAACTGGAAAGCACGATCCGCGAACGCGCCGTTAGCTTGATCGAGTCCATGCCGGTCGGCGAAACCTTCGACTGGGTGGACCACATCTCCATTGAACTGACGACGCAGATGTTGGCGACGCTGTTTGACTTCCCCTGGGAAGATCGCCGCAAGCTGACACGCTGGTCCGACGTTGCCACTACGCGGCCGGGCGCTGGCATCATCGAAACGGAAGAGCAGCGCAAGGAAGAGCTCTACGAGTGCCTCGCTTATTTCACCGACCTGTGGAACCAGCGCGTCAACGCCGAGCCGGGTGGCGATCTGATCTCGATGCTTGCCCATGGCGAATCGACACGGAACATGGACCCGATGGAATATCTCGGCAACATCATCCTGCTGATCGTCGGCGGCAATGACACGACGCGCAACTCGCTGACCGGCGGTTTGCTCGCCTTCAACGAGAATCCCGAGCAATATGCCAAGATCCGCAAAAACCCGGAGCTTATCCCCTCGGCGGTGTCAGAAATCATCCGTTGGCAGACGCCGCTGGCGCATATGCGGCGCACCACGCTCGTTGACACCGAAGTCGGTGGCAAGCTGATCAAACGCGGTGACAAGGTTGTCATGTGGTACGTCTCGGGCAACCGCGATGAAGAAGTGATCGAAAATCCGAACGCTTTCCTCATCGACCGCGCCCGCCCGCGCCAGCATCTGAGCTTCGGCTTTGGTGTGCATCGCTGTGTCGGCAACCGTCTGGCCGAAATGCAGCTCAAGATCGTCTGGGAAGAACTGCTGAAGCGTCACCCCAAGATCGAAGTGATGCAGCCGCCCAAGCGCATCCTCTCAAGCTTCGTCAAAGGCTATGAGCAGATGATGGTTCGTATCCCAAGCTGAGGCGAGATAAGGTCCTCATCCGGATAAGGGAAGAGCTAAAAATAGAAAGCCGGAGCGCTTTTATGCGTTCCGGCTTTTTCGTACTGTCGGGGCCTCATCCTGAGGAGCCGCAAAGCGGCGTCTCGAAGCCTCATCCTGAGGAGGACCGCAGGTCCGTCTCGACGGCGGCGCACCAAGGGAAGTTGAGGGTGATGGTGGTGCCCTCCCCCGGCGCACTGTCGATCATCATGTCGGCACCATGCAGCTTCACATAGGCTTGCGCCAATGGCAGGCCGAGGCCTGCGCCTTCGTAGCGCCGTTCCAGCCGCGCATCGGCCTGACCGAAGGGCGTCAGCGCCACATCGATTTCGCCTCGCGTCATGCCGATGCCGGTGTCGTGCAGGATCACCGAAACGGTGTGGCCTTTGCGCTGGCGCGTCTCCAGAGACACGCGCCCACCGGCTTTGGTAAACTTGACCGCGTTTGAAAACAGGTTGGTGAAAATCTGATGCAGCTTGGCGCTGTCGCCTCTGACCGGCAGAACGCCTGCGAGTTCGGCCATTGCAAAGGTAAGATCGGCTTGCTTACATTCGATGGCCAGCGTGTCGGCGCAATCGGCGAGAATGTCACCGAGATCGAGCCCCTCCATCTCAACATCCATCTTGCCGCTTTCACTGCTGGCAATGTCGAGCACATTGTTGATGACGCCGAGAAGACGGCGACCGCTTTGCAATATATCGGTGGCGTAATCGGCGTAGCGCGCATTGCCGATGGCGCCAAAGATCTGGCTGGAGATGATTTCTGAAAAACCGATGATGGCGTTGAGCGGCGTGCGCAACTCATGGCTCATATTGGCTAGGAAGGCAGACTTGGCGGCGCTGGCAACTTCGGCTTTATCCTTGGCGAGGCGATAGCTTTCTTCGCGCGCTTTCAAATCTGTGAAATCAGCAAAGAAGAGGATCGTGCCGCCATTGCTGGTGGGGCTCGCCTCGATGCGCAGCCAGCGACCATCGTCGATCTGGCATTCGCTCATCCAAGGCTCCGCGCCGATCAACGTCTGCGCTGCGCCAAAGGCGGGGAAGGCCGCGCCTTCGCTGACGACGATCTGCATTTGCAACAGGCCAAACACAACCTCAAAGGGACTGCCTGCGCTCAAGGCATTGGCGATGTGCGGGAAGAATTCGGCAAGGCGGGAATTAGCGACGATAATATGGCCATCGTCACCGACCAGCATCACACCTTCGCGCGCGCTTTCCAGCGCGTCATAGAGATAGGTCTCGGCGGAACGACGCTGGGCTTTTTTCTCGGCCATCATGGCGCGAATATTGTCCTGCATGGCTTGCATGGAGCGCAGCAAGACGCCGGTTTCATCTTTGCGGCCCAGCGGAATGGCCGTCTGCATGTCGCCACCGGCAATACGGTCGGCCGCACGGGCCGCCGCACGCAAAGGTCGAACGATGGAGCGCGCCAAAAAAAGCGTCAACGCGATGGCCAACAAAAGTGCTAGGCCCGTCACCGCCACGCTGACATATTCAAAACGCGAGATCGTCGAGAGCACCTTGCGCCGCTCCACAAAACTCGACCCAGCCTTCATCTCCACCAGCACATCGAAACGGTCGATAATACGATTGCTGAGTTTTTCGAAGTTGGACATGTCGCCGACATAAAGACCGCGCTTGTGCTCAACGTCCCAAGCACGGACCAGCTTTTCGATCTCGCTAATCACTTTATGCTCGTTCATCTGCGTCGTGCGCTCTTCGGCAACGGCGAGGTCTTCAAAGAAGGTTGTCGTCAGCGTGTCGATGCGCACGTCGATGGCGGCATGTTCGACCTTGGGCGCGAGCTTGAGGCGCAGCGCTTCATTTTGCATCTGGGAAAAATCAAGGCTGGCGGCGCGGGCAAAATTGATCGCCATCAGCGGCTTGTCGTAGGTGTCGATGGCGATGCGTCCGGTGGCCGACAGGATGTAATAGGAGTTGATGCCGAGCGCGCCGACAATGATGCCCATGGCCAGAAAGGCGCCGAAAATTTTCGCGCCGATCGAACTTTTGATCAGGTATCTGGGGATAGGCGGCAACCGCACAGCACACATCGCACCTTGCATATCCAAACACCATCGTTCGGATCGGCCCAGTGTGACGGCGCGACATTGATATTGGCTTAAGAGGTGGGGGACCCTCAACCTCTTGCGCGTCGGCGCAATTAGGAAGGGAGAGAGGGGGAAGGAAAGGGAAGGTAAAAATTTACTTTACGGTAACTTCCAGATGCATCTTGGGGTGGATGTGGCAGCGAACGGCAAAGCGCCCTGCCTCGTCGAACTCGATATCAATATTGTCGCCGGGCACTTGCTCGGCACTGTCAAAATTCATGGTCGGCGATTTGACATAAATCTGATGGATGAACTCATCCTCATTGGCAAAATGCACCACCGTGCCCTTGGCGATCTCGATGGATTCAGGCTGAAACGAGCGGTCGTTCTGGACCACTGTGACGCCCGCAGTGGCAGCGGCGGCAAAACCACCTAGGAGCGTTGCACCACCCAAGAAAGAGGCCAATAACCAGTGATTCATCATCGTGTAACCACATCTTTCTGCATGGGGGCCAAGAGGGCGAGCAAACGGTTTTGAGCCGCGAAGGGGACGTTGGATTTGTCGAGCGCATCTTGCAAGTCTTCGATCAGCGCATTGAAATCTGAATTCTTCAAATGCAAACCGCGATGGGTCGCGGCCATCGTATGGCCGGTATAGGTGCAAGGGCCACTGCCGAGCGCACAAATCTGCTCGGTGAGTTTGGCCTTAAAGCGATCCATGTTGCTTTCGCTTAAGGTATCCTTGATGCGAGGGTCGGCGAGAAAATTGGCGGTTGCGTCCTCGACGATGGTGGCGACGCCTTGTTTACCGCCGAGATCGGCATAGAGCGTGTCGGCGGCCCGCGCGGTGGTCGCGCTCATAGACGCGGCCAAGAACGCGCCCAGCGTGAGCGCGAGGGCTAATGTCGGGGGGCTTAGAAATTTCATGTGATCCTCACAGCTTTTTCAATGTCGAAAATCAAAATCCGGCCTGAAGCGAAATATAGACGCCGCGCTGTTTGCTTTGCCGCGCGATGGCACCCAGATGGACATAGGCCAGCGTGGCCGACAGGTTTTTGTTGATGAACCAGGCCGCGAAGATATCGTAGGCGTCGTCCTCTTTGGCAAAGCTCAGATTGTCGGGCTTGGTGCGATATTCTGCGCCCACAGCAAGATTGCGGCTGAGGAGCAGCGCGACGGAGCCTTCAAACTCGGTGGAGTATGAATTTTTCTTGTCACCGCCGAAACCGAGCAGGCCGAACTGATTGGCTTTGGTCTCACGCACGGTCGCATTGACGAGCAGGCTCTGGGCGAGAAAGAGCTTGGTGGCGCTGACATAGAAATCAGTGCCGTGGTCGGACGTCGCGCCCAGCGCGCGCACGAGCGCGGTGCGGTTATTTTTTTTGTATTGAACGCCCACAGAAATCTGCGGCAACAGGCTGTCTTGTCCATAGACCAGATCGCCGATGACACGCAGCTTGGCGCCATAGATGTCCTGATTGAATGTGTAGTTGCTCGGCAGGCCGAGCTTGGGGCCGGTCTCGGTGGTGTCGAAAGTTTGACGCGTATAGGACAGCTCAAGGCGATTGAAGAGGCCGAGGGCGATGCCACCTGAGCGCAGCGAAAAATCGGGCAGGCGCACATAGGTGCCATGGACATTGCCACCGAGGCTGTCGCGCGTGCCATAGCCGGTGATGACGGCCCAAGGTGCCAGACCTCCGCCGGCGGCTCCTTCGATTTGGCTAACGCCAGAGGTCGCCAGCAAGCGGGCGCTGTCGGCCCAATCGCGGGGCCGCGGCTTTTCTTTTGCAAAAGCGGTTGATGCCTGTGTCAGACTGACTGCAACGGCCAAAATCAGAGCCAAAGGAAACATCAAAGCCCGGTTTGCCATCGCAGATCGCTTTTTTCCTGCGCGGGTGCATCTCTTGATTTGCATCAGGCAACTTGAGACGATCACAGTTAATTTTCGGACAATTTGGCTTGGTGAAAAGGGATAAAATCGGCGCATGTCTGAGGAAAAAATCACCGTTTCAAATGACGTAATTCTTGATGCCATCATGGCGCTGGTGCCTCAGCTGCTTGAGGCCTTAGAGGTGTTAGGCTTCACCGCACGTCATTTGCATCCGCCACATATGGACGACTTGCTGGCACGGCTTGATGGCGCGGACGCGGAGATGGAAGCGGGGCGCGCGGCTTTTGCGATGGTCGATTGGCCAGACGATTTGGCAAATTTTCGCCAACAAATCGAGCGGGTGGCCGAAGAAGTTGCCGCTACCTTTGCAGGGCTCCGCGCCGCCCAACACGACCCCAATGGGATCATGGCGGCCTATCGCGGCTTGCGGCATCTGAGCCGCGCGGCCGAGGCGCTCTACCCGATCACCGCGATGCTGCCGCCGGTGAGCCCCTATTTCCTCGAACCACAGGCACGCGACGACAAGGCACTGGCTGCGCGGCTGGCGGCAGTGGACTATGCGCGCGAGGATGTCGGCGTGCGCCACGCTAGCAATGAAAAACATGAACGCGGCGGCTTTTCACTTTATGTGCCCGAAACCTATGAGCCGCGTGTCGCCACGCCGCTTATCATTGCTATGCATGGCGGCAGCGGGCATGGGCGTGATTTTTTATGGAGTTGGATTGCCAGCGCACGGACACGCGGCGCGATTCTGCTGGCGCCGACCTCCATCGGGCCAACGTGGTCGCTGACGGAGCCTGATCTCGACAATCAAAACATTCTGCGCATGATCGAACATGTCGCAGAAAATTGGAACCTTGATCGAACCCATATATTGCTGACAGGGATGAGCGACGGCGGCACGTTTTCTTATGTGCTGGGTTTGCAGAGCGGTGCACCGTTTACGCATCTGGCGCCTGTGTCAGCGAGTTTTCATCCTTTTCTGATCGAGATGGCGGACCCCGAACGGTTGCGTGGGCTGCCGCTTTACATCACGCATGGCGCGCTCGACTGGATGTTTGACGCCGATATGGCGCGCACAGCGCAACGCGCGATGAGCGGGGCTGGCGCTAACGTCACGTACCGCGAGATCGCAGACCTTTCGCATACCTATCCGCGTGACGAAAATCCACGCATCATGGATTGGTTTTTGAATTGATAAATTGAAAACAACTGTCGGGGAGGACAGGACATGAACGAAAAAATCGTCGGGATCGAAACAGATGCTGGCACGATGGAAACCTTTACCGCTGCACCGGGCGAAGGAGCCTATCCACCGGTCATCCTTTATATGGACGCACCGGGCATCCGTGAGGAGCTATATGACTTTGCACGGCGCATTGCGGATCAAGGGTATTTCGTACTGTTGCCGGATATGTATTACCGCGAAGGCAAAGTGCGCTTTGATATTGATCGAGGCAAAGAAGAAATGAGGCGCATGTTTGCTACGATGAATACGCTCAACAACAAGCTGGTGATGGACGACACAGGCGCGATGCTCGCCTTTTTGAAAACCCACAAGCAGGCCGCACCCGGCCCACGCGGCTGCATCGGCTATTGCATGAGCGGGCAATATGTTGTCTCGGCGGCGGGCACGTTTCCCGATGATTTCGCGGCCACCGCTTCGCTTTATGGGGTTGGTATCGTCACGGATAAAGCGGACTCGCCGCATCTGCTGGTCCCCAAGATTAAGGGTGAGCTATATCTTGGTTTTGCTGAAACCGACATATATGTGCCCGAAAATGTCATCCCGATACTGAAAAAAGCGCTCGATGACAATCATGTCAGCTATCAACTTGAGACATGGGCGGGAACGGGGCATGGCTTTTGTTTTCCGCAGCGTGAGGCTTATGTAAAGGCGGCGGCCGAGAAGGTTTGGGCGCTGGTTTTTGCCATGTATGAGCGCCGCCTGAAGGTCTGAGCCGCGCGCGCACCCTAATTTTTTGCATCTTAGCTCTTGGGTGGGACCGCATTTGCTAGTCAAATAGATTCAAACGAACAGGCCACACAGAGGGCCGTCGAGGGAGAAGCAAAATGACGACATCTGCGAAGGATCAAAAATTCAATGCCGTGATTGTCGGCGCTGGTTTTGCGGGCATGTATATGCTGCATCGCTTGCGCGGGCTTGGGCTCAAGGTGCGCGTGATTGAGGCGGGCGCGGGCGTCGGCGGCACTTGGTATTGGAATCGTTATCCCGGCGCTCGCTGCGACGTGGAAAGCCTCGAATATCAGTACGGCTTTTCTGACGACATTCAGAAAGGCTGGACGTGGAGCGAGCGCTATTCAGCGCAGCCTGAAATTCTGCGTTATCAGAACTATGTGGCCGACAAGCTCGACCTGAGGCGCGACATCACCTTTGATACGCGCGTGCAATCGGCGAGCTACGATGAGCCCAATGCGCTGTGGACGATCCAGACCGACAAGGACGAGACGCTGCAAGCGCGCTTCTGCATCATGGCGACGGGCTGCCTGTCGGCGGCGCGGGTGCCTGATTTTAAGGGTCTCGATCAGTTCAAGGGCGATTGGTATCACACCGGCGGGTGGCCGCATGAAGGCGTTGATTTTACCGGCAAGACGGTTGGCGTGATCGGCACAGGCTCATCAGGCGTGCAGAGCATTCCGCTGATTGCCGCGCAGGCCAAGCATGTCACTGTGTTTCAGCGCACCGCAAACTTCACCCTGCCCGCTTGCAACAAGCCCTTGGCAGCCGAAGCAGCGGCGGCGTCCAAAGCATCACTGCTGGAAGACCGCAAGAAAGCCCGGACGACGCCGGGTGGTATTATCTGCTTTGAATATAACGAACGGCTAGCTGAGGAGCTAACGCCCGCCGAAATTCAAACCGAATTGAAATCGCGCTGGGAGGCAGGCGGCTTTGCTTTTCTTGGCTCATTTGGCGATGTGATGGTGACGCCTGAGGCCAACCACTATGCCGCTGAATTTGCCCGCAGCGAAATGAGCAAGCATATCAAAAATCCCGAGATCGTGGACATGCTGCTGCCGAACGATCATCCGATTGGCGTTAAGCGTCTTTGTTTAGATACGGATTATCTAGAGACATTCAACCAGCCGCATGTCGATCTGATCGATGTGCGCAAAAACCCTGTGACGCGCATCTCAGAAAAAGGCGTGGTCGTCGGCGACACAGAATATGAAGTTGACGCGATCGTCTTTGCGACGGGCTTTGACGCGATGACAGGCGCGATTGCCAATGTCGATATTTGCGGGCGCAAGGGCGAAAAGCTGGTCGACAAATGGGCCGCGGGACCGCGCACCTATCTGGGACTGGGCTCGGCGGGCTTTCCCAATCTCTTCTTCATCACTGGGCCCGGCAGCCCGTCTGTGCTCTCCAATATGATCGTCACCATCGAGCAGCATGTGGACTGGATTACCGACTGCATCGCACGTCTGACCGAAGGCAATATTCGCTCTATCGAAGCAAGCCGCGACGCTGAAGACGAATGGGTGGCGCATGTCAACGAAGTGGCGAGCATGACGCTCTATCCGCAAGCCAACTCGTGGTACATGGGCGCGAACATTCCCGGCAAGCCGCAGGTGTTCATGCCCTATCCCGGCGGCGTCGGCGTCTATGGCGAGAAGCTCGCGGAAGTGGCCGGCGCGGATTACGCAGGCTTTACGCTTGGGGCGTGATGATGATGCTCAATTGGCTTTCGCCAGAGCTGTGAACCCGGCTTTAGTGAAGACTGCTTTGGCGGCATCGCTTTTCAGGTAGTCCAGAAAGGCTTGCGCGTCGGCGCTGGCTGTAGCGGTGAGGGCAACGGGATAGGTGATGGGGGCGTGGGTGGCATCGGGGAAAATATCGACGATGCGAACGCCTGGCTCCGACAGGGCGTCGGTCGTATAGACAATGCCGAGCGGTGTTTCGCCGCGCGCGACATAGGCAAGCGCAACACGCACGTTTTGGGCAATGGCGAGATGAGCAGACACGTTGCCCCAGACACCGAGCTTGGTGAGCGCGGCATGAGCATAACGCCCGGCGGGCACAGCCTCAGGGTCGGCAAGCGCAAGACGGCCCGTGCCCAAAGCGGCGGCCAAGGGGAAACCTGGCGCGATGGTGAGGACCGCTGCCGAGGCCTTTGGGGCAATGAGGACGAGGTGATTGCCGAGAAGGTCGCGGCGGCTGGCGGCCTGCACAAGATCATGCTTGGCGAGATAGTCCATCCAGGTTTCATCGGCGGAGATGAAAATATCGGCGGGCGAGCCTGCTTCGATCTGGCGGGCGAGAACCGACGAGCCGGCAAAGGAGACAACAACTTTCTTGCCCGTTTCTGCTTCGTAATTGGCGCTGACGGTGGTCATGACATCGGTGAGGGAGGCGGCAGCAAAGACAAGCACGCGGCCGTCATCGGCGCGCGAGAGAGACGCTGGCACCATGGCCAACATGACGACAGCGAGCAGGCTCAGCAATCGAGTGAACCAAGGTGTGCTTGCGGGCCTATTCATGGGACGAATGCCTCTTGCTCAAGCTCACATGACTATCATGGATGGGGGCGGGGTGAAACTGGCCGAAGGCGGCCCATGAGTGAGCGCGCCTCACAGAAATTTTGGCGATAGACGATTTTAACGATAGAATTGCGCCAACAAGAATGACGGAACCGGGGGGAACCGGATGGGGTTTTGCAAAGCGATGACACGTTTGGGCCTGAGCTTGGGTTTGGGCCTGCTCGGCGTCGGATTGCTGGCGAGCGGGGATGCGCAGGCTGCAAGCGCGGCTAAAGTGCAGCCTGAACTTGCACCTGAGACCATCTATGTTGAGACGATGCCCGATGGGCCGCGTGACCACTGGATCTGGGTGGGTGACGTCAATCCGATGAGCAGCGTGGATACACGCGCCATCCTGTTTGATGCTGACAAGGGCAAGATGCTGGGCATGCTCAGCACCGGCTATTGGAACGGCGGCGTGTTGCTGCCTAAATCAACCGGTAATATTGTTTCGCTCGAAACCTATTTCGACAAGGGCACGCGCGGCGCGCGGCACGACTATGCGGTGATCTATGACCCGCATACGCTGATGCCGCTGCATGAAATTCCTCTGCCGCCGCGCCGCATGACGGCGCTTATTCAGACGCGCATGGCGGGGCTGAGCGACGATGATCATTTTCTGGCGGTGACAAACTTCACGCCCGCGCAGTCGATCAGCATTGTGGACCTTGAACAAAATCGTTTTGTCGAAGAAGTGAACACGGCAGGCTGCGGGCAAATATATCCTGCCGGGCCACGCCGCTTTCTGACGCTGTGTGGCGATGCGACGCTGCGCTCGCTGGTGATGGACGATACCGGCCATGTGATCCGTCAGGTGGATGGGAAGGTATTTTTTGATCCGTTTGGCGATCCGGTGATCGTGCATGCTGAGCGCCAAGGCGATGACTGGCTGTTTGCCTCGCTCAATGGCTATATCTATCAAGTGGATGCATCGAGTGAAGTGACCAAGCTCAGAGAAAAATGGTCGCTGCTGGATGAGAGCCAACGCAAAAAGGGCTGGCGCGTCGCGGGCTATCAAGCGATGGCAATCCAACGCGCGCAGGGCAAACTCTATGTGCTGATGCGCAAGGGGCCAGAAGACACTTACGAGCAACCTGCCGATGAGGTTTGGGTCTATGACATCGCCAGCCACAAACGCGTGCTGACGTTTGATCTGGAAAATGTGGCGGTGGCGATTTCGGTTAGCCAAGACGCCAAGCCGATTGTAACGACGGCGGCCTTGAAGACGGTGGTGCCTTATTGGACGCTGGTTGGCCTGTCCGTGATCGGCGTTAAGTTTGAAGAATATGACATCGTAAAACCTGCGCTCGACGTTTACGATGCAAGCGACGGGGCGCATCTGCGCACGGTGGACCATGTCGCGCAATTTGCGACATCGTTACAGCAACCGTGAGGCGGGGCCATGGTCGAAACACTTGTTATTTCTAATATTCTGCTGTGGCTTTTGGTGGCCGCGTTAGCGGGTGTCGTGATCTTGCTGAGCCGTCAGATCGGTGTGCTGCATGAGCGCATTACGCCCGTGGGCGCGCTGATGATCGGCAAGGGTGTGAAAGTGGGCGAGGCCTCGCCCGCGTTTCATCTGGCAAACCTCAATGGGGGCGACGTCACCGTCGGTGAAGCCCGCAGCGACGGTGCGAGCACGCTGGCGTTTTTTCTGTCACCCACCTGTCCTGTGTGCGCCTCGCTGCTGCCGACGCTGCGGACACTGGTCAAGCAGACGCCCAACTTGCGGCTGGTGCTGGCAAGCGATGGCGACATGGACGAGCACAAGGCCTATATCGCACGCAAGGGCCTTGGCGATCTGCCTTATGTGTTGTCGGCGGAACTGGGGCAGAGTTTTGGCGTTGGCAAATTGCCTTATGGCGTGCTGATCGACGCCAGTGGCGTGCTGCGCGCGCATGGGCTGGTCAACAATCGCGAACATATCGAAAGTCTGCTTGAGGCTGAGCGCGAAGGCGTAGCCTCGATACAGGATTATATGGTGCGTGAGAAAGCGGCGAGCGACGAGCGTGCGCGGGGAGGTCACTGATGGGGCGGATGGACAAATGGATCGAAGAACGCTCGCGCGGGCTGGCACGCCAGACATCGCGGCGCGGTTTCCTTGCCACGGCCAGCACAATACTGCTCGGCGCGGCAGCTGTGCCGTTGTTGCCGGTGGCGCGGCTGCAAGCTGACACCAAGGATGATGGCGACCCGACCAAATGCGACTATTGGCGCTACTGCGCGATTGACGGATTTTTGTGTAGTTGCTGTGGCGGCAGCCCCAGCTCATGCCCGCCGGGCACCGTGGCCTCGGCGGTGACATGGGTCGGCACCTGCCGCAACCCCAACGACGGGCGCGATTACATCATCTCTTATAATGATTGCTGTGGGCGCAGCTCATGCGCGCGCTGCGCCTGCCAGCGCGACGAAGGTGACCGCCCACTTTATCGCACCGATGCGGCCAACGACATCAACTGGTGCGCGGGCAGTACAGCCGACATCATGTATAATTGTTCGACCGCTGTGATCGTGGGCGTGAGCACGGGGGAGTGAGGTGAGCCGTCTTCACGTTCTCGTTGGTAGCGCGATTTTTGCGCTGCTCAGTTGTGCGGTATCTGTGAGCGCATCACCGCGTACGGACTACATGCTGAAATGCATGGGATGTCATGGACCCGACGCTGCCGAAGTCGTGGGCAAAGTGCCTGCGTTCAAGGACAGTGTGGCACGCTTTCTCAGCGTCGAAGGCGGGCGGGCTTATCTCGTGCAAGTGCCCGGCGCGCGGCAATCGCCGCTGTCTGACACGGCGATGGCGGACTTACTAAACTGGCTTTTACCGCATTTTGATGCGGCGCATATGCCGAGCGACTTTCAACCTTTTACGGGTGAGGAAGTGACCGCGTTGCGGGCGCACCGCATCCGCGACGTTCAGGCGGAACGAGCGCGGTTGATGGGCGAGATCGCGGCCCTGCCCGCTCAGCCATCAGCCCCCTAGCGATAGACCCGTTAGATAGTCGCCATCACGCTCTAAAAATGCTCAAGTGCGGCGCATAGATATTCATCAGACCAGCTCATCCAAACGAGGCCCAGATATGACGATCAAACTTTATCACTGCAAAGGCGCGCGCTCGGTGCGGCCACTGTGGACGCTGGAAGAAATGGGCATCGACTATGAACTGGAAGTGATGCGCTTTCCGCCGCGTTTTCTGCATGAGGGCTATCTCAACGTCAATGCGCTGGGCACTGTGCCGACGATGACAGATGGCGATGTGCTGATGACGGAATCGGCGGGCATTTGCCAGTATCTGGTTGATTGCCACGGACCAAGTGCGATTGGCTTGAGCCCCCAAGACCAGGACTATGGCGCCTATCTCAACTGGTTGCACCGCTCGGATGCGACGCTGACTTTTCCCCAGACGATTGTGCTGCGCTATAGCCAGCTTGAACCCGAAGAGCGGCGGCTGAAGCAGGCGGTTGACGATTATACGCAGTGGTTTTTTGCCCGGTTGCGCAGTGTTGAGAAGGCGGCGGGCGAGAACGAGTTTCTCTGCGCAGGGCGTTTTACGATTGCCGACATTGCGGTGGGCTATGCGCTTTACCTTGCCGAGACGCTGGGCTTGCGGCCCGGCTTCAAGCCGAACACAGAAGCCTATTTGAAACGGTTGGAAGCGCGACCTGCGTTTCAACGCGCGATCACGCTTTAGGCCGCGCGCGCGATGTTTGTGCTCGATCCCATCGTTGATTTTATGCTGCGGGGCGGCCTAGCCGCGATCCTTGCTATGGCCGCTTGGCACAAGCTGCGCGACCGCGCGACGTTTGAAGGCCAGCTTGCCGCCTATGATATTTTGCCGGAAAACCTTGTGCACCCTGCCGGGCGGGCGGTGCCTTTGATTGAGGTGGCACTGGTGCTTTTCCTGCTGATGCGATCTGACCATGCCTCAGTGGGCGCGGCCTCGCTGTTTCTCATTTATGCGGTTGCCATTGGCTATAATTTGGCGCGCGGGCGGCGCGATATTGATTGCGGCTGTGGCGGGCCGGACGGCAAGCAGGTGCTGCACCCTGCCCTTGTCATTCGCAATCTCGTTTTAATGACGGGTGCCTTGGCGCTGTCATGGCCGGTGGCGACGCGCGCACTTGGCGGGGCAGACTATGTGATTGCAGGCTTGGCAGCGCTGGCGCTCACCGCGGTTTATGTCGCGTTCAATACGGTGGTGGCGAATTTTTCGGGGACGGATCGGTTGAGGCGCTGATGGTTGGAAGGGGATGAAGCCGTGCGCACCGCAGATAGAAATTTTGCGAAGTGGCCACTCCCACCCTCCGCGCCTAAGCGGGCGCTCCTCCCTCCCCCCCAAGGGGGAGAAAAAAGTAGTTAGTTACTTGCGTTGCAGGAGGCGCCGCCAAGGACGCAGAAGCGGTGGTTAAGGGCAACGGGGCGTCATAGGCTCGTCGCGCTCTCAGCAATGCTCATTCACCTCTCCCAGCCCTATGAAAAACCCATGTCCACAGTCTAGCCGATATGGACATGGGTTTTAAAAATTTCAATCTGGTGGGTGATGTTTGCCGTCAATCGGCAGCGGTGAGCGACCCGTCGCCATCCAATTCACGCAGCTCACGCTGGGAGGCCTTGGTGCCTGGAATCTCGGTACCGCGCAGCGAATGGCCTGCCGTTTCAACCACGAAGAGCAGTGAGATCGCGCCAACGACGCAAGCCCCCATCATGAAATAGGCGGGTACAAGCGTGTTGCCGGTGAGGTCGATCAGGCTGGCGTTGATGGCTGGTGCCGTGCCGCCAAACAACGAGGTTGAGATGTTATAGGCGATAGCAAAGCCTGCAAAACGCACAGGCGTGGGGAACATGGCCGGGAAGGTGGCAGAAATCGTCGCCAGCTGTGGCACATAGAGAAGGCCGAGCACGACAGAACCGACCATCGCGCCGATGAGGCTGGTGGCCATATATTGGTAAAGCGGGATCGCCAGCACAAAGAGGCCGATCAGCGAAAACCACCACAGCGGCTTGCGGCCGATCTTGTCAGACAGCGCGCCTGCGAAGGGCAGCAACAACATCATGAAGATCATGCCGACAATTGGCACAACAAGGGCTTCGTCAGTCGTCAGGCCAAGCTCGGTGGCCAGATAGGTCGGCATGTAGCTCAGCAAGGTGTAGTTGACGACATTGAGCGCGACGACCAGACCGCCCAGCGTGAGAAGCGGCTTCCAATAGTTGGTGGCCAGTTCGCGAAAACTATGACCGACACTGGGCGCTAGCGCATCAACATCTTCAATCTCGCGGAAGACGGGTGTGTCCTCCATGTGCGAGCGCAGATAGAGGCCGACGATGCCAAGCGGCGCGGCGACAAAGAACGGCAGACGCCAACCCCAGTCATGCATGCTGCCCTCGCCGAGCGCGAGTGAAAAGCCGAGCATGAGCAACGCGCCAAGCGAGAAGCCGCCCAACGTGCCGAACTCAAGGAAACTGCCGCAGAGGCCGCGATTTTCATCCGGGGCATATTCAGCCATGAAGGTGGCGGCTCCGCCATATTCGCCACCAGTTGAAAAGCCCTGCACCATGCGCAGCACGATGAGGATGGCAGGTGCCCAGAGGCCGATGGTGTCAAAAGAAGGAATGAGGCCGATACAGAAGGTCGAACCCGACATCATCAAGATGGTCAGGGCCAAGACGGATTTTCGCCCCAACCTGTCGCCGAGCGGGCCCCAAAAAAGCCCCCCGAAGGGGCGCACCAGAAAGGAAATGGCAAAGGTTGCCAGCGCGAAAAGCGTGGCTTCCTTGGTGCTGCCAGGAAAGAGCGCCTTGGAGATATAGACGACGCCATAGGCATAGATGCCGTAGTCGAACCATTCGGTGGCATTGCCTATGGCTGAGGCGGCGATGGCGCGACGTAATACGCCGGGTGCGGTGGTGCCAGCCTCGCCGGGCAACCCGGTGTCATTATCGGTTTGGTCGTTCGTCATTTCATCAAAGCCCCGTTTAAGTTGCGCCCCCGCTGCCTTATCAGGCCGCTTCGCTTTTTTCTGTTTCGAGATCACGCTTCATAATCAAGGCGTCGTGAAGGGCGCGCACAGAGGCGTCAAAATCCTTCGGTTTGACGATGAATTGGACGTCTACATTGCGGATTTGATATTGCATCCCCATGACTTCGATCTCGGCTTCATGCAGCGCCGTCATGGCCTCGGCCACCAGACCGGGCTTGGAAATGTCGCTGCCGATAACCGACACCATGGCCACCGTCTGAGCGGTGATCGCTGCATTGGGAAAGCGCGTGTTGAGATCGGAAATGACACGACGGACAAGAGCGGGCTTGTCCGAAAGATAATGGGTAATCGTATTGGCATTGGAGGACTTCGAGACGATCCATGCTTTGTAGCGGGTCAGTGTTTCGAGGATGGCGGCGTCGAAGCCTTTTTCGCCCACCATGTCTTGCTCAAAGAACTGCAACGCATGCAGCGAACGAATACCGGTGATGATTTCGACGCGTGGCTTGTCCGACACATAGTCGGCGCGGATCAATGTGCCGCCATCTTCGCGGTCAAATGTGTTGCGCACCCTGAGCGCAATACCCGCCTGACGCAGGCCCTTACCGGCACCCGGATGAATGGCTTCCATACCGAGATTGGCGAGTTGGTCAGCCACGTCATAGTTGGTGCTGCCGATCTTGCGGGCCTTGTCGGCGCCGACGAGACGCGGGTCGGCACTGGAGAGATGAAATTCTTTGTGGATGATGGCTTCACGCGCGCCAGACAAAACAGCAAGGCGCGAAAAGGTGATTTCTGAGTAACCGCGATCATAGCGGCGCACGGTACCCGCCTTGCTGGCGGCATAACCGGTGATGATCGGTAATGTGTTTTGCGTATCGACGGTTTTGAGGGCTTCGGCGATGCGCTCGTCCAAGGTCGGCGTGTCGCTCTCGCTCCAGCCGGTCAAATCGACGAAGACCGCATTGACGCCGCGCTCGCGCAGAAGAAGCGCTGTGCTATGGGCGCTATGGGCTTCGCCAAGGCCCGCCAGCATTTCACGCACGGTTGCCAAAGGCTCGGTCAAAAGGAATTGGCCATGGGCCCGCAGACGGTCGAGATCTTCCAGACAAACTCTCATGCCGTCGATGCGTTCATCGACGAACTGATTGGCCTCAGCGAGATTTTCAGGTTTCTCAAACATATTGAGATTGCGAGTCTTCATCGCCTCGCGGACCGTTTCCAACGCCTCGGCCCAAGGGCCGATGGTGTCATCGTCATCGGAATCGTCAGAGGTGAAATGCGCAAAGACGCCAGCCTCACCAGATTTTTTATGCTCCAGCAGCAGGTCGGTGATACCCGCATAGGCGGATACGACGAACATGCGGCCATAGAGATCAGCGCCCTTGCGGCCGCCGATCAGGACGTTGTCAAAGACGGTCTTAGTTGCCGCCATAGACGTGCCGCCAATTTTTTCGACACTATGCTTGATGGTCATCAAGAGAACTCCATTTTTTCGGTCATGAACCGTCCCCGTGCGAACCGCCGGGCAGGCGGTAACGCAATAGGGTCAAGGCGACCGCGCGCGGCAGATCGTCTGCGCGCGTTGAACGCGGCGTGAGATAAAGGCTATGCATGACGTTTGCGCTTATCGCATCCCCTAGCTTGCCAATCGATCCTTGGCGACGTCGGGATCGGCGGGATAGGCACCGGTCTCGTCATGCACTTCATTGCCAATGACGGGCGGGTTGAACACGCAAGCCGTGACGATATTGGTGCGTGGACGCACGATATGTCTGTCGTTGGCGTTGAGCGCATAGAGCGTGCCGGGCGACAGTTCATGCGTTTCGCCGGTGCCAAGATCTTCGATCGAGCCTTCGCCGGAGATAACAAAAACCGCCTCAAGATGGTTTTTGTAATGCATTTTGATTTCTTCACCGGCGTAAAGCGTGGTGATGTGGAAGGAAAAGCCCATCCCGTCACCCTTCAGCAAGATGCGAGCGCTCTCCCATTGCTTGACGCCAATGTTTTTGTCGGTTTTACGGATTTCGTCGAGTTTACGAATAAGCACTGGTACTTCCTTTTAATCAGCTGCGACAACGAAAGCGGGCACAAGCGCGCGGCGCACACAGTCTTCCAGAATGTCGAGACCCTGAACGAGCACGTCGTCTTCGATGACGAGGGGCGCGAGCACCTTGACGATCTCGTCATGGGCACCACTGGTTTCGATGATGAGGCCGCGATCAAAGGCAGCCGAGGTGACACGCTTGGCGACCTTGGCCGTCTTCATGTCGATCCCGCGCATCATGCCGCGACCGCGTGTGGAAAGGTCATGCTCTGCGGCCATACGATCCAGACGCATCTGCAGATATTCACCGCGACGGGCCACATCTTTTTCAAAGACGTCGTTTGTCCAGAAATGCTTGAGCGCGGCGGTCGCCGTGACGAAGGCGTGGTTGTTGCCACGGAAGGTGCCGTTATGCTCACCGGGCGACCACTGGTCGAGTTCGGGGTGAAACAGCGTCAAGGCAAAGGGCAGGCCCATGCCGGAAAGCGATTTGGCCAATGTGATGATATCGGGCTTGATGCCTGCTTCTTCAAAGCTGAAGAAACCGCCGGTACGCCCACAGCCAGCCTGAATGTCATCAACGATAAGAAGCGCGTCGTGACGCTTGGCGATGTCGGCGATGGCGCGCAGCCATTCAGGCGACGCGGTGTTGAGGCCGCCCTCACCTTGCAGCGTTTCGACGATGATGGCGGCGGGCTTATCAAGGCCACTTGAGGGATCAGACAGGCGCTGCTCAAGCAGCTCAGCCGTGTTCACATCGGGGCCGAAATAGCCGTCATAGGGCTCATGGCTGACATTGCCGAGCGGCACGCCAGCGCCCGCGCGCTTGCCTTCATTGCCCGTGCAGGCCAAGGCGCCAAGCGTCATGCCGTGAAAGCCGTTGGTGAAGGCGATGACGAGTTCGCGACCCTTGATCTTGCGCGCAAGCTTCAAGGCGGCTTCAACCGCGTTGGTGCCTGTGGGGCCCGTAAACATGGCGCGATATTCCATACCACGCGGCTTCAAGATGACGCCTTCAAGGGTCTTGAGGAACTCTGCCTTGGCGTCAGTATGCAAATCGAGCGCATGGGTGATGCCATCAGCCATGATGTAATCGATCAGGGCCTGCTTCAGCAGCGGATGGTTGTGGCCGTAGTTGAGCGAGGAGCAGCCCGACAGAAAGTCGAGATAGCGCCCGCCTTCATTGTCGTACATCCAGACGCCTTCGGCGCGATTGAACTGACGCGGCATGGAGCGCGAATAGGTACGCACTTTGGATTCCATGCGATCATAGATGGCCATATCAGGCTTCGTTCGGCTTGGGCGGGGTTCGATGGTCATAGGATTGCCTCCAGTTTGGCCTTGTCAGCCAAGTTTGATTGTGCGGGCGCTGTCACGATCGGGCCGATGGTGGCCAGAAACTCCGTGTCATGTGCGCCGGCGAAATGGGCGTCACGCTCAAACAGCGGACGCTTGTGAATATCGATGCCACGGCGACGGGCGAAGGAGCCAAACAGGCCCCATGAGGCAGCATTGTCCTCGGTGATCGTCGTGGTCAGCTTGGTAACGCCGCGAAAGGCGGGGCGCGTGAGCAAATGCTCCAGCATGCGGCGACCAAGGCTCATGCCTCGCGCGCTTTCATGCACGGCCACCTGCCAGACAAACATCTCGTCGGGCGCGGAAGGTGGGCGATAGGCCGAAATCCAACCCGCGATCTCAGGGCCGCTGGCATTTTCACGTTCAGGGCCGCGGGCGCTTTCGCGCTCGACCAGGACGCAGGTGTCGGCAAAGTGGCTACATTGCAAAAGGTTGCAATAGGCCGAATTGGTATCGAGCGGCGGGCAGGCGGCTATAAGTGCGGAAACAGACGGGCCGTCTTCGGTCCGTGGTGGCCTAAAACGGAGGTTTTGCCCGCCGTCCTGACTTGGTTTCGCATCTTTCTCCGTTATTCCTGAACCAGCACCATCGTGACTGCAAATAGAAATTATTTCGTCCTCCGAAGGAATTTTCTCTGGAATGCAGGTGCTAACTGCCTCATCAGTGAGCAGGGTATAAACCAAATGTGGCGTTTTTTCAACCTAATGGCGGAAATCCGCGGAATTCTGGGGGAAATTGCTTCGGATATAGAAGTATCTAAGGCGATTTATGCCACTTGGCAAGGTCGATCCAAACCGATAATCGTTGATCTATGAACAGGCAGATCACAGACCAGACCTTGCGGGCGCTGCGCCGCATCCTCCGCGCCGCCGATCAGGGAGGCCGCAAACTCGCCATTGCGACGGGTTTGACGCCCTCACAACTGATGGTGTTGCAGCAAATCGAGCGCAGCGACGCGACGACGCCGGGCTCGGTGGCCGCCTCGCTCAAATTCGGCCAAGCGACGGTGACCAATATTGTGGACCGGCTGGAGGGTGCGGGCTTTGTCACGCGCAAGCGCAACGAACGCGACAAACGCCAGATCCATTTGCACCTCACGGCGAGGGGTCGCACCGTGCTTGATCAGGCACCTGATCTTCTGCAGGCGCAGTTTCGGGACCGCTTTGAGGGCCTGCCGAACTGGGAGCAGGCGATGATCCTAGCCGCGCTAGAGCATCTAGGTGCCTTGCTTGATGCTGGCGACATAGACGCCGCACCGCTGATCGACGGCGGTGTGATCGACCGCACGCTCGAATAGCTCTTTATAGGAATGATAAATTTTCCATAGCAAGGACACGATCTTCATAGCAATGACATTGGCAGAATCGGGCATAGTGCCCTCCCTTTGCTCCAACTGCCCTCCCTTTGCTCCATTTGAAGGTGCGCGATGACGGCCCCGCAAGCGATTGCTTTTGGAATTCTCGGCGCGACCCTCATTCTTTTTGTTTGGGGACGGTGGCGCTATGACGTGGTGGCGATCTTTGCGCTGCTGGCGGTGACACTAACCGGCCTTGTGCCGACGGCCGAGGCCTTTTCAGGCTTTGCCCATCCCGCTGTCATCACGGTCGCCGCCGTGCTGGTCATCAGTCGCGGCTTGCAGAACGCTGGGCTGGTGGAACTGGTGGTCAAGGCCATCGGGCCGCTGCGGGGGCGCGAAAACCTGCAACTGGCCGCCCAATGTGTCGTCATCGCTATCTTGTCGAGCTTCATGAACAATGTGGGTGCGCTGGCGCTGATGCTGCCGGTGGCTATGCGTAATGCCTATCGCGATGGCTATCCGCCGTCAAAGTCGCTGATGCCGCTGGCTTTTGCGTCGCTGCTGGGCGGCCTAACCACGCTGATCGGCACACCGCCCAATATCATTATTGCTAGTTTTCGCGCTCAGCAATCAGGCCATGCGTTCAACATGTTCGACTTCACACCGGTCGGCCTTGCCGTGGCGGTGGTCGGGCTAGTCTTTCTCATCTTTGTGGGTTGGCGACTGCTGCCGCAGGGCGAGCGCAAATCCAACGGCAAACCTGCCTTTGAGATCGACGACTACATCACCGAGGCGCAAGTCCCTGAAGGGGCTAAAGCCGTCGGCATGACCGTGTTTGAAATGGAAAAACTCGCCGATGATGACGTTATCATTGCGGGCATCGTGCATGACGATCATCGCCGTCTTGTGCCCAACGGCTATCAGCGCTTGCGCGCAGGCGATGTGTTGATCCTGCGCGGCGACACAGCCGCGTTCAAGGCGATGATCGACGGCGGCGGATTGAAACTGGTTGGCGACGAAGCGCTTAACCGCGACGATCTGAAATCGGATGAGATCGATCTCGTTGAAGCGGTGGTGAGCCCGGGGTCCATTCTGATCGGGCGCACGCCTATGACGTCTCGTCTGCGCACGGTACATGGCATCAACCTGCTGGCCGTGGCACGCCAAGGGCGGCGGATCGGCGAGCGCATTCGCGACATTACATTTCATGCCGGTGACGTGATCTTGCTGCAGGGACCGCGCAACACCATGACCGAGATCCTCGCGACACTCGACTGCCTGCCGCTTGCTGATCGCAGCATCAGCATTGGGCGGCAACGGCGTCTGGTGCTGGCAGGCGGCATGTTCGTGATCGCCATCGCGCTGGTGATCGCGGGCCTTGTGCCTGTGCATGTAGCCTTTGTCGGCGCGGCGGTGGGGATGGTGGCCAGTAATATCGTTCGGCCCAATGAGGTCTATCAAGCCATCGACTGGCCCGTGATCGTTTTGTTGGCGGCGATGTTTCCTGTCGGCGGCGCACTGGAGGCCACGGGCGGGGCCAACCTTGTGGCGGGCTCTATCCTCGATCTGACGCGAGGTTTGAGTGTCGCCTGGGTGCTGGTGATATTGCTTGTCGCCACCATGTTCATCTCTGATCTCATCAACAACAATGCGACCGCCGTGCTGATGGCCCCCATTTCCATCACGCTGGCTGACCGGTTGCATGTCCATTCCGATCCGTTCTTGATGGCGGTCGCCATCGGTGCGTCTTGCGCTTTCCTGACACCGATTGGCCACCAGTCAAACACGCTGGTGATGGAACCCGGCGGCTATCGCTTTTCAGACTATTGGCGGGTCGGGCTGCCGCTGCAGGTCGCAATTGTCGCCGTTGCCGTGCCGATGATCCTGTGGGTCTGGCCGCTTTAGGAGCGGCACATGAGGGAAATAGAACGCATGACGGCACGATCTGAGCGCCTCTCGCAATTCCACCTCAATCCTGACAGGCTTAAGCTGGAGCAAGCCCGCTTGCTGGTCGAGCGCACGCGCAGTTCAGCCATCACCATCTTTTGTCTTCTCAGTCTCTATTCGCTCATTCTCACCTTAACCGCGCCGGTTCTCTGGATCGCGGCATGGTTTGTGGCGGCGGCGCGCAGGCATCAACGACGACAATGCGGCCGCCTATCTACGATGGCACACGGCCATCTCATGCGTCACCGGCGCCATATGGGGCGGCGGGGCGGCAGGGCTGACCGATTTGCAATCGGAGACAAGCATTTTTACCATTAGCGTCATCGTGCTGAGCATTACGCTGGGCGGCATTTTACCTCAATCGGCCTATCGGCGCTCTTATGTTGGGCTCGCGACTTTCGCCATGCTGCCCTATGCGGCGTGGATCCTGTTTGCGGCCGACTGGCCGATTACAGGCATCGGGGGTGGCGTGATGTTGGCCTATGGTTTCTTCATGTCGGCCAGCGCCCGTGTCGAGAGCGGCACGCGCGACATGCTGGCTGTCAAACAAAACAAGGCGCTGATCAAGAAATTGGACTGCCAGCATCGCGCTTTGCAACGCGCCAACGAAGAAAAAACACGGTTTCTGGCTGCAACCAGCCATGACCTCGCCCAGCCACTTCACGCGCAGGGTTCTATATCGCGATTTTGCGTGAAAAAATGCACGACGCAGATCAATTGGCGCTGTTGGACAAGATCGATGATAGTTGGCAAGGCTTGGGCCATTTGCTCAAAGGGCTTGCCGATGTGACCCGGCTCGACGCGGGCGTGATTGTGCCTGATTTACGGATCATTGATATCGCGGCACTGGTACAGCGCGTCGGAGACGAATTTTCTGCTGAAGCGGTTGATCTAAACATTCGCTTGATTGTTGAAAGCCTGTCTGCGCCCGTGCGAACTGACCCACTGATCCTGATCCGCGTTTTGCGCAATCTCGTTTCCAATGCGCTCAAGTTCACCGAGCAAGGTGGCATCGTGCATCTGGGTGTCGCGGAGGCAGAAAACGGCACACTGAAGATGCTGGTGGAAGACACCGGCTGCGGTATTGCACCTGACAAGCTCCATCAAGTGTTTGACGAATATGTGCAGCTTGGCAATCATGAACGCGACCACAAGAAGGGCCTTGGGCTTGGGCTTGGGCTTGCCATCGTGCAGCGTCTCGTCCGCCTGCTCGACCTTGATCTCACCTTCACATCGCAACCCGGCATCGGCACCACAGTCTCGCTGACGCTTGAGCGCGCCAACGGCACACCCATGCCGCTGGAGGGCGTCGACGAGAGCTGGCTGCGTCACACCACGCCCATTGGCAATCTCTGTGTTCTTCTGGTGGGTAGCGAAGACACCATTCGCGCTGGCATGACAACCGTTTTAACAAGCTGGGGATGTCAGGTCTATTCGGCGCAGTCGACGAACGGGGCGATCGACATTCTCAACCAGACCGGTGCAACACCGCATGTTCTGCTGGTCAATCAGCGCCTGAGCGACAGTGAGACGGGGCTGCAAGTGACCGAGCGTGTGCGCGATGAAATCAATGATGTGCCCACCATGCTCCACATTTCATCGGTGAGGTATATTTCGCCCGCGAGCACCGTTTCGATAGCCGTGCGCAAGATGATGGACGGCGTCGATTTGCCGAGGAAGCCACGCGCGCCCATGTTGAGGACCGTTTCGACAGGCGGCATGGTGTCGATGCCGGAAATGATCAGGACGGGCGTCGTCACGCGACGCGCCTTGAGCGCCTGCAAGAAGGCGACGCCGTTCGTTTCTTCCATGACAAGATCACACAGAATGAGATCGAACTGTGATCCCGCTTCGATCCGGCGCAGCGCCTCGCGCGGCGAACTGAAACCTTCGCAGTCATAAGCCTTGTCGAGTGTCTTGATGATCTCGCGCAAGCCATCGAGAAACATGTGATGGTCGTCGATCAGCGCAATCTTGATGGGTTTGCTCATCAAGCCACGTCCGGGTAGCGCAAGGCCGCAACCTGTACACAGGCCGAATGACTGTCAGTCATTGACGACGACACGGCTCTTCCTCTCCATCCACAAGCAAATATCCGGCATCTGGCTTTCTGGATCGCACAAATCAGACGCGGCTCACGCAAACGTGGTGATAGGGAACAATGTGTGCATTGTCGAGCAAGGCTGCGCCTATGACAAGATGTAACGAACGCGCTTGCGCGGTGCCGCGATGCCAGGCACGTCTGATTGTCCAGTTGCAATAAATTTCGCGCACGCCGTCAATCACCCTTTTTGATGAGGCAGACTTTTTGTCAGAACCGCATCAGCGCGTGAAACGGTCGGGTGAGAAACGCCGTGTTTTGCCGTGCCTTGATTTTTAATATTGGGGCTCGCGCCAACCTACCCACTCCGTCCATACTGCAAATGGAGAGCGGAGAGCGACATGCAAAATTTTTCCTGGCCGTTTGTTGATGAAATGAGCCAAAGACTGACGTCTGGCGTCGAATGGGCAGAAATTCATATTGCGACTTGGAGCACGCTGGCGCAGGTGGCCTGCATCATCATTGCCTTTGCGGCGGCGTCTTATCTATCCAAACGAGCCGCGCAATGGCTGTCGGTTCAGATGCAGCGCCGCAAGCGGCTCAGTATTATTCGTATCCATGCTTCCAACAGTGAAATTTTCTTTCTGGTCTTCTCGCTTGCCTTTGTCTGGCTCGCGACGCTCATTGCCCAAGGGGCACACCTGCCTTTTGTCATTTTGCAAACGGCGGCAACACTGGCCACCGCTTGGGCGATCATCCGCTTTACCTCCAGCGCCATTGAAAGCAATTTCTGGTCACGGGTCATCGCTGTCGCTCTGTGGCTCCTTGCGGCGCTGAATATATTTGGCTGGCTGACACCGGCGGTTGACCTAGCGGATCGTGCCGCCTTCGCTGTTGGCACGATGCGGTTCTCGGTGCTCTTTGTCATCAAGAGCGCAATCGCTTACGCCGTTCTTTTTTGGCTGGTGCGGTTTTTTTCCGGCATTTTGGATCGTGGCTTTCACAAGGCGTCCGGGCTCACGCTGTCGCAACGTGTGTTGTTCAATAAACTTTCCAATATCGCGCTTTATGCCGTTGCGATTGTGATCGGGCTGAACATTGTCGGGCTCAATCTCACATCACTGGCGGTCTTCAGTGGGGCACTCGGTCTCGGCATCGGCTTTGGTTTGCAGAAAGTGGTGTCCAACCTCCTCAGTGGGATCATTCTGCTGATGGACAAGTCCATCAAACCCGGTGACGTCATCGCGGTGGGTGACACTTATGGCTGGGTTAATTCATTGGGCGCGCGCTGCGTGTCGGTGCTGACGCGCGATGGCAAAGAACATTTGCTGCCGAACGAAAATCTGATCACGCAAACCGTGGAGAATTGGTCCTATAGCAACCTCAAGGTGCGGCTGCATATTCCCATCGGCGTTTCCTATGCGTCGGACATTCATCTGGTCAAGAAGCTTCTGCTGCAGGCGGTCGAGGGCCATCCGCGTATTTTGCGCGATCCTGCACCGCGCTGCCTCATCATGGGATTTGGCGACAGTTCCATCGACCATGAAATTCGCGCTTGGATCCACGACCCACAAGAAGGCGTGTCGAATGTGAAAAGCGATATCTTCTATCGCGTCTGGGACCTGTTCAAAGAAAATGGAATCGAGATTCCCTTTCCCCAACGCGATTTGCATATCAAGACAGTCGCCAGCACGATACCGGGCGATGGCGACGCGCAGGTGCCCAAGGCTGAAGTTGACGTCGAGCCGGTCGAGATAGGCCTAGCCGTCACTTAGCGTCAGATGCCAAGGAAAGGCTGCAACAACCGCGCGGCAAGGCTCTTGAACCTGAGCGGCGCGTCGGTGACGGCAAGGCAAATGCAATCCTCACCGGGGGCGGCGATTGGCATATGCTCAATGCTCGGGTCAGCCAATTCCACATCGCCACGGCCAAAACTACCCTGATAAGTCAGAAAGGAGCCGACAAGCACCAGCGTCATTTCATCGCCGTTGTGACTGTGCATGGGCACAGGCTGGCCTGCGGGCACCTTGAGCACGCGGGCCGACACCTTGCCGTCACTGGTCTTGATGGGAATGTGAAACACACCCATGCCGAGGCGACGCCATTTGAGCGCATAGAGGTCGCCGCCCAGACGTGAGCGCAAGGGCTCGGGCAGAATGGCAGGCGCAGCGCGAACGGGGTTTTTGTCAACCAGCGGCGTGTCCAGCGCGCTGTCGTCAAGCGTCTGCATCAATTTGTCAAAGGCGTCATAGCTGACCGCCGCAGGGGCAAGCGTGTTGAACAGCGCCCCGCCGATACCTTCCATGCTGTTGGCCAGTTCACGGCATGACGGGCAAAGCGCCAGATGCGTCGCCACAAGCAGGCTCCAAGCTTCGCTGAGCGAGCCCGCGCCATAAGCCAGCAATGTTTCTTGGGGAAGGTGATGTGAAATTTTCAATGTCCCGGCTCCTCGACCACGGAAACCTGGTTCTCGTCCAGTCTCGCACGCAGCTTTGCCATGGCCAGACGCAGTCTGGATTTGACGGTGCCGAGCGGCAAATTCAATGTCTCGGCGATAACGCCATGCGACATGTCCTGAAAGAATGACATCTGCAATAACAACTTCTGTTCCTCGGGTAGCGTCTCCAATGTCGTGTGCAACAGGGCTTCGGATTGGCGCTGTTGCAAGGCGGCATCGGCAGGCTGCGGCTCGTCGGGTATCAAGCAAGGATCGCTTGGATCAAATTCGGGATGATCCTCGCGGCGAAAGGCATCGATACGCTGGTTGCGGGCGATGCGGAAAATCCATGTAGAGGGGGCTGATTTGGCCGGATCGAACAGGTTTGCCTTGCGCCAGACCTTAACCATGGTTTCCTGCACAAGCTCTTCGGCCAGCTGCGGCGTGCAGCCCAGCCGCTGACAATAGGCTTTGACCCGTGGCGCGAAATGATCAAACAACACACGGAAGGCAGCCCTGTCTTGGCACGCGCCAACCGCGCAGAGGCAGCCGCGCAGGTCGCCAGCATCAAATTCGCGTGTCGGCGCGTCATCCATCGAGCGATGGCCCTCCTCAGACGTTGGTGACGTGGCCTGACCGGCCACCACCAAACGCAAATATGAACGAGGCTCTCGCATAAAGACAGCATTCTGACTGTGACGCATACAACCAATACGCCTCCACTTGCCGATCAGATCACTTGAAGATCAATGATTTTTCGAGTTCAGCCGCAGGCTTTGTTTGATCCAGCCCGATGAGCGCCGCGTAACAAGTCAAAACACCTCATTGAAAGGTTCGTGATTTGCCCTATGACGCCAGCCTGCCCCAAGGCCCCAAGACAATCGCCATTATCGGATCGGGTATCGCGGGCCTCTCGGCCGCGTGGTTGGCAAACAAGGCACATCACATCACCGTCTTTGAGGGCGGCGATCATATAGGAGGCCACTCCAACACTGTGCAGGTGGGCGCGCCCGACGCGCCAATAAACGTCGATACGGGGTTTATTGTTTACAATGAACTGAACTATCCAAACCTTGTCGCGCTGTTCAATCACCTTAACGTGCCGACAAAATTATCCAGCATGACCTTTGCAGCGTCGATTGATGGGGGTCGGTTTGAATATTCCGGCACGGGGCTTAATGGCTTGTTTGGTCAGCGCCGCAATTTGGTCAGGCCGCGCTTCTGGACCATGCTGTCGGACATTGCGCGGTTTTATAAGTCCGCCCCAAAGATGATCGAAGATGCGGCGCATTTTGATTTAACGCTTGGAGATTTTCTCTCAGCACAAAAATATTCTGATGCTTTCATCCGCGATCATATTCTACCGATGGGGGCCGCCATCTGGTCCACCACGGCGCGCGATATGCTCGATTATCCGCTCGCCACATTTGTCCGGTTTTTTGAAAGCCATGGCTTGCTGAAATTCATCGACCGACCACAATGGCGAACAGTCGATGGCGGCAGCGTCGAATATGTCAAACGGCTGACGGCGGCCTATGCCGACAAAATTCGCCAAAATGGTGTGAAGCGCGTGCATCGCCTCGCCAAAGGCGTGGGACTGGTGCTCGACAGCGGCGAACGGCTAGCATTTGACGAGGTGGTGATTGCCACCCATGCCGATGAGGCGCTCGCTTTACTCGCCGAGCCGACGCCGCTGGAGCGCGAATTGCTGGGCGCCTTTCGCTACACCGATAATGACACCTATCTTCACACCGATGAACGCTTGATGCCAGAGCGGCGGCGCGTCTGGTCGAGTTGGAATTATATTGATGATGGCGTGAGCGCCGACGACAAAAACCTCACCGTTACCTATTGGATGAACGAGCTGCAAGGCATCGACAAGCGTCATCCGTTATTCGTGACGCTCAATCCACATGTCGCGCCGCGCGCGGAAACAATCATCCGGCAGTTCTCTTATCAGCATCCCTTGTTTGATCGGGCTGCCATTGAAGCGCAGCGGGCGCTCTGGGAACTACAAGGTCAAAATCAGACTTGGTTCTGTGGCAGCTATTTTGGTTATGGCTTCCACGAAGATGCGCTGCAAGCGGGGTTAGCGGTTGGCGAAGAACTCTCTGGCCAGACACGGCCATGGGCACAAAGCACGCAGACCCCGCGCATTCACGCGCGCGCCATTGCGCCTTTGGCGGCGGATTGATCATGAAATCCTGTCTCTATACTGGGCATGTTTCCCATACGCGGCACAGGCCGACGCACCACGCGTTTCGCTATCGCGTGTTCTCGCTGCTGCTTGATCTCGACGAGCTAGACGATCTTGACCAACGAAGCTGGATATTTGGTGCCAACCGAGCGGCGCTGCTGTCGTTCCGCGAATCCGATCATGGATTAGGCACGCCAACCGGTCTGCGTGATTGGGTTGTCTCTCGCCTTGAGGCGGCTGGATATGCAGCGAAGCCTGCTCAAATTCGCGTACTTTGTTATCCTCGTATCTTTGGCTACGTCTTTAATCCGCTAACGACCTACTATTGCTACGGCAGTGGAGGCGTCTTGATGGCGACACTCCACGAAGTCCACAATACGTTCAACGAAAAGCATACCTATATTTTGCCGGCGACGGCGAATGCGGGTGGCACCATTCAACAAATGTCTGAAAAAAATATGTATGTGTCGCCATTCACAGAGATGGCTGGCACCTATCGGTTCGCGCTGAACGATCCGGCTGATGAAGTGCGGGTGGCTATTTACCTGAGCCAAGACGACGAGCTTGTGCTGTCTGCCTTATTCGACGGCAAGCGGCGGGAGATATCAGAGCGAGCGCTTTTTCTTACCTTCTTTCAGTATCCACTGATGACGCTAAAGGTCATGGGCGGCATCTACTTCGAAGCGCTGCGCTTGTGGATCAAGAGTGTCGCAATCGTAAGGCGCAAGGCGGCCGCCAGCCGCATCACATCCTCATTTCCATCCAAACAAGATACGCAAACCAAGTAGGACAACCTGTCCACTTTGCGCAAGGGAGATTTACAATGATCGCCATGGCAACCCTGAAGCGTTTGATGGACAGGATCGAAACAGGATCGCTCGAAGTCACATTCCCAGACGGCAGCACATACAAGACCTCCGGCAAAGTGGGGCCGTCTGCCACTCTCGTTATTCACAATTGGCGCTTTGTCTGGCGCATGTTGATGAAAGGTAATTTGGGGGTCGCGGAATCCTATATGGATGGCGACTGGTCAACGGCGGCGCTGTCTGAGCTTGTCGCTCTGGGCGTCGCCAATCTTGATGCCTTTCAAACAAACCGCGTGCTGGCGGCCTTGTTTGGTTTTGTCGGCTTTCTGACCCATCGCCGCAATGCGAACACGCTCAAAGGCTCCAAGCGCAATATTGCTTTTCACTATGACCTTGGAAATGAGTTTTACGAGACATGGCTTGATCCATCGATGACCTATTCTTCGGCACTGTTTGATGAAGCTGATACGGACACTGGCGCCAGCACCGACATGAATGCCGCGCAGATCCGCAAGTATCGGAGACTGGCTGATCGTCTTCATCTCGCGCCAGGTGACCGCGTGCTCGAAATCGGTTGCGGCTGGGGCGGCTTTGCGGAAGTGGCAGCGCGTGACTATGGCGCAAAGGTTGTCGGGTTGACGCTGTCAGAAGAACAAAAGACCTATGCCAGCGCGCGAATGGAGCGCCTTGGTCTTGGCGACCAAGTTGAAATTCGCTTACAGGATTATCGGCTTGTCGAGGGTGAATTCGATAAGATCGTTTCGATTGAAATGTTTGAAGCGGTGGGCGAAGAGAACTGGCCGATCTATTTCAAACTGCTGAAAGATCGGCTGGCACCGGGCGGCAGCGCCGCGCTACAGGTCATCACTATTGATGAAAACCTGTTTCAATCCTACAGGCGGCGCATGGACTTTATTCAGGCCTATATTTTCCCCGGCGGCATGTTGCCCTCGCAAGAGGCGCTGACGCGGGAAATTACACGGCAAGGCCTGACGCTGACCGACCGGCATCTGTTCGGCATCTCCTACGCCAAGACGCTTCAGGTCTGGCGAGATCGCTTCACGGCGGCATGGCCACAGATTTCAAAGCTTGGCTTTGATCAGCGGTTTAAGCGGATGTGGCTTTTTTATCTGTGTTATTGCGAAGGTGGTTTTCGTGCCGGGCGCATCAATGTCGGTCATTTCATGTTGACGAAAGACTCCCTCCCCGTTCCTGCAAGCTAGCTCATCAAAGGGCCAGCTTGCGGCGGATGGCCCCAAGCGCCCAGCCGATCACAGGGAAATGCTCGTAAAATTCGCGCGCGGCATCCCAATGATCGGCGTGGCTGACGACTTTCCCAACCGCGTTGAACTGAACATGGGTGACGCCTTCAAAGACCCACGGCTTGCCGCGCAATTGTGCGCTGAGCTGCCAGTGCAAAAAACCCGTGTCACCATTTTGAGCTTGATGCAAAATATCGAATTGTACATGCCCGATGGTTGCGTACATGTCAGCGAAAATCTGCTGCATCTTGTCGATGCCCTGCACTCTGTTGAATGGGTCCGAGAAAGCAACGTCTTGCGTCACATGCTCTGAGAGTGACGTAAGACGCGTTTCATTGAGCGTTCTCAAGAATTGCGCATAGCGTTCAATCGGGGTTGTCATGGTGCAGGTATCCGCGATGTGAGGGCAAAGAAAAGCCGGTAGGGAAGCAGACGCAGCGTTTTCATGATCAACCCCAGAGGCCAAGGAAAGACGGTCTCAAACTTATGGCTCTGCAAGCCGCGATAGATCGTTGCGGCCGCCGCCTCGGCAGAAACTAGAAAGGGCATGTGAAATTCGTTCTTGTCAGTCAGGGGCGTTTTTACAAAGCCGGGATTGATGAGCGAGAGCCGGACGCCTTCGCGCGCGAGTTCGGGCTTCAGCGCTTCGCACATATTGATCAATGCCGCTTTCGTCGCGCCGTAGGCCGCCGAGGTTGGCAAGCCGCGATAGCCCGCAACGGAGGCCACCACGGCGATATGACCAGCGCGCCGAGCGCGGAAATGTGGCAGGAGCACGCCGAGACCGTTGACCGTTCCCATCAGATTAACTTCGACAAGCGCCCGCACCGTCTCGACGCTGAAGTCAGCAGCTGCCATTGGCTGGTGTGTGCCTGCGTTCAACACGGCGAGGTCAAGCGGGCCGAGTTGTGTCGTGATGCTGGCAAAGGTGAGAGAGGTCGCGGTGCGGTCTGTCACATCGAGGGGAAAGGCGTGAATGCGGCCGGAGAGGCTCTCGTGTTCGAGCGACATGAGATCCGCCGCCGTTCGCGCGCTCGCGGCAACCGTCCAGCCGTCTTCGGCCATGGTGAGCGCTAGGGCGCGGCCAATGCCTTTGCCCGCCCCAGTGATCCAGACGATCCGGCTCATGACGCCGACCCGCCCGACGCTGGATAGCACTTGCGGCAACGAAACTCGATCAGCGAGCCATCATCGCCAAGGAATTGCATGTGCAGCCAACGCCCTTGCGCGTCGTACCAAACATCGTTTTTGATCTCGCCTTCATATTTGTAATGCGTTGCGGCGACGGACCCGCGCTCAGTCTGGACCTGTTCAACGCCTTTGGAGACAAGCTGCACATCATTGATATGGCCGTTGATCGTGTTGACGATTTGTTTGCTCGCAATGACACCCGCGTTCCAGTGGTTGGTTGGATAGATGCCGAGGGGGGCGGAGGCCGTGCCTTCGGGCCCTTTCACCACAAGCTCGCCCTTCTCGCTGTCGGCCGTGACCGTTGTGATTTTTCCATTGCGGTCAGTGCGCGTGGAAAGAGCGACAAGCTGATCGCCCTTCCATAAGGATTTGGACGTATAGGTCATCTTGTAAAAGGTGATGTAGAGCGCCTTGATCTTCAGGTGAAAATCGATATTCACCGCAAGACCGTCCTCGGCTTTTTTGAAATCAACCGTTTGCTCGCCAATGAGATCGCCGTTGCGATAAATGTCAAAGGCGATGTGGTCGCCGTAGAGGGCGTGCACCGCGGCGTAGTTTCCCGACGCGCTTGAGACAGCGTATGAGGGTTGGCTGATAAGGCTGATGGTGAGAGCGGAAAGCAGGCCAGTGAAAAGCCGCAGACGAGTACGCATGGGGGAGTTACTCCAAAATCCGTGATGTTCTGTTTACGATCACGGATTGGAGTTGGATCAAGTTGGCGAAGGCGCTGCGAAGTTTTGCCGGGTGTCAATCAACCATCGGGTTGCGCAACTCGCCGAGATAGTCGGCACGGATGTGGATGTTCTCGCCGGGTTGAAGGTAGCGCTTGCTGGATTTATCCATGGCGATCTGGCGTTCGATGATCCAATGCGTCACCGGTTTTGACCAGCCACCGGCCAGCCAGTCGAGGACACCGCGCACGATGGCCGATTTGTGCAGGCCCTGAAAAATTGTGCCGCTTGGCGTGCCACCGAGAAGGCCGGTGCGGGCGGGGATGCGGCCATCAACAAGGGCGAGCGACACGGAACGTCCTTGATAGTCCCATTTGGCCAAACGTCGCACCTTTGTCTGGCGCAGCAGTTCATCGAAATCCCAAATGGCTTCGAGCTGGCGGGCCGCCTGTTTCAGGATACCGTTGCGGAACAGGCGCAACTCAACGCGGGCGGCAAAGGCGCGCAGATCACGCGGGATGACAAACAAATTGCCAACTGGCATGTAGCCCGGCGCACTCTTGCCGGTGGTAAAGCCTTGGCCTGAGACAATGTTGCGCGGATCGATATGGCGCAGCAACGCGGCACGATCCGTCACGTCATTGCAGAGGATGAGGCCGACGCGGTCTGGGCTCTTGTCCAGGTCCAGATCGTCCAAGGCAACAAAGCAGAGTTCCACCTCATAATCGATCAACCCATTGCCCAGAGACATGGGAACGTTGAAGCCCGTCGGCGTCACGTCCTTGGGAAAGAGAAAGGGGCCGTCCTTGACGGTCGCTTCATTGGCGTGTTCGGGAAAATTCGTGCCCACGGCAATATGCGATGAGGTCAGCGTGACGGGCACAGCGAGTTGAGCGAGCGGCACGGTGAGGATCGGGCCACGCAGGGCCAACGCGCTCAGGCCTTTATATCCACAGCGATGATAAGCCGTAATTGGATCGTCGATGTCGGCACCCAGCACTGTCGTGAGATCAATGCCGGTCAGGGCCTCGTCGCCATAGGAGACGACGAGCAACAACCGATAGGCGCCTACCTCCCCGATCCGGGCAAATGTCAGCGCTTCCTCATGCGGCGCGATCATCAGCGATCCTGCCGTGCTTTGTGTCTCACTGGCGACCATGTTCACGGTGCGCTCCTTTGTGTCAATGGACCAACAGCCAGATGCCCAATGTGTTGATGAGCATCAGGACCGTGCCACCAAAGAGATTGGTATCGACGAGATAGATCGTGCCGAAGATGTTGAAGCGGAATGGCTTGATGCCGTTCACATCCTTCAGCGCGCCGCCATAGAGTTTCATGGTGGCCAGCGTCGTATAGAAGCTCGCGCCCCAGACATAGTTGAGAATGGCGGCCAGCCAGATGTGGGCGATGTAGTCTGACGACGATGACCAGAGCAGAAAAAGGATAATGAGCGAGATGCCGTTCTGGCTCAGCACCTGCCAGACAACATGAAAGCGCGCATGCGGCGTCCAGAGAGGATTGGTGGCATGGGTCCTGTTGAAATCTGCAAAGATCGGCCCAACAGCAATGGCAAATGCAACTAGCGTGAACAGTAGGCGCGAGACAAGCGTTTGATCAAAGAGCGTTTCCATATTCTTTCCTCAAAGGAGGCCGGGGTATGTGCCCCCGTCCAGTTGCAGGTTTTGGCCTGAAATGAAGCCCGCTTGCGCACTACAGAGAAAGGCGCAAGCATCGCCGAATTCCGATGGGTCGCCCATGCGCTTTGCAGCAATCGTGTCGGCGATTTCGGCGCGCGCTTGCTCGTAGGTGATTTTCTTGAAGGCCATTGCAAGTTCGGCCATCTGCTTCTGGCGCTCGGTGTCAAAGCGTTCGGGCAACATATTGTTGATCGTGACATTGAAGGGCGCGACATCGACCGAGAGACCCTTGCACATCGCGGTCAACCCCGAACGCGCGGTGGTGGAGAGGCCCATGACGGAGCGCGGTGCCTTGACCATGGCCGAAGTGATGTTGACGATGCGCCCGAAGCGACGCTCCTTCATGCCTTCGATCACGGCTTTTATCATGAAGATGGGGGCCAGAAGATTGGCGTCCAGAGCGCGCTGCCAGTCGGCCTCTTCCCATTGCTGAAAGGCACCGGGCGGCGGGCCGTCATTGTTGTTGACGAGAATATCGGCGTCGGGACAGGCGGCGACCAATGCGGCGCGGCCTTCAGCCGTGTTGATGTCGGCCAGCACCGTGGTCACGGAGCCCTTAGCCGATTTCAGAATGTCGGCTTTGGCATCACTCAGATTTTGCGCGCTGCGGCCATTGATGACGACATTGACGCCTTCGCGCGCCAAGGCGGTGGCGCAAGCCTTGCCGAGGCCACGTGAGGAGGCGCAGATGATGGCTTTGCGGCCGCCCAGTCCGAGGTTCATGGGCGCGTCCTATGCTTGTGCGCTGAGAATTTGCAACATCTGTTTTTTCAAACATGCGGCGTGATCATTTGATGGGGCGGTGAGATGGGCCGCGACATGGCCGTCTGGTCGCACCAGCAAGGCGGCGGTGTTGGGCAGGCCCGTCAGTTGCGTCCAGTCCGCCAACGGGTCTGCGTAATGCGCACCAAATTGCAAGGCGGCGAGGTCTGCACACCCGGCAGGTTCAAGCCAGGCACCGCCTTGAGGGCCAGCGATGACAGCAAAGCGATCCACCGGCAGCAGCGAGAGCAGCGACTTGCGCTCACCGTCGTGCGTCACCCAACGATGCGGCACATGCGCGCCGGGTGTCCATGAAGGTTCATAGGTGCTGATATCGACGTCTGCGCCCGCCACAAGGTCTGCGGCACCGATGATCGCGGGCGAAGCGTAGCGATAGCCTAGCTGCAAATTGAAACTGTCGAAATGCGGGCGTTGCGCTTCGACCGCCAGCGCAAGCTCGACATCGGTTGCGGGGGCCGCCGCGACGGCATCATATTGCGCTTGCATATTCGCCGGGTCCCAGCCCAGCAAGACGCCGAACAGATCAAACAATTTGGCCGCATTGGTCAGGCTTTGTTCGCTGTTGACCTGCGCCACCGGACGACGCTCGGCCTCATAGGTGTCAAGCAGCGCATCACCCGCCTCGCCTTTCAGCACGGCGGCGAGTTTCCACGCGAGGTTCTGTGCGTCCACGGCACCCGTGTTCAGGCCCAGACCGCCGGTGGGGGGAAAGCGATGGGCGGCGTCGCCTGCGAGAAAAATCCGGCCCGCGCGATAGCGCTCCGCGATCTGCGCCGACATGGCCCATGGGCTGATGTTGCGGATGGTGAGGTTGAGATCAGGCACGCCGACAGCGGCCTTGATGAGCGGCAGACAGGCCGCGGGATCAAACGAACTGGCGGGCTCCGTGGCGGGATCATAAGGGTGCATCAACACCCAATTGCTCGCCCGGTCATAGGCGATCAACACGCCTTTGGTGGTTGGCTCAAACAGGAAATAGAGTACGCCGGGGCGCGCGTCGGTGAAGGCTTTGAGGTCGGCTTCGAAATGGATCATCACATAATGCTGAAGCGCCTCTGGCCCTTCCATAGCGATGGCGAGTTTTGTGCGCACAGCAGAGCCCGCGCCATCGGCGGCGATCACATAGACGCTCTCGATGGTTGCGCGGGTTTTGGTATGCACCTCCTCCAGCGTTGAAGTGACGCCTTGCGCGTGGTCGTTGACATCGATGCAGGCCCAGCCGCGCCGCATGTCGATCAGGGGTTCGGCTTCGATGGCGATTGCAAGAGCGGCCTCAAAGGCCGGTTGAGGCATGTTGGTCAGCGGAAAGGGCGTGTCGGCGAGCGCCGCATCGTCTTGGCGCTCATAAGGCAGATGGCCGAAATCCGGGCCGCTCAATGTGCCGACAAAGCGGACCCATCCGGCGTCATTGGCGCTTGCGCCCGCCTGACGGAGGGCGGAAGCCGAGACGCCGACACTGTCGCAAATCTCAAGTGTGCGCGGATTGACGGCATGGGCCTTGGGCGCAGTGGATCGGGCAAGGCGGCGGTCGATCAGCACAGAGGCGACGCCCTGTTTGGCAAGGAGAAGCGCGGCCAATTGGCCGACGGGGCCCGCCCCTACGATCAAAACCTTTGTTTCTGTCACGATCTTTGGCGCGGTCTCTGACATGACGTTTCCATAAATGAGAGTATCCTCATTTTTGAGAAATCCCTCATTTATGGGTTTTTGTCAAGCGCTGTGAGTGCTAGAATGCAAGCCTTCAGGATTGGAGTGCGGCTTTGCAGCTTGGACATTTTCGAGAACAGGCCGTCGGTGGCGGCAAACGGGAGCGCACACGCGCGGCCCTGCTGGATGCTGCCGTCAAGGTGGTCGCCGAAAAGGGCATGGAGGCGCTGAAGATCAGCGACGTCACCACGGCGGCTGAACTGGCCAATGGCACGTTCTACAATCACTTTACCGACAAAAATGAAATGCTGCGCGAGGCGGCCAATGGCATTGCTCTCGCCATCAGCCGCCAGCTTGATGCTGAAATGGTCGGCATCAAGGATGCGCCGACCCGCGTTGTCAAAGCCACCGCCAGCTTTATCGATATTGTGCTGCGCGAACTCGACTGGGCCGCAATTATGCTGGCGGGGGCCGCTCATGTGCACCAACTCAATGATGATGTGGCCGCCTACCTGCGCAGCGACCTCAAGCTCGGCGTCGATCAGGGCAAATTTGATGTGAAACTGGACCGCTTCCTCATTCAACAGATTGTCGCGCTGATCGTGGTCACGATCACGACGCAGATGGCGGACGGCCCTGATCGGCGGCTGACCCATCAGGCTTGCGAGAATATTCTTCGCTTGCTTGGGCTCAGCCCGGCCAAAGCCCGCAAGATCGTTACCACGGCGTTGCACCCTTCATAGCGTTCCGCCATCGATGATCTCACGGCTCTGCAAACCGCCGCCTCAGCGCGGTGGCATGCGGATCGCGCCGTCGAGCCTTATGGCCTGACCGTTGAAATAGCTGTTGCGAACCAGCTCAAGAACGAAGCTGCCGAACTCTTCGGGTTTACCCAGACGCTTGGGGAAGGGCACGGAAGCGGCGAGCGTGTTCAGCACTTTTTCCGGCGCGCCCATCATGGGCGGGGTTGCAAAAATGCCGGGCATGATGGAATTGACGCGGATGCCGAGGTCCATCAGATCGCGCGCCATCGGCAGTACGAGGCCGTTGACGCCTGCCTTGCCCGAACCATAGCCGATCTGGCCGACCTGCGCGTCCTGCGCGGCGGCAGATGAGGTGAGCGTGATGACGCCGCGCTCGCCGTCTTCAAGCGGGTCGAGCGAGGCCATGCCCAACGCGCAGAGCGAGGCCATGCGATAGCTCGCGACGAGGATGCCCTTGATCGAGAACTCATAAAGCTCGGTCGGATAGCGGATGAAGCCGCCCTTCTCTTTGTCACGACCAACGGTCTTCATGCGGCCGCGCGAAGTCTGGGCGCAATGAACGAGAATGCGCTCCTGTCCGTGGGCTTTGCGCGCCTTGTCGAGACCGGCAATGACATTGTCTTCGTCTGTGATGTCCACCTTGCAGAACAGCGCGCCGATCTCGCGGGCCACTTCCTCGCCCTTTTCCTCGTTGAGATCGAAGATCGCCACTTTGACACCGGCCTTTGCAAGCGCCGTGGCGCTGGCGCGGCCAAGACCCGAGGCCCCGCCTGTCACAATCGCCGATGTTGTCTTATCGATAAGCATGTTGAAAGCCTCCCTTTGGTTCGTTCCTATTTTTCTACTGAGGATTTTGGAGGATAGACGATATGGCCATTTGTCCCTCCTCTGCGCCTCACCGGGCGGACCTACTTTAACAATTTCCGACCCCGAAGCGACTGCTGAGAAGGGGTTTCCCTTGGGGCAGGGCAATGGACTTCGTGTGGCTTTTGCTTTTTGCGGCAAAGGCGTTACGTTGCGTCAATCAGAACAAAAGCAACATGAATAGGGAGCGCCATGTCATCGAAGGACCAAGACCTGTTTAACCTCGCGATGTCCGAAAAGGCCAAGCCGCTGATGGCGGCAGTGCAAAAGCATATCAAGGAAAATGTTGACCCGATTACGGAAGAATATTTCCGGCTGAATGACGAAAAGGAAGACCGCTGGAGCTGGCATCCGCGTCAGCTTGAGTTGATGGAAGGGGCCAAGAACAAGGCCAAGGAATCGGGCTTGTGGAATTTCTTTCTGCCGGATTCGGAAATTGGCTCGGGCCTCACCAACCTCGACTACGCCTATATCGCGGTCGAGCTTGGCAAGTCGCCGCTGGCGTCTGAATCACTCAATTGCAGCGCGCCTGATACAGGCAATATGGAAGTGCTGGAACGCGTCGGCACGCCGGCCCAAAAGAAGAAGTGGCTGGACCCGCTGCTGAACGGTGAAATCCGCTCGGCTTACGCGATGACGGAACCTGACGTGCCAAGCTCTGACGCCAAGAACGTGCGCACCAGCGCCGTGCTCGATGGCGATGACTGGGTCATCAATGGCGAGAAGTTCTATATCTCCGGTGCAGGCGATCCGCGCTGCAAGATCATGATTGTGATGGTGCGCACAAGCCCTAATGCAGCGCCCAGCAAACAGCAGTCACAAATCCTTGTGCCCATTGACACGCCCGGCGTCGAAATCCTCGAAGGCATGCAGGTGTTCGGCAAGGATCACGCGCCGCAAGGCCATATGCATATCCGCTTCAGCAACGTGCGGGTGCCCAAAGAGAACATGCTGCTCGGCGAAGGGCGCGGTTTTGAAATCAGCCAGGTTCGGCTTGGACCCGGCCGCATCCATCACTGCATGCGCTCGATCGGTAAGGCTGAAAAGGCACTGGAACTGATGGTGAAACGGGCGGCAACGCGCGAAGCCTTTGGCAAGCCCATTGCCAAGCTCGGCAAGAACCTCGAAGTCATCTCGCGCGCCCGCATTGAAATCAACGCAATGCGCCTTTCCGTGCTGCAAGCCGCCAAGGCGATGGACGTGTTGGGCAACAAGGAAGCCCGCGTCTATGTCAGCGCGGTGAAAGCCATGGTGCCTGAAAAAGTCTGCCTCATCATCGATCAGGCAATCCAGATGCATGGCGCGGCAGGCATTTCGCAATGGACGCCTCTGGCTGGCATGTATACCGATATGCGCCACCTGCGCTTTGCCGATGGACCAGACGAAGTCCACCACATGGTGGTGGGTCGCGCCGAGATCCAGCAATATGACCTCTGGTAAGCGCCAGCTGATCTAGCTGCTTACGGCCATAACCGCTGCGGGGTACACTCCCCGTGGCGGTTTTGTCTTTCTCGACACAGCCACGAGCATAGTCACGTTTTGGCCACGCCTTTAAAGGAAGATCTGCCTAGGCGTGCTATACATTCTGCATCTGCCGTTTGCCTGCTAGGAGAGTTTCATGAAGTTCCGCTTCCCCGTCTTTGTCATCGACGAAGATTTTCGGTCCGACAACTCCTCGGGCTTGGGCATCCGCGCGCTAGCACAGGCCATTGAGAACGAAGGTTTTGAAGTGGTGGGGGTGACGAGCTACGGCGACCTCTCCCAGTTTGCACAGCAACAGTCACGCGCCAGCGCTTTCCTTCTGTCGATTGACGACGAAGAATTTAGCACCGGACCAGACATTGATCCGGTGGTGGTGAACTTGCGCAACTTCATTGGAGAAGTGCGCCGGAAAAACCCCGATGTGCCGATCTATCTTTATGGCGAAACCAAAACTAGCCGCCATCTGCCTAACGACGTGTTGCGCGAGTTGCACGGTTTCATTCACATGTTTGAAGACACACCGGAATTCGTGGCACGCCATATTCTGCGTGAAGCCAAAAGCTATCTAAACGGTATTCAGCCGCCCTTCTTTAAGGCTTTGCTCCATTATGCCGAAGATAGTTCATACTCTTGGCATTGCCCGGGCCATTCGGGTGGGGTGGCCTTCCTGAAAAGCCCGATCGGCCAGATGTACCACCAGTTCTATGGTGAAAACATGCTGCGCGCCGATGTGTGCAACGCCGTGGAAGAACTGGGTCAACTGCTGGATCACAACGGGGCCATCGGCGCGTCAGAACGCAACGCGGCGCGCATCTTCAACGCCGACCATTGCTTCTTCGTCACCAATGGGACCAGCACCAGCAACAAAATGGTCTGGCATCACACTGTAGCGCCGGGCGACGTGGTGGTGGTCGATCGCAATTGCCACAAGTCGATCCTGCACAGCATCATCATGACGGGCGCTATTCCGGTTTTTCTCAAACCCACGCGCAATCACTACGGCATTATCGGCCCGATCCCGCAGAGCGAGTTCGAGATCGAGTCAATCAAAGCCAAGATTCGCGCCAATCCGCTGTTGGCGGGCGTTGACGCCGACACGGTCAAGCCGCGCATCATGACGCTGACGCAATCAACCTATGATGGCGTGCTCTACAACACCGAGACCATCAAAGGCCTGCTGGATGGCTACATCAACAATCTTCACTTTGATGAAGCCTGGCTGCCTCACGCTACCTTTCACCCCTTTTACGGCAATTTTCACGCAATGGGCCGCAAGCGGGCGCGGCCCTTGCATTCGGTGACTTATGTCACCCAGTCAATTCACAAACTGCTAGCTGGCATCAGTCAGGCCAGCCACGTGCTGGTGCAAGATTCGCAAGACACCAAGCTGGATCGCCACCTCTTTAACGAGGCTTACCTGATGCACACCAGCACCAGCCCGCAATACAGCATTATTGCCAGTTGCGATGTGGCTGCTGCGATGATGGAACCGCCGAGCGGCACAGCGCTCGTAGAAGAAAGCATTGCTGAAGCACTCGATTTTCGCCGTGCGATGCGAAAAGTGGACGACGAATTCGGCGAAGACGACTGGTGGTTTAAGGTATGGGGACCGGACAAGCTGGTGGATGAAGGCATCGGCCGCTCCGAAGATTGGGTTCTGAAGAGGACGGACACCGACGGCGTACAGCGATCCGACGGCGAAGACTCCTGGCATGGATTTGGCGACATGGCGCGTGGCTTCAACATGCTTGATCCGATCAAGACTACAATCGTTACGCCGGGCTTGAATTTGGATGGCCGTTTTGAGGAGGTGGGCATTCCCGCGTCCATTGTCACAAAATACTTGGCCGAACATGGCGTGGTGGTCGAGAAGACCGGCCTCTACAGCTTCTTCATCATGTTCACTATCGGCATCACCAAAGGCCGTTGGAACACATTGTTGGCGGCCTTGCAGCAGTTCAAAGACGACTACGACAAAAATCAGCCGATGTGGCGCACCATGCCGGAGTTCTGCGCCAAACAACCACGTTATGAGCACATGGGCCTGCGCGATTTGTGTCAATACGTGCATGCGCTCTACGCCAAATACGATGTGGCGATCTTGTCAACCGACATGTACTTGAGCGACTACACGCCGGCTATGAGGCCCAGCGATGCCTTTTCGCATATTGCGCAACGTACTACGCAGCGTGTGCCGATCGACGAGCTGGAAGGCCGCATCACAACCAGCCTTGTGACACCCTATCCACCCGGTATTCCGTTGTTGGTGCCCGGTGAAGTGTTCAACCAAAAGATCGTAGAATATCTAAAATTCAACCGCGAATTTGCACGCGAGTGCCCAGGCTTTGAAACGGACATCCATGGTTTAGTGCAGGAGATTGGTGCCGACGGAACGAAACACTATTTCGCCGACTGTGTGGCGGTGTGATCTTGCGTTTGGGGGCGCAGCACAGGCTCGCCTCTCACTGGTCGGGATGATCGTCATCGTCAAAGAGAATACGCACAGCTGCGCCCTCTAGGTCTTCATATTGCCCATCACGAAGCGCCCAGAGAAAAGCCAAAAGACCCACAACGCCAAGCACGAGCGCAATGGGAACAAGATAAAGAAAGCCGCTCATGATTTTGGCCCGCGCGGGGTTTCGCGCAGGCGAAGCGCATTGGCCACTACAATGATTGACGACGACGACATGGCAAGCGCGGCCACCAGCGGCGTGACATAGCCGAGCACAGCGGCGGGCAACGCAATAGCATTGTAGAGAACAGCCAGTGCAAAATTCTGTCGGATCAACCGTGCGCTTTGGCGCGCAACATCAAGGACGCTCGTGACAGCGCGAAGGCTGTCGTGCAAGAAAACAAAATCAGCGGCATTGCGCCCGACGTCCGCCGCACTTGCCGGAGCCATGGATACATAGGCCGAGACCAGCGCAGGCGCGTCATTCAGGCCATCGCCCACCATCATCACTTTATGGCCGCTCGACGTCAGTTTTGCGATGCCAGCGGCCTTATCGCCGGGCAGCAGTTCAGCCTTGAAGTGGTGAATGCCTAAACCTTCGGCAAGCCGCGAAACCGGCACCGCGCCGTCACCCGACATGATCTCGACACCGATGCTGCGCGCTGTAAGGTCGCGCACCACTTCGCGTGCGTCAGGCCGCAACATATCGTCGAATTCGAAATGGGCTAATGGCTGACCATTGCAAGCGAGATAGGTTCCCGGTTCCATCGTTGCCGCGTCGCTCAAGGCCCATTCCGCGCGGCCTAGACGCCATGTCGTGCCACCTGCCTCTGCCTCAACTCCAAATCCGGGCACTTCGCGCACCGCGTCGAAGGGTGCAGGCTGCGCGGCTGCGTCCGCTGCTGCCTGATGAATGGCGCGTGAGCAGGGATGGTTGGAGCGAGCGCCGAGCGCGCCTGCCAAGGCGAGGGTGTCTGGCGAAAATTTATCGGCGCCGCGCAACGTCAGGTGGCCCATCGTCAAGGTGCCGGTCTTGTCGAAAACAATATGGTCGATTTCGTTGATCCGCTCTAGCGCGGAGCCATCCCGGATCATGATGCGTTCAGCAAACAGCCGCCGCGCTGCCATCATCTGTACCATCGGCACGGCAAGGCCCAGCGCGCAAGGGCATGTGATGATGAGGACCGCAACGGCTGTCGTGATCGCATAATGAACATCCCCATTGATCAACATCCAACCGATGAAGCTCAAAAGGGCCGCAAGATGCACGACAGGCGCGTAAAGATCGGAGGCGCGATCGGCGATGCGGCGATAAGGCCCTCGCCCTGCTTCTGCTGCCTCCATCAAGTGCATCATCTCTGCAAGAAAAGAAGCGTCCGCCGCCGCACTCGCCGTGATGGTCAGAGGCCCGGTGAGGTTCAGCGTGCCCGCTCTCAACGTCGCGCCGGGTGCCACCGCCACGGGCAGGCTCTCGCCTGTGATCAATGACTGATCGAGTTCGGAGTTGCCCGTCATGACGACGGCGTCAACGGGCACCCGCTCACCCGCCGCCAGCATGAGCTCCATGCCAGCATCAATGTCACTGAGCGGCATATAGGCAAAGCTACCGTTGGTTTGGCGTACATTTGCGCCGCGCGCGGCATAGGAAGCCAGGCCTTTGATGGCCGTTCGCGCCTTTTCACGCATTTGATGGTCGAGCAGGCGGCCTGTCAGCAAAAAGAACAGCAATGTTGTTGAGGCATCAAAATAGGCATGCTGGCCATGATGCATCGTGTCGTAGAGGCTCATGCCAAACGCCATCAGCAAGCCAAGTGAAATCGGCACATCCATATTCGTGTGGAAATGGCGCAGGCTTGACCAAGCCGAACGAAAGAAAATGCGGCCTGCATAGACCAAGGCAGGCAGCGCCAGCAGAGCCGAAATCCAATGGAAGAGATCGCGCGTTTCATCAGCTGCGCCAAGCCAGACCGAAACCGACAAAGCCATGATGTTGAGGGCTGCAAAACCCGAGACGGCGACCGCGCGCAGCAACTCGCTTCCAACCGGATCACCTTCCACCGAGGTGGTGGCCACCAGATATGCCTCAAACCCCAGTTCATTAAGGGTCGGTACAACACGCGGCAATGGCGCATCGTCATGCCATTGCAAAGCGACGCGTCGCGTTGAGAGATTCACGCGGACATGCGCCACATTGGGCAATTCGCCCAAGCCCTTTTCGATGCGCCTGATGCAACCCCCACAGTGAATGCCCGGCACGGATAAGTCGGTTTGGCGTAGATGACCTTTGACGACACGGCTCGCCAGTCGAAACTCTCCCTCCGCTGCATGCGTATCGTGGGGGTAAGTCATGTCCATGACAGCTACCGCATCGCCAAATAGGCGTGCCAGCTCGCATGACCAAGAAGCGGGAAGACAACGATGAGGCCAAGAAGGCCCGTAAATAAGCAGAAGCCAAACAGGCTCACAACGATCAAGCCCCAGCAGATTAGCACCGGTAGATTGTTCCAGGTCAACGCCATGCTGGTGCCTATCGCGGTAAAGGCATCAACGTCTTCATCAAGCAACATAGGTACCGAGAAAACGCTGATCGCAAAAGCAAAGGACGCAAAAAGGGCACCGACCGCGCTGCCAACAATGAGCATGGCCCAGCCCGTTGGGGTGTACAGTAGAATTTGCACAATGTCGGCGAGGCCATGATAGGCCATCATGCCGAAGAAAAGCGCGTAGATGATGACGGCTGCACGCATCCACAGCAGCATCAAAAGCATCAAAAGCGCGCCTGCAAAAAGGATTTGCCCGCCCGAATTTGCTTTCACGAAAATCATGGACGAGAGCGTCACGGGTCGGTTTTTTGCCAGTCTGCGGCTTTTTTCATAAAGCCCCACGGCAATGATGGGACCAACCACCATGAAGCCCGCAAGGGCTGGAAACAGCACCTGATCCCACCCGAGAAAGCGCATGCCGAGAACGACGCTGAGCGAGATCAGGAAGACCGCCAGTCCATAGGCCAAACTGCTGGCAGGTTGGGTCGCCAAATCGCGCGCGCCATCACGAAGCCAGCCAAAGGCAGCGCTGATAGGAAGATCGCGGCGGTAATTGCGGCGCGCTGGAGAGAGGGGTGGCACAATTGGTGGCAATGTCGACATCTTCAACTCCTCGGCATTTCAACAGGACGAACTGGCAGCACTGAAGGATCCTTCCGGCGCTGGCGTTACGCCGGTCTGAATATGAGCCACGCAGTCCGGCTGAGAGGTCACCGCAACATAGACAAGATGCGCATTTGCCAGCAGGACGACCAGCAACCCCGCTATCACGGCGCTCGCAATCATCAACAGATTGCGCTTTTTGCGCAGAGCACCAACCGATGACCCCTCGCTCATTTGTTCGCCTCTCCAAGGCTCAACACATAGGCCGCCAATATCTTGCGATCAACTTCGTTCAAACGCCCGTTCCAGTTCGGCATATAGCCTGAACGGCCGCTATAGACGGTTGTGAAGATTGACTGCCGGTCGCCGCCATAGAGCCAGAATTGATCGGTGAGGTTCGGCGCGCCCATATCGGTGTTGCCCGTGCCTGTGTCGCCATGGCAAGCCGCGCAGCTTTCAGAAAACACCTTGTGCCCTGCGGCGATCTCTTCGGCCGAACCCACATCAGGCTGTGACAGGGACTGGACATAGGCGACCACATTCAGGATCGAGGCACGATCAAGAACACCGTCGCGTCCAAAGGACGGCATCTGGCTGATGCGCGTGTCATCGTCGTGCGCGTTCACACCGACGTTCACTGTTTCAAGTATCGCCTCTGCATCTCCGCCCCAGAGCCACGACTTGTCTGTGAGGTTGGGAAAGCCGGGGCCGCCCATCGCATCAACACCGTGGCAGGCGGCGCAATTGTCGCCGAAAAGCGGCTTTGCTGTTTCACGGACAATATGCATCAAGCTCGGATCGGCCAAAATGGCATCGACGCTCATAGCAGTGATCTTGTCCTGCCAAGTTTTCGTTTCCATTTTGGCGCGCTTCAGGTCAGCGTCGACCAGCGAATGCTGGCTCACCCCAAGCCATCCCTTGGTGTAGGTGTACCCAAGCGGAAATGCGGGCATCAGCAACCAATAGAAGACCGAAAACACAAAGGCGAGACCGAGAAAAATATAGACGACCTTGGGGACCGCCGTGTTCAGCTCCTCAATACCGTTCCATTCATGGCCCGTCACCATTTGGCCAGTATGCGGATCACGCTTTTCTACAGACATGGCGTGTCCTCATCATCGAGATCGAGAATTTGTTGGGCAGCGTGGTCGAATTGAGCCTGATTGGCAGGCCATAGCGCATAGGCAACAGCGACAACAGACATGGCTATCAGATAGAACAACCCGAACGATTTGGAAAAGGCAACGAGTATCTCATGATCCAGCGTCATCACTACTCTCCCTTGTCCGTGTTTTGATAGGCCGCTTCCGTCAGGCGCCCTAGCACTTGGAGATAGGCGACAAGCGCGTCCATTTCCGTCAGCTCTTTCGGGTTGCCGTCAAAGACACGCACATTGGTCGCCTCGCCATAGCGCTCTGTCACACCATCAGCGTTATCGCCATCGGGATCGGCCTGCCCTTCGGCATCCTTCACGGCATTGGCGATCATCTCATCGGTATAGGGCACACCGACGTCGCGCTGTGCGATCAAATGTCGGCTCAGGTCATTGATGCGCAACTTGTTCCGCTTTAACCACGTATAAGCTGGCATGACCGATTGCGGCACCACGTCGCGTGGGTTGTTGAGATGCACAACTTGCCAATGGTCTGAATATTTACCGCCAATGCGTGCGAGGTCCGGCCCCGTTCGCTTTGAGCCCCAGAGCATGGGATGGTCATATTTAGATTCCACCGCCAACGAATAGGGTCCATAGCGTTCCACTTCATCGCGCAGAGTACGGATCATCTGCGAATGGCAGGCATAGCAGCCTTCGCGGATATAGATATTGCGTCCTGCCAGTTCGAGCGGTGTATAGACCCGCATATCAGGTACATTTTCCACGGTCTCATCAATCGTGAAAAGCGGTGCAATTTCAACGATGCCACCAATTGACGAGACGAGGATGATCGCCAAGGCAAATCCTATGGTGTGACGTTCAAGTTTGTAATGCGGACGTGAGAGCATGGCGATTAATCCCCCGCCGTTACTGCAACAATGGGAATATCCGCCGTTCCCGTTCCCGCTAGATCACGGGAGTTGCGGATCGTCATGACAATATTATAGAGCCCAATGATCGGGCCTAAGAGAAATAGGAAGCCGCCAAAAGCGCGGGCAATATAATAGGGATGCATGGCGACAAGAGAATCGACGAACGAATAGGCAAGCGTGCCGCCATCATTATAGGTGCGCCACATCAAGCCTTGAATGATGCCCGAGTTCCACATGGCAAAGACATAAACAAGCGTGCCCGCAAGCGCGAGCCAGAAGTGCCATTCCACAAGTTTACGAGAATACATCTGCTCCGTCTTCCACATCGAGGGCACAAGGCTATAAAACGCACCAAAGATAATCATGGACACCCAACCGAGCGTGCCGGCATGCACATGGCCGATGGTCCAGTCGGTGTAATGCGACAGCGCATTGACCGGACGGATGGCCATAAACGACCCTTCAAATGTCGCAAGGCCGTAGAAGATAGCCGCCACCACCATGAAGCGCAGCGTCGCGTCATCACGCACACGGATCCAAGCTCCGTTGAGCGTCATCAGGGCATTGCCCGCGGCAATCCAAGACGGCACAAGCAGCATCAATGAGAACGTCATGCCGAGGTTCTGCACCCAGATCGGCAATGCGGTGTAATGAAGGTGATGCGACCCCACCCACATGTAAAAGAAGGTAATGCCCCAGAAGCCGATAATCGACATGCGATAAGAATAGATCGGGCGGCCCGCTCGCTTGGGGAGGTAGTAATAGAGCATCCCCAAAAAACCGGCCGTCAGGAAGAAGGCCACGGCATTATGACCGTACCACCATTGCGTCATTGCATCCTGCACACCCGAAAAGAGCGAATAGCTTTTGGCTTCGGCAAAGGACACCGGCACCGCCAGATTATTGACGATGTGGAGCACGGCCACGACGAGAATGAACGCCATATAGTACCAGTTCGCCACATAGATATGCGGTTCCTTGCGGCGCGCAAGTGTGCGGATATAGAGCAGGAAGTAAGTGACCCAAACGATGACGAGGAGAATGTCGGCATACCATTCCGGCTCGGCATATTCCTTGGACTGGGTGATGCCCATCATATAGCCGGTGACCGCGAGAATGCAGAACAGGTTGTAGCCGATCAGCACCACCCATGGGCTCAACTGATCAGGTAATCGCGCCCGCGAGGTACGCTGCACAACATGAAGGGACGTGGCAATCAACGCATTGCCGCCAAAACCAAAGATCACGCCTGTCGTATGGACGGGGCGCAAACGGCCAAAGCTTGACCATGCGGCGTCAAAGGTGAGGTTTGGATAGGCGAGAAGCCAAGCCACCCAGTCGCCGACAAACATGGCGAAAATGGCCCAAATCATGGCAACGATGATACCGAAGCGTATCGGGTCATCGTAATATTCTGCCAGGCGTTCCTTACCCGGCTCGGGCGCATAGTAGCCGGTGATGACGGCACCTGCGACGAGAATCGCATAGGCCACAATAATGAAGCCATGCCCGCCGATTGGATCATCTTTGCCTGCGATGGCAAAAAACATCCCAACGACAAGCAAAACCAACGACAGAAGAAGTGCAATCTGACGTTCGCCTAGTGTCAGTCCTTTAGTCATATGCCCCTACTCGACCCTGATAGCGCGCGATCCGACGCCCGCATTTTTATCAAATATCATCCGCTCTCGTCTGATTTCTCAAAATCATTACCAAGAGTTCACGTTCAACCTAACAACACTCCGCGGGAAGGGAAAGCCGTGCCGCGCGCTATTCGAGCGGGCGAAAAGTCACACCACGAATGCCACATTTGAACGGTTCAATATTGGGCAGATTTGACCAAGACAAACCTTGAGGTTTTGAAAAATGCAAACGGTTACGGACAATATACCACATAATCTCGGACGCTAGATTCGTCAGGCGTCAGATTCATCAGGCATCAGTTTCAATGGCCGGCAGCCGCTCTCCACGCTGCAGCATCTGTCCGCGGGCCCCGGCGATCCCAAGCTCAAGGCTCTCGGCTATACGTCCAGCACGATCCATGAAAAACATGGCCGCCTCGGGCGTACATATTGCCTTCGTCGCCTCTGCGAAAAGCTCCAACCAGCGGTCAAAATGTGCGCCCGACACCGGGAGAGGGGCATGCATGACCATAGGTTGGCCATGATAGGTGCCGCTCATCAGGGCGACCGAGGACCAGAAGCGGCACATGCGAGCCAAATGCGGATCCCAATCGGAGATACGCTCATCGAAGACCGGCCCGATCAACGGGTCCTGCCGCACCAGGCCATAAAAGTGATGCACCAAGTCCTTGATGATATCTTCGGTGATCCCTGTGTCGCGGGTCATGGCTTCAACAACGCGCGCGCGGCGGGGCGAAATAGCATCTGTCATGGTCCTGCCTTAAAAGAGGTAAATTACATGCTCAATATAAGGAAAACCCTTGCGCATGATCAAGCCTCCATTGATCACGCCCGCTCGCAAAGCCTGCGACAAACACGCTCAATCAGGGGTGAGCGTTTTGGCCGAGCAACTTGAGCACTTGTTTGTTTCGATCAGGGTTCTTTACCAAATCGGCGAGCGTGTAACCATCAAGCACGCCCAGAAAGGCGGCCAAGGCCTCTTCAAGCGGGCTTCGCAAACCGCATACTGGGCTGATGATGCAGGCATTGCGCGCCGCGTCAAAACACTCCACCAGCTCAAATCCGTCCTCAGTGCTGCGCACCACAGCGCCAATGTTGATGTTTTGCGGCGTCTTGCCAAGGCGCAAGCCCCCATTGCGCCCGCGCAGACTGTCCACAAAGCCGCCCTGCACAAGGGTCTGCGCGACCTTCATTAGATGATTGCGCGAAATATCATATCGCGTCGCAATCTCCTCAATTGTGTGCAATTCGTCCGGCTCAAGGGCCAATAACATCAATATGCGCAACGCATAGTCGGTATGAAGTGTGACACGCATGGATCGTTTCCCGATTGAGACCGCAAGACATGCGACGCTTTTACCATGCGACGCTTCTATAAAGAGTATTTACAATATATGTTTCTGATGGAAACCACCAGAACACACATCTTTCAGACGATATTCACGCGGGCATCGCTCGTATTGTCAGGACCCTCTGACGCCTGATCGGAGCCTCACATTGCCTCGCATCAAATTTATAGAACCCGACGGGACCGAACATATAGCCGAGATCGCATCGGGCATGTCGGTCATGCATGCTGCCATCAAATTTGATATTCCCGGCATCGATGCCGATTGCAAGGGCAGTTGTACCTGCTCAACCTGCCATGTTCATGTGGATCGCAACTGGATTGAGCGCACAGGCCATGCCCATGGCATGGAAGAGGACATTCTCGACCACGCTGTCAATGCTGACGACTGCAGCCGCCTGTCATGTCAAATCGTGATGACCGACGAGCTTGACGGTATTTGTGTCTTCATCCCTGATTGGCAACGCTGAGCACAGTGCACGGCCCATCCCGCTCTGGAGCGCGCATTGGCCAGCACTCTGAGGGCAAAAATTACAAAAAATTCACCAGATTCTTTTTAAAACCACAGTTCGGCGGCATTTGTAACGCAGGCACGGATGACTATCTCACGGGAGGGCCATGCCCCTCCCGGTTGCGCAGTCTTTAGTTCAAGGCTTGAGGCGACCCCTTCGAGATTGATAAAAATGCCCCTCGTCTGTCATCCAGACGCACCCAATTTGCGAGCATCCAGTCAACCTCGATGTCGAAATTTGAGGTGTCAGCATCGTGAAAAAATCGAATTGTACTGAATTAACAGCCATGGTTCTTCAGGGCGGTGGCGCGCTTGGTGCCTATCAGGGTGGCGTTTATGAGACGCTCGCTGCCAACAACTACCAGCCCGATTGGGTGGCAGGCATTTCCATTGGCGCAATCAACGCCGCCATTATCGCCGGCAACCGCGTCGAAAAGCGCGTCGAGAAGTTGCGCGCCTTTTGGGAGGGTGTCTCGGCTGGCCTGCAAGGCGCTCCCCCTTGGGGTGGGTCGGAATGGCGCACCCTTCACGGCGAAATCGCCTCTGCGGTCCCTCTCGTTGCTGGCATACCCGGCTTCTTCAAACCACGGTTCCCGCCGCCCTATCTGACGTTCGGCCGCTTATCCAAGGCCTTGAGCTATTATGACACTTCCCCACTGGCCAAAACGCTCGCTGATCTCGTCGATTTTGATTTTCTGAACGAGCGTGGGCCGCGATTAAGCGTCGGGGCGGCCAATGTAGAAACCGGAAACTTCGAGTATTTCGACAGCGCAACCATGACGATTGGGCCTGAGCACATCATGGCCAGCGGCGCTCTGCCACCTGGATTTCCACCAGTGATCATCGGTGGTCAGGCTTATTGGGATGGTGGTCTCGTCTCCAATACGCCCCTTCAATATGTACTGGAGAATGCCGAAGGCTGCGCCCTGACTGTCTTTCAAATTGATCTCTTCAGCGCCCATGGCCAGATGCCATCGGACCTTTCCGATGTCGCGCAGCGGCAAAAGGACATCCAGTATTCAAGCCGAACACGATTGACCACGGATCGCTTTCGCCAACTCGCAGACATTTCTGCGGCGGCCGAAAGGCTCTCCCACAAGCTCCCAGCCGCCTTGCGCGACGATGCCGATCTGGCATTCCTGCGCGGTGCCTGTCCGGCCGATCACGTCACACTCGTTCATCTGATCCATCGCAAGGAAAATTTCGAAGGCTCATCAAAGGACTACGAATTTTCTCGCCTCTCTATGGAGGAACATTGGGCCGCAGGCGTTTGCGATGTCACATCCACTTTGCAGCATGAGGCGTGGAAAATCGCCAAAACATCACCGGGTATTCAGGTGTTCGACCTTAGCGGCAAGGGATCTGCAAAGCGCAACCTTAGAAAGGAAAAATCATGAAAATCGAAGACGTAAAGGCCCGCGCTTTTGCTATGCCATTGACCAATCCTTCCTATCCGCCGCCGCCCTATCGGTTCGTTGATCGTGAATATATGGTCATCACCTATCGCACCGACATAGATGCGCTGCGCGCCATTGTGCCCGAGCCTCTCGAAGTTGGGGAAGCTCTCGTCAAATATGAATTCATCCGTATGCCCGACTCGACCGGCTTTGGCGACTACACTGAATCTGGGCAAGTCATTCCTGTGACCTTCAAAGGTCAAAAGGGCGGCTACGTTCATTCCATGTATCTCAACGACGAAGCACCGATTGCTGGTGGACGCGAAATCTGGGGCTTCCCCAAAAAGCTTGCTGATCCTTCACTGCGCGTCGAAAAAGACACGCTTGTCGGCAAGCTCGACATGGGCTCCATACGCATCGCAACTGGTACAATGGGCTACAAGCATCGTGAGATGGATCTCGAAGTAGCTAAAAAAAGTATTGGCGCGCCGGCTTTCCTCCTAAAAATTATCCCTCATGTCGATTGTACGCCGCGCATATGCGAGCTGGTCAGATATTCGGCGACCGACATCACAGTCAAAGGCGCCTGGGAAGGCCCCGCTGGCCTTGAACTGCACAGCCACGCGCTCGCACCGATCTCCGATCTTCCCGTACTTGAGGTCTTGTCGGCGGTCCACATTCTGACCGATCTGACGCTAGGCCTTGGCGAAGTGGTTCATGATTATTTGCCGAACAGGAAATAGTCACGACAGATCCATCTGCGCCAAATTTCATTTCAATATCTTGACACCCCAAGAGTTCGACCTCCACCGTAAGGCGGCCGTTCGATTGCAAACATGAACGAAAGGTAGAAACAATGAACCTCAATGGAAAAGTCTGCATCATCACAGGCGCGGCTAGCGGTATTGGCCATTGCATCGCTGAGCGCTTTGTCGCCGAGGGCGCTCTTGTCGCTATCGCCGATCTCAATCTTGAAGCTGCACAAAAGGCAGCCGACGAGATGACCAAGAAGGGGCCGGGGAAGGCCATTGGTCTAGCGATGAATGTTACAGACGAAGAAGCTGTCAACGCAGGCGTCGCCGCCGTCGTGAAGAAATGGGGCGGCATCGACGTGCTGATTTCCAATGCAGGCATTCAGATCGTCCACAAGGTCGAGGAGTTTCCATTTTCCGAATGGAAGAAACTTCTGTCCATCCATCTCGATGGCGCCTTCCTGACATCGAAAGCCTGCTTGCCTCATATGTACAAAAAGGGCTCAGGTTCCATCATCTTCATGGGATCAGTTCATTCCAAGGAAGCCTCAAAGCTCAAGTCAGCTTATGTCACCGCCAAACATGGATTGCTGGGCCTTGCCCGTGTCATCGCCAAGGAAGGGGCCGAACATGGCGTGCGCGCCAATGTGATCTGTCCCGGCTTTGTCAAAACGCCGTTGGTCGAAAAACAAATTCCCGAACAGGCAAAGTCGCTGGGCATTTCTGAAAAGGACGTCATAGAAAATGTGATGCTGGGCGATACGGTCGACAAGGAATTTACTACCGTCGAAGACATCGCCGAGATTGCTTATCTCTTTGCGGCCTTCCCAACCAATGCACTGACGGGGCAATCCCTCGTCGTGAGCCACGGATGGTACATGAATTAGCGCCATCACCGAAAATGCCTTTCGGTTTTCGTTAGGCTGATAGCGGGGAGGCGCGGCACAAAAATGTTGGGCCGCGCCTCCCGTCATCTCTATTCGGCATCGTCTTGGGTAAAATGCGCTGCCTCTTTTCCTATTAACAGGAAAAATACAGGGAAATTCCGGTATTAGGTAGCAAACACACCTAATGCCTTTTTGCCCAAAGTGGCAGAGAGCAGAGAGTTATGGGTGACATTCCCAATTTCCCCACATACGCTCAGCTAATGGGGGAAGGCAGATCATTTATTGAAGTTAAATTGGAGACCTCGGAAGCGATAGAAATATCGGACTTCATCGGGGCATTTGCTTCTATCGGTTCGCAATATGACCGCTTTATGCGGGATGAACACCCCGATCTGGCAGCTGACGCAAAAATTTACGTAAAGCAAGTTAGGCATGGTTCGATCATTGCCGAACTCTTGCGGCAAATCCCGCCAAGGCGAACCAGTGCGCGCCATCCAGAACACAGCATCAAGAATACGGCGATGATCCGATGCTGGACGTCCTCCGCGACCTCGAATGGAAATCAAAAAGGGTTCAAAAAATGCC
>JBDNIY010000015.1:0-47665 GCA_041688015.1 Parvibaculaceae bacterium
CTCGATGCCCTCGTCGGCTCACGAGGAAAGCCCCAGACCATTGTCAGCGACAATGGGGCGGAGTTCACCAGCATGGCGATGCTGCGTTGGTCGCAGGAGACCCATATCGACTGGCATTACATTGCACCTGGCAAACCCACCCAGAATGCCTTCATCGAAAGCTTCAATGGCAAGCTCAGGGATGAACTGCTGAACGAGACTTTGTTCCGCTCGCTCGATCACGCCCGCGAGACGCTTGCTATCTGGAAAGACGACTACAACACTGTAAGGCCACACAGCTCGATTGGCAATATACCACCAGCCACCTATGCCGAACTCAACGCCACCGCGATGCAACGGGACCAACAGGCTCAATATGGTCAAAAGACTCTATTCTCAACTGGATGAAACTTGGGGCGCAGGTCAAATGCCTTCTTCGCCAACCAGATCATCACGTTGGAATCCTTGCCAAGCGACCACAACATCGCAGGTCTTTCTATCTGGCTGAAAGCTTCTCTCAGTATGTAAATCGATTTGCTTTCGAGTTGATCGAGATAGTTTGTCATATCGGGATATCCATTAAATTTCTTTTTGGGATTGAGTTGTTTTTGTTCTGCATCAGGGATTACAGGTGGGACAACTCTCTTGGCCAGTCGTTAGCAGACCATCTCTTCTTTCTCTTGTTTCGCGAACATCACAGCATTCGCATCCAAAAATATCGGCCTTTACCCAGTGTGTTGGCGTTCCGCAAAAGCCGCAGGGCAAACCACGTTGGACATCCAAGCGGCCGAACCCCGGAGCACCGCATGACGGGCAGATTGCTTTCAATTTCTCAACAAATTGACTAGCAAGTTGGCGGAGTACGCTCATCCTTGTGGGATTGAAATAAGCTCGCATATCAGTCTGCACAAGCGCCTTACCATCGGATGAGCTCGCTGCTGCTGATCTGATAGCGTCCAGCAGTAAGCTTTTTTTGACAATGCCCTTTATAATGTGAGGTTCGAGATGAACCGGTATATTTGGTTTTACAATCAACGCATGCGCCGGGAATTTGGCTACCTTGAGGAATGAACCTACATCTCCGCTGATATCAATCTCGATATGTACAAAATTCGTCTCCTCGGAGATCAGCCACTGGCTCAATACTAAATCACGCCGACTATCGACCAGAACCATAAGCTCTATATCTGCTGGAATTACAGGTATCTCGGGATGCGGCCCGAAACTCCCTTCGCTCGCTATGCCAATTGGAAGCCCGGTCAATTGCATCCCAAGCTTTGCCTTAGCGATGGCAGTGTCCTTGATTCCTTTCGGGCGACGAATTTCGCCGGTGAATGAACCAAACGCATCGGTGTCTATTATATCAGGCGTCACGATATCAAGGCCTAGGCCGTCAAAGAACGGCTCACGCACCGCAACCTCTTTGCCGTGCATCGTCGCGAGGACAGCGCGAGAGCCAAAATACGGATGCAGCGACTTCATGCAGCGACCTCCCCCCACTTGAGATCTCCGAGATAACGTGCGCCGATGTGGCCATTCTCGTCGATGGCAAAAAGGTGAAGCCAGCCATTATCGAACAGCGCCCGAACACCCTCGTGACGTCCCAAAATGTCCGTCATGGCTTCTTGCGGGGCCTCGATGCAGACAGACAGGCGTAGCGGCTCATGAGCATAATGCTCACCGTCATGCACCGATTGCCATGGCAACCCTGTGCGCAACAAGCCGCCGTTGCCTTCTACGACACCAATGCCGCCGGTCACATTGTGCAGAAGTTTGTTGCCGCCGCCAAAGACGTCGGGAGCAACTGTGGATCCGTAGTATTGGAGGCTGATCCAACTCGCCACGACAACCGGAGCGGTCATAATCAATTCGAGTACGTCGAGGGTCTTGTCCTGCTTCCAATCGTAATCATGCAGGAAGGCTCGACCTTCAAAATTTTTGCCAGTAGTCCGCTCCCACGGAGCGGCGATGAATGTATTGCAGTTGGCAAGAGCCCATTCGGGACGTGTCTCTGCCCAATCTTTACTGCGTTTTGAGATTGTCGCCTCGCCGTTAGCGCGCGGCAGCCGTAGCGCCCGCTCGCCCCGTGCAAATTTACCCGCTGCAGCGAGCCAGGTTTTGAGCTGCCGGATATCGTCTTTATGCGCTTCAGAGGGATGATCGTCAGCATAGACTGTCACCTGATCTGTTGTCGTATCGTGCAGCGCTGCGAGAAACAATGTATCAGCAGGTAATACGATTTCATTCACGGCAAGGCCTGCACGCACCTGCGGATCATTCAGGAGGTCGGCAAGTAACCGCACATTGACCTCACCCGAATAGCCACCACAGGCACCGCAATTGAGCCCGCTGGCGTGCGGATTATTGACGACGCTGGCTCCATGTCCTGCCAGCAACACCAATCGAGCAAAGCCCTTGGTCAAGGACATAGCGCGAAGCACAGTCTCGGCAGTCTTTGTCCGGACGATGAGATCGAGCGAAGGGTCAAATTGTGGTTTGGGATCGTTTGGTGTGGATGTGGCGTGAACTCCCAGTGCGTCCCCAATCAATTTGCCTACATAAATCGGGCCTGTGGCCTCAACGAAGGCGAAAGAGGATACGGCGGCGAGCTTGAACCGTCCCCAGGCGCGTGTCGCCCGTGCTTTGATCCGCGCTGACTGATCGGCGGTTTCGACTTCCGGCCCACCGGAGCGCGACCTGAGAGCAGGATTAAGTAGCACCGGAAATCTCAAATCCTCGATATCGGATGCAAACTGGCAGTGCGCCGTGGTCAGGCCGAAGAAACCGGCAAATCCAATGGTCCGAATACCGGGATGAAGACCTTCCAGCGCCCGCCGAAAAACCTCTGAGCGCACATCGATACAAAATGCAGCCTGCAATGCCGGCCGATCGTTAGTGATTGATGCAGTTTTTTTCTCAAGAATGTTGGCTAGGTTCCTCTGAGCCGAGCGCTCCGCAGCGTCCTGAAGGATAGAATCGATGATAAGATCGGGTGTCGCCTCGATCGGCAGGGCATGAAGGGCGCATGTCTGTGCCCACCGATTGGAAATTTGTGTCTTGTGACGGATGAACAGGGCTTCTTCCCAGAGCAACCGGATTGCGAGAAAGTCCATAACTGTCTCGTCTGATGCACCAGCAAGTTCCGCCTGCCATAACTTATAACGGGCGAATTGCGACCAACCTCCGAGCGTCACCAGCATTTGGTGGAAATAGGTTTCAAGAGCAGCATCACCGAGACCAAGCCGATCTGCCACTCGCGCAATGGTCCCCATAGCACTTTCAGGTGCCTCGGAAATATGGAGGGAGAAGCCCGTCAATCCAGCGATTTTTGTTGTGAGATCATGTATTGCATTCGCCCGCCAGGCCTCATAGGCGTTCTTTCCGCGAGGTGCCGCCCAAAGCGCCTGACCTTCGTCAAAATATCCCGCTGCCCATGCACTAAACCGCTCGGCGATCAAAGCAGGCCAATCAATCCCAGTCGCTTCTGCTACAAGGTCAGCAATCGTGGGTAGCGCAGTCAGCTTTGGAACGTCTTCAACCGCAGCTCCTTTCACGGCGATGATGTTGGCTGGCCGGAGTGCGGGCGGTGAAGCGGTCCAGGCATCCAGAAGGTCTTGGTTTGAGATGGATCCGTCGGAAATCTTTCTATGATACCAACTTCTCGGCATGGTTACGGATATGCCCGCGACCCGAGCCAGCCTTGCTCCGGCTAGAGCAAGGCTTTCATTCATTTGTCCGAGAAAAGGATTTACGGCGACACTGGAGGCCAAAGGCCAAACCGGAGGAATGGCGTTCGTTGCGCTGTGAACGGCAATTTGGATAGTTTGGAAATTGATTTCTGCTGATGAAAATTGATAGGTCATTTTTAGGACTCCGAGTTGATTTTTATGCTGTGCGTGTTGACCAAGCGCTAATGACGCGGTCAAAGGCTGCGTTTACATAGAAGCCATTGGAAAGATGCACACGAAGACCAGCGGCAGCGGGATGTTGAGACCAAAGCGGAAACATGGCTTGGGCAACTGCAACGAAGCCAAAGCTGAGTACGGCGAGCACGATGAGGGCCCATTCAGCTGGTCCCGGCGCAAGCTCACGGGGTAGAGCTGCCGATGTCAGCAAGGCACTTGCAGTCTCCAGTGCAAAATACGCGACTGAAGTAGCCACTGCGTATAGAGCGGTGTACCGGGTGAGTTTCCGCGGTGCGGTATCCGCAAAACCTTGCGCCAACATATAGGCCACACCAAACATCAGAATGACGCCAAGCGCGATCGCCTGTGGAGACTTGTGTGACAGGCCGAAACAAAGCCCAACTAGAATGTAGATTACGAGAGATGTTAGGAACGATCGTGCAACCGCACGGATTCGCGGGATCGCAATTGGCCCCGGTCTGCGGATCGTTGAAACCCGCTCCACCGCACCACCCGATGCCAAGAATGAATGTGCCTTGTAGAAGGAGTGGGCAACGAGATGCAGAAGTGCGAGAGAAAACAACCCCAACCCACACTCGAAGATCATAAAACCCATCTGCGCGACGGTTGACCAAGCCAACGAGGTCTTAACCGCAGGTTGCGTCAACATTACAAGGCTACCAAACAGTGCTGTAAAGCCACCGATCACTACAAGAGCACCAAGGACACCCGGTGCCAATAGCATGACGTCAGCGAAGCGAATTAATAAGAAGCCACCCCCATTAATCACACCAGCATGCAACAATGCTGAAACAGGTGTCGGCGTCTCCATCACTTCTGTGAGCCACCCATGAGTCGGGAACTGAGCGGATTTGAGACAGGCCGCCACCGCGAGAAGAGCTGCCGCAACAATCGCCATGCTGCCGCCGGAGCCTAGACGCGCATCGGCAAGGATGACTGAGATGTCAGTTGTGCCGTATGCCACAACGAGCAAGGCAGTTGCACCGATCAGCGCGACGTCGCCAAGACGAGCTGTGATGAATTTCTTGCGAGCAGCACGCCGGGCAGCCAAGCGATTAGGATAAAAAAGGAGGAGCTGGTGCAAGAAGAGGCTCATGGCAATCCAGGCCACAAGCAACTGGACGACATTACCCGCTGTTACGAGCAATAAAACGGACGCCAGTGTAAGGGTGAGCCATCCGGTGAACGGTCCCTGCCGGGGTTCGCCGTCCAGATAGGTGCCTGAATAACGCAAAACTATCCAACCGATGAATGCCACCAAGAGGAGCATGGCAACGCTCACGGCATCTGCCCGGACAGATAGCCCGACGCCATTAAGACCAAGAAGTGGACTGTTGCTGGGCCCGTGAAGTAACAGCCCCACACATGAGATGGCGGCCAAAACAAAGGCCAGAAACGCGGCAGCTTCAACGAGTTTTGGAAGGTGTCTAGGCCTGAACCCTGCGCCGACGAAGCTGGCGGCGGCGGCCAAAAGTAATGGAACAGGTGCCCACAACGGACTGAATGCGAAAGCGATCTCCATAGTCTCCTCCAGGTTAATGGCATCCTTGACAGAGGAGATAGCAGTCCAGCTTAATTCTTATAAATTCATTGTTTGTATTAAACCGTTCTGTTTTATAGAATGACTATATGGCTCAGCTGAACTACAATCACTTGCGCTATTTTTGGGCTGTTGCCCATGATGGGAATCTCACACGCACAGCTGAACGCCTTAACGTCTCTCAATCGGCGCTCTCCACACAGATCCAAAAACTTGAATCCCAAATCGGTCACGCGCTCTTTGAAAGGCACGGCCGTAGCCTCCATCTCACTGAAGCAGGGCGCATCGCGCTCGATCATGCGGACGTCGTCTTCAAGACTGGTGACGAATTGCTCGGCACGTTGCGTGGGCATGGGATATCGAGCAGGCAGATCCTCCGCGTCGGCGCAATCACGACACTATCTCGTAATTTCCAGCTCGCCCTTCTCAGACCACTCATTGGTAGAAATGACGTGCAACTGGTGGTGCGGTCGGGGACGATGCGAGAGCTACTTGCTCAGCTTGAATCACACACAATCGATCTGATGCTCTCCAACCAATCCGTGCCGCGCGATTCTGCGACCTCGTGGCAAAGCCACCTTCTGCAACAACAGGCTGTGAGTCTCGTCGGACCGCCCAAAAAGGGAAGGCGGAAAATGCGATTCCCTGAAGACCTCGTAGATACCCCAATCATTTTGCCGAGCCTCGACAGCGATATGCGCGTCGCTTTCGATCAGATTCTGGAACGGGCCGGTATTCGCCCGATCATTGTCGCCGAAATCGATGATATGGCGATGCTACGCCTCTTTGCCCGTGAGAGCGGCGAGCTAACCCTTGTTCCGCCTGTCGTCGTTCGTGACGAATTGAAAAATGGCCTTCTCGTAGAGCATTACAAAATACCAGACCTCTCAGAGCGATTTTACGCAATTACGCAAAACCGACGCTTTGCCAATCCGCTTGTCCGGGAGCTTCTGACGACGCCCCTGTCCGTGAAAGAATTCTGACCCTGGCACGCCGCCTTAATCAACCGTTTCGGCACAGAGAGCGAATGCGGCTAGGAATAGCGTCTTTGCAATGAAGGAGTATTGGTGCAGTGGGCGGTCTCGGACGAGGTCTGCTCAGCTTGATTTTCCCTGTTAACAGGGAAAATACAGGAAAAAACACAAAAATCGACGCCATTTGCTCGCAATTCACCCAAATAGTAGTCGTGCAATTAATGACTTAGCCCTGAATTCCCGGCTCCCTGAAACAGGAAATGTGTTCGGCGACAGCACCCATGAGACAGAATTGAGCTTTTGAATAGAGGAGGATTTTGGTTTCACCGTAGTGACGGACGAACGAAAATCTCTCTTTGTTTAAAGTCGTAATTCTGTCTCATGGGTACTGACGTCGAACAATTTGTAACGAACCCACTTAGTGAAAGGCTGACGCCGGAAAACGCAACACGCCACTCAATGCTGCACACGTGTAAAGAATGTTCTGGCGACGGACATGCACCGGAATCCGACAACGCTCCTATAGTTTCATTAAGTCGGCCAGATTATTGCGCTGCATATCACTGAATCCTCCGACGATTGGCATTGACCTAAGCCCTAACGTTCATCCAGCTAGAAGTTAGAGTCCTTCGAGAATTTTAGCCTGATTGGCTCGGCGATGCAACGCGACAGGGCGTGGGGTCTGAGATCGTCGCAAGCCGCGAACGCAACAATCATGAGCCTGCCATCCACATGCCCCCCAAATTTATCCGCTATCGCGTAATGCAAAGGCTGGTAGGATGGAACTGTATGAAAATTACAGTCCGACAATTTCTTTTCACAACGCTCGCTTTGATCACTCTGGCGTTGGTCGGCTATTGGCTGTTTGTGCCGCGCCAGAAGGAAGTCGCTACATTCGTTATTTCGACGGTGCCTGCGGACCGCATTCTAGCGGTCAATGGAAGAGTGAGGCCTAGGCTCCAAGTCGATATCCGCCCTGTCCTTGGGGGCGCCCTTGTGACCTTGCCCTTCGGTGTCGGCGACCGCGTGCAGACAGGGCAGATTCTTGCCCGGATTGACGATGCACCTGAAACAGCGGCGATAGCAGAGGCCGAGGCCTCTGCGCAGACCCAGCAGGCAACTCTCGCTCAGGCGCGGCGTGATCTTGCACGTTTCGAGGCTCTGGGCGAGTTTGCTACTAGGCGAGATGTGGAACAACGGCGTCTAGCCGTTGTGGAAGGCGAACGGGAACTGCGCCGCCGGCGGGCCAGCGTTGTTCAGGCGAGCGAACAGCGTGATCGTAGAATCTTGCGCGCACCATTTTCCGGGGTAATCCTCGAACGTCCCGTCGATCCCGGCCAGATTGTCAGTACCGATAGCATCATCTACCGCCTTGCTGATCTTTCCGATCCCGAGATCACCGTTGAGGTAGACGAGGTTTACGCCTCAGAAATCAGGCCGGGCATGGAGGCTCTGGTAAGCTTGCCTGGAGAAAAACGCCAGATTGGGGCGGTTGTGGCGCATGTCGAACCCCGGGTCGATCCGGCAACAGGCGCGCGCGCTGTTCGTTTGAGCTTGAACGATGCGTCAATTGATGCCCCGTCAGGCCTTACCGTCACTGTGAACCTCGTTATCGAGCGGCGCGAACAGGCTATCAGCATCCCCCGCAGTGCTATAACCCAGTCAGATGGGGAGACGCGCGTGAGACTCGTCTCTGTGGATGGTATCGTGAAAGAGCGGCGGATTGGTTTTGTTGATTGGCCTGCAAAAAATGTGATCGTCACCAGCGGTCTCAATCCCGGCGAGCGCGTCCTTGCCGACCCTGATACAGCGCTGCCTGGGGAAACGGTAAGGGCGGCCGATTGAAATGAACCCCTATGCGGCCAAGCTCGCGATCCGACATCTGCTGTCTCATCCAGGACAAACTGCATTGCTTATGGCAGGGGTGGCGCTGGGCGTAGGCATTTTCATTTTCATGAGCGCACTGATCGGCGGATTAGCCACCCTGCTGACCCTGAGAACGGTGGGCAGCATACCGCATGTTGTGCTCGAGATGCCTGATCGTGATCCTGACGTCTTATTTTCAGGCGCTCGGGCGCAAGTGGTCCTGCAGAAGGATGTCAGTAGGCGCGAACAAATTGGTATATGGCAACCGTTCATCCCGATCATTAAGTCAACTCGAGGCGTGACTGTCGTGTCGCCGCAGATTAAGGGTTCTGCCTTTGTCGAACGGGGGCAAACCATCGCTCCAGTCGGGGTGATCGGCGTCATGCCTGGCAAACTTTCCGACATTGCCGATATTGAAGCTGCCATGGTGGAGGGCAGCGACAACCTGCCAGCCGATGGTATCCTAATTGGTAGCAGACTGGCGCGCGATCTGGGGCTAAGGGTCGGACAAGTGGTACGTCTGAGCTCGGACCGCGGCCGGGCACGCAGTTTCCGGATTGGGGGCATATTCACTCTGGGCATTGCCAGCGCCGACCGCTAGGCAGTCTATATGAATTTCACCGCCGCGCGGGCGCTGTTTGATCTGACAACCGGGATATCCCGGATCGAAATCAAGGTCCAACCCGCCACGGCTGCATTCGATATCGCCGCCCGCCTGCGGCGCTCCACTGGACTCAAGGCCACTCCGTGGACAGAAGATAACAGCCAGCTATTTGAAGGTCTGGATGCCCAAGCCCGCACGGGCATCATCATCAAGGTTTTCTCCCTCGTCACCATAGTGGTCGGCATTGCCAGCGCCATGCTGCTGTCTATCGTCAGGCGACAATCAGAGATCGGGATCATGCGCGCCATGGGCGCAAGCAAGGCACTGGTGATATTAATCTTTGTTCTTGAAGGCACGATGATCGGTTTTGTCGGAGCTTTGGCTGGCGCGTGCATCGCATGGTTCGCTTTGGCCCCTTTCCCGCCGGTGTCCGAAGTGACAAGCGGAGGGCTGCCCATCGACCGGGCGCAGGGCGATTTTCTGTTGGCGATATTGCTGACCACGTCTGCAGCCATGCTTGCGTCGATCCTCCCCGCGCGGCGCGCTGCCAGGATCGATCCGGTGGAGGCCATTGGGTCATGAGCGCGGAAGAAATTTTTTCGGTCAGCGGGTTGACCAAGAGCTTTGAAGAAGGCGAGGCCGAGACTCTCGTTCTCAAAGACATTCAACTCTCGATGCTATCGGGTGAGATGGCGGCTCTGCTTGGTCCCTCCGGATCAGGAAAGAGTACATTGCTAACAATTCTTGGTACGCTGATGCGCGCCAGCAGCGGTACCCACGAAATGCTGGGCGTTGACCTGATGGGGGCCAGCGAGGCACAGCGCACAGAGTTCCGCAGCCAGTACCTCGGGTTCGTCTTCCAGTTCCACCACCTACTGCCCGACCTTTCGGCGCTGGAAAACGTCATGATGCCAGCGGCCTGCGCAATAGGGCGGGAAACACGCGCCATGCGCGACCGCGTAGCGGAGTTGCTCGATGCCGTGGGGCTTTCAGATCGCAGAGATTATCGTCCTTCGGCCATGTCTGGCGGCCAGCGCCAGCGCGTCGCAGTGGCCCGTGCCCTGATCAACAATCCGGTTCTGGTTCAGGCAGACGAACCCACTGGTAATCTCGACCGGCAATCCGCAGATCAAGTGATGAGTCTTATCCGCTCAATCAACGAGAAGATGTCCACCAGCTTTCTTATATCGACCCACGACGAACATATCGCGGGGCAATGTCAGCGCCGAATTGAGCTACTCGACGGCCGACTAGTCCGATCGTGATCTGCTGAAGGAGCAGATGTTTCAAGACATAGTATTTATTCCCACTCGCGACGGTCAACGCAGACCGGTGGATGAGCCTCACTAAACTTATCTCCTTCGATCCTAGGGGATTCGTCCTCATCTGCGTTCCTTAGTCTCAACGACGAGAACCAAATACTCCTGAAATTGCAACCTCAAATCTGAGTCAAATGTTCTGACGGGGAACAGTGTCCGTCGTTAGAACATTTGGCCCTGACCTGCCCCCTGGAAAACAGACCATTTAGAGTTGGAAAATTCTAATTTGGCGCCCCAGGCCGGACGGTACACTTTCTTTGGAACCTTGCCGCTTCTTCGCTCGTCTTGCTGCGCGAAGGAAGCGAACGTCTCTTTTGTCGGCAGGAATGTATTGAACCTGCAGCGCGGGCCGGACCTCGGTTCCGGGCTCTGGCTGGTTGAAGCGCTGGATATCCCGGCACAACACCCGCTTCGTAATGTCGCAGATCTGCTGGCAGGCGGACGATGCTGCGGTTCCGAAAGACGAAAACGCTACAGAAATTCTGTTCCGTTCACACCGCTTTCCACAACCACTTCAACTAGGATCAACATCTTATCAGCCGCAATGACTATAAAACCCGCCGCTCGGCCGCCATGGCCGAGTAGAAGAAAATCGCGACTTGAGCCATGACTGCTTCGCCCTTCCTGCAGCATTCATAAATCTGCTGTCGTTGGGCTGACAGTGCCTCCGGAAACAGTCATTCTTCACTGGGGCTTCAGAATTACTTTTCTTGTTGGGCAATCTAATGGTGTCGCCGTTGCGTAGAGTAATGAAATAACATTGGAGCCTATCATGCGTCTCACTGGTCTCGTCGCCTTCCCTGCCTTCCTTGCTATCGCCGGTTGCGCCACGCCGCCTCCGATTCCTGATAACACCGGGGCTGAGCCATTTGTCATCGAACAGGCCCTACGGGGCGAAACGGTCGCGCGTGGCGAGTTTCGCTCCATCACTGGCGTTCAGCGCGGATTCAATGTGCAATTGCATGGCAAATGGGATGGGCGATATTTCACGCTGGTTGAGGATTTTGTCTATGACGACGGGGAAAAGGATCGAAAGACATGGCGGTTGGAGCGCGTTGCGCCGGGCAAATATATCGGCCATCGCGAGGACGTCGTCGGCAGGGCCATCGGCACACAAGATGGCAACGTCTTTCGTCTGGAATATGATGTCGTATTGCCAGCCGAGAAGGGCGAGGGAACACAGGTGCATTTCCGCGACGTTATGGCGCTCGGCCCTGATGGCGCGGTGGTCAACAATGCTGTCGTCGGCTTTTGGGGTTTTCGTGTCGGGCGCGTGCATCTGGTCATAGAGCGGGCAAGTCCCAAGGTCGACTAAATCGCAAAATCCTCCTCGGTCTCCTGTCGAAAAATCCCGGCGAGTGTAATCTAACGCGTCTGAGCGGGCCGTCGGAATGAGCGACTGCCTTTTTATATGAAGAAGATATCAGGAGAAGTCAGATTGTCCGTCGTCAGAACATTTGGCACCACTCGTGGCTTAAATTAGCGGAGCATTTGCCTCGTCTGGATGTTGATATTATGCGGCTAGCTTGCGGTGCTGCAAGCGCCGATGTTCGATGGTCTTTTTCTTGATCCTTTCGCGTTGTCTGATGATAGCTTCGACCCGTCCAAAGTAGGCGTCGGCAGGGGTCACGTTGTTCAGGCTCTCGTGGTAGCGGCAGTGGTTGTAATGCTCGACGAAGGCTGCGATCTGAACCTCAAGGTCGCCGGGCAGGAAGTAGTTTTCCAACAGGGTGAAGCGGATTAGGCATCAGTCCAGTGGACTGATGTCCCGCTGAACGTTCTTCAAAGTCTGGTGCCAACGCTCGATCTTGCCTTGCGTCTGCGGGTGGAACGGGGCTCCGCGTATATTGCTCATACGCTGAGCTTCGATATAGTCCGCCAACTCTCCGGCGATGTAACTGGGCCCATTGTCGCTGAGCAGCCGAGGCTTGTGGCGCACCTGGGCCTGATCACAACCTGAAGCTGCCAATGTCCAGCGTGTCAGTGACGTCTTCGGCTCGCATGGTGCTGCAAAGCTTCCAAGCGATGATGTCTGGGCTGCTGCCGGTTTCGTAGACAGCAAGTCAAGCTAACAGCAGTTTATTTTCGGACTCTACATCTTAAAATTTCCCACAAAGAAGGAACGTGGACTGATAAACTCTAGCTTCATCTGACGGCGGGTTGGCGATGTTTTCTACCCGGAAGATACAGCTTGATCGGCACTTCGTTCCTACCGGCACAGAATAGTTAGTTTTACATCGAACAGGCCAAAAGCACCCGTGCGCCAAAGTCACACGATAAGGCACCCTCTGCGACCATCGCAAAGGCTCCTTCCAAAAGCGATCAGGTGCTGGAGCTATTGCGACGCAACAAAGGTGCCTCACTGGCCGATCTGCAACATGTGACCGACTGGCAGGCCCACAGCGTGAGAGGTTTTCTCTCCGGGACTGCGAAGAAACGCATGGGGATGAGCGTCACCTCAGTCAAACCCGATGACGGTGAACGCCGCTACATGATCGGCAAGGCTTGATCCATGCCCTCAGTCAAGAACGCCACCGCACTGAAGGTGGATCTAAAAACCATCGAAGCAGAGATCACCCACATCCGGACACTGACCATCAATGACCTCCGCCCTTTGTGGTCCAAGACGTTTAAAAAGGAGGTCCCTCAGGCACTCACCAAGGACCTGATCGCACGCATGTTGATCTGGCACCTCCAAGAGAAAGCCTTTGGTGGTTTGGATCGCGCAACGCTCAAAGTTCTGGATGGATACGCCAAGGGAAGCTCGCCAAACGCAAGAAGCCTTCGACGCCTCAAGCCGGGCACAGAGCTAGTTCGTGAATATCAAGGCGAACGCTACAACGTGATCGTCATGAGCGATGGCTTTGCCTGGCGCAGGCATCACCTACAAGAGCCTTACCACCATCGCCAAAGAGATCACTGGCACCAGATGGAACGGCCCGAGGTTCTTCGGACTCCGTATTGCCGAAGGCGTCTCACTTGCGACCGCGACCTCTGCACCGCCCTCCGTGAACCCACAAGGCGCATCTGCTGCCGATGGAGGATCACAATGAACCCTCCCAAAAAGATCTTCCGGTGTGCGATCTACACGCGCAAATCGACGGATCACAATCTCGACCTCGAGTTCAACTCACTAGATGCCCAAAGGGAGGCTTGTGAGGCCTATATCAAGAGCCAGGCGCATGAAGGCTGGCGCTTGATCCCTGACCAGTACAACGACGGGGCCTATTCAGGGGCTTCACTTGAGCGCCCTGCCCTTCAGACCCTGCTGGCAGATATTCATGCCAACAAGGTCGATATCATTGTCGTCTACAAGGTTGATCGCCTCACAAGATCTCTGGCTGACTTTGTCAAGCTTGTTGATATCTTCGACGCGCGAGACGTCTCATTTATCTCGGTCACCCAATCCTTCAATACGACTAGCAGCATGGGGCGATTGACCCTCAATGTGCTGCTCTCCTTCGCCCAGTTCGAACGCGAGGTCATTGGCGAGCGTGTCCGGGACAAGATCTCTGCCTCCAAACGCAAAGGACTCTGGGTTGGGGGGCCAGTTCCGTTGGGCTATCAGAGCCGCAACAAAAAACTATCCGTCGTGCCGGATGAAGCCGAAACGGTTTGGATGATCTTCCAGCAGTATCTTGAGATCGGCTCCGTCCGCAAACTGGCGGAGGATCTCGACCGCCGGGGAGTTATAACCAAGCGACGAGTCCTTTCCACGGGTCGCGTTCTCGGTGGCCAAGCTTTCGGTCTTGGTGGTCTCAACCATCTCATACGCAATCGCTTCTACATTGGCGAGATCGCCTATCGAGGCGAGATCCATAGCGGCGATCATGAGCCAATCCTTGAACGCGAGCTCTTCGAAGCTGTCCAGTCGCATCTGACAGAGCGAGCCGTAGGCAGGCGGCTAAAACTACGCACCTCACCGGCTCTTCTCATGGGCCGTCTCTATGACGATCTCGGTAACCGAATGACTCCGTCTTACTCAGTGAAGAACAGAACTCGTTACCGCTATTATGTTTGCGGCGCTCGTTTACAGAGAAAGTCTGCCAAGACCGGCAAAGTTGCTCGCGCGCCCGCCCCGGAGGTTGAAATGTTGGTCATGAATGCGCTCAAGACACATCTTGAAATCACTCCATCAGACGATCCCCAAGACACACCACATGATCGTGATCTGATCGAGCAACACATCGACAAAGTCATCATCAGTGGTAAGGCCATCAACATCGTTCTGGTCATAGATGACACTTCTAACCAAACCGATGAAGATAATGATATGAGGACCCTGACCGTACCGTGGGTGCAGCATGTTCAGACGGCTATCAAGGGTGTCACGTATCAACCTTCGGCATCACCACTTCTGAAGCCCAAGACCCGAGATGCGCTGCTCACGCCATCGCTGCCATCGCTAAGGCGTGCAACTGGATCGATGAGATCGTAAGCGGTCGTATCAGTTCACTTGACAAAATCGCGCAACGCGAAGGCAAAGTCGAACGGCACATTCGTCTTCTGGCGCCGCTCGCATTCCTGTCGCCCCAATCTGTCCGGGCGATCATCAATGGAGATACCCGCCAGACCTCACCGTGACGGGACTGGCAAAGCAGGTCGCTAACGCGTGGGTTGATCAAAGTCTGCTCACTGAGTAATTGTGCTCTGCGCGCTTTGCACTCCGATGCCGCAATCGCTCCACTCGCAAGACACGTGCAAACCGGTCTCTCGAAGTCTCGAACCTGTCTCCGTGACTCTTAGACAAGAAAAACGGATATCAGAAAAATCGGGTCAAAGATTTGGGCCCAGACTGGGCCGTCATTCGCCACATCAGCAGCGCTTCATAGTGCTCTGAATGACAGATCCACCCACAAGCTCCTGATATCGCCCATTCTTTTTGTGAAATGGAAAACAACCCAGAGAGACTGGACTGATTGGCTGGGGCGGGAGGGTTCGAACCTCCGAATGACGGAATCAAAATCCGTTGCCTTACCACTTGGCGACGCCCCAGCAGAGTTTGGAGAAGGATGAACTATCGCTCCTCGAAACGGGGCGGAAGATAGCGACATCGTCGCTGCGACGCAACCGAAGGCAGCGTTAAAAAAGGGCGGGGTTGAGGCCTTGCAGACGGCTAGTCGGAAGGCTATAACGCCGCCTCGTATTGAGGCGGAGTGTGGCGCAGCCTGGTAGCGCACCTCGTTCGGGACGAGGGGGTCGGAGGTTCGAATCCTCTCACTCCGACCAATGCGATCAATGGGTTAGCCAGGAACCCCAATTTTCCGCCCCAGCAATTGCCTCAAAATGGTAGGCAGGCAGGGCGCGCGACGTAAATTTGGCGCTACTCCCAAAACCCCAATTTGACATAACAGACATCGTTTCTATGATGCGCCCTGCTTGATGGTTCCCGCGATGCAGCATGGCTGCAATCAAGGGAGGCAAGAGGGAACAGGGTGAAGCGGAATCAAAATCCGCCGATGCCCTGGCTGCCCCCGCAACTGTAAGCGGCGAGGCCCGGTTCCAATCAGCCACTGTTCTGCGCGCACCCATTGGGGGTGCAAGCATGACGGGAAGGCGGAACAAGGCCAATGACCCGTGAGCCAGGAGACCTGCCATGGAGCGCGTCATCTGCCGGGGACCGGGGTGTGTCAACGGGGCGGAATTCCGTAATAGGTGACGCGACAGGTTTTTGTGTTGCGTTCGGGCCTTCGCCCTTGTGACCCACGCCTGCCGCGCTGCTTGTCGGGCCTCGCCTCATTTGTTCATCGCTCATGTCACCGGTCCTTGCGGCCGGGGTTGGTCGTTAACGACATGAAGGGGTTCACATGAACAACTCAATATTTTGGGCGCGGTATTTAACCGTGCTTACTTTGACTTTTGGGGCATTGGCGACAACGTCCGCACACGCCGACGACGACACGCTCACCACGCCTGAACTGCTGGTGACGACGGGCGCAACGCCGCTACCGACAAAGGAAGTCGCAAGCTCGTTTACGATTATTACAGAACAGGATATCAAGCGCTTTCAGTATCGCAGTTTGGTCGATGCGTTAAAGCAAGTGCCTGGTCTGTCCGTCGTTCAACAAGGCGTCGCAGGAACCGTTACATCCGTCTTCACGCGTGGCTCAAACTCAAATCAAACGCTTGTGCTGCTGAACGGCCAACCGATCAATGATCCGTCATCGCCTTCGGGGGCTTTCAATTTTGCCAATCTGATGCTCGACAATGTGGACCGCATCGAAGTGGTGCGGGGGCCGCAGAGCGCGCTCTACGGCAGTCAGGCCATCGGCGGTGTCGTCAACATCATCACAAAACAAGATGCTAACAAGCCTCAAACCACTGTTCGTGTCGAGGCAGGCACTCTGGGGACTTTGAATACAAGCGCCTCAACGACCGGCAACACCGAGGGCGTTAGCTACTTCGCAAGTCTCAATCGTCAGGCAACAAACGGCCGCGATATTACGCCGACCCGCAATCGGTTTGGCGCCCCGGAAGAAAAAGACGGATTTGAGAACGTCAGTGGCTCCCTTCAACTCAATGGAAAACTCAGCGACACGTTGCGCGCGAGCGGCTTTGTACAATTTGGAACAGCGCGCGTCGACACAGACGATGATACGCCCGGTGCTGGCCTCGGCAGCCAAAGCCGCACAAAACAGCTTTCATTGCAGGGTAGCGTCGATGGCATATTCATGGATGGTCGATACATGCCATCCGTGACGGTCGCGTATAATCAATATCGGCGCTATGACTACAACACACCCGACACATATTCCACAACCGATAGCCTCAGCAACAATCGCAGCGAAAGCATCTCGATCAGCGCGGACAATAGCTATCAAGTCACGGATTGGAATCTGGCGTCGCTCGGCTTCAAATATTCTCACGAAAGATTTGAAACCAATGGGTACTACCTCAGTACGTTCTTCAACTCATTGAGCGACACTGAGGCGTCAACCTCAACGGTCTCAGTGTATGGGTCAGATCACATCAAAATTGCTGACAATTTCTTTGTCACGGTGAGCGGCCGGTTTGATATGCCCAAAGCATTTCAAAATAAATTTACCTATTCAATAGCACCGACTTATGAGATCACCCAAACCAACACGCGCCTGACGGCCAGCTACGGCACAGCCTTCAAAACGCCGGCTCTCTATGAGCGTTTTGGCTCAAGCGCGTCAACATTCGGTCCCTATATCGGCAACCCAAACCTGAAGGCAGAAAAAAGCCACGGTTGGGAGGTCGGCTTTGAGCAAAGCCTGTTCGACGATGTCGCAAAATTCGGTGTCACCTATTTCAAAAATCGCATCGAAAATTCAATCAACACTGTTTATCCGGTGGGGTATTCGACCTCGGTGAACGGAGCGCCTTATACCGCGTTCGGCTTTGAGAGTTTTATTGAAATCAATCCGTTTACGAATGTTTCCGTACGAGCAGACTACACTTATCTGGGGCTTGACCTTGAGCCCGGATCATCGCCGCTCTATCGCAGACCTCGACACACAGTCAATGGAACAATCGCATGGCAAGCCACCGACCGCCTAAGCCTTGGGTCAACATTGCAATGGATTGGCAGCTTCACCGATGTCGCTGATCTGGCACCCTTTTACGGTCCTACGCGTCCCTATGCGGTGGTCAACCTAGCCAGCACTTTTCAGTTGACGGACAACATTGAACTCAGTGCAAAGATCAATAACCTTTTTGATCGAAACTATGAGCCAACTTATGGCTATCAAGCGACCAGAATCGAAGCCCTTGCAGGTATCGCTGTGACGTTCTAACCCCTATTTCACGAACGATCGGGTGCGAGGACTTCATCATTCTCGCACCCGTTTTTTGCCTTTTTGCACCCTCGCAAAAGCGGGGATAGCGTGAAAACGAGGCTCGGATTCAGCTCGAATTTCCGAGCCTTTCCTGCAAGAAATCGAGCCTTTCCTGCAAGAGGTCGAGCTTGTGACTGAAGCTGCTTTGAGCAAGCACAGAAAAATACGGGGAAATGTATTTATTTTGCTGTGTATCTACCAAAAAGATAATCCTCAGACGGGGATTGAGCCTAGGGTACCGCGAAAGAAAGTTATGCGCGGGAAAGATGGATTGCTTCGCTGCGCTCGCAATGACCGGTTGGATCGGTGGATGTGGCTTCCCCCCTCCCTACCCTCCCCCTCAAGGGGGGAGGGATTTAAGAGATCATTTGCCCGTGAAATTCGCTTTACGCTTTTCAAGAAAATGGGCAACGCCCTCCTTGAAGTCGGCGGTGGCGAAACTTTTTTCCATTTCCGTGTCGCCCACGGCCAACGCCTCATCGAAGGTCTGGAAGAGCGCCTTCCATATCTGGGCTTTCATCACGCCCATCGAGCGAGGAGAAACAGTTTCGGCCAGCATGTTGGCATAGTCCAAAACGGCGCTCATAAAATTGGCCTGTTCAAACACTTTGTTGACGAGGCCCATGCGTTCGGCTTCGGCGGCGGTAAATTTGCGCGCTGACATGAGAAGGTCGAGCGCATTGGCTGGCCCGACCAGATGTGGCAGCAGCCATGAGATGCCGTGCTCAGCGATAAGGCCGCGCTGGGCAAAGGCGGTGGTGAATTTAGCATCTGACGCGGCAAAGCGCATGTCGGCGTAGAGCGCGAAGACCAAGCCAAGACCGGCAGCGGGGCCGTTGATCGCAGCGATGATCGGCTTCTTGATCTGGAAGAGATAGCCAAAGCGGCCACCGTAATGAGGGCTGACATCGGGACCGAGGCCACTGGCAAAATCGAAAGTATCTTCGCGCGTCGCCTTGGCCAATTCGCGATCTTCCCATTTGGTGGGTTTGATCGATTGCAAAAGGTCCATATCGGCCCCAGCGCAAAAGCCGCGGCCTGCGCCTGTGAAGACAATGACGCGCACGGTGTCGTCTGCCACTGCGGCGGCTAGCGCCTGTTTGATGCTCTTTTCCATCGCGGCGGTCCAAGCATTGAGCTTGTCTGGCCGGTTCAGCGTGATCAGCCCAACATGGCCGGTGACCTCGTAGGTGATGTCTTCATAACTGCTCATGATGTCTCCTTCCTATTGCCGCATTTTTGAAAGCGGCTTTGCGCATTGGCTATTTTGAGCGAGTATAGCGCTAAATAGCCCTGACGCCTCCACAACATCAAATCGGAAATGCTCATATGAAAATGCCCGAAACCGGAACCGATTGGGACACCCTTAAAGCCGACATGAAAACGCGTGGCGGCAATGACGTCAAATGGCGCGACGGCAAAACCGCTGTTTATATCTTCAATGCAGGCCCCGACGTGGAGCGCATCCAGAAGGAAGCCTATGTGCTCTACATGTCCGAAAACGGACTGGGGCCGATGGCCTTTCCGAGCTTGCGCCAGATGGAAGATGATGTGATTTCGATGGCGCTGTCGCTGCTGCATGGGCCGGAAGGATCCGTTGGCAATATCACATCTGGCGGCACAGATTCGATCACCATGGCGATGAAAGCGGCGCGCGACTTTGCGCGTCATGCCAAGGATCTCAAAGGCCCGCTTAATATTGTGCTGCCCTATTCCGCTCATCCCGCCTTCGACAAAGCGGCTATGATGATGGAAATTGAAATCAGACGTATACCGGTGATGCCCGATTACTTGGCCGATGTCGATGCCATGAGCATGGCGATCAACGACAACACAATCATGATTGTCGGCTCAGCCCCGACGTTTCCCTACGGTTTGATTGATCCGATTGAAAAACTAAGCGCACTGGCGCAAGCCAAAGGATTGTGGCTGCATGTGGATGCCTGTGTCGGCGGCTATATTGCGCCATTCGTGCGGATGAATGGAGGCGATATCCCGCCATTTGACTTTGAGGTAGCGGGCGTCTCGTCCATGTCGGCGGATCTGCACAAATATGGTTATTGCGCCAAGGGGGCCTCGACCGTTTTGTTTCGGACCGATGCGCTGCGCAAACACATGATCTTTGACACAAAGGATTGGCCGGGTGGGCGCATGGTGACACCGACGCTGGCTGGCACACGGCCGGGTGGTGCCATCTCGGCGGCTTGGGCTGTGATGAACTATCTCGGTGTTGAAGGCTACCGCGCCAAGCACAAACAAGTGACCGACGCGCGCGAGAAAATTGAGGCCGCCGCAAAAGCACTCGGCTTTCGTATTCTCGGCAAGCCGCAGCTTGGCATCATCGCCTTCACGCATGATGACGTGGACTGCATGGCGGTTTGGGGCAAGCTGTTTGAACGCGGCTGGTTTACCAGCGTGACCACTCAACCGCCCAGCCTCCACCTGATGCTGTCGCCCTTTCACCTTCAGGTCGCAGACACCTATATCGCCGATCTCACGTGGGCCTTGGGGGAAGTGAAGGCAGGCAAAGGCGGCAAAAAACGTGAGGCGCGCTATAGCTGAGCGGAAACGAAAAGAGCCCGCCTAACAGGCGGGCTCTCCTACGCCGTCAATATGTGACGGGTTTATTTATCTGAATCAAACGTGTCGTCGATTGTACGACCAGCTTTCTCTGCCGGTCCGGGAGGATCAATCGTGTCCTTCATCGACTGCGCAGCGTTGTCGATTTTTTCGCCAGCCTTCTCGGATGGGCCTTTGTCGTCACAAGCAGCGAGTGCGCCCATCACCGGCAATGCGATTGCCATCAGAATCAATGTTTTACGTAACATGGAAAGCCTCCATTTTTCAGGGGGTTGAGTGGTGTGCCGTCATATGACGCCAAGCACCAATAAGACAAGCAGAATGACCAGAAGCGTGCCGAGACCACCGCTCGGGTAGTAGCCCCAATTCGCGCTATGAGGCCATGTCGGGAATGCACCGACGACGAGGAGAAGAAGTACAATCAAAATTAACAAACGCATTTTCACCTCCCATGAAACTAATAATGTGAATGCAGTTATGCTTTTTCCGCACAACGGCGCCCGATAATCGAGAATAGTTCCCGTAACGAACGCTGGGGATGTTCAGATTACGATGTGTTCATAATGCGTCACGGAAGTGGCGCTGATGAGGAGATTGTCATTTCCTCTGTGTGCCACGCTGCTACAGTTAGTCAAAAGAACAAGACGACTTGGGAGGATTTCGCGATGACGGGCATTATGCGGTCGGGGAGTAGAACGGCCGATATTACGACGCTTGCGGAAAACGCTGGCTGCGCGGCCAGCGGTTTTGAAAGCCTTGGAATCGGTGCGGGAGACGTTGTCGCGATTTACCTGCGCAATGACTTTGCATTTTTTGAAGCATCCGTCGCCGCCGGTCTGGTGGGCGCCTATTCGACACCCGCCAACTGGCACAACTCGCCCGACGAAGCGGCTTATATTTTTAAAAACTCCGGTGCCAAGGCGATCGTCATTCATGCCGACCTCTACCGACCCATTGCAGGCGCGGTTCCCAAAGACGTTGCCGTCTTTGTTGTGGAGACACCGCCTGAAATCATGAGTGCTTATGGTCTTGCTACGGAGGATTGCGTACCCCCCAAAGGTCTGCCGCTTTGGAGTGATTGGCTGGCGGGATTTCCGCCTAAGCAGAAAGGGCCAGACGAGCCTCCCGGCACCATGATCTATACCTCCGGCACGACGGGCCATCCCAAAGGCGTGCGGCGCGCGCGCCCCAATGCCGAACAAGCCGTTGCCTGGGCCAACATCATCGGCCAAGTCATGGGGTTCTCGCCCGACTATGGCGACCCGACGAAGATGGTGACGGTCGTCAGGGGGCCTATGTATCATTCGGCCCCCAACGCCTATGGGCTGTTTGCCTTTCGTGTCGGGGCCAGCGCCATCTTGCAGCCACGGTTTGACCCCGAAGAATTGCTGGCGATGATCGAGCAATACAAGGTCACGCACCTGCACATGGTTCCAACCATGTTTGTTCGCTTGCTGAAATTGCCAGACGCCGTGAAGAAAAAATATGACCTTTCGAGCCTGCGGTTCGTTGTCCATGCGGCGGCCCCCTGCCCTGTGCATGTGAAGCAAGCTATGATCGAGTGGTGGGGCCCGGTGATCTACGAATATTATGGCGGTACAGAAACCGGCGCGGTTGTTTTTTGTGATTCAGCGGAATGGCTCGCCCATCCTGGAACGGTCGGCAAGGCGGTCGATAGCGCCGTCGTGCGGGTGCTTGACGAAAACGAAGTGGAACTTGCCACAGGCGCGACCGGCGAAATTGTTTGCCGCATGCATGCCCTTCCCGATTTCACCTATCACGGCGATGATGAGAAGCGCCGCAGCGCCGAAAAGGTGGGCCTCATTTCATTGGGTGATGTCGGCTATCTCGACGAAGATGGATTTCTCTATCTGTGTGATCGCGCCAAAGACATGATTATTTCAGGGGGCGTGAACATCTATCCCGCCGAGATCGAGGCCGAATTGCACAAGATGCCCGGCGTGAACGACTGTGCCGTGTTCGGCATTCCCGATGACGAGTTTGGCGAAAAAATATGCGCCGTTGTCCAACGTTTGCCCGGCGCGACCATTTCGGAAGCCGAGGTTAAAGCCTTTTTGCGGGAACGCATTGCGGGCTACAAGGTGCCGAAATTGGTCGAATTTCATGCCGAACTGCCGCGCGAGGATTCAGGAAAAATCTTTAAGCGCAAACTGCGGGCTCCCTTCTGGGAGGCGACAGGCCGCAGTATTTGAACATTTATGCTGGGACTACTTAAGAGGGCGAGCGGGCGCGTGAGACCGTTATTACCGCCATTATGAGGCTGCAACCCTCTTGCGCAGAGCAGATTTGAGTCTATATGCTAAGCACACCTTATTAAGGGTAAGCCTCTTTAACAGCCATACATCGTATATTGTCATGTATATCAATGCACCTACCCGCAATCCAAGTTGGGACGTCGGTTTTTTGCTCGGAGATGCCTCGCGCATGTTGCGGCGCATCTTCAATGAGCGCCTGACCCATCTGGGGCTGACACAGGCGCAATGGCGGGCCTTGGTGCATCTATCACGGAACGAGGGGCTCAATCAGGTCAGCTTGGCTGATCTGCTGGATGTACAGCCGATTACCGTAGCGCGATTGATCGACAAGCTTGCCGCTGCCGATCTGGTCGAGCGACGCCCGGACCCCAATGATCGCCGGGCGCAACGTCTGTTCCTGACCGCAAAGGCGACAAATGTGGTCGCGCGCATTTGGGAAGTGGCCGATGAAACCTATGCGGTCGTTCTCAAAGGCATCAGCAACGAGGAACGCGAAGTGCTGATCAACCTGCTGAGCCGCTTGCAAACAAATATTGGCACGTTGCTGCCGCGCGGCATGCCGCTGCGCAGCCCGGTGCACTCTTAATTTGAAACCCGCTCGAAGTAAGTGAGTTCCCCCAATGGCTGTAACTTTTGCTCCGGTGACTGGCACCGTTCGACGCATCCTCAATGACAAGGCTTCGCTCCGCCAGTTGCTGATGATTGTCGTGCCGGTGCTTGTGCTTATCGTGATCGCCTATTTCTATTTCACAGCCGGGCGCTATGCCTACACCGACAACGCTTATGTGAAAGCCGACATGGTTTCGGTGAGCCCAGATGTCGGCGGGCGTATCGTGCAGGTTTTCATCAAGCAGAACGAAATGGTAAAAGCTGGAGATCCGCTTTTTCAGATTGACCCGGCGCCCTATAAGCTCGCATTGGCCGAAGCAAACGCACAGTTGCAAGCGTCGGCCAGCAACGTCAATTCACTAAAAGCCAAATATCTGATGACGGTGGCTCAGCTTGGTTTGGCAAAGTCGAATGTGAACTACTACAACCGCGAATTTCAACGCCAAGCGTCGCTGGCTAAATCTAAATACGCCAGTCAGGCCAAGCTCGATACGGCACGCCACAATCTCGACACCGCTGTTCAACTGGGTGGCATGTTGAAGCAAAGCATCGGCCAAACGGTCGCCATGCTCGACGACAAACCCGACGCGCCGCTTAGCGAACACTCCGCCTATATGCAGGCCGCAGCAACACGCGACAATGCGGCCCTCAATCTGGAACGCACCACCGTCAGGGCGCCGTTTGACGGGGTGCTGGGCCGCCAGCCCCAAGTCGGTGACAATGTGGCACCTGGCACGCCGGTGGTAAGCATCATCTCGCAAGACAATGTCTGGGTGGAAGCCAACTTCAAGGAAACCGATCTTGCCAAAGTCCGTCCGGGGCAAAAGGCGACAATCGATATCGACACCTATCCCGACCATCCCTGGACCGGCCGCGTGTTGAGCATTTCGCAGGCGACAGGCTCTGAGTTTTCGGTGCTGCCCGCTCAAAACGCAACGGGCAACTGGGTGAAGGTGGTGCAGCGCATTCCAGTGCGCATTTTGATCGACCGCAAGGCAGATGATCCTGAAATCCGCGCGGGCATGAGTGTCGAGGCGGAAATAGATACCGAGTCCGATATGGATGTGAAATCTGTAGAAACGGCCCCGCATGCGAGTGCGGAGGGCAACGGGCGCAAATCATGACACCGCGCACCCAGCGGGGCATCGTCACGGGCTCGATCATGCTTGCGACGGTCATGCAGACACTGGATTCGACCATCGCCAATGTGGCCTTGCCGCATATGCAGGGCACGATGTCGGCGACCGAAGACCAGATCGCCTGGGTGCTCACTTCCTATATTATTGCAGCCGCCATTGCGACGCCTGCAACGGGCTTTCTGTCGATCCGCTTTGGTCGCAAAAAATTACTAGCAATTTCCATTGTCGGTTTTACCGTTGCGTCGATGCTGTGTGGCGCGGCGCAGTCACTGGAAGAAATTGTTCTCTTTCGTCTGATCCAAGGTGTCTTCGGCGCATCTTTTGTGCCGTTAAGCCAAGCCATCATGCTCGACACCTATTCGATGGAAATGCGTGGCAAAATGATGGCGCTATGGGGGGTCGGGGTCATGGTCGGGCCCATTGTCGGCCCGGCGTTGGGCGGCTGGCTGACGGACAGCTATAGCTGGCGCTGGGTATTTTACATCAACGTCCCGTTTGGCGTATTTGCTTTTTTTGGCATCATGATTGCCTTGGAAGAGTCCAAGCTCGACTTTCTGCGTCGTTTCGACTGGATGGGGTTTGCCTTCCTCTCCATCGCCATCGGTGCCATGCAACTGATGCTCGACCGAGGTACCCTCAAAGACTGGTTCTCTTCCAGTGAAATTATTTTTGAAGGGCTGGTCGCTGTCTTTGCCTTCTATTGGTTCATAGTGCATTCGTTCACGGCAAAAAAGCCTTTCGTTGACCTCGCCCTCTTCAAAGATCGAAATCTTGTGGTCGGCGTCTGTTTGTTGTTCGTGGTGGGTCTTGTCCTCTATGCGACAATGGCGTTGATGCCGCCCTATCTCGAAACACTGATGGGGTACCCGGTGACCATAACGGGCCTTGTGCTGGCCCCTCGCGGTATCGGCACCATGATCGCCATGATGATCGCTGGGCGTATCATCAACCGCGTGGACATGCGCCATATCATTGCTTTCGGTTTGGCACTCTCATCTTTCTCGCTTTGGCAGATGGCGCAATTCAACCTCAATATTTCTCAGCAGACGATCATCATGACCGGTGTTGTTCAAGGCTTTGGCCTCGGCTTTATCTTTGCGCCGCTAACGACCATCACCTTCGCCACCCTGCCCGCGCATCTTCGCACCGACGGCACAAGTATTTACAGCCTCATGCGAAACGTTGGTTCCAGTGTCGGTATCTCGGTCGCGATGACGATGGTGGCGCGGCTGACGCAGATCAATCATGCTGCCTTTGCAGCCCGCGTTGATCCAACCAATCCAATCTTCCGATCTGGCGCGATGCCGCATGGGCTCAGTCTCTCCTCGCCGACGGGGTTAGCTTATCTCAATGGCGAAATGACGCGACAGGCCGCCGCTATCGGTTATCTCAACGACTTTCGTCTGATGATGATCTTGACGGCGTTGGTCGTGCCGGTGGCCTATCTTATGCACAATCCGACGATGACGCCCGAAGAGATCGAAGAAGCGGCACAGCAAGCCGCCGTGGACTAAACGCGCAAGTTTTGACATTGTGTCCTTGTGCGCAAGCGGCGTTCGCGCGCGTGAAGGAGACGACGATGGCTGTTCAGATACCCTATGTCCGTGAAATCGAATTCACCTATGGAGATGCGGATGAGATTTCACCGCTGATCCGGCGCGTGGTCGCTGAAAACCCTTCAGCTTTCACATTCAAGGGCACCGGCACCTATATCATTGGCCATGGCGAGGTTGCCGTGATCGATCCCGGCCCGATGATCGACGCACATGTCGAAGCCTTGCTGCGGGCGCTCGAAGGCGAAACGGTCAGCCACATTCTCATCACGCATACGCATAGCGACCACTCGCCGGCCGCTGCTCCGCTTAAAAAACTGACGGGCGCCAAGACCTATGGCTACGGGCCACATGCAGCTGGTGGTGGCGAAGAAGACGGCGACATGGATTTTGTGCCGGACGTCGAAATTCGTCACGGCGACATCATTGAGGGTGAAGGCTGGACGGTTGAATGCGTCCACACGCCGGGCCATACGTCGAACCATATTTGCTTTGCGCTGAAGGAAGAAAAAGCGCTGTTCACGGGCGACCATGTGATGGGCTGGTCCACCAGTATTGTCAGCCCGCCTGATGGCAATATGCACGCCTATATGAAATCGCTGCGCTTGCTGCTGACGCGCGACGATGAAATTTACTGGCCGACGCATGGGCCTGCGATCAAGGATACCAAGACTTTTGTGCGCGCCTTCATCGCGCATCGTGAAGAACGCGAAGCCTCGATTGTCGCGCAGATCAAGGAAGGGCGTAGCCACATCAAGGATATGGTGCCTGTGATCTATGCCGCTGTGGACAAGCGCCTCTATCCCGCCGCCGCGCGCTCGGTCTATGCCCATGTGCTGGGCATGATCGAGGACGGGCGCATCGCCACAGAAGGCGAGCCGCGCCTGGACAACGAATTTCGATTGGTGTGAGGCGTGGGCTGTCCTTCGAGACGGGCCTTTGGCCCACCTCAGGATGAGGTGAGACGGCGCAAGAGCGCCTCCTCAGGATGAGGTGGGATTTTTAAGAAGCAACCCAACGGCGGTTGGGCCGTTGGGTTGCTTCTCTTTATTCGCAATGACGAAAAACTAGGAAGCCAGCTTCGCCTTCAATGCCGCGAAGAACGCTTCGATGCGCGCTGCATTGGCACCAAGATCGCTCATGCCGACCCGCGAGACAGATCGCATATCCACTTTCGAGCCTGTATCCGTCTCAGTGATGCGAATGACGACATCATCCTTGAAATGCAGCAGGCTTGTGGTGGCCGTCGCTTCGATCAAGCCGGTTTCGGGTGTGGCAGCATCAAGCGCCCATCCCATGTCGTGGACCACGTCGCGCGCGGCATCGAACACTTTGCCGGGCTGGGCCTCAACCGTGAGAGGCGCGAGCGCGGGGTAGGCTTTGGTCTGCTGTTCGGCGAGATCAGCAGGCTCTGCGCGATCTAACGCATTGGGCGAGGTCGCACGCAGCGGCACCACCGCCACGAACTGCGGCGGGTTTATCAGATCAGTCGAGATGTCATGAATAGGCGGCACGCTGCGCGCCTTCATAAATGACGTCGAGAAAGGCGTTGCCGCAACAACGGCAATGACCACACCGACAAGGGCTGTCATAAGCCCTGTCTTGCGCCCTGTCGCCGTCACAACCAAGCCGATAAGCGACACAAGCAGGCCGACCAGAGCGACGAGGCCTGCCACCGCAATGCCCTTCAACGGGATGCTGAACGCCAGCAAATGGAACCGTAGCCCGACAATGCTGATTGCCAAGATGACAAGCGCGAGAATAGAAACGCGCATCCCCCAGGTCGCCAGACGCGACTGATTTCCACCCATTTAGCTATCCCCTACTCATATCTGGTTATTCCGCCGCTTTCGCAGTCGGCAATTTGTAGTCTTTAAACTGCTGCCGCAGCAACAGTTTCTGGATTTTGCCGGTTGCCGTATGCGGAATTTCAGACACGAAAACCACATCATCCGGCATCCACCATTTGGCGATTTTGCCTTCCATATATTTCAGAACCTCGGCCTTGGTCGGCTCCTCGCCTTCCTTGGCGACGCAAATCAACAGCGGGCGCTCGTCCCATTTGGGATGAACGATGCCGATGACGGCGGCTTCAATGACCTTGGGATGACCAACGGCAATGTTTTCGATCTCGATTGATGAAATCCATTCGCCCCCGGACTTAATAACGTCTTTCGCACGGTCGGTGATCTGCATGTAACCGTCTGCATCCAGCGTCGCCACATCACCGGTATCAAACCAGCCATTGGCGTCCAGAATGTTGCCGCCTTCGCCCTTGAGATAGGCGCCGGCCACGGCGGGGCCGCGCACCATCAGATGGCCGAAGGCCTTGCCGTCGGACGGCAACTCAACGCCATCGTCGTCGGTTATTTTCATTTCGACCGTAAAGATGGCCCGCCCCTGCTTCACCTTCACGTCGATCTGCTTTTCGAGCGGCCATTTGTCCATGCCGGCCTTGAGTGCGCCGAGTGTGCCCATGGGTGACATTTCGGTCATGCCCCAAGCGTGAAAAACCTGCACGTCATATTTCTCTTCGAACACTTCAATCATGGAGCGTGGCGCGGCCGAACCGCCGATCACAACGCGCTCAAGCGCGGGTAATTTCGAGCCGGTTTTTTCGAGATATTGCAACAGCATGAGCCAGACCGTGGGCACAGCGGCGGTGACCGTCACGCCTTCGGTATCGAGCAACTCATAGATGCTTTCGCCGTCCATATTGGCACCGGGCATGACCATCTTGGCCCCGACGGCGGGCGCGGCAAAGGCAACGCCCCACGCATTGGCGTGGAACATGGGCACCACAGGCAGGATTGCGTCAGCTGCCTTCATGCCGAGTGCGTCGCCCATGTTGGCGGCCATGGAATGCAGCACATTGGAGCGATGCGAATAGAGCACGCCTTTGGGATTGCCGGTTGTGCCAGAGGTATAGCAAAGACCGCAGGCCGAATTTTCATCAACCCTGACCCATTCAAAGTCGCCATCCTCCGCTTCAACAAGATCCTCAAAGCAGAGCGCATTCGGAAGCTTTGTTTCAGGCATATGCGCGCGGTCCGTCATCACGATATAGGTTTTGACGAGCGGCAATTGCGCGGCGATGGCTTCGAGCACCGGCACGAAGGTCAGATCGACGAAAATGATTTTATCTTCGGCATGATTGACGATGTAAACGAGCTGCTCTGCAAAAAGGCGCGGGTTGAGCGTGTGGCAGACCGCACCGAGGCCCATAATGCCGAACCAGGCCTCAAGGTGGCGCGCTGTGTTCCAGGCCATGGTGGCGACGACATCGCCTTCCTTGACGCCGAGACGGCGAAGCGCCTGCGCTGCCTTGCGGGCGCGCAAATGGACCTGTTTATAGGTCGTGCGGACAATCGGGCCTTCAATAGACCGTGTGACGATCTCGCGGTCACCGTGAAAACGGGCTGCGTGGTCGATGACTGTCGAAACAAGCAGCGGCCAATCCTGCATCAAGCCTTTCATGAGCGTTCCCCCTGAACAGATAAAAAGGAAATCGGCCCTTCCACGCGTCAAACGCAGGGGCCGTATTAATTTGGAATAGAGTGTAGAGGCTTCCGCGGCTCGTCACAACTTGATGTGAAATTGCCACGATATTTGGTGCCTAGAACGGCAGAAATCCATGGGCAAGAGCCATATGAGCGCTCTACAGTCTCGGTAAATAGAAAATATGAGGAACAGAGCCCTATGTCCGATGACCTTCATTTTCGCTCCGGTGCGCAGCTTGCCCGCATGATCCAACGCCGCGATATCAGTTCGCGCGAATTGCTTGAGCATTTCATCGCCCGCGTCGAACATCACGACCCCAAAATCAATGCCGTGGTGGCCCGAGACTATGACCGCGCCCGCCAGAGTGCCGCCAAGACCGACGAAGCACAGGCACGCGGCGAACATATGGGGCCACTTCATGGCCTGCCTATGACCATCAAGGACGCTTATGAGGTCGAGGGAATTGTCTCGACCGGTGGTGCGCCGATTTGGAAAGACCATGTGCCGACACGCAGCGCCACCGCCGTGGAGCGGCTGCAGCGCGCAGGCGCCATCGTCTTTGGCAAATCGAATGTGCCGTTCATGTCGGGTGACTTGCAGACCTATAATGATGTCTATGGCACGACGAACAATCCATGGAACCTCGCTTGCGGCCCCGGCGGTTCATCGGGCGGCTCGGCGGCAGCGCTCGCGGCGGGTTTTACCGCCATGGAATTTGGCAGCGATATCGGCGGCTCCATCCGCTCGCCCGCGCATCTCTGCGGCGTCTTCGGGCATAAGCCGACCTTTGATATTGTGCCAAAGCGCGGCCACCTTGGGCCGCCACCCGGCTGGTTGCGCGAGGCCGACCTGTCGGTCGCAGGGCCACTGGCGCGCAGCGCAGAAGACCTAGAAATCATGCTGGGCCTGACCGCTGGCCCTGATTGGGACAAGGCCGCGGGATGGAAACTCGACCTGCCGCCTGCGCGCGTGCGCGATCCGAAAAACCTGCGTGTGGCCGTGTGGATCGACGATCCCTATTGCGACATTGATAAGGAAAGCGCGGCGCTGTTGAACAATGCGGCAAAGGCGCTCGAAGATGCGGGCGCGCATGTCAATTGGAAAGCACGACCCGCCTTCACGCTGGCCGAGGTCACGGAAGTCTATCTGGTGCTGCTGCACTCATGCACGGGTGCGGGCTTTCCAGAATCGCTGCGGGCAAAAATGCTCGAAGATAAAAAGAACCTGAGTGCCGACGACAAGAGCCATCGTGCGCTTCAAATCATCGGCGCGACCACGACCTATGCCGACCGCATGATCTGGGAAGAACGCCAGACGCAGTTGCGCGTCAAATGGGCGAGCTTCTTTCTCGACTATGACGTGGTGCTGTCGCCTGTGATGATGCGCCCTGCCTTCCCCCATGATCACAACTCCAATTGGCATACACGGCGCATGGATGTGAACGGTGTGGCGCGTGAATATATGGATGTGTTGATCTGGGCGGGGCCAGCCGTGGTCTCCTATCTACCAGCCTCCGTCGCGCCTGTTGGCATCACCAGCGAAGGCCTGCCGGTGGGCGTGCAGATCATCGGACCGAGCATGGGCGACGCCACGACGATTGCTGTGGCCGGGATGCTGGAGAACATATTGGGTGGGTTCAAGGCGCCGCCGGGTTTTTAAGCCCGCAAAATGCGTGTGGATATCGTGATGGCGGCGCTTTTGACACTTGCCGCCATCGCTCTCATATTACCGCCATTCCAGCCGCCCTCCTCCCTAGATCGGGGTGGCCAGACATTGGATCAGGACAATACCCCATGCCGAGTTTGAGCAACGCCGCCGTTCGTGACATCGAAACGGTCATTCACCCCTATACAAATCTTGATGCCTTCCGCTCCAGCGGCCCGATGATCATTGAGCGCGGTGAAGGCATTCATGTTTGGGATGCGGATGGGCGCAAATACATTGAAGGCATGGCTGGGCTCTGGTGTACCTCGCTTGGCTATAGCGAGCAGGAACTGATCGACGCGGCGACCGAGCAGATGAAGCAACTGCCCTTCACGCATCTGTTTAGCGGCAAGAGCCATGAGCGCGCGGCTGAAGTTGCCGAAAAACTAAAAGCCATCGCGCCGCATAAAGCGTCGAAGGTGCTGTTTTGCGGGTCGGGGTCAGAAGCCAATGACCAGCAGATGAAACTCGTTTGGTATTATAACAACGCGCTGGGCCGCCCGAAGAAGAAGAAATTTATTTCGCGCATCAAAGGCTATCACGGCGTCACCGTGGCGTCGGCGAGCCTCACCGGTCTGCCCAACAATCACCGCGATTTCGATCTGCCGATTGCAGGCGTGCTGCATACCGACTGCCCGCATTATTATCGGTTTGCCGAACCGGGCGAAACGGAAGAAGAGTTCTCAACGCGCCTCGCCCATAATCTTGAACAGATGATCATCGAGGAAGACCCCGATACGGTTGCGGCCTTCATCGCCGAGCCGATCATGGGCGCTGGCGGCGTGCTCATTCCGCCAGCTGGCTATTTTGAAAAAATTCAGGCGGTCCTCAGCAAATACGACATCTACTTCATTGCCGATGAAGTGATCACCGGCTTTGGCCGCACGGGCAATATGTTTGGTAGCCAGACATTCGGCATCAAGCCGGATTCGATCTCGGTCGCCAAGGCGTTGTCGTCGGCCTATGTGCCGATTGCCGCTGTGACGGTCGGCGAAGACATGTATCAGGCGATGATCGACGAGAGCAAAAAGATCGGCACTTTCGGGCACGGCTTTACCTATACGGCCCATCCGGTCGCTGCAGCGGTCGCGGCCAAGACGCTTGAAATTTATGAAAAGCGCAACATCGTCGGCCATGTGCGCTCGGTTGCGCCGCGTTTTGAAGAACGCATGGCCAAGCTTGCCGAACACCCGCTGGTGGGCAATGCGCGTGCCAAAGGACTTATCGGCGCGATTGAACTGGTGGCCGAAAAATCCTCTAAGCGCAATTTCGACGCGAAGATCGGCCTTGGAGCCATCTTGGTGCGCGCCTGCGAAGCCAATGGTGTTATCCTGCGTGCCATCGGCGACATCGTGGCCTTCTGCCCGCCGTTGATCGTCAAGGAGGCCGATATTGACGATATTTTCGACCGCGCGGAAAAAGCATTGAACGAAACGGAAGCTTTGGTCGGTAAAGAAAACCTACGGAACGTCTGATGAAAGAAGTCCGCTATCAGCTTATTTTTGAGGGCAAGGTCTCGCCGGAAGACGAGATGGGCACGGTGATGCATGTCGAAGCGCGCGCCTCATTCGGCGTGGGCGTGGACGACGTCTTTTCGACGGGCGCACCGCAGGCGGTGTTCACCTCTCGCGTTGAGCCAGACGAATTTGGTGGCTTCCATGAAAGCGGCGAAATCATTTTCGGGGGCGGCACGTTGGTTTTTGCCAGCGAGGGCGAAGGCCGTATTGGCGACAGCGCCGACCCGACCGTTCAGCAAGGGGCCGCCATCTGGCGGATCGAAAGCGGCACGGGTGCCTTCGCTGAAGCCAGCGGCACCATTGTCTCAGTCTTCACCGTCAATGAGAATGCCCAGATCCGCGACAGCCAGAGTGCGGTGATTTTTCTCGCCTGAGGAGTTGGGGCCTCCATCCTTCGAGACGGCGCGAGAACGCCTCCTCAGGATGAGGATTTTTGGTTTAAACTCTGTTTCCAATTCAACTTCATGTCTCAAGGAGGCGTTCTTACGCCGTCTCGGAGGATGATGATTGGGTGAGGTGGGTCCCGGGACGACAGCGTTTATTCGAAATAAGGCTTTCAAAACATACTCAGTGTCGCCCCGTGGCTTGACCACGGGGACCATGGTGCGGCAGCGCGTGCGGGTAGATGGGTCCCGGGATCAAGTCCCGGGACGACAGTGCGTTTTTAGATTATGACGATGAGGCAGCCTAGACGTGCTGGCCGCCATTGATCTGAATTTCCGTGCCGTTGACATAGCTTGACTGCTCTGTACACAGAAAATAGATCGTGCGGGCGACTTCCTCGGGCTTGCCGAGGCGCTGCATGGGGATTTCAGCCACGATTTTTTCAGTGCCCGGCGACAGGATCGCGGTGTCGATTTCGCCGGGCGAGATGGCGTTGACACGGATGCCGAGACGGCCAAAATCAGAGGCCATTTCGCGGGTCAATGCGGCCAGCGCCGCCTTGGAGGTCGCGTAGGCCGAGCCTGCAAAGGGATGGACGCGCTCGCCTGCAATGGAGGTCACGTTGACCACCGAACCTTGGGCGGCCTTCAATTCCTCAACCAGCCCACGCGCCAGCATGGCGGAGGCAAAGAAGTTGACCTGAAAGACCTTCTGCCACGTGTCGAGGCTTGTATCGAAAACGCCAAGGCGCTTGCCATTTTCGCCCTTTGGTGAAATGGCGGCGTTGTTGACCAGCGCATTAAGGCGGCTGCCCTGCGCTTTGAGCCGTTCACGCATTTCAGCAATGCCGGCTCGCGTGTTCTCAGGGTCGGAGAGATCGACCTGAATATGATCCTCCAGCCCGGCTTCCCACGGACAGTCTTCGGGGAAAGGGTGACGCGAACAGGTGATCACACGCCAGCCTGCGCTCGAAAAACGCTTCACGGTCGCATGTCCGATGCCACGGCTGGCACCGGTCAGGATGAGGGTTTTGCGGTCTTCGTTGGATGGGTTGGTCATGTTGAGCAATCTAGGGCAAAGAGGCTCTGGGCGCTATGGATCAAATGCGTTCCACCATGGGCACATCTTCCAAACCCGCAGGATCTTGATGGATAATCACCTCTGAATCCGGGAAGGCCTCGATGATACGTGCTTCCACATCATCGGAAATCCGGTGTGCTCTGGTCAATGAAATCGCGCCGTCAAGCTCCAGATGAAACTGGATGAATGTTTGTGGGCCTGATTTGCGTGTGCGCAGATCGTGAATGCCCTCAACTTCCACATGGCTTTTTGCGATAGCGGCGATGCGCTCGCGATCGACATCGCTCAGTTCGGCATCCATCAACTGATGGTAGGAGACGAGCGCGATCTGAACGGCGCTGAAAGCAATGAGCGCGGCGATCAGCAAGCCACCCACCGCGTCAGCCCAATGCAGACCGACTACGCCTGACAGGAAAATGGCGATGAGGGCGGAGAGGTTCATCAACAAGTCGCCGCGATAGTGAACAGAGTCCGCGGCGATGGCGAGCGAGCCGGTCCGCGCCACCACGCGCTTTTGGAAGGCGACGAGACCCAATGTCAGCACGATGGCGAAACTAATGACGAAAATACCCGACCATGATTCTTCAACAGGCACGGGCATGAGAATGCGCAATACGGATTCGTAGACGATAAAGCCTGCCGAGCCCAAAATGAAAATTGACTGACCCAATCCGGCCAGCGCTTCGACCTTACCATGACCAAAGCGATGCTCATGGTCTGCCGGCGTCAATGAATGACGCACGGCAACAAGATTGAGCAGCGAAGCCGCGCCATCGAGCAAGGAGTCCATCAACGTGCCCAACATGGCGATAGAGTCGGTCATGTAGTAGGACGTGGATTTCAATGCGACCAACGTCACCGCGACCGCAACGGCGGCATAAGTCGCCTGACGCATCATGCGGTGGTTGGTAGCAACCCTTTCGATATTTTCGTGCAATGTCCTGGGAAGAGCTTGGGTCCTGGGAAGAGCTTGGGTCATGGGAAGAGCTTGGTCGTTGCCCAAGGCGCAGCGGCTGCGTCGCGGGTAAAGACGAGACGATCATGCAAACGGAATGGCCGGTCGCGCCAGAATTCGATTCTGAGCGGTTCAATACGAAACCCGGACCAATGTGGCGGACGCGGCACTTTGGACAGGCCGAACTTGGCCGCGTAGCGCGCGATCTCGCGTTCAAACTCGAACCGGCTTTCCAGCGCGCGCGACTGGCGCGATGCCCATGCGCCGATCTGGCTGTCGCGCGGCCGCGAGGCAAAATAGGCGTCAGCCTCTTGTTCGCTGGTGGGCGTCACGATGCCGCGCACACGAATCTGGCGACGCAGCGACTTCCAGTGAAAACACAATGCGGCTTTTGGGTTGGCGGCCAGTTCCACGCCTTTGGCGCTTTCGGTGTTGGTGTAGAAAACAAAGCCACGTTCATCGACGCCTTTCAATAGCACCATGCGCACATCGGGATAACCATCAGCGTCGGCTGTCGCCAGTGCCATGCCGTTGGGGTCGTTGATTTCGCTGGCACGCGCGGCCTCCATCCATTCCTGAAACAGGGCAAATGGATCGCGCGCCTCAATCCAGGCGGGCGTATCAGCGGCAGGGGTATCGTTGCGCGAGCTCACGGCGAATATCTTTCATTGGGCCAAAACGTGGCAGCTTATGCACATATGGCTGCATCATGCTGGATTTTACAGGCATGCCAAGACTTTAGCCGTTGCCTTATTTTTTGCCATATTTACCGGCATATATAGGGATCATCTTGGCATTTGTCCCATGGGTTGCACAAAGCAAACCGATGAAATGCTGGGCAAGCCGACGAAACCGGGAGACAGGATTTTACCATGAAAACTCTCAGAGCATTGACGTTTTCTGTTGCCGCCTTATCGCTAGTGGCGTGTCAGCAAGGCGCAGGACCAAAGCAGCAACTCGGTACATTGGGCGGCGCTGTGGCAGGTGGTCTGGCTGGATCGGCCATTGGCGGCGGCACAGGGCGCCTGATGGCTACCGGCGCGGGCGTACTGCTCGGTTCGTTGCTGGGCAGCTCCATCGGCCAGTCGCTTGATCGCGCTGACCAAGCCTATTTGTCACGCACAACGCAGAACGCGCTGGAAAACGGACAAGCGGGCCAGCCCGTCGAGTGGCGCAATCCCGATAGCGGCAACTACGGCACCGTCGTGCCGCAGCGCGCCTACCAGCAAAACAACACTAATTGCCGTGAATATTCCCAGAATATTGTTGTCGGCGGCAAGAGCGAACGGGCCTATGGCACCGCTTGCCGTCAGTCTGACGGCTCATGGCAGATCGTCAACGGCTAAGCAATCTGGCATCCTGTCCCTCATGGAAGTGATGGAGAGGTCTGCGGGAGATGATTGCAACTGTATTTGAGACGGCTACGCTATTGCGGCGCATAGGCATTGGGTGTCTATGCGCCGCAATTGTTGCTTTGCTGGCTGCAACGGCGGCCTTCGATAGCGCCATAGCGGCCCCCGTGCAAGTGCTGACGCATCCTGTGGTCCTGCCACCTGCCAGCGAGAGGTTCCGCCAAGGCGTGGCCGCTTATGACAAGGGCGACTTCACGCAAGCCTTTAAAATCTGGTTGCCGCTGGCCCAACAAACCGATCTCGCGGCGATGCGCAATGTTGCCTTGCTGCTGCGCACCGGCAAAGGCGTTAAACGCGACCCCACCCGCGCACTGTGGTTTTATGAAGAAGCAGGCTCCAAAGGTTTTACGCTGGCGCAGGTCAACGCGGCCTTCATGCATCTAGAAGGCGACGGCGTGCCTAAAAACCTTGAGACGGCCGCCTTCTGGTTTCATGAGGCGGCACGCGCGGGCAGCCCCATCGCCCAGTATAATCTCGCCGTCATGTATGAACGCGGCACTGGCGTGGACAAAGACATGGCCAAGGCGCTTGGTTGGTATGCGCTAGCCGCGCGTTCGGGCAGCCAGCCCGCCATCAAGCGGTTGGAAACTTTGGTGCCAGCACTGGGCGGGCCAAAGGCACCTGAACATGCGCCCATGTCGCCAAAGGAAGCCGGAACGCCGGTGGCTCTGTTTGCTCAATCTCCAGCAAAAGCACAGCCCCCTACTCCTGCAGCAGCGGCAGCCGACGCGTCAGATGAAACTCTACCACCCAGCTTTCGCAAGGGTGACATGGGGACGCCGGATCGGAACTAGAGGCCAAGCCGTCGGTTAACGAAATGGTACGGCAATGCGGCTAATCTGGCCGTTTATGCCGTCTGTGCTGGAGCAAGTGCTTGCGTAATCCTTATGCCATTCTTGGCCTGTCCTCTGACGCCGACCCGGCTGCCATCAAGGCGGCCTATCGGCGCTTGGCCAAAACGCTGCATCCCGATGCGCAAAGGGCAAAGAGCACCAGCACAGCCAAAAGAACGAACGATGCGCAAGCGCGCTTTCAGGACGTGACGGCGGCCTACAATCTGCTGAAAGACAAGACCGCGCGCGCGCAGTTTGATGCAAAGGAGGCAGCGGACGCCGAGATGAAGGCATGGTCGCGCGCAACAGGGCGCGATAATTTTGAAGCGGCACTCTTCACACGTTCGGCGCGCTCGGCCTCTTTCGAGCCGGACATGATGGGACAAGGCGGGGGTGCCCATTCGGATATATTTTCAGGCCTGTTTGGTGGCATGCGCGATGCGGGCAAACGCGTTTTTCGCACACGCGGCGATGATCAGGCCTATCGCCTCCCCGTTGCTTTTCTCGATGCGGCACGCGGCGGCAAGCAACGCATCACACTGAATGATGGGCGCGCACTCGACATCAAAATTCCTGTGGGCGTCGAGGATGGACGGCAAATCCGGCTGCGTGGACAAGGTGGCCAAGGCTATGGCGGCGCACCAGCGGGCGACGCGCTGATCACGATTGCGGTCAAGCCCCATCCATCGCTAACACGCGAGGGGCGGCATATCCTTCTTGATCTGCCGATCTCACTGGCCGAAGCGGTGATCGGCGCGCGGATTGAAGTCGAGACGATTTCTGGGCCGGTCAGTCTCAACATTCCTGCTGGATCAAATACGGGCACGCGCCTCCGCCTCAAAGGGCGAGGCATTGCGGCCGACGAAAAGAACAAGGCGGGCGATCAATATGTGACGCTCAGCCTTGTCCTGCCTGATACACATGATCAGGCGTTACGCAACTTTGTGGCAAGCTGGGGGCCGGGATTGGCGCATGATCCGCGTCGAAAAGCCCAAGATTGATACCAAAACAGGCCTAAACATACAAAGTGCCTTTGATTTTCTTCAAGGCTTTTTGATGGACCGAATAGGCCTATTGTGTAGGATGCGCGCGATTCAGGCTGACGGAAAGCGCCGGCAAAAAAACCAACGAGGCAGGCGATGAGTGAAGCCCTAACTGAAACAACACCTGTCCGCACCGGCAATTTGATGGCTGGCAAGCGCGGCTTGATCATGGGTGTCGCTAATAATCGTTCGATCGCATGGGGTATCGCCAAGGCCTGCGCCGATCAGGGCGCCGAAATCGCCTTCACCTATCAGGGCGACGCATTGCAAAAACGCGTGACGCCGCTGGCCCAATCCGTTGGCTCGACAATGATCCTGCCTTGCGACGTGACCAACGCGGCCAGCATGGATGCGGTGTTTGCTGAGATCGAAGCCAAATGGGGCAAGCTCGATTTTTTCGTTCATGCAATCGCTTATTCCAACAAGGATGAGCTGACCGGTCGCTATGTCGATACCTCGCTCGGCAATTTCACGGCGAGCATGGCGATCTCTTGCTATTCATTCGTGGCACTGTGCCAGCGCGCTGAAAAGCTGATGAGCGACGGCGGTTCCATTGTGACGCTGACCTATTACGGCTCTGAAAAAGTCATTCCACATTACAACGTGATGGGCGTCGCCAAAGCCGCGCTGGAGGCGAGCGTGCGCTATCTTGCGGTCGATATGGGCCGCAATAAAATTCGCGTTAATGCTGTGTCAGCTGGCCCGATCAAGACGCTGGCAGCGTCGGGCATTGGCGACTTTCGCTATATCCTGAAATGGAACGAATTGAACGCGCCGCTGAAGCGCACGGTGACAATTGAAGAGGTTGGCAATACGGCGCTCTATCTTTTGTCGGACCTTGGGTCTGGCGTGACCGGCGAAGTGCTGCATGTGGATGCGGGCTATCACGTTGTCGGCATGAAGGCGGAAGACGCGCCGGATATGAGCATCGTTTAGGCCCATGTCACACAATACATTTGGCCATCTTTTCCGCGTGACCACTTGGGGCGAAAGCCACGGGCCAGCACTTGGTTGCGTGGTCGATGGCGCACCGCCGCTGCTGCCGCTGAAAGCAGAAGACATTCAGCATTGGCTTGATATGCGCAAACCCGGTCAGTCGCGTTTTACAACACAACGACGCGAGCCGGACGCGGTGAAAATTTTGTCGGGCACTTTCATTGACGAAAAAACCGGCCTTGAAGTGACCACGGGCACGCCGATTTCGCTGATGATCGAGAACGTCGATCACCGCTCGAAAGACTATGGCGATATCAAAGAAAAATTCCGGCCCGGCCATGCCGACTACACCTATCTCGCCAAATATGGCATTCGCGATTATCGCGGTGGCGGGCGCTCGTCAGCGCGCGAAACAGCAGTGCGCGTGGCCGCTGGCGCAGTCGCGCGCAAGGTGCTCCCCGGCGTTAGTATTCGTGGCGCTCTCGTACAGATGGGGCCGCATAAGATTGATCGCGCTAATTGGGATTGGGACGCGACGGGCAACAATCCGTTTTGGTGCCCCGACGCTAAAGCGGCCGCCAATTGGGAAGATTATCTTGATGGCGTGCGCAAGGCGGGTTCGTCCTGTGGTGCTGTCATCGAAGTCGTTGTCTCAGGCGCGCCGGTCGGCCTTGGGGCGCCGATCTATGGCAAACTCGATACGGAAATCGCCGCCGCGCTGATGAGCATCAACGCTGTTAAAGGCGTAGAGATTGGTGAAGGTTTTGCGGCGGCAGCGTTGAGCGGCGAAGACAATGCCGACGAAATGCATAGCGGAGACTCTATGTCTAATCATGGAGGGCCGATTTTCACATCGAACCATGCGGGCGGCATCCTTGGCGGCATTTCGACCGGCCAGGATATTGTTGCGCGTTTTGCGGTGAAGCCCACCTCTTCCATTCTTGCGCCGCGCCAAACTGTGACGCGCGATGGGCGCGACACGGAAATCCAAACCAAGGGTCGCCATGATCCTTGCGTCGGTATCCGCGCAGTGCCTGTGGGCGAAGCGATGGTGGCCTGCGTTCTGGCCGACCACTTCCTGCGCCATCGCGGACAGGTCGGCTAGCTCTTCACGAATGTCATGACTTTGGAGAGGAAGGCGGGCGTGACGTTTGTCTGCGTCAGCCCCTGCGCGGCAAACAGGGTGGCAAAATCCTGCGCGAGATATGACGTGAAATAGGGTTCGTGGAACCCGATGGGAAAGACTTCGAGAAGCCCATCAAGGTCTGGCGTATCGCCGGTTTGCAGAGCATCTACAAAAATAAAAGTGCCGCCGGGTTTCAATACGCGCGTAATTTCAGAGGCGATGATAGCGCGCGTTTTTGGCGGCAGTTCATGGAAAAGATAGATGCTGCTGACAATGTCTTGACTGGCATCGGCAAGCGGCATTGTCTCGGCGTTGGCTTCCAGAATGGAAAGCGTGCGACGGTGGCCGAGGCGATGGCGCGCTTCCACTGTATAGGCGGGCGAAAGGTCCAATCCGGTTAAGCTCAATCGCGGATAGTTGGCCGACACGTCGGCGAGAAAACCGCCTGTGCCACATGCTACATCGAGCATGTGCAACTTGCGTTGATCGTGGCCATGAATGGCATGAGCCAATGGCAGCAATGCTTGGCGGCGCATCGCGCCTGCTGTGCCGGTGAAGAGGACTTCGACCTGCGTGTCGTAAAGTTTGGCGGACTCTTCTGAGAACCAACCGTCCGTTTGGTAATGGAAATTCTGCAAATAATAACGCGGGTAGCGCGCGCGGAGCTCGTCGCTCATGACTTCGGAATAACGCTGCGACAGTCGGCGCTCATCGACTTTGCGGGCGTCCTTGAAGAACCGCAGGCTCGCGGCAACGGCGGCGGCGGGCGAGATTAAACCATCGGGTGCGCGGTAAAAACCGTTTGCGATATTGACCCAATCTTGTTCAAACAACGCGCGCATAGACGCTACAAGGCCTTGCCATTTGGGCACTTTGCCCTTGACCGTGGGCGGCGCTTCGCCGGGCGCGACGAGGGGCCCACGCATTCGATTGACTGCAAGGTAATGGCCCGCATACCAAGCGACGCGGGCGCTCTGGCCTATTGCAAAACTGATCCTCGAAAGCGGGCGCGCCATGGGGCCTCACTGTTTGTGAAAGATGCCGACCAATTCAATATGGGGAGACCAAAGAAATTGATCCACTGGTATCACGCGCGAAAGCACATAACCGCCATCAATTAATGTCCGCGCGTCGCGCGCAAAGGTGGCGGGATTGCAGGAAACACCAACAATAACAGGCACCGATGACTGCGCCAGCATCTCGACTTGCGCAGCGGCACCGGCGCGCGGCGGGTCAAAAACGACGGCATCGGTTTTCAACAATTCGGACATATGAAGCGGACGACGGAAGAGATCGCGGGTGAGACATTCGACGGGTTTGAGACCTTTGGCCGGGCCTTGCTCGCGGATGGCGCGGTTCAGGGCGGCCAATGATTTTCCGTCGCTCTCGACGGCAAGCACCGATGATTTGCGCGCGAGCGCCATTGTGAAGGTGCCACAACCAGCAAAGAGATCAACGACATGTTTTGCCTCGCCCACGGCGGAAAGAACAAGCGCCGCAAGGCTTTCTTCGCCTGCTTTGGTTGCTTGCAGAAACGCACCGGGGGGCGGCATGACGCGCAAGCCTGACATGGTGACAGCGGGCGTGCGGCGCTCTGAAATGATGTCGCCATCCCAAGTGAGGCGCGCGAGATCAGCGGCGGCGGCGCGCTGGGCGAGATCGGCGCGCAAAGGGCCATCGGGCGCTTCCTTGCCGCCGGTGACGGCGACGTCCAAGCCTGTTTCTGTAGCGGTGACAGAAAGCGCGGCGCGGCCTTTGCGCGAGAGGCCGGGCGCGACGACTTCTGCAAGGCGCGCAAGGCTTTTTTCGATTTCAGGCACAACCAATGGGCATTCTGAAATCGCAATGATGTTGTGGCTAGCACGTCCATAATAGCCGATCGTCACACCTTTTTTGGTGCGGGTGGCAGCAAAGGTGGCGCGGCAACGCGAGTGCGAACCCGCCGTGATGAGCGGCTCGACGTCCACTTCGATGCCGCGCGAAGCGAGCGCGGTAACGACTTGTTGGCGCTTCCAATCGGCATAGGTTTTGGCTTCAATATGCTGAAGCGAGCAGCCGCCGCATTGACCAAAATGGTGGCATGGAGGTTTGACGCGGGCCGATGATGGCTCAAGGATTTTGACGAGGTCGGCGCGGCCATCGCTCAAAGGACGCACGATGACACGCTCGCCTTCGAGTACCAGAGGGACGAAAATCTGCGCGCCATCGATCTCTGCTACGCCGTCACCGAGATGACCAAGCGAGGTGATAGTGAGTTCTAATTCATCTGTAGAGAGAATATTCATTCAAGTTTACTTTATAGAGAAAGACCCTCACCCAACTCTCTCTAACGTTGCGCATAGGCGCGAAAAGGAAAGGGGGAGAGGGCTAGAAAGGGAGAGGCAGAAGGCTCGAAAAGCATGACAATTCGAGCTGTTTCCTGCAACAAATCGAGGTATTTCGAGCGTGCTTTGATGAGCGAGGTATAGCTCACATCACAGGTCGGGGTATCGAGCTTTATCCTCAGGTATTACAGGCCTATATCCTTGGCGGTGATATGGGCGGCGTGGCGCACCAGCAACACTTGGACAAAACCGCTGGGTAAGGTCTCTATATCCACAGGATTCTTATCCTGCACATTCATGCCAAATAACTCAACGCGTGGGCGCGGGCGTCGCAGCACGACTGGCGGCAAGTTCGGCAAGTTGACTTTGCATGCCGAGAGCAGCAAGTGCCGTCTCCACCATGGCGGCAGCGTGAAGCCGCGCGGTTTCGTACATCTTCTCGGGCTTGTCTTGATCAATAAAAATATCGGGGAAGTGCATGGGCCGAACCTTGAGGCCGTGATCAAGCGCCCCGGCGCGCGCAAGATAGTCGAGCACGTGGGAAGAAAATCCGCCTACGGAACCTTCTTCAGCGATGAGCAAGACTTCGTGGTCACGTGCTAAACGCGCGATCAGGTCTTCGTCCAACGGCTTGGCAAAGCGCGCATCGGCAACGGTGGTGGAAAGACCTAACGCGCCTAATTGCTCAGCTGCCTTCATCGCTTCGGCAAGCCGCGTGCCGAGCGAGAGGATCGCCACTTTTGTGCCTTCGCGCATGATACGGCCCTTGCCGATTTCGAGCGGCGTGCCGATCAAAGGCATCTCAATGCCAACACCCTCGCCGCGCGGATAGCGCAGCGCAGACGGCCCGTCGTCAATGGCAACGGCGGTGGCGACCATGTGCTTTAGTTCAGCTTCGTCGGCGGCGGCCATGACGACAAACCCCGGCAAGCAAGAGAGATAGGTGATGTCGAAGGAGCCGGCATGGGTCGGGCCATCGGCACCGACGAGCCCGGCGCGATCAATGGCAAAACGCACGGGCAGATGCTGGATCGCGACGTCATGGACAACCTGATCGTAAGCGCGCTGGAGGAAAGTCGAATAGATGGCGCAGAACGGTTTGAAGCCTTCTGTGGCAAGGCCCGCTGCGAAGGTGACGGCGTGCTGCTCGGCAATACCGACATCAAAGGTGCGCGTCGGGAAATGCTCGCCGAACTTGTCGAGACCCGTGCCCGACGGCATGGCAGCGGTGATGGCAACAATCTTGTCATCGGTTTCAGCATGCGCAATCAGCGCGTCGGCAAAGACGCGCGTATAGGCGGGCGCATTGGGTATGGCTTTGGCTTGCGCGCCGGTGATGACATCGAATTTCGAGACGCCATGATATTTATCGGGAGCGGCCTCGGCGGGCGCATAGCCTTTACCTTTTTGCGTGACGACATGGACGAGGATCGGCCCCTGCCCTGCGTCGCGCACGTTTTTTAGGACCGGCAAAAGATGGTCAAGATTGTGGCCATCAATGGGGCCGACATAATAGAGCCCCAACTCCTCAAACAACGTGCCGCCGGTCGCCATGCCGCGCGCATATTCTTCGACGCGGCGGGCACGCTGCTCGATGCTTTTGGGAAAAAGTTTGGCGATCTCTTTGGCGAAGTCGCGGACAGAGTGATAGGCGCTGCCGGAAATGAGGCGCGCGAGATAGGCCGACATGCCACCGACGGGCGGCGCAATCGACATATCATTGTCGTTCAAGATGATGATGAGACGGCTGTCCATCGCGCCAGCATTGTTCATGGCTTCGTAAGCCATGCCCGCGCTCATCGCGCCATCGCCAATGACGGCGATGACATTGTTGGTGCCACCCTTCAAGTCGCGCGCAACGGCCATGCCGAGGCCTGCGGAAATGGAGGTGGAGGCATGGGCCGCGCCGAAGGGGTCGTATTTGCTTTCAGCGCGTTTGGTGAAGCCCGAAAGGCCGTCTTTCATGCGCAACGTGCGAATGCGATCACGGCGGCCGGTGAGAATTTTGTGCGGGTAAGCCTGATGGCCAACGTCCCAGATAAGGCGATCATCGGGCGTGTTGAAGACATAGTGGAGCGCCACGGTGAGCTCGACGACGCCGAGACCGGCGCCGAGATGGCCGCCGGTTTCAGACACGGCGTCGATGGTTTCGAGACGCAATTCGTCCACGACCTGACGAAGATCGCTCTCCGGCAGACGCCGCAGATCTGATGTCTGGGCGATGCGATCAAGAAGGGGTGTTTGCGGTCTATTGCTCAAAAAACTTAACCTCGGCCTTGGATCAATGGGCCGGTATGGGATCAATGGGCCGGAATGCCAGAAACCTGACAGATGGACTAATGACGCCGGTTTATAACGAAACGCGCCGCCTCACGCAAAAGGTCTGCTTTTTCATCAAATAAATCAAGATGTTGGATCGCCTGATCCGACAGCATTTGGGCTTGGGCGCGCGCCCGCTCGATGCCCAGTATAGAGACAAATGTGGCTTTTCCAGCGCCAGCGTCTTTATGTGTCGCTTTGCCCACAATGCCGACTTTACCTTCTACATCCAGCAGATCGTCCGCGATCTGGTAGGCCAAGCCCATATCATGGGCATAGGCGCGCAAGGCGTGGCAGCGGTCAGCCTCGGCGCGGCCAAGCACCGCACCTGCCTCGCAGGAAAAAGCAATGAGCGCGCCGGTTTTAAGCTGCTGCAGGCGGGTGATGCCGCCCATGTCGATAGCGGCCCCTTCGGACGCCAGATCGATCATTTGGCCACCGACCATGCCGTGAGCGCCTGCGGCAACGGCCAGACGGCGAACAAGCTCGATGCGAACGTCTGCCAATTCATGGGTGTCACTGTCGGCCAGAATATCAAAAGCGAGTGTCAGCAAGGCATCGCCCGCGAGCACGGCGGTTGCCTCATCATAGGCGCGGTGGACGGTGGGCTGGCCACGGCGGAGATCGTCGTCGTCCATGCAAGGCAGATCGTCATGGATGAGCGAATAGGTGTGGACGCATTCGACGGCAGCGGCAACGCGCAAGGCTGACGCTGTATGCAAGCCGAAAAGGCGCGCGCTTTCGCAAACGAGGAAAGGACGGAAACGCTTGCCCCCCACCATGACAGCATAGCGCATGGCCTCAAAGAGGCGTTCTTCGGGGCCATCCGTGCGAGGCAAGAGCGCCTCAAGCTTGGTCTCGACCTCGGTTTGAACCGTGGCCAGGGCTGCATCGAAGTCTGTCAGGGGGTCAGGCATAGAGCGCGATCTATTCGACGTCGAGAGGTACAGTGCCGGTCGCCTCGCCATTGGCCGAGAGCGTGATTTTTTCGACTTTGGCTTCGGCAGATTTGAGGCGAGCTTCACAATGGGCCTTTAGGGCGGTGCCGCGCTCGTAAAGTTCGATGGATTTTTCCAAGGGTGCATTGCCGCTCTCAAGCTGGGCAACGATCTGTTCAAGCTGGGCCAGCGCGTCTTCAAAGTTCAGCTTTTCAATATCGGCTTTGGGCGTGGCCATTGGGTTCTCCTGATTTTCAGTTCGGCCTTATCACGGCGCGCCGTCTTACAGCGTAGATTGCAGGGCGCGCACATGGGCTCGCGTGCTGGAGCCTAGGGCTGCCAATTCATACCCGCCCTCAAGCGTCGAGACAACGCGGCCCTGACAATGAGTTTGTGCATAACGCACCAATTCGGTAGTGGCCCAGCCATAATCGGCGTCGGTGAGGCGCAAATTAGCCAGTGGATCGGCAGCATGGGCGTCGAATCCGGCCGAAATAAAGATGAAATCAGGGTCAAATTGCGCCAAGGCAGGCATGACGATCTCGGCAAAGGAGGCGCGGAATTCGTCGGAACCAGCGCCAGGGGCAAGGCAGGCATTGACGATATTATGGGCGATACCGTGTTCATCGGGCGCGCCGGTGCCGGGATAGAGCGGCGACTGGTGGGTGGAAGCATAAAAGAGCGAGGGGTCGGCCTCAAAGGCGGCTTGGGTGCCATTGCCGTGATGGACATCGAAATCGATGACGGCAGGTCGCTTTAGCCCATGCGCGGCGCGGGCATGAAGCGCGCCGATGGCGATATTATTGAAAAGGCAAAAGCCCATGGCCTGATCAGGCTCGGCGTGATGACCCGGCGGGCGGATGGCGCAAAAGGCATTGCGGGCGCGCTTGGCCATGATTTCGTCAACCGCATAGACGACCGCCCCTGCCGCGCGCAGAGCCGCCTCGGCAGAACCCGCCGACATGGCCGTGTCGGCATTGATGCGGCGGAAGCCCTCGTCGGGTGCCGATTTAAGGATAGTTTCAACATGGAGCGGCGTGTGGACGCGCTCAAGCTGCTCAACGGTGGCGCGCGGCGCATCGGCGCGGATGAGCAGCGCAAATTCCTCGGCATCGAGCGCGCCAAGCACGGCACGCAGGCGGTCGGGACGCTCGGGGTGCCCGTCGGGGACATCATGGGTAAGGCAGGCGGCGTGGGTGACGAGGAGAGTGTGCATGGGGGGATTGTAGCAGGTTTGGGGCGCGTGTCAGGGGGTGGTGGTGAGGTGCGCGTGGGGGGCCTCGTCCTTCGAGACGGCGCAAGAGCGCCTCCTCAGGATGAGGCTTCGAGACGGCGCAAGAGCGCCTCCTCAGGATGAGGCTTCGAGACGGCGCAAGAGCGCCTCCTCAGGATGAGGCTTCGAGACGGCGCAAGAGCGCCTCCTCAG
>JBDNIY010000002.1:0-167011 GCA_041688015.1 Parvibaculaceae bacterium
CCCCCCCCCCCCCCCCCCCCCCCGCACAAGGAAGCCGACAGCGCGATCGGCCTCACAAACCTCCCCAGATCGACAAAAACGAAAACCTGCAACGGAGAAAAAACCCTCGTAAATGAGGTTGGGGAGCGGTGCTGATGTCGAATGCTCAAAGCAACGAGTCAGGAGACGAAAAGGTCGGTAAACGATTGCGCCGCCTGGTTGACCGGACTATTTAACGAAATATCAAAGGGGTGGGGTATTTCGCCTCCGCTGCGCCACCTGTTGGCCTGACGCTCAAGGAAACGATTCACAAGCGCGGTACGCTGAATCTTTATCACTACCTTCCGTTGTCGGAAGAGATTTATCGCATTCCCATATTGATCGTCATGGCGACCACCAATCGCGCCTATGTGCTCGATCTTGCGCCGGGTGACAGTTTCGTCGAATTCATCTCAAGGCTGGATATGACGTTTTCGTCATGGATTGGGATGCGCCACATTCCGAAGAGAGTTTGTTGCGTCTGGAGGACTATGCACAAACATTCATTTCGAATGTGTCGAGCAAGTTCAGAAAGTGACAGGCGAAGAAGAATTCACGCTGATGGGCTATTGCATGGGCGGTGTGCTTTCGGTGATCCATGCGGCGACGAACTTGGACAGCCCTGTTGCAAATTTTGTCTGCTTCACCACGCCCATTGATTGGCATGAGATGGGGTTGTTTGCCCATTGGTCGAACAAGAAACATTTTGATGTGGATCTGCTGGTCGATGGGGTGGGCAATATTCCTGCCGACATGCTGATGACCTCATTTGACATGTTGCGGCCAGCGAACCGCTCGGTGGGTCGCGTTCGTTTGTGGGAAAATATGTGGAGCGATGACTTTGTAAAGGCGCACCGAAAGTTCGACCGTTGGGCCAATAAGCTACTTGATCGTTCTCTCGTCGTCGGCGGTAAGCGCGCGGATATTTCCAAAATCAAGGTGCCACTGTTTCACGTTGTTGCCGAGCACGATCATATTGTGCCGCGCAAGGCGAGCGAGCCACTGGTGCGGTTGGCGGGCTCGCAAGACAAGACGGAACTCATGCTAAAGGGGGGCCACATCAGCCTGCTCGCTGGCCCCAATGCCGTGCGCAGAATGTGGCCTCAACTCGATCAATGGCTGTCTAAACAGTCAATCTAATGACAGGGCAAAAAATGAAATTTCCCGGAGACTTGGAACTGGGGGGCGAGAAAGGTCATCTTCGCCTCATGAACGCTGTTGATGGCGCAGCCATTCTAGCATTCGCAGAGAGCCTGCCGCCGCATGACCTGCTGTTTCTCAGGCGCGATATAACCAAACTAAAAGTCGTGGATGCTTGGATAGAGGCGAGCAAGGCGGGTAATATCTACAGTATTGTCGCGACCAAAGGCGATCAGATCGTCGGTTGCGGAACGCTGGTAGAGGACACTTTTTCGTGGTCGCCGCATGTACGCGAAGTTCGTATCCTTGTCTCCCCATCGGTGCGTGAGCATGGGCTGGGGCGTGTGATGCTGCAGCAATGTTTTCGCAAGGTACTGGAGGACGGCGTCAAAAAGCTGACCGCGCAGATGACTGTCGATCAAAAAGGCGCCATAGCAATTTTTGAAGAGCTTGGGTTTTGTGGGGAGGCTTTGTTGAAGGACCAAGTGAAGGATCGGAACGGTGAGACCCATGACATTGTTATCTTATCATGCGAAGTCGATCAGGCATCCAATCAGCTTTCTGCCTATGGTTTTGATGAATAGTCGGACGTCACGCCGGTCTCAAGATGTGCCCGGATTTTCCAGATGCGCAACATAAGCGAAATCCGGCACTTTGAGCCTGTCAGTTCGACCGGCTAGATATTGTTCGTTTTGATCTGCCGGGGTGCTCACGTCGCGAACATGCCAACCCGTCGCCTTGGCGAGGGCGTGGATTTCCTCGACGTCAAAAAATGAGTGCATGGGCTCGCGCAGAAATGCCAATGACATGCGTGCTCCTAGAAGAAGCGGCGTGTCGTTTGCACTTAGTCTCGCCTTGCCCCAAAAATCAAATACCAACTGGGTTCCGGGTCGCGTGACTTGGGCGAGAGTGCTCAGCGTCGCGCTGATGGCGTCGCGCGTCAGATAATAGGTGACTCCAAGCCACAAAATGAAATCGGAACCATTGCCGTTTTACCAGATGTCGCTGAGCGATTGGTTTTCGAAATTGGTCGGCAGGAAGGATAGGTTTTCGGGTGCCTTGAGTTTGGCGCGCGTGATCAGATCTCGTTTCCAGCGCTGCGTTGCCGAGTGGTCAATTTCCAGCACCTCGATTTCCGTTTCAGGCTGCCTCCAAGCATAGGTATCGAGGCCCGCGGTGAGGATGACGTATCGTTCTATGCCTTGTCGTTGAGCGCGTTCCAGATGGTCTTCGGCGTATCTGGCTCGAACAACGATATGGGACCGCATCGCATTCAACGGATCTGACGTCCGGCGAAATCGATTTCGCAATGGCCCTGAAAGCAGAGAAAAGCCAGTGATGTAGCGCCTTTGATAATCAGGCAGGAGTGACAGGGCAATCCGGTCGTTCAGAACGGGCGGGGCATCATCAATGCGAATATGCGCTGCCCGCAAGAAGGCGGTCGAAAGGGCGGTGCGGCTAGGGCTTCTATCTTGCACTCTTAGCAGCTCTCTTTTCCAACCTGAATAAAACGCTCCGTTATGCTGCCTCCTTTGGCCTGACCTGTCCATATTTTGTGATGGAGATCGATGAAGCGTGAGGCTGTAGAATTAGCAAAATTCGAGCTATAGTGCTCTCTGCAAGGAAAGACGCTCAATGTCAAAATATACGGCCAAGGTGGAATGGGCGCTCGCGGGCGGTGAGAGTTTTGCCGACAATCGCTACAGCCGCGCGCATAAATGGCACTTTGATGGCGGCGCGGTGGTGGACGCTTCATCGTCGCCCAGTGTCGTGCCCCTGCCATGGTCCAGCGCTGCCGGTGTTGATCCCGAAGAAGCGCTGATCGCCTCGGCATCGTCCTGTCACATGCTTTGGTTTTCGTCATTGGCCGCCGCGCAGGGCCGCACGGTCTTGCGCTATGTTGACAATGCATCAGGTATCATGGGCAAGGACGATCGCAAGCGCATCGCCATGACCAAAATCACGCTCGCGCCTGACATCACATTTGCCTCAGGCCAGGTACCAAACGCTGCCGCCTTGAAAGCGTTGCACCATGAAGCCCATAAAAAATGCTTCATCGCCAATTCCCTGCGTACAGAAATTGTGATCGCCGATCCGACCTAACCCTAGCGCGCGGGCACCAGCCGCCTCAGTTCCGCAAAGGCGAGAAATAGGTGGTAAAGCGTTGAGGCAGGCGCGCCTGCGCTCTTGTGCGTCAGCGAGTGTGTTAGGTGATCGACCCAGAGCCCGCGCGGATTGGTTGCGAGAAAGCGATCCAGAATATTGCTGATAATCTGGACAACGCGCGTACCGTTCACCTCGCGCCCATGCGCATCCATCACCAGATGCGCCTTCAGCGCCTCCGTCTGACACCACAATCGATGGTCAGGATCAAAGTGGTTGCCATCTTCAAGCACGCCGTCTTTCACCAGTCCAGTGTCGCGCGCAACGCCATACGTTTCGGCAAAGTCGAACAAACGACAGGCAATGGGAGACTTATCTTCGCCCGTCAGGCGCTTGTATTCGGCCAATAGCCACACCCACTCAAAATGATGGCCGGGCTCTACAATGCGTCCGCGCTGGCCTTCAGCAGGGTGTCCGCCTGCCTCAAAGAATTCCAACAACACGCCTTTGTCAGGCTGAAAGAGCGTCTGCTCAAAGAGCTTCACCAACCCGTGCGCTTCATCCAAAAACCGCGCCTCGCCCGTCGTTTCGTAAAGCACCATCATCGCTTCGAGCAAATGCATATGTGGGTTCTGCTCGAGCCGTTCGCCGCCGCTATCATCAGAGCGAAAGCCCAACCCGTTCGTCCGTCCGAGTTTTTGATGCACAACGTCCAATGTGTGGTGTGCCAGATTGATCGCGTCGCGCGCGCCGCTTGCGCGCGCATGCCAGCCCAACGCCAGCAATACGAAGGCCTGTTCATAGAGGTTGACGGTCGCATCAAGCACACGGCCATCGCGCCCCAGCTTGAACGCCCAGCCGCCGTCCGCAAGCCACCCATGCTGTGTGATAAACGCAAGGCCATCGGCCGCCGCCTCTAGTCCCTGCCAGCCAAGCATCGCTGCATGTGAATAGACATAGATCTGCCGCGCTTGAACGCGCATGCGCTTGAAATCAATACTCTCTGGCGCGCCGTCGTCGCTCAGCTTTTCAACAAACCCCAACCCCGGGTCGCGCCCCATCGTCGCCCAGAGCGGCAAGGCTTCGTCGAACATCCATGTTTCGACGTCACCGAGCCGAACAAGGTCAGGCGTTAGGGCGCTCATGGGTCTTCACCCGTAAAATTTGAGAAAATATCGCGCAGTACCGTCACGGCGTCTGTGGCATCGCGCGCAGGCCGTACTGAAAATGTTGCATCGCTCAGCGCCATCGCCTCCGTTCGATGCGCAGCCCCGTGGCCACTCAAGACGTGAATGCCGCCCGCCAGCCCTGCGCGCTTGGCAGCTTCCATGTCATGCGCGCTGTCTCCGATCATCCAGCTTCGGGCCTTGTCAAAGCTAAGTCGCGCGGTGGCGTGGTCAATCATGGCGGGGCCGGGCTTGCGCCACCGCGCCATGTCCTCGTTGTAGCCAAGCGTAAAATTAGGGTGAAAGGGGCAGGCGATGGCAAAGTCGATCCGCACGCCTTCGGCAGCAAGTTGACGCGTCATTTCGTCATGTACCTCTTCATAGGCCGCCCAGTCGAACAGTCCACGCGCGATGCCTGACTGATTGGTGACGACCACTGCCGCCATGTTGAGGCTATGTGCAAAGCGGATCAGCCCCGCAGCACCCGGCTCCACCTGCACATCTGCGCGGCGGCTCAGATAGTTAACCTCGCGCACCAGCACGCCGTCTCGATCCAGAAGCAGGGCAGGGTGGCCCACGGTCCGTTCAGTTGCAGGTTCAGAGACCCAAACCCCGTTCTCCAGAAACATCAATCTCTTCCTATTAGACGGGCCAAACCCTTGGCGCAGCCTACCGCAATACCGTCTGTCCCGCGAGTTTGACGCGCCACGCGCGGTGGGGCAAATTGGTGTTAATCTGCGCACGCCCCCGTGCGTTTCACAGCAATGATCGCGCATAGGCAATATGAACAAAATCCCATTCAATCGGGCGCATTTGACAGGTCGCGAAATCGAACTGATCAGTGCGGCTCTCTCGTCGGGGCTGATCGCGGGCGATGGTCCCTTTACCAAACAATGTGAGGCTTTTTTGCGCGAGCAAACGGGTACCGCACAAGCGCTACTTACACATTCTTGCACCGCTGCGCTTGAGATGTCGGCGCTCCTAATCGACATTGAGCCGGGCGATGAAATCATCATGCCGAGTTACACTTTCGTCAGCACCGCCAATGCCTTTGCCCTGCGCGGCGGCGTGCCTGTGTTCATCGACGTGCGCCCCGACACGATCAATATGGATGAAAACTTGATCGAACCGGCGATCACGTCTCGCACGAAGGCGATTGTGCCTGTCCACTATGCAGGCACGGCTTGCGCTATGGACGAAATCAACGCCATCGCCAAAGCCAACAATCTCTATGTCATCGAAGACGCCGCGCAAGGGGTCGGTGCCACTTATCGTGGTCGCGCTCTCGGTTCCCTCGGCCATCTTGGGGCCCTGAGCTTTCACGCCACCAAGAACATTATCTCTGGCGAAGGCGGGGCGCTACTCGTCAATGACGCGACCTTGAAAGAACGTGCCGAAGTGATCCGTGAGAAGGGCACAAACCGCTCACGCTTCATCCGCGGTGAAGTCGATAAATATACATGGCAAGACATCGGCTCATCCTATCTGCCAAGTGACATCGTCGCCGCCGCCCTGATGGCACAATTACCCGAGACGGATGCGATTAACGCTAAACGCCTCGCGCTCTGGTCGCGCTATCATGCGGCCTTCGCCGATGGCGAGCGCGCTGGGCGCTTCCGCCGTCCCAGCTTGCCGCAGGATTGCGGCCACAACGCGCATATCTATTTTCTGGTGTTCGACAGTTTCGACGAACGCGAGGCCGCGCGCCAATCGCTTGCCGATGCTGGTATCACAGCCTCCACGCACTATGTACCGCTGCATGAATCGCTGGGCGCGCTTCGCTTCGGGCGCGCCAACGGTTCGATGGCAGTGTCTGAAAATGTTGCTGCAGGGCTCTTGCGTTTGCCGCTCTATCCCGACCTGACCGCCGATGAAGAAGCCCGCATCATCGAGGCTGTGCTGGCGCTCTGAGCACCTCACATGCTGGTCACATCCTGCACCTGTAGTTCGTAAAGCGTCTTGTAGGTACCGCCCAGCGCCATCAATTCTTCATGCGAGCCGATTTCGCGGATTTTGCCCTGCGTCAACACAACAATGCGGTCGGCCTCACGAATGGTTTGCAGGCGATGCGCGATGATGATGGAGGTCCGCCCAGCTGTGACCTTTTTCAAAGCATCCTGAATGACCAATTCAGTTTCCGTGTCGACGCTGGCGGTCGCCTCATCAAGGATCAAAATGTCTGGGTTCATCGCCAGCACCCGCGCGAAGGCGAGCAATTGCCGTTGCCCGTGGCTTAGGTTCCGCCCGCGTTCGATAAGCTGTGTTTCATAGCCCTGAGGCAGCGTTGAGATGAAGCCATCGGCATGAACGAGCTGCGCGGCGCGCTCTGCATCCGCGCGTGTGATGGTCGGATTGCCGAGCGCAATATTATCGTACACGCTGCCCGAAAAAATATGAAAATCCTGCAATACAACGCCAATGCGGCGGCGAATGTCGCCCGGCGCAATATCCATAATGTCGATGCCATCAATCAAAATGGACTGCGGCGCAACATCATAAAAACGACAGAGCAGGCGGATGAGGCTCGTCTTGCCCGATCCCGTTGGCCCGACAATCGCCACTTTTTCGCCCGGCGCAATTGTAAAGCTCACATCTTTCAGAATGGGGCTTCCTGCCACATAAGCAAAATCAAGATGCTGAAAGCTAACCTCGCCCTTGAGATCGGCAGGCAGCGGCACAGGGTTTTCCGGTATCTTCAGCGCCTCGTCCCAGTCGAGCGCCTGAAAGATGCGCTCACAGCTTGCCATGGCGCGAAAGACGACGTTCCACTGGTCACCCATCGCCACGATGGGGCGAAACAGCATGTCGGCGAATTGCGCGAACAGAATGATGCTCCCCAGCGTCGCTGTTCCACTCAGCACATTATGCCCGCCAAACCAAATGATCGTGGCAATGGCAATGAAGGCCATGCTGTCCATCGAGGGGCCATAGTAGCTCTCAATCTTGATTGCGCGATTTTCCTGATCGCGGTTTTCTTTGTTGATTGCCGAATAGGTCTCATAGTTGAGTTCTTCGCGACCATAAAGCTGCACAACTTCAATGCCCGATAGGTTTTCTTGTAGATTTTCATTGAGCCGCGACATGCTAGAGCGGATCAAGCGATAGACCGTGCCTGAAACCATCCGGAAGATTACCGTTGCGATAGCCGCCAAGGGCAGGATGGCTAACAACTCAAACGTCAACGCCGGATTGAGCGCTAGCATGATCGTGATGGCGATAAAAAAGGGCACGAATTCGCCAAGCAACACGCCGAACCCTGCCAGCAATTCAAACAATGTCTCAATGTCATTGGTGAGCCGCGTCATGACGCGCCCCACAGCCACGCGGTCATAAAAGCTTGATGGCAGATGTTCGAGATGTTCAAACAGATCGCGCCGCAGATCGCGCAATCCCCGCAGCACTGCGCTCGCCAGCGCGATCCGAAACCCGTGGCCGAACAGCGCCCAAAGCAAAATCCACACTGCATAGAGCCCACAGGCCGCAACAAGAGGCTGAAGGCCCGTCACTTTATGTAGCCAAAGCGTTAAGGCTTTCTGGCCGAAGTCAGGCGCAGGCGTGCCTGACGCGGGCAGTAGAATGCCATCCACTACCACGCGGCTTACCACCACCGGCGCGAGAACCGCCGCACTTGCCGCCAGCAACACCAGGCCGAGTGCTATCAGCATCTGTTTGCGATAAGGCGCGATCCAATGCGTCAGGCGCCAGATCAGCTTGAGGTCGAATTTACGAATATCAATATCGTCTTCAAAGATCGAATAATCTTTCTTAGACCCGCTCATGACGCATCCTCCGCCTCGATAGCGCCGCTCTTTTCCAACGTCTGCGTCAGCGCCTCACGCTGGCCTTGGGCGCGTTCAAGCGCTGCATAAAGCCCATTGCGTTGGAGCAATTCCTGATGCGTCCCCATTTCAGCGATCCGACCTTGATCGAGTACGATAATGCGGCCCGCGTGACGGGCCGTTGAAACACGATGTGACACCATTATTGTCGTCCGCCCCGCCCGCAGCGTTTTCAGACGTGACAAAATGAATTCTTCAGTTTCAGTGTCGACCGACGAAAAACAATCATCCAGCAAAAGCACGGGTGTTTCGCGGATCAAGCCGCGGGCAAGGCTCGCGCGTTGCTTTTGCCCACCCGACAACGTCACGCCGCGCTCACCCACTTGTGTTTCCAGTCGTTCGGGAAAGCGCCGGATCGTCGTTTCAAGATCAGCCGACTGCGCCGCCTCCCAAACTTCTTCAATAGCGCGTTCGGGATTGTCATAGGAAATATTGTGACCGAGCCGCGTGGCAAATAGAAACGGGTCCTGTGGTACCAACGTCACTTGGCTGCGCACTTGCGCCAGCGGTAACATGCGTATGTCGCGCCCATCAAGAAAGATCGTGCCCGGCGCGGGGTCCAGCAATCGTACCATCAGCCGCAGCAGGGTTGATTTGCCCGATCCCACGCGTCCGAGCACCGCGATCATTTCGCCCGGCTTGATATCGAGCGTGATGTCGGAGAGCGCAGGCCAGCCCCCTTCGCGTTCTTTGCCCCGCCCCACATGACGATAGGAGAGCCCACGCATTTTGATCGATCCGCCAATCGTGTCGAGCGGTGCGGCATCGTCGGCGTCTCTGATTTCGGGCTCGTGGTCGAGAATTTCGAATATGCGTGCCGCTGCCGATCCGCCGCGCTGAAACAGCGTCACCATCACGCCGCCTTCCTTCACCGGCGACAGCATCATGCCGAGGTAGAAAATGAACGCTGTAAATGTACCCACACTGATCGTGCCAGCGATGACTTGTGCGCCGCCAAACCCAACGATGAGCAGTGTCGTGAAGCCTGTGATGGCTAGCATCCCGGCATTGAGCGCTGAATTAGAAAACATCAACCGATAATAATCACTGGCATAGCGGCTCGACGTGTCGTTTAGGCGGCGAATTTCATGCGCCTCCTGCACATGTGTCTGAATGGTTCGAATGCCGTTCAGGTTTTCTTGCACCTGCGCAGAGAGATCAGAGAACCCTTGCTGTACAATTGTCGATTGCGTGAAAATCCGATTGGCCAGCACAAATCCGAAAATAGCAATAAAGGGTAGGGCAGGCAGCAGCAACAGCGTCAATGATGCCGACTGGTTCAGCATAAAGATGAAAGCGATGATCCCTGAAAACCCGAGCACGAATAACAACCGCGTGCCAAGCCCGACCATTTGGCGGATCAGCGTAATGTCATTGATGGCCCGCGCCATCAGGTCGCCGGTCGTGAAACCTGCAAAAAACTTCGGCCCCATTAATTCCAGATGCCAATAAAGACGCTGGCGCATTTCAAAAGCCACCTCCACGCCCACTTCGCGCACAAAACGTCGTCCAAAGTTGAACGAGAAATAGCGCAGCACCATCAGGCCCAGAATGGCGAGAGCGGGAAAGGCGAGCCGCGTGTCACCAGCGGCCATCCGGTCAATGCCCATTTTCAGGCAGAGCGGCATGAAGGCTTCAAGCAATCGGCCTGTATTGATAAGCGCCATCCCGCCCCAAAAGCGCCGTCCATTGCGCTGGATCAGCGGCACCAGCCGCCAAAGCGGATGTTTGCTGCGTGTCTTGGTATGTGTCTGGGCGCTGTCTGGTGGGCGCGCGGTATCCATGAAGATCAGGCCGGGCTTGGCGACGCAAGAAGGCGCGCACACAACCGGTTCGGCTTGTCAATTTTGTTCAAGGAAGGTCCCTGATCACGACGACAGCCTGTCCGGCTTTCTAAAGTGGATGCCTAACTATACGCGTCTTGCTCTGATTCGGAAGAGCGGGTTGCCGTGCTTCGCCTGTCCTAAACCTTCTCCCCCTCCTTCCATTTTGCGCTGACGTGCAAGAGCGAGAGGGCAGGGTGAGGGTCTTTCTCTATTGCGCTGCCCGCGACGCTGCACCCGATTGTCGCCGTTCAAGTTCCGCATCCACCAGCCGATGCACAATCTGCGGCATTTTCAAGCTGGCAGACCAGTCGAGCTTGGCCTTGGCCTTGGAAGGGTTGCCCACGCTGACGCGAATATCGGTTGGGCGCATCAGTTCGGGCGCACTCACTATATGCTTGTTCCAGTCGAGACTAAGATAGCCGAACACCTCGGTTACAAAATCAGTCAGCTTGGTTGATGTGCCGGTAGCGACTACAAAATCGTCGGGGGCATCCTGTTTCAGAATGCGCGCCATCGCGTCCACATAGTCCGGGGCCCAGCCCCAATCGCGTGCGATGTCGAGATTGCCCAGCGTTAACGTGTCGGTCAGTCGCTCGGCAATATCAACAGCGCCACGCACAATTTTTTGTGTCACAAATCGCGACGGGCGGAGTGGGCTCTCATGGTTGAAAAGTATGCCGGAGCAGGCAAAAATCCCGTAAGACTCGCGATAGTTCGCCACTGTCCAGAAGGCGGTGGATTTGGCCACGCCATAGGGGCTGCGTGGTCGAAATGGCGTTGCCTCATCGGCAGGTTTTTCTGTGTTGCCGAACACTTCGCCCGACGTCGCGTTGTAAAATCGTGCAGGCAGTTTGAGAAACCGTAGACATTCGAGAATGTTAAGCGTCCCTAAAATGATGCCTTCAAACGTCTCGACTGGTTGCGCAAAGGACAACCCGACCGACGACTGGCCTGCCAGATTATAAATTTCGTCAGGCCGCACATCGCCAATCACCTGCAACACGGAACGAAAATCGAGCAGGGCGGCCGAGTGAACCGTCACATCGTCATAAACACCCATCTGCCGGAGGCCCGTCGTATTGGCCATCTCCTTGTCGCGCGACGTGCCATGCACCTCATAGCCTTGGTCACGTAACAGTTTGGCGAGATAAACCCCGTCCTGCCCGCACATGCCGAAGATCAAGGCGCGTTTTCGTGTTGGAGATGATGTCATGTGGGCGTTCTCATCTGGTCTAGATTGGGCAACAGCACGGCCAGCAGCCCGATCATTGGTAGAAAGGCGCATAGGCTGTAGACAAAACCAATGCTGGTTATGTCGGCAAGTTGCCCGAGCACCGCTGCGCCAAGCCCGCCCATGCCGAAGGCAAAGCCGAAGAAAAGCCCAGCCACCGTGCCCACCCGGCCCGGCAGCAATTCCTGCGCATAGACGATGATCGCGGGGAAAGCCGAGGCGAGGATCACGCCAATCGGCACCGTCAGCACGACCGTCCAGAAGAGATTGGCATGTGGCAGGATCAGCGTGAAAGGCAGCACGCCCAGGATCGATCCCCAGATCACATATTTACGTCCAAAGCGGTCGCCCAATGGCCCTCCGATGATCGTGCCCGCCGCCACCGCGCCCAGAAAGACGAAGAGCAATATCTGTGATGTTTCGACAGAGGTGTGGAACTTGTCGATTAAATAGAAGGTGTAATAGCTCGTCAGACTGGCGAGGTAGAAATACTTGGAAAATACCAGCGCCATCAAAATACCGATCGAGACACCCACTTGCCGCTGCGAGAGGTCATGGTCGCGCATCGTTGCCGTGGCTTTTTTTGCTGCGGCCACGATGTGTCGTTTGTACCAGCCACCGACCCTCCAGAGCAGCACAATGCCGAGCGCCGCCGCAATCGAAAACCAAGCAATGCTGGCCTGCCCGCGTCCAACCACGATGAAGGCAGCGAGCAGCGGCCCGATGGCAGACCCCATATTGCCGCCGACCTGAAACACCGATTGCGCCAATCCGTGCCGTCCGCCGGACGCTAACCGGGCAATGCGTGAACTTTCCGGGTGGAACACCGACGAGCCCGTGCCGACCAGCATGGCCGCAATCAGGATCATCCCAAAACTCGATGCCATTGACAGCAACACCAGCCCGCACAGCGTAAAGCCCATGCCGATCGCCAGCGAATAAGGTCGCGCCTTGCGGTCCGTGGCGTAGCCGATGAGCGGCTGCAGCAAAGAAGCGGTGATCTGATAGACAAAGGTGATGATGCCAATCTGCCCAAAATCAAGCGAGAAACTCGTCTTCAGGATTGGATAAATCGCAGGCAGCAGCGATTGCATCATGTCGTTAAGCAGATGGCAGAAGCTCAAGCCCAACAGCACAACAAAAGCCGCATGCTGAACTTCATTGCTCGGCTGCTTGCTGGCTTCCAGCGTTGCTGTTGCTTCACTCATCTCAACACTCGTATCAATCAAACTCTTAGGAGAACGCCGCAATCCCCGTGATCTCACGGCCAAGGATCAACGCATGAACGTCATGCGTGCCCTCATAGGTGTTCACAGCTTCCAAATTCATCACATGGCGAATGACATGATATTCGTCCGACACGCCATTGCCGCCATGCATGTCGCGGGCGACGCGGGCAATATCGAGAGCCTTGCCGCAATTGTTGCGCTTCATCAGCGAGATTGCAGCCGGTGCCGCCGTGCCCGCATCAAACATTCGACCAAGCTGCAAGCAGCCTTGCAGGCCCAGCGTGATTTCCGTTTGCATGTCGGCGAGCTTCTTCTGGACAAGCTGATTGGCCGCCAGCGGACGGCCAAACTGCTTGCGCTCTAGCGTATAGGTCCTCGCTGCATGCCAGCAAAATTCCGCTGCCCCCATCGCGCCCCAAGCAATGCCATAGCGCGCGCGATTGAGGCAACCGAATGGCCCGGCCAACCCGCGCACATTCGGCAGTAGGTTTTCGTCGGGCACAAACACGTCTTGCAACACGATTTCGCCGGTCACCGAGGCGCGTAAGCTGAATTTGCCTTCGATCTTTGGTGTTGAAAAACCCTTAAACGCGCGCTCCACGACAAACCCACGGATCACCCCATCTTTGTTATTGGGGTCCTCGGTTTTTGCCCAGACAATCGCGAGGTCCGAGATCGGTGAATTGGTGATCCACATTTTCGCGCCGTTGAGCACATAGCCGCCATCGACCTTCTTGGCTCGCGTCACCATCGATCCCGGATCGGATCCGTGATCGGGTTCGGTCAGGCCAAAGCAGCCCACCCATTCGCCACTGGCGAGCTTGGGCAAGTATTTTTCGCGCTGCGCTTCATTGCCATAGGCATAGATCGGATGCATGACGAGCGACGACTGCACGCTCATCGCCGAGCGATAGCCGCTATCCACGCGCTCCACTTCACGCGCCGCCAGGCCGTATGAGACGTAGTTCAATCCCGCGCAGCCATATTTCTCCGGCAGCGTCGAGCCGAGCATGCCCTGTTCGCCCATCTCGTTCATAATCTCGCGATGGAAGATTTCGTGGCGATTGGCTTCCTTGACGCGGCTCATCAAACGGCTGTCTGCAAAGGCGCGCACGCTATCGCGCACCATGCGCTCGTCCTCGGTCAGTTGACCGTTGAGCAATAGTGGGTCTTCCCAGTTGAACGGAGCGAGCGGCGGATTGGCTTTGCCTTCCGGCTTTGTGGCGGCTTGGGACATGAAAACCTCGCGGGATCAAAAGGAAGGCGCTGATATAGCAGGGCAGGGGACGTTCTAATAGCCCTCTCACTCTGGGAGAGGGTTGGGTGAGGGTCTTTCTTGGAATTAGCCCGACGCGCTCATTGCCACATAATCCCCCAATTCTTTGGCCAAATGGTCAAACATCAGCCGCATCCGAAGGCTCGTCTTGTGGTCCTCATGCATAACGATCCAGACGTCGAGCTCAAAATGCATCTGGTCCTGGAGCATGGGGACCAGTTCTGGGTATCGTTTGGCCAGCCCAAACTGGCACATGCCAATGCCAAAGCCCGCCTTCAGCGCCGCAAATTGCGCCACGTCGCTGTCACTGCGAAAGGCGAAAAGGTCACGTGAAAACTCCATACCCAAATCGATTGGGCGTCGGATTGATGATTCCTTGTCATAGCCGATGATCGCGTGCGTCCGAAGTTCATCAAGGTTGGTCGGTAATCCATGTGCCTGAACATAGTTTTGATGGGCGTGTAATCCGATGCTGATTTCACCGATCTTTTTGGCCAACAGGGCTGATTGGGTCGGGCGGATCATGCGGATGGCAATGTCAGCCTCGCGCTGCAACAGGTCTTCGCTGCGATTGGACAGCATGAGTTCAATGACAATGCGCGGGTGCAATTCGCGAAAGCGCGCAAGGATCGCAGGCAGCACTTCCATGCCGATCATTTCGCTGGCCGTGATGCGTACCGTGCCGCGGTCTTCCTCTGCCTCGCCCGAGGCCGCGCGGCGCAGAGCGTCGGCCGCGCTCGCCATCGCCTCAGCATGAGGCACCAGCGACAAGGCGCTTTCCGTCGGTACTAACCCGCCCTGACTGCGGGTGAAAAGGGCAAACCCCAGCGCCTCCTCCAGCGCATCGACATGGCGACCAATAGTGGGTTGAGTCAGCCCCAATAGGCGTGCCGCCGCCGACAGGCTGCCCTCACGGATCACCGCCAGCATTGTTCGATAATGTTCCCAGCCCGGCTCTGTCTGTTTCATACACGCTCCCTATCAATACAAAAATGTATATCAGATAGCGATATTTAGGTAATTTATATTCATATGTGAATAGCCCATCTTCTCCTTATCGAGACGCCCACTCCGTCGGGCAAGCGATCAGGAGATGACCCAGATGACCAATAAAACCGCCCCTTCAGCTCTCATCATTGGTGCCACAGGCGGCATCGGCGGTGAAATGGCCTTGGCCCTCATCGCCCGCGGCTGGGCCGTCAAGGCGCTCAATCGTCATCCGGCACAGGCCGCCCAAGCGTCAGCCCATCTCGGCCCTATCGAATGGATCAAGGGCGACGCCATGAAGACAGCCGATGTCGTGGCCGCCGCCAAAGGAGTCGATGTTGTCTTTCATGGAGCCAACCCTCCCGGCTACAAGAATTGGCAGGGCACCGTCGTCCAGATGCTCGAAAGCTCGATTGCCGCGGCCAAGGCCGCAGGCGCGCAGCTCGTCTTTCCCGGCACGGTTTACAATTTCGGCCCGGAAACGTTTCCCCTCATCAACGAAACCGCACCGCAACAGCCGCTGACCCGCAAAGGCAAGCTCCGCGTCGTCATGGAAACGCGCCTGCGCGAGGCCTCAGATGAAGGCCTCAAGGTGCTGATCGTGCGCGCCGGTGATTTCTTCGGCCCCTATGGAGGCAGCAACTGGTTCGGTCAGGGTCTCATTACACCCGGCAAGCCTGTACGTAGCGTCACCTATCCCGGCCCCCACAAGGTTGGTCACGCTTGGGCCTTTCTGCCGGACTTTGCCGAAACCTTTGCCCGCCTCATTGACCGCCGCGACGAGTTAAACGCCTTCGAGGTCTTCCACTTCAACGGCCATTGGTTTGACCACGGCGGCGAAATGGCAGAGGCAACCGCGCGTGTGGCAGGCGTGCCCAATGCGCCCATCAAACACCTGCCATGGTGGGCCATTCGTCTGGCCTCACCCTTTGTCGAGACGCTCCGCGAAATGCTGGAGATGCGTTACCTCTGGAAAAAACCGCTGCGCCTCGACAACACGAAACTTGTTGCGTTCCTCGGCACCGAGCCTCACACGCCACTCGATCAGGCGCTTCACGTCGCCATGACCGGCCTCGGCTGCCTCCCTTCACCCCGCAAGCACGCGCTACCTGCGCTGGCACTTACCGGAAAGGCATAATCCCATGTGGCCCTATCGCATCCGCGCCCGTGCCGAACGCACGACACTCCTCATCGTGCTCTCGGTCCTCGCCAGCTACGTCTCCGTCTTCGCTCTCGGTGCTCTCAGGTTCGTGGCGTAACAACAAAAAGCCCTCCCCCTTGAGGGGGGAGGGTTGGGTGGGGGTGACGCCTTCGAAAAAGGAAGCTTTAAGCCGGCATCCGCGCCGCAAACTCCCTACACGCCTGCGCGTATTCCGCCTTCAGCCGTGCAATCAACTCGCCCGCAGGCGGTGCATCCACGATCTGACCGATGCCTTGGCCTGACCCCCAGATGTCCTTCCATGCCTTCTGCTTCATATTGCCGCCCGAACCGAAATTCATTTTCGATTTGTCAGCCACCGGAAGATTGTGCGGATCGAGCCCCGCCGCCGCCACTGACGGCGCGAGATAGTTGCCGTGAACGCCGGTAAAGAGATTTGTGTACACGATGTCGCCAGCAGCATAGTCGATCAGGTGCTGCTTATAGGCTTCATCCGCATTGCCTTCCGCCGTTGCTACAAAGCGCGTGCCCATATAGGCAAGGTCCGCTCCCAGCGCCAATGTGGAGGCGATGCCATAGCCGTCGCTCAATGCGCCCGACAGGATCACGGTGCCCTTGAACCATTGCTTTACTTCCCGCACCAGCGCGAAGGGCGACAGTGTGCCCGCATGGCCGCCAGCCCCGGCGCAGACAAGGATCAACCCATCAACGCCTTGCTCCGCCGCCTTCTTGGCGTGCTTGACGTTGATGACATCGTGAAACACCACGCCACCATAAGAATGTGCCGCTTCGACGACTTCTGCCGGTGGGCGCAAGCTCGTAATGATGATTGGCACTTCATGTTTGGTGCAGACTTCTGTGTCATGCGCCAGACGATCGTTTGAGGCATGACAGATTTGGTTCACGGCAAAGGGCGCAACCTTCTTGTCCGGATTTGCTGCTTGATATTCGGCAAGCTCTGTCTTTATACGGACAATCCATTCTTCCAACACATGCGCTGGACGCGCATTGAGTGCGGGAAACGAGCCGACGATCCCCGCTTTGCATTGTGCGATCACAAGCTCAGGCCCCGATACAATGAAGAGCGGCGAACCGATCACGGGAACTTCAAGATGGCCTTCAAGGCAAGCGGGTAGCGGCATGGTTATCTCCACAGGCTATGGTGCGTTCGAACAATTGCGGATGCGGACTATGGCGCGAATTTCGTCGCTGCGCCTGTCCGCAGGCGTCAATTTGAGTGTTCACATTTGTACAAGTTTGCCCGTTCAATTTTGATCAAAGACCGGTGAGCTTAGCCCGGTCCTTCTTGGCTGCCGCCATGATGAAATCCATCACCGAGCGCACAGGGGGTGTGTCCTTGAGATCGGGGTGTGCCAGCAGCCACATGTCTGTCGTGCTAAAGAGCTTTTCGGGCGAAATGCGCACAAGCTGCGGATAGCTGTCACCCGTCAGGCAGGTCAGCGCCGCAATGCCCGTGCCCGCCAGCACCGCATAGACCGTGTCCAACTGCGATGAAAAGCGAAAATGCGTTGGCGTATCGCGGGTGACATGCGCGCTCCAGCGTGAAAATTCCGACTGCGAACCCAATCCCGCAAACCCTAAAATAGTGTGCCCGGCCCATTCCTCGCGCTTGCTCGGCAATCCGTGTTTGTCGGCATAATCTTTTGACGCATAAAAGGCGACGCCTAGCCGCCCGATCTTCCGCCCGACCAGGTTTTCTTCACCCGGCCCATAGAGCCGCACCACAATGTCGGCCTCGCGGCGGCGCACGCTGGCAGGCCAGCTTTCGGTCACGAATTCCAGTTCAAGCGCCGGGTAGTCTTCGTGAAACGCCGTGAGATGCGGCACCAGCCATTGGCCCGCAATGCCCGGCGCCACCGAAACGCGCACGGTGCCGCGCGGTTCGCCATCTTCGGCTAGCGCCGCGCGCGCAGCGCGTTCTGCCGCCGTCGCCATAGGCTCCACTTCGGCGCGCAGCCTCTCGCCCGCTGCCGTCAGTGCATAGCCAATGGGCTCGCGAATGAAGAGTTTGGCACCGAGTTCCTTTTCCAGCGCCGCCACATGTCGCCCGACCGTCGCATGGCTGAGCTTCAGCTTGCGGCCCGCGCCTGAAAGGCTTGCCGTTTCGGCCACTGCCAGAAATATCCGATAGGCGTCCCAGCCCGCCGAACTGCTCAAGCCGCCGCCCGCATCGCCTGCAGCCTTGCTGGCCATTACGCCTCCGTCCGCACTGTTTCTCTGTTCATCATTGAACACGTCCCTTGTTTTTTTCTGACCGCAAGATGGTCCCGTTACGGCCGAATTTCAAGCCTTCATGCGTGCCCCGGCCTGACGCAACGGCAGGGCAGGACGAGCAAAACCACCTTTTCCAGCCTGCCAAAGGGCGAAATTTCCTGCTAGAAACGACCCAACAAAACCATTTGGCCAAATAGCTGACCGGCCAACACACCAGACCGGGAGAAAGATCATGATTAAAACCAGATTCACAGAGATGTTCGGCGTCGATCATCCGATCGTTCAGGGCGGTATGCAGTGGGTGGGTCGCGCCTCGCTCGTCTCCGCAGTCGCCAATGCCGGCGCGCTGGGTTTCATCACCGCGCTGACGCAGCCAACACCTGAAGAACTGACAAAGGAAATCGCGCGATGCCGTGAGATGACCGACAAACCCTTTGGTGTGAACCTCACAATCCTTCCCGCGCTCACCCCGCCGCCTTACGCCGAATACCGTCAGGCCATTATCGAAAGCGGCATCAAGATCGTCGAGACCGCGGGCTACAAACCGCAAGAGCATGTCGATGATTTTAAGAAACACGGCATCAAGGTGATCCACAAATGCACCGCCGTTCGTCACGCGGCGTCGGCTGAGCGCATGGGCGTCGATGCCATCTCCATCGATGGCTTTGAATGCGCTGGCCACCCCGGCGAAGACGACATTCCGGGCCTGATCCTCATTCCCGTTGCCGCCGACAAAATCAAAATCCCGATGATCGCCTCAGGTGGCTTTGGCGATGCGCGCGGCCTCGTCGCCGCTTTGGCGCTGGGTGCCGAAGGCGTCAACATGGGCACGCGTTTCATGTGCACGGTTGAGAGCCCAATCCATCAGAAGGTCAAAGAACAGATCGTGGCCAACGATGAGCGCGCCACCGACCTCATCTTCCGTACCTTACGCAACACTGCCCGCGTTGCTCGCAATGCGGTCAGCCAAGAAGTTGTCGCCATCGAGAAGAAGGGCGGCGCCACCATCGATGATATCCGCCATCTGGTCGCCGGTGCCCGCGGCAAGGTCGTTTACGAAGCAGGCGATCCCGACCACGGCATCTGGTCGGCTGGCATGGTGCAGGGCCTCATTCACGACATCCCGACCTGCAAGGAACTCGTCACCCGCATGGTCACCGAAGCCGAAGCTATCATCAAATCTCGCCTTGATCGCATGGCCGGCCAAGTCGCCCAAGCCGCCGAATAAGACTTCCTCTTCCTTCCTAGCCCTCTCCCTCTATCTGGGAGAGGGTTGGGTGAGGGCCTTCCTTCCTTATTCAACAAACAAAAAGGCACGCGATGATGGCGTGCTTCTTTCATGTCTATTCGTCATTGCGAGGAGGCCTAAACTCAAGCCCGCTTCATCGCTGTCGCTTCTTTAGGCATCGGCGCGCGTCCGTGGCGCGCTTCCAGAACACGCCCGATTTCCATAATCATCTGGCGATGGTCAATCGGCTTCTGGATATAGCCATTGGCCCCCATGATGTCGTAATGCTTGTTATCCGGGCCAAGGCTATCGGCGGTCATTGCAATGACAGGAATACCTGAGAAGGGCGATCCGTCTTGGCGCATCCGGCCTACTGTTTCCGGACCGTCCATCACCGGCATATGCATATCCAGCAACACAAGGTCGAACGACCGTTCGGCCATCAGGCTCAAGGCCTGCTCGCCATGTTCGGCTTCGACAATGTCGATACCCAAAGGCTCAAGGAATAGACGCGCGACTTTGCGGTTGAGCGGATGATCATCGACCAGCAAGATGGCTATGCCTTTTGCCCAGCGTGCACCGCCGGTCTGGTCGGCGTCTTTGTTCACCGACCCTTCTTCTGACGCCTTGCCACGCGCCGCCCGGAAGCTGAGCGAAAAGGTCGAGCCCTTGCCTTCTTCACTAACGACGGTGATGTCGCCGCCCATCAGGCGCGCGAGCTTGCGGCTGATCGAAAGCCCTAGCCCAGTGCCGCCAAACTGGCGCGATATTGTAGCGTCGGCTTGCGTGAACGGAGTGAACAAACGGCTGAGTGTTTCCGTACTCATGCCGGGTCCGGTGTCGGTGACCGAGAGGCGTACTTCGTAAATGTCATCTGCCACATGTTCGACCTGCGTTGAGATCGTTACCTTGCCGCGTTCGGTAAACTTGATGGCATTTGACACCATATTCGAGATGCATTGGCGCACGCGGATCGGATCGAACCGCAAAAACCCCACCACGTCAGATGGAATATCGAGTTCGAGATCGAGGCCTTTTTCGGCGGCGCGTGGCGACCACAATTTGTTCAACCGATGCAGCAAATGCTTGAGATCATTGTCGATGGGCGAAATGTCAAAACGCCCCGATTCGATCTTGGACAAATCGAGCACGTCGTTCAAAATCGCCATCAGCGTTTTGCCGCTATCGAGGATCGTCTCAATCTGGTCGCGCTGTTCATCTGACAGGTCGCTGCTTGCCAGCAATTGAGTCATTCCCAGAATGCCGTTCAAGGGCGTGCGAATTTCATGGCTCATATTGGCAAGGAATTGCGATTTGGCTTCGCTTGCGGCATCTGCCAATTTGCGTAATCGTTTCAATTCACGCTCGCGCTCGCGCAGGGCCGTCACATCAGCGCCCACAGCCACCCATCCGCCAAACGACAGCGGCATTTCCACAACCTGCATGACCGTGCCATGCTTGGTCTTCACTTCGACGCGTTCACCCCGTTCAAGTGCCGACACGATGTCGTCGGATGCCGTGTAGGCCACCTCGTGGTCGAGATCCGGTCTGAGGTCTTTGACGCTTTCGTAAATAGCATCGCGATAGCTCAGCCCGTTGCGCAAACCTTGATTGGTGACTGAAAAATCACGTTCGTTTTGCTCATTGTTGAGCAAAATTTCGTGGTTCGGCCCAAAGATGATGAACCCGCCCGGCAGGCGGTCCACGGCTTCCTGGACAATTGCGGCCATATCCGGAGCGCTGCTCAGCTTTGTATCCATTCCAGGTCCTCCGGTCACACTGCTGCTGTCCCCACAGCGCAAGAGTGGCGTCCTCGACTCGGTTGTAACAAAACTTGCTTAATCCAATGTGAAGAAATGCACTTAGGGTGATTTCGGAATACTATTTCTAAGTATCTGTATTTAAAGATTTTTGTACGGACGGCAGCGTCGAGCCGGTGATGACGAGGATTTTCCTGTAACCCGTTTCGATGATGCCCTTTTCACTTAGTTCTTTGAGCACGCGGTTCACTGTCTTGCGCGACAGCCCGGTCAGCTCCGCCAGTTCTTCCTGTGTGATGCCGATCTGATCGCCGATCCCTGTCTCGCCCATCATCCCGCGCAAATACATGGCGACCCGTTCGCGTGGTTTTGCCCGCGCGTTCATCACCATGGCACGTGTCGCCGCCACCAGTTGCTCAGAGGCTAGTTCAGCAAAATGCAGCCACAAGTCGGGATGAGCCAGCGCAATGGATTCGAGCCGCGCTTCTGACACATAAAAAAGTCGCGCCTCATCGCGCACCACCGCCGTCACCAGCCTTCTTTTACCGACTAGCCGCCCCGCATAACCAAAAATAGCGCCCGGCCCGACGATATTGGCGAGCGCATAATCGTCGTTGCCCATTTGCACATGAATATTCACCGAGCCTGAAATGACGCCGTAAAGGCCAAAGGCTTCGTCGCCCGCGTCATAGAGCCAGCGCCCGCCTTCCGCATGGACCGAAATCGTCGCCGCCCGCAGCGCCTCCTGCAAATGCGCCGGTTGCCGCTTGAACCAGGCGTTTCGCCCAAGTGCTTTGGCAACTTCGTGCCGCGTCGGGTCGAGGGCATGGGCCATGATCTTCACCAAATGTAACTTTGGTGACAATCTTGGCCCGCGCTGCCCGTATCTTCAAGCCCAACATAATCTCTGGGGAGAGAAATCATGACTGATATCCAGGTTCGTAAACTGACCCCCGGCTGCGGCGCGGAAGTGCTGGGTGTCGATCTCAATCAACTCAGCAATAGCCAGATGGAAACCGTCCGTCAGGCCTATGTCGATCATGGCGTGATCTTCTTTCGCGACCAGACGCTGACGCCTGAACAACACATCGCCTTCGCGCGCCGCTGGGGCGACATTGACATCAACAAGTTTTTCCCGGCCAACCAGCAATATCCAGAAATTGCCGAAGTGCGCAAAGAGAAGGCGCAGAAGACAAATATCGGCGGTGGGTGGCATACGGATCATTCCTACGATCAGGTGCCGGCCATGGGTTCGATCCTGCTGGCGCGCGAACTGCCGTTGGAAGGTGGCGACACGCTGTTTGCCAGTATGTATGCCGCCTATGATGGGCTGTCCGATGGCCTCAAGAAGACGCTGGAAGGCATGCGAGCCATACATTCCAACGCCGCCGCTTTCGGCGCAGGCGGATACTACAAAAACACCGACCAGGGCGGGGGCTTCAAGGGCGAGAATCTTGTCGGCGAGGCGGTTCATCCCGTCATCATCACCCATCCGCTGTCAGGCCGTAAATCGCTCTACGTCAATCCCGGCTTCACGGTCGGTTTTGAAGGCTGGACACAGGAAGAAAGCCAACCGCTGCTACAGCATCTCTTCCGCCATGCCGCGCGGCCTGAATTCACCTGCCGCTTCGCCTGGCGCGATGGTTCCATCGCTTTCTGGGACAACCGCGCCACATGGCACTATGCCGCTAACGATTATCACGGCGAGCGCCGCCTGCTGCACCGCATCACAATCGGCGGCGAAGCGCTAAACTGACACGCCAGGCTTTTGCTTCTCTCTTTTCCGTGGCACATTTGGCCCACGAAAAAGAGGAGACAATCATGTCGCAAGCCGCATTGAAGCCTGACGCCATTCAGGTCAGAGCCAACCCATCCGGATTCGGAGCCGAGATCACCGGTCTTGATCTCTCCGCGCCGCTGCCGCCCGCGACGCTTGCTGCCGTCAAACAAGCTTGGGCCGATCATGGCGTCGTCTGGTTTCCAGACCAGCCGCTCAGCCATGACGCGCTAGAAGCCTTCACGCTCCAGATCGGCCCCTTTGGCGTTGATCCTTTCATCAAACCGATGGAAGGCCGTCCCCATATTCTCGAACTCCGCCGCGAACCAAATGAGAAGGCGGGTAATTTCGGCGCTGGCTGGCATTCCGACTGGAGTTTTCAGGACGAGCCCCCCGCCGCCACCCTTCTCCATGCCAAGGTTATCCCCCCGGTCGGCGGCAACACGCTCTATGCCGATGGAACGGCCGCCTATGACGACCTATCCGATGTCATGAAGAAATTGCTCGACGGCCTCACCGCTGTGCATTCGGCAGCACTTCCCTATGGTACCAAGGGTCTCTTTGCCCATGAGCAGTCAGCCACCCATGATCGCACCATGCAGATTGTCGTCAGCGAAGATGCTGACAAAACTCATCCCCATCCACTGGTGCGCACCCACCCCGTCACAGGCCACAAGGCGCTTTATGTCAGCCCCGTCTATACGCTGGGCATTGAGGGCATGACGCAAGCAGAGTCCGCCGCCATCCTCAGCTTCCTCTATGCGCATATGACGAAAGACAAATATGTCTACCGCCACCATTGGCGAGAAAACATGCTCACTATGTGGGACAACCGCTGCGCCTTGCATTTCGCCGAGGGCGGCTATGACGGCCACCTCCGCGTCTTGCACCGCACGACTGTGGCAGGCGACCGCCCAAGATAATGCTGTCGTCCCGGGGCCCTCCTTTAATGGAAAGACGTCCCGGGACCCATCTTCTTACTGCCTCACCGCCAGAACAGCAGCAACACCAGCCCGCCAATCACCAGCGAAATGCCCAGCACTTCCGACCGTGCCACTTCCTCCTTAAACAGGAAATAGGATGAGGCGAACGTGAACACCAATTCGATCTGCCCCAGCGCGCGCACATAGGCCGCGTTCTCAATCGTCATGGCCGTAAACCAGCCAACCGACGCCAGCGCGCCGACAAGCCCCACCAGCGCACTCAGCTTCCACGCCTTGAGCGTCTTAGCCAGTTCCCCCGGCTCGCGCCACATCAGCCATGCCGTCATCGCTACGGTTTGAAAGATGAGCACTGCCACCAGCGTCGCTGCCGCCGAAATCAAAAAGCCGTCCGCCTGAAGCGACAGCGACGCCGCGCGATAGCACACCGCCGAAATGCCAAACCCCGCCCCAGTGCCAAGCCCCATCAGCGTTGGCCGCTCGCTCAATGAGCGCACAAAATTCATCGGCGTCAGATGCGCCTTCGCCATCGAAATCGTCACGACGCCCGCCAGACTGACAACAATAGCTACCGCCGCCCCAAGGCTCGGATGATCGCCCAGCACGATGATGCCAAAAAGCGCCGCCTGCACCGTTTCAGTCTTAGAGTAGGTCGTCCCTACCGCAAAATTGCGATAGGCAAACAACGACACCAGCAGAAACGTACCGATGATCTGCGAGATGCCGCCGATCACGCAATAGATCAAAAACAGACCGTTGAGCGCGGGCAGGGCGTAGCCGCCGCCCTCATGCAGTGCCAGCAGATAGACAATCGCCACCGGCAGTCCAAACGAAAACCGCACATAGGTTGCCGCCGTCGTGGACATCACGCCGGTCAGTTGTCTTTGCCAAGTGGAACGCAGGTTCTGCAAAAACGCGGCGGCGATGGTGAGGGGAATCCAGAGGGGCATGGATGAGACTCAATGGGAAAAAATGCGTCATGGCCCGGCTTGACCGGGCCATCCATCTTCGAGCAATGCCTTAAAGGTGGATGCCCCGCATAAAGCGGGGCATGACGCCTAATTTATAGTGGAGTGAAACGGCAAAGCCGTCCTCAATCCCCAATCGCGGCATAAACCAACTGCTGCAATTGCGGCCGCAGCGGATAAGTCGAAGACGGATAAAGCTGCGTCATCAGAATGGCGATAATGTCTTCTTCGGGATCAATCCAGAAATAGGTTGAGGCCGCGCCACCCCATGAATAATTCCCATGGCTGCCGATCTGCTGTGCTTCAGCCGGATCAAGCACAACGGCAAAACCAAGTCCAAAGCCCGTGCCTTCCGCCGCCAGCTCGCTAAAGGCCGAAGACGACATCTCCTTCATTGTCCTGTCGTCGGGCAAATGGTTCATGCGCATGAACTCGATGGTCTTGCGCGAGATAAAGTGATGCCCGTCGAACTCGCCGCCATTGAGCAGCATTTGGCAAAAGCGCCAATAGTCCATCATCGTCGAGACAAGCCCGCCGCCGCCCGACAGAAACGTCGGTGCTTTGGCATAGGTGCTCGACGCATCGCCCTTGTCCATCAACCCTTCTTTGTGGGTCACAGGATTTTTGAAATAATTACTGGCAAAGCGTCCGAGTTTTTCCTGCGGTATAAAGAAGCCTGTATCCACCATGCCCAGTGGCTTGAAGATGCGGGCATCGAGAAACTCGTCCAGTGATTGACCTGACAGCACTTCGATCAGCCGTCCGCACACATCGGTTGCCACCGAGTAGCTCCATTCGGTGCCCGGCGAAAACAGCAGTGGGATATCTGAGAGTTTTTCGACAAATTCCTTCAGCGTCATGCCGACGGTATTGGCCCCGTCGATCCCCCCTGCGCGATACATCGCGTCCACTGGATGGGCCTGCATGAAGCCATAGGTCAGCCCGGACGTATGCGTTAACAGATCACGGATCGTCATCTCGCGTTCACAGGGCTTTGTGTCGTAGGCCTCTGCCGTGCCGCCTGCCCAGACCTTTAGCTTCTTGAACTCCGGGATATATTTCGACACCGGATGATTGATCTGAAACTTGCCTTCCTCATGCAGCATCATCAGCGCGGTGCTGGTGATCGGTTTAGACATCGAATAGATACGAAAGATTGTATCGGGCGTTACCGGCTCTTTGGTGTCCTTATCCTTGACGCCAATGCACTCAAAATGCGCAATCTCGCCTCGCCGCGACACCAACGTTGAGACGCCCGCGAGCTTCCCGCTGTCGAGATAAGACCGCATAAAATTCGGGATCTCCGCCAACCGCGACGAAATCAGGCCCACATCTTCCGCCCGTACAACCTTTGCCGTCACGTTCATTCCGCTCTCCCGCTCTGTCATTTTGTTTTGTGGCGGCAGTCTAACGCCGGAAAATGCGGCACGCCAAGGGATATGAACAAATCACGTCATAGCGTGGTGATCCTTCGAGACGGCACGAAGGCGTGCCTCCTCAAGATGAGGACAATTATTTTTTGATTTTTTCACCCTCATCCTGAGGAGGGCCGCTCGGCCCGTCTCGAAGGACGAGGCCCGTGCCCTCACCCCCGAAAGCAATCCGCAATCGCCTTGATCCAGGCTTTCACGTTCGGCCCGTTGCTTGCATCCGTATTGCCGTGGCGCACGATCACCATATCAAGAGCAGGAATGCAAACCGTGAACTGGCCCAGATACCCATTGGCCGAAAACGATCCTTCTCCGCCTATGCCAATCCACCAATGCGCGCCATAGCGATCTTCTTTCACGCCCGCCTGTTGCCATGTCGGCGTGCGGGCATAGTCAACCCAGCCCGCGGGTAGAATGCGTCTGCCGTCCCACATGCCGTCGCGCAGATAGAGCAAACCAAACTTGGCAAAATCGCGTGGTGTCGCGTAGCAAAATGACGAACCAATAAATGTGCCTGCCGCATCAAACTTCGGTTGTGCCGTTGTCATGCCAATGGGGTCCAGCAATCGCTCGCGCATGAAGGCTTCAAAGTCGGGTCCATAAAGTCCCGCCGCCTTCGCCGCGCAGCGCGCAACAATATTGGTCGTGCCTGATGAATATGAAAAAAAGCTCCCCGGTTCATGCGCCAGCGGAAACGAGGCCGCATAGTGGCCCGCATCGTCCTTGCCCGCGCCAAACAGCATCTCGATCACGTCGGATGCCTGGTCGTCCACATAGTCCTCGCGGAAGGTGAGCCCGCTCGACATGCGCAGCAATAGATCGAGCGTGATTGTCGCGCGCGGGTCGCCTGCCGTCTCGCGCCATTCGGGCACATCGGCTGGTGCGTGAATGTCGATCTTGCCGTCGCCCACCAATAGGCCGACTAGCGCATGCGTGATGCTTTTCGCCTTCGACCATGACGGGCAAGTCACATCCGGTCCGAAGCCCACCCGATAGCGTTCCGCAATGAGCTTGCCCCCTTGCACAATCACCAGCGCGTCCGTCTCTTCCAAATCCTCCGGCAACACCTCGCTAAAGGCATGGTCAAGCAGCGCGTCGAGCTTTGCCTTGTCGACATGTGCCGGTATTGATCCTTCCGCCCAGCCTTTCGTCGGCCACGCCAGGCCGGCCGGTTGATGGGGCAGGGCAGGAAGGTCGGTCGGATATGTCATGCAAGAACCTTGGAAAGTGAAATGGTAATGGCCGGTGTGTCTTCCAGCGTGGGCAGCGTCACAACAAGGTCGCGTCCCGCCTGCCGCCAGTTCACGCCACCATAGCCGAGCAGCGTTACCTCCGCACCCTCTGCTGGTGCAAGGTCGCACAGCGTCAGCTCGCCTGCCTCAGGCCTGCCGAGCACAATCGCGTTGACCCGATTACCTTCTGCCGTAAAGCGCACTGCAAGATTTTCCGCCGTGACGCCTTCCGCCCGTAGCCATGGCCGCGTGCCATAGATCGCTTCGCCATTGCGCGCCATCCAAGCGCCGAACCCTTCATTGCCGTTCTTTGACACCGCATCAGCATAGCCGTGGATGATCTCCGTGACGGTAAGATAGTCGGCATCCGTGTCATTGTGGTTGAAACCGAAACTATGCGACATGCCGCGCGTCGCTTCCCACTTGCGCGGCTGGATATCGTCGAAGGTCGCATATTCAGGCGTGCGAAAATCATAATGCGGCGGCTCTTGCGGAATGATCCCCTTGCTCACAGGGCCGTTCGCCATCCGCGCCTTAGCCTTCTCGTCGAATTTAGCGCGTGCCTCTTTGGAGCGCATCTGCTCGCTCCTCGCCGTCACCGGCATCCAGCGATCGTTGACGACGCCTTTGGGCACATTGTTATAATAATAGGCGAACGTCTCGTTCATCTCGTCCAGCGGCGTCGGCCATGAGATGTCGTTCCACAGCACCGAAGGTTTGTATTTATCGATCAGCTCTTTCACCTGCGCGGTGGCATAGGCGGGATAATCGCCGCCGGGTACGGAGCCGACAAAGTCGCCTAGCGTGCGCAAGGGTTCGGGATTGACGACCAGTCGATGCCACCCGAATAATAAATGCCGTAAGCCAAGCCTTCCGCCCGCACCGCTTCGCCCAGCTCGCCCACAATGTCGCGTTCTGTATGCCAGCCGTCCTTATGCGTATGCGGCACGTTGCTCGGCCACAGGCTGTAGCCGTCATGGTGTTTTGTCACCAGCACAACATATTTAGCGCCTGATAGTTTGAATAGCCGCGCCCATTCCTTGGGGTCCCATTGTTCGAGCCCTTTCAAAAATGGCGCACGGAAATCTTCGTAAGGTGCGTCGTGCCACACTTCTTTGTGGTGCTTTGTGCTGTCGCTTTCAGGCACCTTGATCGCGTTCGCATACCATTCGGTATAGGGCGTTAGAGCGACGGCAATATCATATTGCGTGGCGAAAGTTTCGCCAATGCTGCCGTGATGCGAGGCAAAGGACGGGATCGCCCACATGCCCCAATGGATGAAAATGCCAAATTTGGCATCGTCATACCACTCCGGCACTTTATGGGCGTTGAGCGAAGCAAGGGTAGGCTCGAAAGGCGTCATCATGCTTGGTCCTGCGTCTTTTACGATGATGAATGCCTGCGATGGTGCCTGCCCGTTGTCCGGCTGTAAATCGCCAATACAATTTCCGTTTCCTGCCATTGCCCTTGCCAGCCATCGCGCTAAGCTTGCCTCAACAAATGAAAAGGCAGGGAGGCCGGAATGGCATTGCAACGATTGCAGATCGAAGGCGAATGGTTCACCGATGAGAGCGGTCATGCCCACATCCTACGCGGGGTCAATCTGGGTGGCGACTGCAAGATGCCGTTCACGCCCAATGGGCACACCAACCTGCCCACCGATTTCAGCGACCATCGCACCGTCTCCTTTGTCGGCCGCCCGTTTCCGCTCGATGAAGCGCCAGAGCATTTTGCACGCCTCAAGGCATGGGGTTTCAATTGCCTGCGATTGTTGACCACATGGGAAGCCGTCGAACACGCCGGCCCTCGCCAATATGACGAAGCCTATCTCGATTATTTCGCCGCGCTCTGCCGCATGGCAGGCGACTATGGCATGTATGTCTTTGTCGATTTCCATCAGGACGTTTGGAGCCGCATGACGGGCGGCGATGGCGCGCCAGGCTGGTGCTTTGAGGCGGTCGGCCTCGACTTCACCAAGTTCCGCGCCGCCGGTGCCGCCCATGTCATGCAATATAAATATGATTTTGCCCGTGGTGGTCGGCAGGAAGACAACTACGGCACCATGACGTGGTCACAAAACTATCGCTATCCCGCCAATGCCTTCATGTGGACCTTCTTCTTTGCGGGCAAGACATTCTGCCCCGACTTCATGATCGACGGGCGCAACGTGCAGGACTATCTGCAAGATCATTACATCGGTGCGATGGAAGCCGTCGCCCACCGCATCAAAGACCTCCCCAATGTCATCGGCTTTGACAGCCTGAACGAGCCGGGGTCTGGCTATGTCGGCAAGTCGATGAGCTACCAGCATCTCGCCAAAAGCGAAATGGCCCACACCCATCCGCGTCCGGGCCTTGCTTGGTCGGTGCTTGATGGGCTGGCCGTGGCGCGTGGCTTGCCGCGCGACATTCCCGTCCTCAAATTGGATTGGGAGGTCAAGCGCGTCGTCGCAGCCGGCGTCGAGCGCGTCAATCCCGATGGCGTGTCGATCTGGCTTAATGGTGCCAAATGCCCGTTTGAGCAAGCGGGTGCCTACCGTCTCAATGGCGATAAGATCGAAGTGCTGGACGAGCATTTTTTCCGCAAGCGAGGTGAGACAACCTTTGCCATGGAACGCGACTTCATGGGGCCGTTCTTCCAGCGCGTGGCCCAAGCCGTGCGCGACATTGAGCCCGACTGGTTGCTCTTTGCCGAACTTGACCCCGGCGAAAGCTCCGCCCATGGCTTCCCCAAGGACACGCCGCGCGGCACCGTCAATGCAAGCCACTGGTATGACATTGTTACGCTCAGCACCAAGACCTTCGGCTTCCCGACATGGCTCAACCCCTATTCAGGCCGCACATTGGAAGGCGCTGACGCCATCGAAGAGGCTTATACAAAGCAACTCGGTTTCATCAAGAACAACGCCATGACGCTAAACGATGGGCAGGGTGCCCCCACGTTGATCGGCGAATTCGGCATTCCCTATGATCTGCACGATGCCGCCGCCTATAAGGCATGGGCCGCTGGTGACCACAGCGCCGCCCCTTGGGAAAAGCACGTCATCGCACTTGATCTCATGTATTCGGCCATGGACAAATTATTGATCTCATCGACCCATTGGAACTACACCGCCTCCAATCGCAATGATCAGGCAGTCGGCGACGGTTGGAACCAGGAAGACCTCTCGATCTACAGCGTCGATCAACGCACCGACAGCAACGACATCAACAGCGGTGGCCGGGCGCTCGCAGGTTTCGTGCGCCCTTATGCGCGCTCGATTGCAGGTCGCCCCCTGAAGGTCAAATTCAAACGCGAGACAGGCCTCTTCCGCTTCGTCTATGAGGCCTCCAGCGACAGCGACACCGAGATTTTCGTGCCTGCATTGCAATATCCCAACGGCTTCAACGTGGAAGTCGAAGGCGGCACCTTTACCCGCGCCGATGTCAACCAATCCATCACCGTCCGCGCCGACGGCATCGGCAAAGTCGGCGTTTCGATTACGCGACTTTGATTTGCGATAACCACAAATAATGCTGTCATCCCGGCACAAGGCCGGGATGACAGCAAAAATTGTGGAACGGTCTTGCCTAAAATTTTGTGTCGTCTCGGGGCTTGACCCCGGGACCCATCTTTCTTCTTGCTCCTACGCACAATTGGGTGAGGGTCTTACTTCCTCCCCTCACAACCCAGCCGATATAGCCGCTGCTGCATCCTGCAGTGTTGCCAGATAGCGCTTTGCCGCTTCCGCTTCGCTCATTGCCGAGCCGAAGTAGCGCAGCGTCATTGCCGCCACCGCCTTGCCGTTCTCAAACACGGGCACCGCCATGCCTTGCAGCGCGTCGCCCGGCGTGGGCGATGTCGTGGCATAGCCGTGTTTGCGTATGCCTGTTAAGAGCCGCGTCACGGCTTTTTCATCATGCGCCATCGCATTGCGCCGCGCTTTTGAATTGCGCATCAGCGCCATCACCGTCTCGCGTTCGGCCTCATCGCAATAGGCGATATAGGCGCGCCCCACCGCCGAGAGCAGCATGGGAATGCGCAGACCCAAAAAGTCATGGTCGGTGGCAAAGGGGCTCTCGGCCCGCGTGCTTGTGCGCACCAGCATCTGGTCGCCATCAGGTGTCGCCAGACCCATAGGCCATTTGTGCTGTGCCGTCAGCGCCGACAGAAAAGGCCGCGCCGCCTCGACGATTTTTTCGGCATAGCGAAATCCACCCGAGAGTTGCAGCACCCGCTCGCCCACTTCGTAGCCTGCTTTGCGCGACACGCGGCGTGCATAGCCGCCCGCAATCAGCGTATCAAGCAGGCGCACCAGCGTCGATTTAGGCAACTTTGTTTGGTCATGGAGTGCGCTAAGAGACGTGCTGGTTTGCAGATTAAGTGTCTCTAGCACCTGCAAGGCGCGTAAAACCGGCTGTATTTGCTGGGTTTTTTCATCCATGCACCATACTAATTCCGCTGCACGGAATTTACAAACTTTATGGTCATATGGTTTTTAATCATGCCGATAGGGTGAACCCACCCTTGGAGGAGGATCACATGAACCAGCATCTTGCATCAGCCGCTGTTGCCGCCGCGTGCCAGCCTTTCACCGTCAAGCCGCTCACGCCGACCATCGGCGCCGAAGTGCATGACATTGATCTGGCCACCCCGCTCGATGCGGCCACGCTCGCCGCGCTCCGTCAGACGCTTTTGGAATGGAAGGTTATTTTCTTCCGTAATCAGAACATCACGACCGAACAACATCTCGCCTTTGCGCGCAATTTTGGCGAGTTGGAAGTCCACCCTTTCGCCCCGCAAAAACCCGGCTTCCCGGAAATCCTGCCCATCACCCACGACAAGGACAACAAGGGCAAGGAAAACCGCTGGCATTCTGACGTCACATGGCGCGAATGCCCCTCTCTCGGTTCGATATTGCGCTCGCTCGAAGTCCCCGACGTTGGCGGCGACACATTGTTTTCCGACATGTATGCGGCCTATGACAATTTGCCCGACGACATCAAGGCTGAACTCGACGGCAAGACGGCCATTCACGACTTCGCGCATTTTCGCATCGCCATGCGCCAGCGTGGCAAGAGCGAAGCTGAGATCGAGGAGATGAACAAAAAATACCCGATGGTCGAACATCCCGTGTTCCGCACCCATCCCGAGACGGGCCGCAAAGGTATCTATGTCAACGGTGCCTTCACCCAGCGCATTGTCGGCATGGACAAGGACAAATCCGACGCCATGCTTGCTTATCTTTATGCGCAAGCCGCGACGCCCGAATATCAGTGCCGCTTTCGCTGGGCCGTCAACTCGCTCGCCTTCTGGGACAACCGCGCCTGCCAGCATTATGCGGCATCCGACTATTGGCCCGCCGTGCGGCGCATGGAACGCGCCACCATCATCGGTGATCGTCCCTATTGAGGGCCGCGCTTTTGATAACGTCAGGTGCGTAATTTTTATGCCCCTTGCGACAGAATGTCCGTGACGCCGCTAACAAATCACGCGACACTCTTTTCATGGAAATGTGCTCCGCTTTAAGGAAAGCTGTTGAGCGCAGTGAAGGCCGCGTTTCTGGGGAGGGACGCGGTCTTCTGCCTTTTCAGGACATCCTTATAAAACAGAAACCATCATCCCAAGGAGCGGAAAAGCCGCGTCTCGAAGCCTCATCCTGAGGAGGTTGCGCAGCAACCGTCTCGAAGGACGAGGTCCCAACAAACTCCCGTCATGGCCCGACTTGATCGGGCCATCCACCTTACTTCAGCATCGGCGTAGATGGATCGCCCGATCAAGTCGGGCGATGACATTTTGTGTGATCATAGAGCCAATAAAAATTCAGTGTCGTCCCGGGACTTGATCCCGGGACCCACCTCACACCCGCCCGCTCACCGCGATCGCAAAGGCAAAAACCAGCGCCACTTCCTTCAGCCGGTCAAACCGGCCCGACGCCCCGCCGTGTCCTGCTTCCATATTGATCTTCAACATGGTCAGCCGCTCATCGGTCCTCAGCGCGCGTAGCTTTGCCACCCATTTGGCAGGTTCCCAATAGGTGACGCGTGGATCGGTCAGCCCGCCCAACGCAAAGATATGCGGATAGGCCTGTGCGCCCACATTGTCATAGGGCGAATAGGAGGCCATGTAGCGATAGGCTTCTTCGCTTGTCAGTGGATTGCCCCATTCGTGCCATTCCGGCGGCGTCAGCGGCAGAGAGGCGTCGAGCATCGTCGCCATTACATCGACAAATGGCACTTCCGCGATGATGCCGTTGAAAAGGTCCGGTGCCATATTGGCGACCGCTCCCATCAGCATCCCGCCCGCACTGCCGCCTTGCGCCACAATGCGTCCGCGCGTCGTAAATTTTTCCACCGCCAGATGCTCGCCCGCCGCAATGAAATCAGTGAACGTATTGCGCTTCGTCATCAGCTTACCAGCTTTATACCAGCCATAGCCCTTGTCCTTGCCGCCACGAATATGCGCGATGGCATAGACAAAGCCGCGCGTCACCAGCGACAGCGCCGTCACTGAAAAACTCGGCGGAATGGAAATGCCGTAGGAGCCATAGCCATAGAGCAGACAAGGTGCCGAGCCGTCGAGCTTGGTGTCCTTGTGATAGAGTAGCGAAATCGGCACCAGCGCGCCGTCTTGGGCGGTCGCAAAAATCCGCCGTGTTACATAGTCAGCAGGTTCATGGCCAGACGGCACCTCTTGGCGCTTGCGCAAGCTGCGTTCGCGCGTCTCCATGTCATAGTCATAGGTCTCGCGCGGCGTCGTCATTGAGTTGTAGCCAAAGCGCGTCAGCGTCGTTGCGTACTCATAGCCCGGTGCAAGACCGAGGTCATAGGCTTCTTCATCAAACGAAATATCGTGCTCCGCGCCGTCGGCTAAACGCCGGATCACGATGCGTGTCAGCCCGTCGCGCCGTTCCATGCGCACATGATGGTCGCGGTAAGCCGCTTGTCCAAGGATCAGCGTGCCCGCGCGATGCGCCACCACATCGCGCCAGTTGTCGCGACCCGGTGCCCCATGCGGCGCTTCAATGAGTTTGAAGTCTTCTGCCCCATCGACATTGGTGAGCATGAGAAACCGCCCGCGCGGTGCATCATCCTCAATGTCATACTCAACACCATGTTCGCGGCCTGCGACGAGCACTGGTGGCGTCTCCGGCGCGTCCGCCGGGATCAGGCGAATTTCACTCGTCTGATGGTCATGCGTTTCGATCAGCACATAGCGCCCGCTCGACGTCAGCCCCACGCCAACATAGAAGCCCGTGTCCTTTTCTTCATAGACAAGCTGGTCGTCGTGCGATGGCGTTCCGACTACATGGCGAAACACTTTCAGTGGCCGGTGTTCATCGTCCACATGCACATAGAAAAAACTCAAGCCCGCTGCGTCCCAGGCAATCCCGCCTGCCGTGTCGGGCACCAGATCGTCAAGGTCGCGTCCGCTCGCAAGATCGCGCACCCGTACCGTGAAATATTCAGAGCCCTTGACGTCAGCAGACCACGCCATCCGCTTATGCGTCGGCGCGTGATTGACGTCACCAATATGAAAATAAGCTTCGCCTTCGGACTCAACATTGCAGTCCAGCAACACCTGATCGCCCTCAGGCCCACTCCGACAAAAAACTGGATGCTGCGCGCCTTCTTTATAGCGCGTGTAATAAGCATAAGGCCCGTCCGCTGTCGGCACTGACGCATCATCTTCCTTGATGCGCCCTTTCATCTCGCCAAACAGCGTTTCGCGTAATGCGTCCAGCGGCTTCAGCGTCGCTGCCGTATGAGCGTTCTCAGCTTCAAGATAAGCGCGAATGTCGCCGTCCAACACGTCCGGGTCGCGCATCACCTCGCGCCAATCTGTGTCGCGCAGCCAGGCGTAATTGTCTGTCCGCGTGATGCCGTGATGGGTGTCGGTCACAGGCCGAATATCAGCCTTAGGCGCAAGGGCAGGGGGCGTCAGCTTCATGTCATCCAAAACAGTTCTAGCCCTCTCCCCTCTGGGGAGAGGGTTGGGTGAGGGGGCCGACACGACGTGTCGACGATGTTAGTCACTTATCCGGATCGAAAGCCAGCGCTATCCCGTTCATGCAAAAGCGCATTCCCGTCGGCTTCGGTCCGTCAGGAAACACATGGCCCAGATGCGCCTCGCAAGTCGTGCAGCGTGCCTCGGTCCGCACCATCCCGTGGCTTTGATCCTCATTGTCTTCAATCGCTTCGCGCGATACCGGTGCAAAGAAACTCGGCCAGCCTGAACCGCTCTCGAACTTCGTCTCCGAACGAAAAAGCTCTGTGCCGCAGCACACGCATTTGAAGCTGCCGTTGCGGTGTTCATGCAGCCACGGCCCCGTGCCCGCTTGCTCGGTGCCCGAGCCGCGCGTCACCGCATATTGCTCCGGTGTCAACGCCGCGCGCCATTCCGCGTCGGTCTTGATAATCTTCTTGGGTGCATTGTTGGACATGATGCCTACCGTCAAATAAATGCTGTCATCCCGGCGAATGCCGGGATCCAGTAGCCTCATACTCGGAGTTGGCCGCTACTGGGTCTCGGATCAAGTCCGGGATGACAACGGAAATTGTGATGAGGGCAGGAGGCCCTCAATCAAACCTCACTCGAAAATCAAACTCAGCGTCTCGGCCACCATCGCGGGGCGTTCTTGACCTTCAATTTCCATCGTCACTTCATTGACGATCTGATAGCCGCCAGACTTCGGCGTCGCGTCTTTCAACGTCACACGGGCGCGTACCTTGGAGCCGACGGGCACCATATTGGTGAAGCGCACCGTGTTGGAACCGTAGTTGACGCCGCGCGTTGCGCTCTTGACGCCGCTGATTTTGCCCATCAGAAACGGCAGCAGCGACAGCGTCAGATAGCCATGCGCAATCGTGCCCATGCCGAGTTCTTTTTGCGTGCGTACCGGATCGAGATGGATCCACTGATGGTCGCCCGTCGCATCGGCAAACTTCTGGACGCGATCCTGATCAATCTCGACCCATTCGCTGACGCCAATTTCTTTGCCTTTTTCGGCGATGTAGTCGGCAACAGTGTTGAACATACGCATGATGGCGTCTCCCGTTCGGTTTGTTGAAATTGTGTCTGTGATCCACTGCCAATGACCGAGCGTGCACGGTCTTGTCGGCAAATCTCACAGTCTCAAATGCTTAGTCCTAAGGTAGCGATGATGCCACCTCTCGCCAACCTGAAACTAGGCGTTTTGGTTACTGTGATAGCCGGATCAGCACACGGCGATCTTCCAGCGCGTCAGACGTCAGCATCTCCTGCATCCAGCCCCAGGCCTCGCCTTCCGTGCCGATCACGATTTTGGAGCGCGGCCAGCCCAGCTTTTCAAACTCGCGGGCGACATTGCGGGCGCGCTTTTCGCCCAATGCGGCATTGGAGGCCGCATCGCCGTTTTTGCTCGCCTTGCCAAACAGGCAAACCTGTTGGGCCGATTGCCCTTTGGCAATGCCGTAGATGTGCTTGATCTTGGGCATGTCCACGACGCGCACCTTGCTCGAATTGGTGTCGAAATAGACATATTTGTCGGCGGACGCTGCGCGCGCAGCGATCGGCTTGTTGTTGCAACGGATGCCCGTCGAATAGACCTCATTGGCCGCAGACGCTGGTGTTGTGCTCCACACAAGCAGGCTAGCTACCAGCGCCACGCCAAATGTGGTGCCGATGCCTGCCAGTGTCAGTGTGGCGGTGCTCAAGGGTCGGTGTTCTCTGCGCATCTGCGGCCTCCATTCAAATTGAATCGCAGTTTAGCACATCAAATAGGCCGCGGCTCTGCCCAAGGCTTGCCGATACAAATATGCCGCCCGGTGGAAAACCCACGCGGGCGGCATGATTTGGCTGTTTATGGCGCTTTTCGATCAGACGATCTTGCTATCCCGATTGCCCCAATAGCGGTCCCGGATCAGGCGCTTGTAGAGCTTGCCCGTCGGATGACGCGGCAACTGTTCAGAAAAATCTACCGAGCGGGGGCATTTGATTTTGGAAAGCTGGCTGAAGCAATATTCCAGCAATTCTGCTTCCAGCTCCGGCCCCACGTCGGCCCAGTCCACCGGCTGCACAACCGCCTTCACTTCTTCGCCGAAATCCTCGTTCGGCACGCCGATCACCGCCACGTCAGCAACCTTGGGATGCATCACCAGCAGGTTCTCAGCTTCCTGCGGGTAGATGTTGACGCCGCCCGAAATAATCATGAAGGCTTTGCGGTCGGTGAGATAGACGTATCCTTCTTTGTCCACCCTGCCGATGTCGCCCAGCGTGGACCATGTCGGATGCTTGGGGTGGCGCGACTCTGCCGTCTTCTTGGGGTCGTTGTGATATTCAAACTCGCTATCGGACTCAAAATAAATCGTGCCAGCTTCACCAATGGGAAGTTCGTTGCCTTCATCATCGCAAATATGCGTGATCGCATTGAGCGCTTTGCCTACCGAGCCCTTGTGCGCCAGCCATTCTTCCGACGTGATCGCGCAGAAGCCATTGCCCTCCGAACCGGCGTAATACTCATAAAGCACAGGGCCCCACCATTCTATCATCTGCTCTTTGACGGGGATGGGGCAGGGCGCGGCGGCGTGGATCGCAACCTTGAGCGACGACACGTCATATTTTTCGCGTACCTCTTTAGGCATCTTCAGCATACGCACAAACATCGTCGGCACCCACTGGCTGTGGGTAATCTTGTATTTCTGGATGAGTTTGAGCGATTCTTCGGCGTCAAAATGCTCCATCACGACGACAGTGCCGCCAAGCCGTTGCACGGCCATCGACCAGCGCAAGGGCGCGGCGTGATAGAGCGGTGCGGGCGACAGATAGATCGTCTTGTCGTCCATGCCGTAAAGCAGCATGGCCAGGCCGACCAGCGCACCGGGCTCGTCGATGGGAGCGCCGGTCAATGCGTGCCGGACGCCTTTGGGGCGGCCCGTCGTGCCGGACGAATAGAGCATGTCCGTGCCCGAGGACTCATCGGCAATCGGCGTTATTGGATAGGGTGAGCGGGCGGCAAGGAAATCTTCGTATCCCGCCATCTCGCCACCGACGATGAACTTGCGTTCGATCTTGGGAAGGTGATTGCCGCTGACGAGTTCGCCGACTGGTGCCAGCTCCGTCGAGGTGAAAAATAGACGCGCGCCACAATCGGCTGCGATATAGGCAACTTCGCCTGCGGTGAGGCGTGAAGGGATCGCCGTGTAATAAAGACCGGCGCGCTGTGCTGCCCAGCAGATTTCATAATAGCGTGCATTGTTCTCCATGAAAATGGCAATGCTGTCGCCGACCTTGAGGCCAGCGTCACGAAACAGATGCGCCAGCTGGTTGGAACGTTCGTCGAGTTCCTTGTAGGTGACGGTCTCGCCCGTCGCGGCCATGATATAGGCGGCCTTATCGGGCGTGGTTTTTGCGTGAACGGTAGGATGCATTGGGCTCGTCTCCCTCAGAGCGTCGTCAGTAACCAATTGGGCCCGAAGCGATTGCCCAGCATGGGGGCTTCGCTTTTCTTCGGCTCCGTTGTTATATCAGGTCATTGGAAATTTAGCGGACCTTGTTGGTGGCAAAGGAGCGCAAGTTTGAAGCGCCGTCAACTTTTCGCTATTGACGCAACGGCGACAACAGGTCTGAGACAGAAAATCTGGCATATGCCACAATAGAGAGAGAAAAAATGGCTTACAACACCATCAAATACGAGGTCGCAGAAAACATTCTGACGATCACGCTGAACCGCCCCGACAAGCTCAACGCCTTTACAGGCGAAATGATGTCCGAGATGATCGACGCCTTCGACAAGGCCGATGCTAACGACGAGGTGCGCGCCATCATCGTCACGGGCGAAGGCCGCGCCTTCTGCGCCGGTGCCGATCTCTCCGCTGGGGCCAAGACGTTTGACTATGCTGCCCGCAGTGACCGACCCGAAAAGGCCGGCACGCCCGAAAAAGACGGCGAAACCGATTGGAGCCATGAGAGCGTGCGCGACGGCGGTGGCCGCGTCACCTTGCGCATCTATGAATGCCTCAAGCCCGTCATCGCGGCGGTCAATGGTCCCGCCGTCGGCATCGGCGTCACCATGCAGCTGGCCATGGACATCCGCATGGCATCCGACACTGCCAAGTTCGGCTTTGTCTTTGCTCGTCGCGGTATCGTGCCGGAAGCCTGCTCCAGCTGGTTCCTGCCCCGCATCGTCGGCATTAGCCAAGCGCTCGAATGGACCTATACGGGCCGTGTCTTCGGTGCCGAAGAAGCCTTGAAGGGGGGCCTTGTCAGCTCGCTGCACGCGCCCGCCGATTTGCTCCCCGCGGCGCGCGCATTGGCGCGTGAAATCGCCGACAACACGGCCGCCGTCTCCGTTGCCCTGACGCGTCAAATGCTGTGGCGCAATGCGGCGCTCGATCATCCGATGGAAGCCCACAAGATCGACAGCCGCGCCATCTACGCGCGTGGCCGTACCGAAGACGCCAAAGAAGGCGTCGTCTCCTTCCTCGAAAAGCGCCCGGCCAAATATCCCAACAAGGTCTCCAAGGACATGCCGTCCTTCTTCCCCTGGTGGCCCAAGCGCACCTACAAGTGACGAAAAAGGCGGACCCTCTGGTCCGCCTTTTTTGTCATCCCCCGGTTTGACCGGGGGGCCATCTCTTGAATCCCTCCCCCTTGAGGGGGGGAGGGAGGAGCGCCTCTTTGGCGCGGAGGGTGGGGGTGCCTACTTCAAAAAAAACTTTCCCGCAGCATCCACAACTTTACCCCCGCCCCGGCGCTTCCATCTTCCACAACGGCGTAAAGAAGAAAATCGACAGCCACAGCACTGCCATCAGCCCCACGGGCACCAGAACCGCGTTCAGCACGCCCAGATATTTGATCACATAGCCTGTCAGCAGCGCGCCAATCGGCCCGCCGCCCATCGAACTTAGTTGGAAGGCCGAGATCAGCCGCGCCCGCATATGCGGTTCGGCAAATTCCTGCACCACTGCGCGCGATTGCGTCATCGAGACGCCCGCCGCCAAGCCCCAGCCCAGCGCCAACAGATCGACCACATAGATCGGAAAACCAAAATGCATCACCACCATCACGGTGGAGCCTGTGCACATCGCCAGCATCATCGCGCGCCCCTGCCGCTGGATCGGGCGCAGCCGTGACAGCGTGAAAGACGAAATCCCGATGCCGCCGAAAAAGCACATATTGATCAGCGCCAACTCAAACGAACTGCCGTTATAAACATCGCGCACCATGATCGGGAATAGCACCATGAAGACGCCCATGAATAAAATACCCGACATGAACATCATCAGCACGACAGGGCGCAGCCGGTCGCTTTGCCACATCACGACCAGCCCCTCTTTGATGTCGGCCAGTTGCGATTGACGCCGCGCGCCTTCGGGAATGGCTTTGGGCGTCGGATGGGCTTGGTTGAGGTTCGATGTCGTGATGACCGCGCCGAGCAGCAACAGGCTTTGCAGCCCAAACAGCGCTGGTGCGCCGACGATCATCGCCGTGCCGCCAACCAGAAAGCCTGCCACTTGTCCCAGAAACTGCCCGCTCATCGACATGGCAACACCGCGCTGGATATTGCCTTTGAGGTTGTTGATCGCCACCCGCGTCAGCATCGCGTCACGCGCTGGCATAACATAAGCCCCGATCGTCCCCAGAATAACACCGAACAACAGCATCACGTTGTAGCTCAGATGGCCGGTATAGATGATGATCGCAAGCAATATCGGCGGGATCATTTGCAACATCTGCAAGCGTCGCAAGTGGTTGCGCAATTCCGTACGGTCGGCCAGCGCGCCGCCAAACAGCGTAAAGATCAGCATCGGCAGCATCATCATCATCTGTGCAAGGCCGACACGGGTCGATGATTCATGCAGCACGATGGCAATGAGCCAAGGAAAGATGACGCCCTGAATGCCCGTCGAAATAAAATAAAACCAGATGCCGCCCATATACCAGGCAAGGTCCGGGCGCAGGCCGTCTTGCGGGGGCAGTTCGGCCTCGTTCATACGCTTGCCTCGTCGGCTCTATAGCCCCAGATCGGCGAAAGCAGCAGCAACCCCAGCACAAAGATCATGACGGCTGAAGGCACCAGCACCGCTTGTTGAATGCCCATGCCGCCGATGATGAACCCCATGATTAGCGAGCCGATAGGCGCCCCGCCCGAAAACCCAAGCTGATAGAGCGCCAACACGCGCGCGCGATGGCTCTCGCGTGCCGCAAGTTGCACAATCGTGCGCCCCATCGTCATCGTCGTGCCCGCGCCCATGCCCCAGAGAAAGCAGAGCACGCACAGCACCCAAAAAGGCATGATGAACGACATCGCCGCCAATATGACGAGGCCTGATGTCACGGCGGCCATCATCACGCGCCCGCGTCGTTCGATGTGGCCGACCTTCAGCAGTGCAAAGGTCGCCGCAATGGTGCCGCCCCAGAAAGCCATATTGATCATGGCAAAGCGGGCGGGAAATTCTGCGTCCGTCGAGTGATAGACGTCACGCACCATCAACGGCAGCACCACCATAAAACTGCCAACATAAAAAAGCCCAACCGCAAAATTGAGGCAGATAACGGCAAAGACGACTTTGTTTTCGCGCGCCGCGGCAATGCCATCAAGAATCTGCGCCCAGCGGCTTGTGCCCTGCCCTGTGTGCGCCGGTGGCAGCGGGTCGAGCCTCTGTGTTGCGATGGCACCAGCCAGCAGCATCACCATCTGAAACAGCAGCAGGGCAGGCGCGCCCACCACGGCGGCATAGGCCACGATCAACATGCCCACCAGTTGCGACACCATTTGTGCGCTCATCGCCAGCGTCACGGCTTGCTGAATGCCGGTTTCGGCAATGCGCGTCAGCGCGCTGTCGCGGGCGGGCATGGCAAAGGCGCTCAGTGTGCCCATCGCCAGCGCATAGACGATCAGTATATTATAACTGAGATGCCCACTCATCAGCACAGCCGTCAGCACCAAAGGCGGCACAGCGGCCAGCGTATGCACCCGGATCAGAATGCGCCGCACGTCGCTATGGTCGGCCATCGTGCCGCCGAGCAAAATGAAAAACAGGGCAGGCGCCATCAGCGTCATTTGTGCGATGCCGACGCGCGCCGCGCTTTCATGCAGCTCCTGCGCCACCAAATAAGGAAACAGCACAAACTGAATGCCGAGACTTAGGTACCAGCTTGCCTGCCCGCCAAGATAAAGGCGCAAGCGCGCCGTGCGAGCATCCTTCACCTTGTTGGTCGCCGTTCCCCCCGCTGGCTCATCGCCGCGGCTTTCCAGTTCCACCACCCGCATACCTCGATACTTCAATTGCTTTGTGCAGAAACTATAGCACCCGCAATTTGGAGCCAACAGCAAGGATGTCATCCCCGGCCTTATAGGAGGGTCCAGAAGCCGCAAGTCTGGAATTGATAGGTCTTGAGAGCAGGCGTCAGCCTCACCCACGCGCCAGTCTCATCATTTCACCATAGGTGTAGGTTTTGCGGCCGCTCGTCTCCGTGGCCGCTGCTTCCACCATGGCCGCCGCTACGGTATCGGCTTCGATCCCCTTGTAGATCGCGGCAGGCCCGATCAGGAACGGACTGATATAAGGCGTCAAAATCTTGGCGATGGATTCGCCGGGTCGCGTTTCATTGCGTGGGCCCATCAACATGCTTGGCCGAAAAATAAGTGTGGCCTCAAAGCCGATGGCGCTCACCGCTTCTTCCACTTCGCCTTTGACGCGCGAATAGAAAATCGTCGAGCGCGCGCTGGCTCCCACCGCCGTCACCAGCAGAAAGCGTTGCGTGCCCGCCGCCTTGGCCGCGCGGGCAAACCGCAAGACATATTCAAAGTCCACCTTGCTAAAGGCCGCTTGGCTGCCCGCCTGCTTGATGGTCGTGCCCAATGTGCAGAAAGCATCGCTCGGCTTGAAGTCCGCCGCCGCAACAGCGGTTTCCACAGCCTCAAACTCGCCGATGATTTCGTGCAGCTTGGGATGCTTGATCTTCAGCGGCCTGCGCGTCACTGCCACCACTTGTTCATAGAGCGGCGAGCGCAGCAGCCGCTCCAGCAAAAGCCCACCGACCAGCCCGCTCGCGCCCGCAATCAGCGCCACCCGCTTGCCGTCTTCGCTCTTATTTGTCGTCATCGTTCTTGCCCTGCAAATGTCTCAACGCGGAATATCGCCCGTATAGCGTGCCCGTGGCCGGATCATCTGGCCAGAGCGATGCTGCTCAATCGCATGTCCAATCCATCCTGCCGTGCGCCCCATCACAAAGATAGCCAGTCCTGTGCCCGGCAACATCCGCAATGTGGCCCCCATCGCTCCAATGGCAAAATCAATATTGGGTTTGACACCACCTGCTTCCTCCATCACCTCGGCGATGCGTAGCGACCGCAAAAAGGCCGGATCATCGCCATTGGTCTCCTTCATCATGGCGATCAGCGTGGCGGCGCGCGGATCGCCATCGGGATAGAGCGGATGGCCAAAGCCGGGGATCACGTCGCCATTGCGCAGGCGCGCCAGCACGGCGTCGTCCAAGTCTTGCCGATGCGCCATCTCGGTCAAAAAACTTTCAACCCGGCTCGTAAAGCCGCCGTGGCGTGGCCCTTCGGCCGCGCAGATGCCCGCCAGCACCGAGGCATAAAGCGTCGCTCCCGTGCCCGCCACGACGCGCGCTGTAAAGGCCGACGGGTTGAGTTCATGGTCGGCGCAAAGCACCAATGCGGCGCGAATAAGGTCTGCCGCCCTGCGGTCCCCCATCGTGTACGCCTTGGCCAATACGTCATGCACCGGCTTGTCAGACGGCGCGACGCCCGCGATCACGGCGGCGACAAATCGTGTCAGCCGTGCCCCCGTCGCCGCCAACCCGCGCTCCGTGCGGTTGTAAACCGAAGGGTCATCCATCGCCGCCACCGGCAGCAGCGTCATGCAGCGCGTGATGGGGCTAAGATGCGCCACATCAGCGGAGAGCTTTTCCAAATCAGCTGACATCTGCAACGTCGCGTCATGCGTAAAAGGTTGCACACCCTTGCAGCCCCAAAGCAGGGCGGCGACTTGTTCGAGGTTGGAGTTGCGCGCCAGTACCGTCGCGTCCACACCGCGATAATGCAGCCGCCCGTCTGCAATCATCGTGATCGACGAATCCAGCACCGGCTGACCACCAAAATTCATCACCGAGCGCATGTCGCCCATTTGCGGCGGTGTGCTCGCATGTGTGTTACGTCGTTCCTTCAGTCCACGGACGTCTTCGGCGCGATAACGCTTGGCCCGGCTGTCAGCCACCGGCTCAGAACGGATCATGTCCCGGCTCACATAGGCATAAAGCGTGGCAAGGCTCACCCCCAGTTCGGCGGCGGCTTCCTTGGCCGACAAATAGAGGCTCTCAGGTGATGCAGGTTTGATGGGCATGACGTATCTTAAAAATATGTTGATTAGCTTAATCAAGATTGACGATACTAAATCCTATCGCCAAATTGACCTCAAGGCGAGCGGAATTCTCCCGGTTTCCCGCCGAATATCCGGTTCGTTGCCAAATTTGAGGTGCCACCATGTCAAACAACGCCTTTCTTCCCCGCGCTAGCGCCCCCCACGTTCGCGCCAGCGCTAATGGCCTCGACAAGGTCGTGGCCGCCGAAACCGCCCTCAGCCATGTCGATGGCGAGGCGGGCCGTCTCATCATTGCGGGCTACGATCTTGAGACACTGGTCGCCACCCATGACTTTGAAGCCACGGTGGCGCTGCTCTGGGCAACCGCCGGGCTCGATCTCGCGCCCTCTGCTGACGCTGTGCGCAAAGGCTTGGGCAAAGCCCGCCTTGCGGCCTTCTCGTTAATGCCGGTCCTGCTTGCCGCCTCCAAGGGCCTAAGCGTTACCGAAGGCCTCCGCACCGGCTTGTCGCTGCTGGCAGATGATGACGGTTCGGGCTTGCCCGCCCATATTCGTGCTGTCGGCGCGGTGCCGGTCTTCGTCGCTGCGCTGTGCCGCCGCGAAGCGGGCGATGCTGCCGTCGCGCCCATGGCCAATGCAGGCCACGCCGCCGACTTCCTACGCATGTTGCGCGGCGAGCCGGGCAGCGAGGCTGAAGTCGCCGCCCTCAACGCCTATCTCGTCACCGTCACCGACCACGGCATGAACGCCTCGACCTTCACCGCGCGTGTCATCGCCTCGACGCGGGCAGGGCTCATCTCATCGGTCGTCGGGGCGCTTTGCGCGCTCAAAGGGCCGCTCCATGGCGGCGCGCCCGGTCCCGTTCTCGATATGCTCGATGAGATCGCCACGCGCGATAACATCAAGCCGTGGTTGAGGCGTGAGATCGCTAAGGGCGAACGCCTGATGGGCTTTGGCCACCGTGTCTACAAGGTCCGCGACCCCCGCGCCGATGTCTTCAACAAGGCCGTCATGTTGCTCACCAACGGCAATGAGCGCGTGCGCTTTGCCCGTGACGTGGAAGCGCTGGCGCTGGCCACCTTGAAAGAAATGAAACCCGACCAGCGCCTCGACACCAATATGGAATACTATACCGCCATCTTGCTCGAAGCCTTGGGCATCCCCCGCAGCGCCGTCACGGCGGTCTTTGCCTTGTCGCGTATCGCGGGTTGGTCTGCCCATGTCATGGAGCAGGAGCGCGTCGGGCGGCTCATTCGGCCGCAGTCCACCTATATCGGCCATTGGCCCGATGATCAGGCGGCATAAATGACCTTGGATGGCGCTATCTTTGAGACGTTTCAAGGCCAGTCGTTGGGCTGCGAGGCGCTGGGCTCACCCTTCACCGGGCGGGTCTGCGCCTTGCTCGCCACGCGCCTGACCAGCCATTCGCGCTTTGCCGCCCGCATCACCCGCTGGCCCGATAGCCACAAGGCGGATGCGCTCGCCCTGCGCGCCGCTGGTGCCCTAAATGCATTGGCGCGCAGCGGTAAATGCGTTGAACTCACCGCCGCCTATCCACCGCATGTCATCGACGATGAGACACTCTGGACCGGCATCAGCGCTGCCATCGCGGTGCATGATTGGTTCCTCCACGACTATCTCGACAGCCCACCCCAGACCAATGAAGTGGCGCGGTCCGGCTCGCTGCTTGGTGGCGCATTGCATATTGCCGCTGCCACGGGCCTGCCGTTCGACCTCTACGAAATCGGCTCCAGCGCAGGCCTCAATCTCGGCTTTGACCGTTACCACTATGACTTCGGCTCTGTGTCATGGGGTGCGGACGCCGCGGGCGTCATGATCTCGCAGGAATGGAAGGGCCCCTTGCCACCGCTCGACGCCAAACTAGACATCTGGCGGCGTCAAGGTTGCGACCAGAACCCTCTTAATCCGTCAACAGAGGAAACCCACGCTCGCCTTCTGTCCTATTGCTGGCCCGATCAAACCGCTCGCATAGCGCGCCTTGAATCTGCTCTTCTCAGCATGGCACGCAGCGGTCCCCGCGTCGTCAAGGCCGATGCCGCCGATTGGGTCGAAACGCATTTTTCTGCCGCACCGGAACCCGGCACGGTCCGCACCCTCATGCATTCCATCGTCTGGCAATATCTCCCGCCCGCGATCAAGAAGCGTATTTCCGCCGCGATGGAAAGAGCCGGTGCCGCCGCCACAGTAGATGCCCCCGTCGCTTGGCTTCGCGTTGAACCTCGTGAAGGTGATCCTTACGCCACCGTCTCTCTGACGCTTTGGCCCACTGGCGAAACCCGCGATCTTGGCCACGCTGATTTTCATGGGCGTTTCACCCATTGGCTCTGATCTATTGAGGGCAGGGTGGCGTCGTGCCAAACGCGCTCCGGGCCAGCTCATAAGCGGGTGCCTTCATCAATTCAGGGTGCCACTCGCTGCTGCGGATAATCTTGCCCGCAAGCTGCCCATAGGTGCGTAGCCCGTCAAAGCCAAAACACTCGGTCGCATGAATGGGCGGTCCAGTAACGGATTTGGCATCGCTCGCATCCTGTGCCATCTGCAGCGACGTAAAATAGCCCAAAATATATTGCCGACAATAAAGCCCCAGACGGGGCGTCGGACCCTCCGGGTTCAGCATAAATTCGTTTAGCACCTTGCACGCTTCATAAAGGTCTTTTCCGTTAGATATACGGGTGCGGCTCTCAGCAAGGTTTACTGTTGGTGCGATGGCGATCAGTACAAGTCCGACCATCGCCACCCCACGGCCGATCCGGGCGGCAAGTGATTTTGGTGTGAACGACAAGATGGACATTGCGCAGTCTCCTCAAGACTTGAACAATGGACCATAGAAGCAAAGAACGGAATGCCCATTTAGGCTTCCGTTTGCGGAAAGTACAATGAAGGCGCGAGTGCTGCTTTACGGCGTTGACGAGTTTGCCGGCGGGATCATCTCCCGGCGTGCGGCCGAAAAGGGTTTCGCCCATATCGCCGCTGGACGCGACATTGCGCGCATCGCCACACTCGCCAACACGCTTTCCAAGAAATCTCCGAATCTGGTCGAACCGCGATTCTTCGGATTGGGGGATAAGGCACGCCTCGTTGCCCAACTCGATGACGTTGCCGTGCTGGTCAATTGTTATCCACAGAAATCTGACGTCACCCGCGCCTTGATCGAGGCATGCATGGCATCACACACGAACTACCTCGATTTAGGCTCGAAAAACCTCGAAATCGAGCATGTTTTCGAGCTTGAATCCGAGGTCAAAGCCGCTGGAATTTCAGTTATCCCCGGTGTCAATTTTGATGTTTGTGCTGCCGACGTGCTCGTCTCCCGCCTCGCCACAATGCTGCCAAATGCCGACCGTTTGACCATCGCTGTCTCCCGCGCGGGCCTCTCAAAATCCGAAGCACAGGCGCTCGTCGAGGCCTGCCGATCGCCCGGAAAAGTCTTGCAGAACGCCGCTCTGGTGGCCGCCGAACCCGGCACACGCTCCCTGAATATCGACTTTGGTCAAGGTGAAGTTGTTGCCTATCTCGCGCCGTGGCGGTGCGAAAGTCTGATCGCGCGGCGGCAGGGGCCCTTTCAAACCGTTGACAGTTTTGAAGTCTTCCCACAAGCGCTCGTCCGTACCGTGACAAAGTCAGGGTGGCGACGCTGGATGTTTCGACGCGGCATGCGTTTGAGCGCCTTGGCGCGTAAAATATCTGGGCGCGGCGAAGGCCCGTCAGCGCGGCAACTGACAAAATCAAATTGCGTTATTTGGGGCGAGGCCACCGGTTCCGATGGTCATGTCGTGCGCGCACGCCTCGAAACACCCTCGGCGCATATCTATACAGCCGACGCCACGCTTCTCATTGCGCGCGCCCTGATCGATGGAAAAACGCCGCCAGGCTTGCATCTTCCCTCCGCTGTCGGCGGTGCGGGACTGGTCGATAACATTGCAGGCGTCCACTGGCGCGAACTACCCGATGTATCGGAAGGCACCGCGCAAGATGTCCAAATGCCGATGCTCGCACTGAAATAGGTCAGCTTGTCAGCCGTTGCCTTCCGCGATGCCGAGCCACCGATCCTTGAGCTTCATGATGCATTCACCTTGTGAATATTGGCTCGTTACCATGCGAGCCATGGCCTGCGCGGCTTCCGGCGTTTCGCCGGGCTCTGCACCCAGAGCGTTCGCAAATTGGCGATAGTTATCCGTTGCAATGTCTTGCGCTAACATGCGGCAAGGATCAGCTGTGCGATAGCGCACGATAGGCAGGATAACAAACAGCAGAATGATAAGGCCGATCAAGCCATAGATGACGCGCATTTTATGTGTTTCTTTCAGTAGCCGCTGGGGCCATTACGTCGGCCATAGGCGTCGTCTGGATAGTTGCTGGACTGCCCACCTTTTGATGGCCGGCACGCGTTGAACCCTTTTTTCCAGCCTGAGCGATAGGCGGGGCTGCCACCCCATCCATCTGGATCGCGCAGAAGGGTCGATGGGTCGCTGGGATTGAAACCCGTGCCCGTGCCACAGCCGTCGGTATAGCCGCTCGCATAAAGCGGATCGTCCGCATATTTGCTTTTGCCGATCTCTGCACACCCAGCCAGCAGGGCTGCAGACGCCACAATAAGCGCAAAAACGGCAATTTTCGGATGGCTATGGGTCAAGTCTCACTCCCGGAAACGCAAAGCTAAATCTCATGTGCGGTGAGCATACGAAGCCCGACGTTGTGACGCCAGCACGAAGGTTTACGAGGTTTTAACGCTGACAATGGTCTTATGTGCCTTCGACCATTTTGCAACGGCGCGGTGGTTGAAAAGGGATACAGGATTAGGCGTGGCGATGAGCAATTCTCAACCGGCAGAAGCGGCCATCATGGGTGCGGCAAAGGACGCGGACGCGCGCGATCTTTTGTTACGTCGCATGGCCGACCTTGCCATCTTGCCGCCCGGTCGTTTGACGCCGCATGAGCGAGCTTTGATCGATACCGTCGTTGCGCCTGCCATTTCGCGCCTCGACGTGATCACGCGTTGCCGTCTTGCGGCCCGCATCGCGCAATTGCCCGAGGGGCCAAGCGAACTCACGCTGGCGCTAGCAAAGGACGAAATTGATGTGGCGGGTCCTGTCCTGCGCAACAGTCAGGGATTGCAGCCAGACGATCTCGTTCAGATCATTCGCGAAGCTGGATCAGCGCATCAATTGGCCATTTCTGAGCGCAAATTCTTGCCAAGCTCGGTCGTTGACGCCTTGATCGAATGCGCCACCGCCGATGCAATTTGTCGGGTACTTTCTAATTCTGATGCAGAGATTTCAAACAGAACGATGGACATTCTTGTCCGACGCAGCGCCAGCGAGCCGGAGTTTCAACCGTTGCTTCTGGTGCGCAATGAACTCAATACGCGTTTGGCACAATTGATGTTCTGGTGGGTGTCACCTGAAGCGCGTCGCGAAATTTTGACGCGATTTTCCGTCGAACGCCGCATGATGCATACCGCGCTTGATGATTTGATCGAAGAAGGAATGGCGACAACGCAAACCGATGATGTGTTGCAGGTCGCTCTGTCTTTAGTTCAGCCGCCAGTGGTTGTTTCAAAGCAGCAGATCGCTAGGCTTATCGATCAAGCCAATCGCCATCAGCGCGACGAGCTCATCGCCGAAATTGTTTTTGCTGGTCGCGTACGCCCCGAAACAGGTTTTCGCGTCTTTAGCGATTTAGGCGGCGAACCATTGGCCGTCTTTGCCAAAGCCATCGGCATGACGAGGGTTGAGTTTTCCAACTTCATGGTGGCCATGGCAGGGTTTCGAAATGCTGATATGGCAGACAAAAAATGGATTGAACAGGTCACGACAATCTTTGACGTGATCTCCAATGACCGTGCTGACTTTGTTCTGCATTGCTGGGATTGGCTCTTATCGGCGGAAGCTCAGGTTTCAATCGATCTTTGAGCCTATTCCGCTGCGCTCACGGTTTGGGGCAGGCCGTCATCGTCTGTCTCTGACCGTCCACCGACAACCTGTTCTGCCGAAGGCATGAAACCCGGTCGCGTCACAATATTTTCAAGGGCGCCGCGCGCCCGCGATGCGGTGGCGATAATCTCATTTTCGGCACGGTCCACCAGATCCAGCACATCGCGCACCCCCTTCAACACATCGTCCAGCCAAGGTTCGGCGGCCGTGTTGCCAGCCATGCCACTATTGGCTTTTAGCGACACAGCATCCGCCGCCAATGTCGTGACGGCGCGGCGAACGGCTGCAGTGTTGAAGTCAGTAGGGCCTGTCACAAGATTTACGATCGTGCGGACCTGCGCCCGGACGCCTTCGGTCAGGGCGCGCCGCTCGCGCTCCCTGCGACTGTCATCATCAATAGGCGGTGCAAGATCGTCCAACGATACGTTGAGTACGCGAGCAATGGCCGCCATGGTGCGAAATGTGCCGTCCTTCTTGCCTGTCTCGATCTCTGACAGATAGGCCGGGCTGATCCCAGCGGTACGCGCCAACGCAACGGCCTTAAGCCCGCGATTTCCGCGCCACACTCGTACCGGATTGCCGCCATCGGCAATGCGATGTGCAACAGTCGCAGGCACGCCGTTCTTGCCGCCCATCTTGTCAACGATGTTTGTGTCCAGTGTCGTGCGCACGTTCATCAAGTCGCGCGCCGCTTCAACGGTTTGTAACAGAAGCGCATAGCTTTCGGCAGGCAACACAACGAATTGCGTCTGCCCATCAGCCCCTTTTATTTGCACGGGCTCCTTGCGATCAGCGACTTTTTCAATGATCGGCTCGTCCACGAATTACGCTCTCCGTTTATGGAAATCTGCTGCGGCCCCCGCAACAAAGAGTCAAATCAGACCATCAATCATCGAAGCATAGGGTATGACGAATGTCCAATAAACCTGCACCGGATTTATTCAACCCGAAAATTTTCCGGCGCAGCAGCAAGGATATTCGTTGATCTTTGTTGCAACGCATTCAGGCGTTAGCTGCGCCAGCGCAATGTCGCTGGCTTAACAGGATTTTCAAACGGTCGACCCTGGTCAATCGCCGTCGTCCATTCGCTCTTGAGGCGCTGATACCATTTGGCTTGCACATCGGCGTCATTGATCAGCATCAAGCGCGGATCAAATTTGAGGCCTTGCTGTTGCAGATTGACCATGTCGCGATCTTGCCCCAGAAAGCGGCGCAGAAAATGGCGGGCAATCGGTTTGAAAATGGTGAGGAATGACATCGTCCAATAAAAGGACTGAGTAATCTCTGTCGTCTTTTCATCAATCGGCGTGACGCTGGTCAGGCCGACGACACGATGCCGCCCGACACTGATCCGCTCGATACGGATGCCGGGCAACCGGAACGCAATTTCGGTGGTCGGCTTTCCACCAAGAATCTTGTAGGCGAATGAATTGCTGGACGGCACATGTTCGACCATGGCAAAGCCGAGTTCTGACGGTGCAAAGGCCTTTGCCTTTTCATGGATCGAAGCACCCGACCGCCACCACCAGGCACGATGCACAAAGGGCCCATGTGCTGGGTCCATCAAGCCAATGACGGCGTGGTCAACATGGCAGTCGAACGTCATCGTCTCGCGAATATTGGCTGGCCGGTCGCCAAAGTGCGGCATCTGCGGCGGCTCGTGATTGGGTGCAAGATCGGCGCGTTTTTCGTCCGCCATATAAATCCAGAGATTGCCCTGAACCTCCCGCACCGGATAATGCCGCACTCGGATGCGTTCCACCTCGACGTCCTGTCCTTGCACAAGCGAGGGGATGTGAGCGCAGCGTCCGTCGGCGCGAAATTGCCAACCGTGATAGGGGCACTCGACGACGCTTTCGCCGCAAGCGGTTTTTTCGGCATCGATAATGCGGCCCGCTGACAGGGGTACGCCCCGATGTGGACAGATATCGCGCAATGCGAAAGCTGAGCCGTCCGCTGCGCGGCCGAACACCAATGGTTCGCCCAAAAGGACCTTGTGGGTCAACTTGCCAGACTTCAGGCTTTCACCTGGAAGTGCAAAATACCAAATATCTCTTAAATACATCGCGGGTATGCTCAACCTTGTTATGTCAGAACATATACGGCATTTGCGCTCATCTTTTGAACTTTGATTTTTGGCTACGAAACGAGGCCGGACCCACAGAAGGACTAGGGATGAGGAAATTGCCTAAATTTTGTGAATTTTACAAAATAGACGCTGTATTTAAGAAGATTTTTTCATGCGAATATTGTGGGTATTCCGTTTTCACTATGATCTAATTATGACATCTATTGATGCTGGCGGCTGCAGTTGATATAACCGCGCCGAGCTTTACATCAGTGTCTAGGCTTCACCTCAGTGTAATAAATATTCTACATCGCCATGGGCGCGCTTCACCCTTTTAGGTGGGTATTGGGCAGGGAGTGCCAGCGTGAACGGCGGTTTGTAGAAGGGGGCGATATGACGGCGAACGCCAGTATAATAGAACTGACAACAGAAATTGTGTCTGCTTATGTGGGGCACAACACTGTTGCATCGGCTGATTTGCCGACGTTGATTTTGCAGGTTTATGAAGCATTGAGCCGTGCGTCCGATGGCTTGGTGAAGCCGCCCGTCACAAAATCAGAACCAGCCATTTCAATTCGTAAATCGATCACGCCGGATTATTTGATTTGCCTTGAAGACGGCAAACAATTCAAATCACTCAAGCGCCATCTGCGGACGCATTATAATATGGGGCCAGACGAGTATAGAGAAAAATGGGGCCTGCCCCGCGATTATCCGATGGTCGCTCCCAACTATGCGCAGGCACGTTCCAAGCTGGCCAAGAAAATGGGCCTTGGTCAGAAGGGCAGAAGCCGCCGTTCAAGGTAACATATAAGCCACCATTGACTGCCTCTCGGTTGGCACCTGCGCCGTCATGCTTGCAATGGTCGGCAAGGCGACTCATCATTCACAAAGTGATTCGTAGGGTCTTGTGCCCTGAGACCGAGCTGCAGGAGGCGCGCCCTGACACCGCAAGATCAGGCCATAAGAGCTCAGCTCATCATTCCCGAACAGGCCGAGCTGTTTGATTATTGGCGCGCAAAATGCACCGAGACACGCTTTCCTTTGCGCAGCGATATTCAGCCCGCAGAGATTAAGGCAGTTTTGCCATCATTGAGCCTCTACGATGTGATCGGCACAGAGGCGCTGCAATTGCGCGTTCGCCTCGCAGGCACACGTCTGCGTGACTATCTTGGCGTTGAAATAACGGGACGGTGTCTGGCTGATTTTGAGTTAGGTGATCAGCGCGGCTATTGGGAAGAGGCTTACCGGGAGGTGCTGGTCGGTGCGCGTCCCGCGCAAGGGGTCGTTCCGCTCGTCCCTTGGGCGCAACCCCATATCTTCCAGTTCTGGCTTCGTCTGCCCTTGATGGATGCCAACGGCCAGATTGTCATGGTGCTTGGTCATGATGCCTTCTTGCAATCTGAAAAGGCGCGCGCCCTCGTCAACCGGTCGGCCTTACGGACGGCTTGATCACTGTCGCGTTAATGGGCGACACTCATCCTCACGATCGAGATTGAACCTGCGGGGAGCGGAGGCGCGACATGCAACACATATGGCCGGTCATCGTGATAAGTTTTGGTGCCGTTCTCGGGGGGACAAGCGCGGCGTGGTCATCCCAAACGGCAAGCCTCGTTGACGGCCAGCATATTCTTCATGTCGGAGAGACGGCTGAATTTGCAATCAAATCTGCTGCGTCCCAGTCAAGCGATCTGCACGCTTGGTGCGAACTTTCCGCTGGTGGTCCGGCCACGGTGACATTTGACGGCGACCATTATGTGCCGCTATCAGAGCCCGCCGTTGGCGACATCGTGACGCTCGCTGCGGGTAAAATCCGTCGGATTGAGTTGCAGGGCACCATCGAAGCAAATGACGGCAACGCTTATGTGGCCTTCGCCTTTACAGGCGTGCCGACCGCCATGTGTTTCCCGGGCATGAAATGCGATGGTGCCGCCAGCGGGGCTCGCGATGTCAAGGTGCGTTGTGGCAACGATTGATTAGAGATAGCGGATCAACATGACGACGGGCGCAACCCAGTTTGGAATGGCAAGGCTGCGCGCCTCAGCGCCCGGTTCTGGCGGAACTAGCAGATAGGCTCCATTGCCCGACGATACAAATCGTCCAAAGCCGCCTTCTTCTCCCTCGATGTTGACAAAACAATCACGGCCAAGCGCATGCGGCACATCGTCTGACGACATGCGGTCGACAATGATGATGTCGCCAACGCAATAGGGTCCAAAATTTTCCCTAACGCGTATGGCGATCGGGTTGCGAGCATGGGCCTCTATGGTCACATCGTCTTCGCTGCCTTCACGGCTCTCTGACAGAGTGCCTGTGCGCCCAATCTCGCCGATACAGGGTATCCGTCTCGGCGCGTGCGCCTCTTCAATGAGATCGGAGACCGGCATATGGAAGATGTCGGCGAAACGCTGAAGCCAATTCATCGAGACGTTCATGTCAGCTGTCTCCAACCTAGAGACCGTCGCTGCCGTTGTCCCGACCAGCCGCGCCAGATCCGATTGGGTCAGGCGGCGCAGCTTTCGGTGGTAGCGGATGCGCGTTTTCACAAAATTGCCTCCCTTGCGTTGGTCAAAGTGGCTAAAATTTACATCAATTTATCCCCGGCGTGTACGAAACGCGTAATTTTACAATAGGATCATACGTATGTTCATCTAATGTTCTTATTTATTTTCGTCAAGCTGGGGAGGAACAAGATGTCAGAAGCAGGTTTGAACAAACATCAGATTGGTGCCGAGGCCTTTGACGCCCTGCACCTGCCCGTTAGGCCTATGCGCGCAGATATCCGCCGGATGCGTGAATGTGAGCAAATCGCTCAGGTGGCTTTTGCGCAGGAGACTGTCGCGCGCGCCTTCAAGGTTTCGGTGTCTGAATTGCGGGCCCCCACCCGACGCGCGGCACCTGTCGCTCTGGCGCGCCAAATCGCCATGTATCTGATGCATGTCGTGTTTGGCGTCAGCCTGTCCTCCGTCGGTCGACATTTTGGCCGCGACAGGACAACGGCGGCTCATGCTTGCAGGCAAATCGAAGACCGCCGCGACGACCCCACCTTTGACCTCTTGATTGATCGACTTGAGTTTGCTCTTCGGTCCCTCCCTTTGAGCAACGGCGTTGGCAACGTCTCCATTCACCAGATCACGGATATGCGCCAATGACATTGATGTCCGAGCGCGAGTTCGAGCGAGAGGCTCGTCGTATTTTGCGTCGCTTTGTCGAAGCCGAAAGCTATGGCGCACAGATCGGGATGAACGAGTTTGCCATCTTCGTTGCTCGTAGCGGCCGAAAAAAGCCTGTTCTTCGCATCGAAGCGAAAGTCTGGTCCGCATTGGAGCAGCGCGATTTTCTGAACCGTTGCCATCCCAGCGACCCCGCCATTTGGCATGTGAGTGAGGTCGGGCGGGCCTATTGGCGCAGGCTGGCCGATACCGCCGACCCATTTCGTGCCCAGCATCAGGTGCGTGGGCATCGCACCATTTCCAACGGAGGGAGGCCGCTTCGCGTCGAAGTGAATGAGGCGGAGACGTCGTTGACTTGGCTAAGCCGCCGCAAGGGTCCCGGCGGGAGGCCCCTGGTGAGTGAGGCGCAACTCGACGCAGGTGAGCGATTGCGTCGTGACTTCACTATTTCACAAATGGGCGCCCGCGTGACGGCTGATTGGTCATTTACGCTGGGTGCAAAAACGCGACGCGATCCTGCAGAAGTCTCCGATATGGTGCTGAGTGCGCGCGAACGATTGGCGCAGGCGCTTGACGCCGTGGGCCGCGGCCTATCGGGTGCGCTCGTCGAAGTCTGTTGCCACCAACGTGGGCTTGAGGAAATGGAGCGCGGCTTTGGTTGGCCACAGCGCTCGGGCAAAGTCGTCTTGCAGATCGCTCTCGACCGCCTCGCCGATCACTATGCATCGCGCCGACCTAAGGCCAGCACACGCGCCACGCGACGTCGTCAGGATTGAGCGGCGGCCAACTCGGCGGTAGCATCGGCCTTGACGCGCTCAACCATGGAATAAAGCCCATTGGACCGCTGTGGGCTCAGATGCTCGTTGAGGCCAAGTTTCTCAAAAATATCTCGGGCGTCTGTCGCGAGGATTGTGCGCGCCGGTTGCCCGGAATAGATACGCAGAACGATGGAGATGAGGCCACGGACGATGAAAGCGTCGCTGTCGCCTCGGAAAATGAGACGTGGATCGGAACCGTCACGCTGGGGTTCGGTTACGAGCCAGACTTGACTGACACAACCCTCCACTTTGTTGGCCTTGGAATGTTCTTCCTCGCTCAGTGAGTCGAGGTCTTTGCCAAGCTCGATCACATAGCGATAGCGGTCTTCCCAGTCGTCAAGGAAGGAAAAGTCGTCAATCAGGTCGTTGATGCTCATGGTCCATCTCTCATTCGTCCTCAGGAGATAGCGGTCAAAGCCTGAATGCACAAGCGCCGCCCGGATAAAAGCCGGGCGGCGCAAGGCGGAAGAGCAGTCAAGTCGTCTATCGTCTCTCAGGTATTCCCGTCAGGCGCCTGCCAGATGGCTCTTGGAGAGTGGGTGAGGCGCTGTATTTGCAGCTTTTGCCACAGGTCCAGCTTCTTGTTGTTCACGGGCTTTCTCGGTCGCCCAGAGAAAGGCCTGGGATCCATAATAGGTACCCTGTCGAACGACATGGGCGAGAATGGCGCTGCCGCGGGAACAAACCTGCGGGTTGCGGTCGCAAAAGCCCAACACGTCACCTGCCGATTGCGCGGCCAAGGAGAGCATCTCGCCGGCGTTTACATCATCGGCGGTTTGGCCGTTGACGTAACTTGCCGGAATGGCCCCGCTGGTCTGGCCATTTTGCGCCGTAGCCTGAATTCCCGCCGTCGGCAGCAGGAAGGCCAGAACTGTGAGCCAGAAGGCTGCTCTCAGAATGAATGACATGTGCTGTTCCTTTCGTGTCTCATTAGAGCAACCATATGTCCTGACCCATAGATGCAAAGTTAAGTTAATAGATAACATTCTTCTATACTTTGATATTTTGGAAATTGTACTGTTTATGCTTGATGTATTATATATTTTATACTTTAGTTTTAAGATTATTTAGAATTGAATTTTCTGAAATTACTATATGAATTTTAATCATATTCTTTTCAAATCCGATTCAGAGTTGTTTCAAATTGCATGGATCATTGTTTTCTCTGCGCTCTGGGCGGCTGACAAAGAAAAAGCCCCGCGAGCTTGAAGCCTGCGGAGCTTTGTATGGGACCCAATGGTCTGGGTTATTGCGCTGTTGCGACCGCTCAGGGCAAGGCGGCTGCCCAGCAGGTGCGCACCTCTTCAACAGCATGTGTGCCAACGCACCATGCTTCTTCCGAGGGGAAATGTGCCGCTGCGATACATTGATTAAGGTTGAGCCTTGCCCAATTGAGACAAGAGGAAGTTGTATCCTTGCCGCCGGAGATCGGTACAATCGGTGCGGAAATCACTTCGCGTGCGCCCTGTGCGAGGATTTTCGTCATGATCGGCAGCGAATAGGCCTGTGCTTCAGAGATCGGTGAAAGCTCGGCTAGCAGCCGCCGCATCTGGGTCGAAATGGGCTCGGCCGCAGCGACTTCAACGGGCGTACTCATCTGAAGCGGCGTGATCATGCCCCATTTTTGCTTCTGAAAGCGAAAGGCAGTGGCAATGAAGCGCTTGCGTAGTTTGATCAGGCGCTCATCTTCAGATTTTGTCGAGGCCATCACCGAATACACCGCCGACAAGGCACCCGGCAGATGCATGACATAATTCGTGTTCTGCAACGATGCCAACATCTGGGCTTCACCATGCACACGAACCTCGTCGCGCACGCCCTGAGCGAAAGCGGCATTATTAGCCGCCGCCATGGCCTGCACCGCATACCAGCCATCTGCCAGTGTCTCAGGTTCCTGAATACGGAGTGTCTTCAATATGCGGCGTATCTCCTTGGGCGTATTGAGCTTGCTAGATTCTGCGCCGTCGATGGCCTTGTCGAATCGATAGTAGACGCCCGCAAGTTGGTTGAGCGGCATACCGCGCGAAATGGCGCTGACGCCTGCACGTGGGTCGATCGACGCGACCTTTACGTCGCGATTGTGTGGCGACATCAACGGAATGGGGATGCCAGCGCTGGCGACATTGGCATCCGCCAGGCTGCCCGTCGTCAAGGTGTCATTGCCCGCCGACATGGCTGCAGTGGCAGCCGGATTGGCTGAGGCACTTGCCGTTTTCATGCTGTCGAGCGAGGCTGTGTCGCCCTGAACAAGAGTGCATCCCGATAGAGCGATGAGAACAAGAGCGGCGCTCAAGCCAATCTGGAGAGCTGTTTGCCGGGTCTTTTGACCACTATGGCGAACGATAGGCATGTCGAATTCCCCTCTCGACCTCAACCATGCTGGCATTGCCAGCTTGGCCACTACATTCTGCGACACGTATAGAAAGCATATATATGACGATCACGTGCGGCGCTGTCCGGTTTTGGCGCAGCGTTCGGCTTAACAACGAACCAGATGCAACTCTAGTGCCCCGGCGGAAATTTGCCAAATGCATTAAGGTGTTAGAGCAAGAGAATAAACCGCCTGCGGAGATTAAGGGAAAATAATGGACGTCGCACCGCGCCTCAAGGCTGAAATTTGGGTCAAGGCTTTGATCCGCCGCTGCGAAGTCGAAGGCGCATCGGCCATGGTCGTGCGCCGGGGTGATGCGACCTCAGGCGTCGTGTTGATCAAACTTAACCGCCTCGATGGGGCTGCGCGTGTCTTAACGCCGGCGCGGGCAGGAGATGGGTCGTTCCAATGGCTGTCGGGCACGGGTGCCGACCCCGTGCTTGAGGCCGACGCCGACGCCTATATCGAGAGACAGCGCAAATTCGACCCTGATCTCTGGGTGGTCGAAATCGAAGATCGATCCGGACGGCATTTCCTGCAGGAGCCCGTCGTCTGACACAGCCCTTTGAGCGATCAAGCCCTGCCTCAAGGCCGCATGAAGCCGAAGTCTTCGTCAGGGTCGAGATGGTCAATCGCGGTCGTCAACTCTTCTCGAATGTCCTCAAGACTGCGGCTTTCGCGCCAAATACGTAAGACTTGTTCAAACAGAATGCGCCCAAGGACGTCTCCGGGGATCTGAAGCGCTTTGGTTTCTTCCATCATCGCATCAACATGCGGGGTCACAATGTCGCGGGCGCTCGTCATGGCAAGTCTCTTTCATCTGAAATAGCCGATACCGAGCAGCTTGGTCGAACGATTGCCGCCGCGCATCAGCCATGTTGTCGCGGCCTAGCTCTCCCTCCAGAGGCACCGGCTCGCCTCCAGAGGCAAATGCCTATGGGATGACAGTCTGCCCCACGATGGAGTAGGGTCCGCCCAATTCAAACTGGAGATCAACGTGAACACGACTGCGGCCGCCCGACCTAGAACCACAGATGAAGAAGTTGGCGCGCGCCGGACCTTCGCCATCATTGCTCATCCCGACGCGGGCAAAACCACATTGACCGAAAACCTGCTTTTGATGGGCGGAGCGATCCATCTCGCCGGTCAGGTCAAGGCCCGTGGCGACAGCCGCCGGGCCCGCTCTGACTTTATGAAGATTGAGCAGCAGCGTGGCATTTCCGTATCGTCGGCGGTGATGACCTTTGAATATGAAGGTGTCACTTGCAATCTCCTCGACACACCGGGGCATGAAGATTTTTCCGAAGATACCTATCGCACGCTGACGGCGGCCGACAGCGCCATCATGGTCATCGATGCTGCTAAGGGCATCGAAGCGCAAACGCTGAAATTGTTTGAAGTATGTCGTTTGCGCGACGTGCCGATCATCACCTTCATCAACAAGATCGACCGCGAAAGCGTCAACCCATTTGATTTGATGGACGAAATCTCCCAAAAGCTCGCGCTTGATTGTGCGCCAATGATCTGGCCCGCAGGCATGGGGGGATTGCTTAAGGGCATTTTCGATCCTGAACATGATCGCTTCATTCCCTATGACCGCATGAGTGAAGGCAAGGAAGCAACGCGTCTGTCGGGCAATGAAGTTGCCAATCACATGAGCGTGGACGAACTCGCTAACTTTCGTGAGGAAATGGAATTGGCGCGCGAGGGCTCGCCTGCCTTCGATATTGAAGCCTATCGTGCTGGACACTTGACGCCTGTCTATTTTGGCAGTGCCTTGCGCAAACTCGGTGTGCGTGAATTGCTGGACGCCATTAAGCGCTTTGCACCAACGCCGCGCCCACAGCCTTCTTCCCTTCGCGTCGTCCAGCCGAACGAGCCCAAGGTTTCGGGCTTTGTCTTCAAGGTTCAGGCGAATATGGACGCCAACCACCGCGACCGCATCGCCTTCATGCGTATTTGTTCAGGTCGCTTTAAGCGCGGTATGCGGTTGCGCGTTTCGGGTTCGGGCAAAACCATCGGTATTCACAATCCGACGCTCTTCTTCGCCCAAGATCGCGAGTTGGTGGATGAGGCCTTTGCGGGCGACATTATTGGTATTCCCAATCACGGCACGATCCGCGTGGGCGACACGCTAACCGAGGGCGAGGAGATGACCTTCACCGGCATTCCCAACTTCGCGCCTGAGATCCTCCAGCGCGTGCGCCTTGATGATCCGATGAAGGCCAAGCATATGCGCCGCGCATTGGAAAGCCTTGCCGAAGAGGGCGTGACACAGGTTTTTAAGCCGCATCTCGGGGCAAACTGGATTGTTGGTGTTGTTGGACGACTGCAACTTGAAGTGCTTGCCGCCCGCATCGAGAGTGAATATGAAATCAAGGTCAGCTTTGAGGCCGCGCCCTTTGAAACGGCCCGATGGGTTCTGGCCGATGACCCCGCCGAACTGAAACGCTTCAACGAAGCACATCGCGGCAATATGGCCGACGACCGTGACGGCGCGCCCGTCTTCCTGGCCAAAAGCAATTGGGAGCTGGGTTACACGGAAGAAAAATGGCCGCATGTAAAATTTTCTGCAACCCGTGAACGCGTGCCCGTCGCAACTTGATGGTGGGATGGGCATCTCTAATGCTGACTCTGCAAAGTTGGATTGAGGAATAATGAACAGTATATCGTCCGATTTTGGAAAATTCTGGGCTCTGAGCAAAAGCGTATGGGAGACCGGCGTCTTCAGGCGTAGTATCGGCGAAATATTGATCGCATTCGCGCTCTTTGGGATTTTCTATGCCTTACGCGGACTATTTGCGCAATATATTTTAGTTTTTGTAGATCGCTGGGTGAAGGCATCTGAAAATAAACTCGACGACGCGTTGCGCGATGCCATTGTCGATCCTCTAAAGTTCCTTTTTCTCATCCTGGGTATTTTCTTTGCCACGCAATATCTGTCGTTTTCGGGTAAAACCGAATTGGTGACGGATCATATTAACCGTTCACTGATCGTCATTGCCATTTTCTGGATCTTGCGCAATGCCGTGGAACCACTGGGCGATTTTTTTCGGCGTTTGAATTACCTGCTGACGCCAGAAATCGTCGATTGGATGATCACGAGTGCGCGCATAGGCGTGATCCTTATCGGTGCGGCGACAGTGTTGCAGATATGGGGTGTTGAGGTCGCACCGATCATTGCTGGTCTCGGTCTTTTCGGTGTAGCTGTTGCGTTTGGTGCGCAAGATCTGTTCCGCAACCTTATTGGTGGCGTTTCGATTTTGATGGAACGTCGCTTTGGATTTGGCGATTGGATCCAGGTCGATGGCGTCGTCGAAGGTGTAGTTGAAAAAATTGGCTTTCGCTCAACATTGGTCCGCCGCTTCGACAAAGCACCAGTCTATGTGCCAAACCAACATCTCTCCGACAATGCCGTCACCAATTTCTCGGCCATGACTTACCGACGCATTTCATGGAATATCGGGCTGGAATACCGCACAACCCACGATCAATTGCGCGTGATCCGTGATGATATTGAGGGATACCTACAATCCGGCGAAGATTTTGTGCAAGCGCCGCAAGCGCCTCTTTTCGTGCGAATAGATGCCTTCAATTCGTCATCGATAGACCTCATGGTTTATTGCTTCACCTACACAACTATCTGGGGTGAATGGCTGGAACTAAAAGAAAAGCTCGCCTTCAAGATCAAAGAAATTGTCGAGGGCGCAGACGCAGGCTTCGCGTTTCCGAGCCAGTCAGTTTATGTCGAGACTGTACCGCCATCTGTAGACAAAATAACCGCGCGGCGTGCCAATGAGGCAGATCTCATAGGTGCGCGTAGATCGATGTCAGGTGATTAACCTACGGCCTTGTCGATTGCACGTTTGAGTGTTTCGGCTATGCGGTCAAGCTCATGGTCTTCGACCGTGAAGGCAGGGCCGATGCAGATAATGTCGCGCACAGTGCCTGTACCGCCACTGTAAAAATAGACACCTTCCTTGAGGCCTTCGCCGACAATGCGTTGCGTCATGGCAGCTTGGGCGGGGAACATTTCGAGTGTGTCGCGGTCGGCGACAATCTCAAAACCAAAGAATAGCCCCTGGCCGCGGATTTCGGCAACATTGGGATGTTGGCCGAGGGCGGCGTGCAAGCGTTCGCGCAGCGCTTCGCCCTTTTCGGCGGAGCGCGCCACTAGGTCTTCACGCTCCATGATTTCGAGAACCTTATCTGCCACCGCGCAAGACGCCGGATGGCCGCTATAGGTGTAGTACATCGGCGCCATATTTTTTTCCGTGAGCGGAGCGATAACCGCATCCGTGGCAAAGACACCACAGATCGGCGCATAGCCGCCAGCAAGCCCTTTGCCTGCGACCATGATGTCCGCCTTGAGGTCAAAATGCTCCGATGCAAAACGTTTACCGGTGCGCCCAAAGCCTACCATCACTTCGTCGCTGACGATCAGCACGCCGTAGCGGGTACAAATCTCTTGTACCATCGGCCAATAGCGCGGACCCGGCATGATGGCCCCGCCTGACGAACCCGTGATTGGCTCACATACAAAGGCAGCCACTGTTTCTGGTCCTGCGGCAAGGATCACATCTTCGAGCGCCTGAGCGGCGGCAATATCGAAATCGGGATGGCTGCGGCCAAGCGGAGAGCGCAGCGCATAGGGCGTCGGTGCGCGCAACACGTCGGGCAGCACACTTTCAAATCCAGCCTTGCGCCCCACGTGGCCGCCGACCGAGAGCGTCAATGCGGTTGTGCCGTGATAGGAAATATCGCGGCCAATGATTTTGGTGCGTTTGATTTCATCCTTAGCAAAAAAATGCTGGAGGGCGATCTTGCAGGCCGCGTCCATTGCCTCTGAGCCGCCGCTGGCGAGCCAGACGCGTGTCAGATGCGGCGGCAGCCAATAGCGGCGTAATCGCTCGATAAGACGTGTGCGCTCGGGCGTCGAGAACGGCGGAATGGCATAGCTCAACCGCTCCAACGCTGCAGCGGATACTTCAGCCACTTCGCGCCGACCATGCCCAATATTAGAAATGATCGCGCCGCCGCTCGCGTCAAGAACGGTGCTGCCATCGCTCAGATAGAGTGTACGACCCTCGGCGTGGCTGACGTTGACGACGCGCGGCGAAGGAACAAAAGGCCATAGATTGTCCGGCATATTGATGATCTTTATAGAGTGGAGAACGTGTTGCATAGCGCTGGGTCGGCGTTGTCGTAGCCGCGCCGCAACCATTGCATGCGCTGGGCGCTGGAGCCATGCGTGAAACTGTCCGGCATCACACGTCTTTGGGATTTGCGTTGCAGAGTATCGTCACCAATTGCATTGGCTGCCCGCAGCCCATCTTCTAGATCGCTACGGTCAATGACAATAGCGCCGTTGGACGCGGCCTGGGCGTTCGCAGCCCAAACGCCAGCATAGCAATCGGCTTGCAGTTCCAGCGCGACCGAATAGCGATTGGCCTCGGCCTTAGTTGAGGCACTGCGCTGGGCAGCTTGAACTTTGGCGGCCGTGCCGAGCACTTTTTGCACATGATGACCGACTTCATGGGCGATCACATAGGCTTTGGCAAAGTCACCCGGCGCGCCGAAGCGCGAGGAGAGTTTATCAAAAAAATTAAGATCGAGATAAATACGTTCATCGCTCGGGCAATAAAACGGACCCATCGCCGACTGACCCATTCCGCATCCTGTACCTGTCGCTTGTGTATAGAGGACGAGGGGTTGCGGGCGTCGATAGGGCGTCGCGGTGTCGCGCAGCAACGTGGCCCAAACCCGCGTTGTCGAGGTGAGGATGACATCGACGAATTTCCCGGCCTGATCGGAGGGCGCGCCGTTCTGCCCCGCATCCTGCTGGCCCACGTCTTGAGAATAGCTGCCGTCATCCTGCTGCACGGCATTGATAAGTGTTGATGGGTCGATCCCGAAGACGAAATAGCCGATCAACAAGATGGCAACGCCGCCGAGCCCAATACCACCGCCGCCACGCATAATACGTGGGCGTCTGCCCCGGCGGTCTTCAATATTGCCGCCTTGCTCGCCCTCTTCCCAACGCATGCCGTCTCCCATTCGCCTTTGATAGCTTGCGCAGTATGCCTGAAGCATGGATAGGCTTCCATGAGACAGAGCCCCAGAGTAGAGTGCTTTCTTCTGGAGGTTTCACCTTGAAAATTGTTGTTGTAGGCGCCGGCATCATCGGCGTGACCACCGCATATGAATTAGCCGAACGGGGGCATCAGGTTACGTTACTGGACAGCCGCGACGGTGCCGGGCTTGAGACAAGCTATGCAAATGGAGCTCAGCTGAGTGCTAGCGAAGTGGCGCCTTGGTCTGGGCCAGAGGTGCCCTGGCTTGTTTTGCGTTGGCTAGGCCGTGCGGATGCTCCATTCCGTTTGAAGGTGAAGGCCGACCCGGAACAATGGCTCTGGCTATTGCGCTTTCTGACCCGGTGCCGGGCTTCGGCACGGGCGGAGCGTGTATTGCCAAACCTTTCTCTTGCTCTGCTGTCGCGCGCACGTATGGACGCGATGGCTGAGAAGTTTGACAATGACCCCATTCAATTTGACGAAAAGCGTGCAGGTATTCTGCAAATCTTTCATAAAGCTTCGTCCTTGAAAGCGGCCATTTCTGGCATTGAGCGAATGAACCGTGCCGGTCTTGAACAGAGTGTTCTCTCTGCACAAGAGTGTGTTGATGTCGAACCTGCTCTGGCCTCGGCCTTTGAGCGCGGCGGTTTTGTCGGCGGCATATATTGCGCCAGTGATCGCAGCGGTGATGCACACCAATATACGAAACAACTGGCGGAGCGGGCGCAGAAGCTCGGGGTCGCCTTTGTCACAGGCGCCGAAGTAACGGGGTTTGATGCGCCGGACGATTACATCACCGGCGTGCGCACGCGGGCGTGGAACTTTGATGCTGACGCTGTGGTACTAGCTGCCGGTGTCAGCACGGCACGACTTGCGCGCATGGCAGGCGTGCGTATTCCAGTCTATCCGCTGAAGGGCTATTCTCTCACCTTGCCGATCAAGGATGTAGTTGCGCCCCATGTTAGTTTAACCGATGAGGCCCGCAAGATCGTGGTGAGCCGCCTTGGCGAGCGCATGCGCGTTGCCGGAACCGCTGAGGTGAGTGGCTACGACCATGACATTGAAATGCCTCGCGCTCGTTCCGTGCTCGATGCAACGATCGGTCTCTTTCCGCAGATGAAAGGGGTGGAAACTGAAGTGGAATATTGGACCGGGCTGCGGCCAATGAGTTCAGATGGCAGTCCAATTCTTGGGCAGGCCGGGCGTTTCAAAAATCTCTATCTCAACACCGGTCATGGCTCTTTGGGTTGGACAATGGCAGCTGGAAGCGCTTCGGCGCTGGCCGATCTGATCTGTGGTGGGACGCCGAAAATTGATCTAAGCCCTTTTAATATAAAGAGATTTTTCTTTACATAAGGATGAAGGCAATTGATTTATTGTGCAATGCACAAAAACCACTTGACGATAGGGAGATTGATCGCTATTTAATTGTGCAGCGCACAAATATACCGACTTGGTTTGTGCATCGCACTGCTCAAGAAAGCAGCGCCCCCCGCAAAGCAGGAGATTTAAATGTCTGAAGCAACCACCGCCACAAAGACCAAAAAAGCCAAAGCGAAACCCGCCGCTGCCAAGAAGCCCGCCGCTGCGAAAGCCGCTCCCAAGAAGACCAAGACCTCGCTCGAACTCGCGCAGGGCATCATCACGGAACTGACCCGTACAAATTTTGAAGAGACTGTCGAAACGGCCAAAGCTGTTTTCAAGTCTGGCGACGTTCGCGTCGCTGTTGAACTCCAGAGCGAATTCGTTCGCTCCTTGGTAAAGCGCAATATCGATGCCGCGCGCGAAATCAACGAAATCGCTGTGACCACAGTGCGCGAAGCCGCCGCGCCTTACACCACGAAGTTCACAGACGCATTCGAAAAGCTCCGCGCTGCTTAATCTGCGCTAAGCTACGTTTAGTCCTGTTGCGTAAAAAGGCCCGGTTCTCGAAAGAGAGCCGGGCTTTGTACTTTGTCAGGGTCGCTTCAGTTAGATGGACGTGGTTCTCTCAGCATGTGCGGCAAGGCGCTGACGCAGCGACAGAATGCATCGTCCGCCTTTTCCCCAAACAAAACTTCAGCCTTCGCGTTTCAATGCGCTTTCATGCCAGCGGTGCAGCAAGCGGTGTTCGATCCAGGAAAGGCCGAAGAAGATGACGATGCCCAATGTCGAGAGAAGCAGCAGGGCGGCAAACATCTTTGGAATTTCCAGCCGGTTGCCCGCTTCGATGATCCGCCAAGCAAGGCCTGTCGAGGTGCCAGATCCCGCGACGAATTCGGCGACCACCGCTCCGATGAGAGCGAGGCCGCCCGAAATTTTCATGCCGGCGAGTATATAGGGCAGGGCGGATGGCAAGAGGAGCTCGCTCAAAACCTGCCAGCGGCTCGCGCCATAAAGCCTGAACAGGTCACGGAGATTGTGGTCGGCTGAGCGCAGACCCAGCGTCGTGTTCGACAGAATCGGAAAGAAAGCGACGATCCAAGCGAGGATCAGCAATGCCAAATGGACCCGATCAAAGCCGACCCAGATCAGAATAAGCGGCGCGATGGCAACGACCGGCGTCACCTGCAAAATGACTGCATAGGGAAAGAGCGCCATCTCAATTAATCGGCTTTGGGAAAACAGGATAGCCAACCCAACCCCGCCGACAACAGCGAGAAAGAAGGCCGTGAGCGTGATCGATAATGTCACCCAAAGCGAGGCCATCAACGAACCAAAATTGTCAACGAGGCTGACGGCGATCCCGCTGGGCGCAGGCAGTACAAATTCGGCAATACCATAAAAGCGCACCAGAAATTCCCAGAGTAGCAAGAACCCGATGCCGACAAGAGCGGGAATGAAAATGCGCAGGAGGCGAGAGTCTTCCATCACACCCCCATATCATGGCGTAGCGCGTCGGAAATTTCAGCGCAGTTTTGAATGTAAGATGGCGTGGCGCGAAAAGTGCGGTCGCGGGGGTAGGGTTCGCCGATTGTCACATCATGCAGAATACGACCCGGCCGTGCACCCATGACCAGCACACGCTCGGACAGATAGGCGGACTCGTAAATACTGTGCGTGACAAAGATCACGGTCCAGTTTTCCGCCTGCCACAACGCCAATAGATCGTCGTCGAGTTTTTCGCGCGTGAATTCATCCAGAGCAGCGAAAGGCTCATCCATCAGAAGAATGGGCGGGCGGGTCACCAGCGCGCGCGCAATCGATACCCGCATTTTCATGCCGCCTGACAATTCACGCGGATAGGCCTTGGCAAAATCAGAAAGGCCGACGCGGGCAAGCGCATCGGCAATCTGGGGTGCTACTTCTTTAGGAGCCTTACCGCGTAGCTTCAAAGGCAGGTACACATTGTCAAAGACATCGGCCCAAGGCATCAGCGTTGCGTCCTGAAAGACAAATCCGATGTCGCTAGGCCGCGCGCCGTCCTCACCCGCCCAATGGATATGGCCGGAACTTGGCGCGATGAGCCCGGCAAGGATGCGTAGAAGCGTGCTCTTGCCACAACCCGACGGTCCGAGCAGTGACACGAACGAGCCTTGTGCAATGGAGGTTGAAACGCCCTGCAAGGCAAGCGTGCCGCTGTCATAAGTTTTGGTGATGTTTTGAAGATCAATCAGCGGAATAGTCACGGGGGTGTCGTCGCCTCTACTTCTTCAACAGCTTGGCCTTGAGATCATTGCCGACGCCATGATCGACGAATTCGAGCGTAAAGGCACTATGAATGTCGAGCCCCTTGGGAAAAACACCTGTGCCGGCCATTTCATCATAAAAGGCCAGCCAGCGTTCTTCGGTCATCGCACCGATGCCAAGTTTTTCCGCGTCGCCGCTGTCAATGATACCATGCTCTTTCAACGTGGCGATGCCATGAGCGAGCAAGGTATCTGTCATTTCCGGATTGGCCGCCTTGATGAGATCATTACCGGGCGTCGGGTCGCCATAGAGATAGTCAACCCAACCTCTGATGCTGGCATCAACAAACTTTTGCACCACGTCGGGGTGGTCGGCGATCATTTCATCAGTCGCCAAAATGAAGCAAGCATAACCCGGATAGCCACTATCTGAGAGCAGGAATATTTGCGGCTTGAAGTGGCCTTTCTTTTCGATCGTATAGGGCTCGGACGAAAGATAGCCTTCCTGAATGGCAGACTTATCGATGAGGAAAGGTGCGAGATTGAAAGTGTATTTGCGAATTTGATTATCAGTAAATCCGTATTTTGCCTTGAGCCACAGCCAGAAGGAGCTCGCCGTGGCATCGGAAATCAAGATCGGTTTGCCTTTCATGTCGGCGATAGATTTTACATCGTCGCGCGGGTGCGTGATGAGAACCTGAGGGTCTTTCTGAAAGCTCGCCATGACGGCTTTCGAGCCCGCTTTGGCAATGACGATATTGAGCGGAATGAAACTATTGGAGCCCATACCAAACTGGATCGTATTGGTGGCGAGCAACTGAGGCACGTTGACCGCTGGGCCACCCTGCTGGATATTGACATCAAGGCCCGCATCTTTGTAGTAGCCTTTGGCCAGCGCCTGATAGAAGCCACCATGCTCGGCTTGCGCCTTCCAATCGGTCGCAAAGGTAATGCGTGTCATGCCATTGTTAATTTTCTTGCCGGGCCCAATAGCCAGTACAAGGACGATTGCAACAGCAATGGCGGCGGCAAGTCCGCCGAGAAGTAGTTTGCGGTTCATGAAGTGAGGCCCCTGCCAGAATGGTTCGTGTTGCGTTGATGCTACCAGCGCAATGCGACGGAGGCTAGAACAACAGCGCTAACGACCACCCGCAATATATGCGAGCGCCAGAATGCTGGCAATGTGGATTGCCCCTGCGGCAGCGAGCGTTCCAATGATCCAGGAGGGCCATGTTCTCACGGGCGAACCTCATCGGAGGCAGGCCCATCGGGCAATAGATCGCGCGCCGCATAGGCCGCGCGTGCATAGGGGTTTGCGGATGTGAGATTGGCCGCCCCGGCCTCTGCCGTGGTCCATAGCATGGCATAGCTCGACCCAAGCGCAAGGCAGAGAGCTATCGCAAAGGCGGCAACAAATTTTAGAAAGAATTTCAAACGGCACCCCCGTGCTTGCCCACCATATCCAACGCTGCGTGGCGCTCAGCGTCAATTGGAATATCGGATTTTGGTTAATCTCATGAACTGGAAAGTTCTTCCTTTTTCATTTCCAGTCCCAACCAAGTTTCTTCTGCCTCGGCGAGTTCGACGCAGAGCGCGTCGTGGCGTGCGGTGATACGGGCAAAGCCGTCCGGGTCACGCACATATAAATCGGGATCGGCGAGTTGCGTTTCGAGTTCGGAAATATCGACGGTGAGCTTTGGCATACGCGTCGCCAATTGATCGAGAAGACGAGATTCTTTGTAAGAAAGTTTGGTCACCGACTTGATGGCGCGTTTAACTTTTGCCGACGGCCTTGTCGCGCCTTCGCTTGTCGCGGGGGCCGCGCGATGGCGCATGAACCGCTGCCAATCGGAATAGCCGCCGGGATATTCCTCTGCGCCGCCCAGCCCGTCGAGCGCCACGACGGAGCTGACGACGCGGTCGAGGAAGTCACGATCATGGCTGACGAGCAGCACGGTACCCTCGTAATCGGTGAGCATTTCCTGCAAGAGATCGAGCGTTTCCATGTCGAGGTCGTTCGTGGGTTCGTCGAGCACCAGCAGATTGGACGGTTTGGCTAATGCCCGGGCGAGGATAAGGCGGCCCTGTTCGCCGCCGGAGAGTGATTTCACCGGTTGGCGGGCTTGAGCTTCGCGAAATAAGAAATCCCGCAAATAGGAAACGACGTGGCGCGGTTGTCCCCGCACCATCACCTGATCGCCACCGCCTTCGCAAAGCGTCTCCCAAAGTGTCGCTTCGGGATCGAGCGAGGCGCGCGCCTGATCGAGAATGACCGGCGTGATATTGGTGCCCAAACGCAAAGATCCGCTGTCGGGTGGTAAAAGACCCATCAGCATTTTGAGCAAGGTCGATTTGCCCGCGCCATTAGGACCGATGAGACCGACCTTGTCGCCGCGCATGATGCGGGTCGAAAAATCCGTAATGATGACGCGCTCGCCAAAACTCTTGGTGAGGTTCTTGGCTTCGATCACGAGTGTGCCCGAGGCTACGCCGGTATCGGCGGCAAGCGCCGCGCGTCCCGTTTGCGCAATTTGCTGCGCGCGGTCGGATCGCATGGCATGGAGACGGCGCAAGCGGCCTTGATTACGTTTACGCCGCGCACTGATGCCTTCGCGTGACCATTGCGTTTCGGCGATGATTAGACGGTCGAGTTTGTGTTGGACGACTTCTTCTTCAGCCAATATTTGCTCAGTCCATTCCTCAAATTGCCCAAAGCCCTTGTCGAGGCGGCGCACCGTGCCGCGATCCACCCAGAGGCAACCGGCGGTGAGGCGGCGCAGAAAAGCGCGGTCATGGGAGATCAGAACGAAAGCGCCGCGAAACTGCGTCAGGCGTTCTTCCAGCCATTCGATGGAAGGAAGGTCGAGATGGTTGGTTGGTTCGTCGAGCAAAAGAATATCGGGATCATCGGCTAGCACCCGCGCGATGGCCGCCTTGCGCGCTTCGCCGCCCGACAGATTGGCGGTCGCCATCGTCGGGTCGAGGCCCAACTCGTCGAGCACCGCTTCGGCCTGATGCGGTTCGGCCCCTGCGGCGGTGACATAATCGAGAATGCTGGCAGCGCCACCAAAATCAGGGGCCTGCGCCAAATAAGAGACGCGCGTGCCGGGCTGGAGAAAAACGTCACCACCATCAGGCTCGGCCAAGCCGCCTGCGATTTTCAGCAAGGTCGATTTGCCCGCACCATTGCGCCCGACGAGACACAGCCGGTCGCCCGGTGCGAGCGCAAAGCTCGCCCCGTCGATCAGAACCTGATCGGCAAAAGCAACGCGAATGTCGCGCAAAGCAAGCAGCGGAGGGGCCACGAGAAATCCTGATGAGGTTGAAACCGCCGCCTGTATGGCCTATCGGCCCCACAAGGGCAATGGCGCGAAAGGCCTCACATGGGCAAGGGGCTTACCTTGGGCGTCCGCCGCCCAATTGCAGCCCCTTTGAGGGAGCCTGATGCCCGGAACTGAAGTTATTGTCCTGTGGCGCGTCAAGACGCGGTGCGACATCGAACAGGCCGGCCAATTGCGAGAGGAAATTCACAATCGCGCCACTATGGGCTGTGCTGGGGGGCGAAGGGGTGAAACGAGTGGCACCGGCAAGAGCCACCGGGGGCACATTTTTTTGCAAAGCCGTCATATAGTTGTGCCAGGCGACGCCCGCAAAACTGCCGCCAGACGCGCGCTTGGTCGGGCTGTTGTCGTCATTGCCAAACCAGACGCCTGCGATTTCGCTGCCCGTGTAGCCGACAAACCAAGCATCGCGATAATCCTGACTGGTGCCGGTCTTGCCCGCAGACAGGCGATCACTCAGCGCGGCGCGCCTACCCGTGCCATGCGTCATCACCTGATGCAGCATGTAGGTCATGGCATGGGCGTATTTGGGATCAGTGACGCGGAAGGAGGCGGGCGTGTTTTTGTAAAGCGTCTCGCCATCCATATCGGTAATTTCGGTAACACCAAAGGGAACAGAGCGCCGTCCATCAGTGGCGAAGGTCGAATAGGCCGACGTCAATTCGAGCAACGTGACTTCCGAACTGCCGAGCGCCACGGTGAGGTTCGATTGGATGGGTGACAATATGCCAAGGCGTGCGGCGGTATCGGCAATCGCACTGACGCCAACCTTTTCGGCAAGCTTGACGGCAATCGTATTTATCGAGCGCGCCAGCGCCTCGGTGAGCGTGACTGACCCCACATATTGAGCATTGGAATTTTGCGGTGCCCATTCGCCGATCATGACGGGCGAATCTGTGACTTCAGTGTTGGGCGTATAGCCTTTTTCTAGCGCGGTGAGATAGACGACGGGCTTGAAAGCCGACCCCGGTTGACGCTCGGCCTGCGTCGCGCGGTTGAACTGGCTTTCCAGATAGGACTTGCCGCCGACCATGGCGAGGATTGCGCCATTGGGGCTGAGCGCGATGGCCGCCCCTTGGGTGACATCATGACCCGCGCCATTGTTTTTCAGCGCGCGCGCGATGGCCGCCTCGGCCGCGCGCTGGCGGGCGGGATCGAGCGTTGTCTTGACGATCAGGCGTCCACTGGCATCGGGCAGCAATGTACGAAGCTCATGGGCCACCCAATCAACAAAATATTGTGGCCCGTCGCGGCGTTCGCGCGTGGCGACAACGGCAGGATGGGCGCGCGCATCATTGGCTTGCGGCACGGTCAGATCGCCATTGGACACCATGCGATCAAGAACAACATTGGCGCGCGCTAGCGCCAGCGCCAGATCATTGGTCGGCGCAAAACGCGAAGGCGCCTTGGGCAGACCGGCCAGCATCGCCGCTTCAGGCAGCGAGACATCGCGCGCACTCTTGCCAAAATAATAATGCGCGGCGGCATCAATGCCATAGTTGCCCGCGCCCATATAAACGCGGTTCAAATAGGCGGTCAGGATTTCGTCTTTGGTGTAATTGGCCTCAAGCCAGAAGGCGATCAACGCCTCCTGTGCTTTGCGCCACAAGGTGCGGTCGCTATCGAGATAGAGGTTTTTGGCCAATTGCTGAGTGATGGTCGAGCCACCTTCGACAAAGCCGCCCGCGCGGACATTGGCCACGACGGCGCGCGCAATGCCGCGTGGGTCGATGCCGTGATGGGAATAAAAACGCTGGTCCTCGGTGTCCACAAAAGCCTTGATGAGATAGGGCGGCAATTCGCCGATAGGCACGACGGGCGCCATGGTGCCACCGCGACTACCGATCTCGTTGCCTTCAGCGTCAAGCACCGTAAGGGCGAGCGTCTGGGCGGGGCCTGCCTCCATCGCGTGATTGAGCTTGGGCAGCGTGATGAGCACCAGCAGCGCGGCGGCAATGATGGTGGCAGTGAGGCCGAAGGAGACAACGCGCAACCAGAACGGGCGACGGCGGCGCGCGCGCCGCCGCGCACCCGCAGGTGTCGGCTCTGCGGCGGCGTCGGTCTCATTGTCGGACATGCCGTCTTGCGGCTCGCTATCGTCGTGATCTGACAAAGTTAATCGGTCTCCGCTGGCTTTCGCTGTCCCCGATGACAGGCAAGCCTCATGCCGCGATGCAGGCTTACATTGGCCACTGTCTCAGCGTTTTGCGCCCTCAATAGGGCAGGAATTGGGACAAGGCGCAGCATATTTGTGTCAATGAGGCACAGAACGCGATGGCGGGCTTGACCAACGCGAGCGTTAGCGCTCATGTCTGGCGCATGACCAAGGTGCCCTTCTGGAAGCGTAAGACGCTCGCCGAAATGACCCGCCCAGAGTGGGAATCGCTCTGCGACGGCTGCGCCAAGTGCTGCCTCGTCAAACTGGAAGACGAAGACACGCTGGAAATTTCTTATACCGAGGTCGCCTGCAAATTGCTCGACTGCACGTCTGGCCAATGCACCAACTACAAGAACCGGCAAAAGCATGTGCCCGATTGCATCAAGCTGACGCCTGACGTCATTGACGAACTGCACTGGATGCCGCCGTCATGTGCCTATCGACTGCTGTCGGAAGGCAAGGATTTACCCAGCTGGCATCCGCTGGTGTCGGGCGAAACCGAGAGTGTGGTGCGCGCGGGCATGTCGGCGCGTGGCCGCGCGGTGTCAGAGCTTGCGATCGACATGGATGACATTTGTGATTTCATTGTTGAGTGGCCAAAGCTGGTGGCTGACTGAAGGTTGGGGCCTCGCCCTTCGAGACGCGGACTTTGCCCGCTCCTCAGGGTGAGGGTCAATTTTTGCTGCCTCATCCTGAGGAGCCGCGAAGCGGCGTTTCGAAGGATGGCTGCATCCCCCAAGATATCCCCAGTTGGCAGCGTGACGCTTCGTCCCTATCTTCAATCCATCTGCAGAATTGCGGGTTGAAAAAATCATCCGTTGCCTGATATATCCCCACTTCACAAGCGCAACGCTTTACCCCACCTTCAAGTGCATATGACGAACTCCATCACATCGAGCGAAGGCGAGCCGGACTGGCGGGCTATTCGCAAGCGCTATGAAAACCTTGGACTGCCCATGAGCGAGGTGGCGGCGGGCACTGGCATGGCGTGGCAAAAGATTGCGGGCTATGCCGCGCGCCATGGCTGGGAGATGCGGAAACCCCGTACACCCAAACAAAAAGTCGAGGCAGTGCGCGACGTGGCGCTGATGCCGACGCGGCTGGCGACACGGCTGAAACGCCTGATCGCCCGCGAGATCGAAGCGCTGGAAAGCGAATGCACCGATGAGCGTCCGGCACTGGAACGCGAGCGCGACGCGCGGCGGCTGTCCTCGCTGGTGCGCTCGCTCGAAAAACTAAACGACATCAAGGCGGCAAAGACCAAACGCGATGACAAAAAAGACGGCGACAGTCTCTATGCTCCCGGCAGCGACGCCGAAATGCGCGCCGAGCTGGAACGTCGCCTGGCTCGCTTCGCTGCCGGAGACACAGAGAGCGGCCTATCTGGCGAGCCTGAGCGAGGTGGAGAAAGCCTGGCTGATTGATCATTGGCGCTTTTGGGCGCGGCCCGATCAGCTTGCACCCGACGGCGCATGGACGACATGGCTGGTGCTGGGCGGGCGCGGCGCGGGCAAGACGCGCGCAGGCGCGGAATGGATACGCGGACTGGTGGAGCAAAACGCGGCGGGGCGCATCGCGCTGGTCGGCGAGACGCTCGGTGATGTGCGCGAAGTGATGATCGACGGGCCATCGGGCCTGCGCGCGCTGACGCGGGCCGACCGCCCGCGCTATGAGACTTCGCGCAAACGGCTGCTCTGGCCCAATGGGGCTGTGGCGCAGGCCTTTTCGGCGTCTGAACCTGAGAGCCTGCGCGGCCCGCAGTTTGATGCTGCTTGGGCCGACGAGGTGGCCAAGTGGCGCTACGCCGAAGCGGCCTGGGACATGCTGCAATTTGGCTTGCGGCTGGGCGCGCGGCCACGCCAAGTGGTGACGACAACGCCGCGGCCTGTGCCGATTTTGAAACGATTGCTGGCCGACGAGACAAGCGTGGTGACGCGCGCCAGCACCTATGCCAATCGCGCCAATCTGGCGGATGCTTTTTTCCGTTCCGTCATCACGCGCTATGAAGGCACGCGGCTGGGGCGCCAAGAACTGGACGCCGAACTGATCGAGGACAACCCCGATGCGCTGTGGTCGCGCGAGATGATCGACGCCACACGGGTGCGCGTCGCGCCAGAGCTAGTGCGCATCGTCGTGGCGGTGGACCCGCCCGCGACCAGCGGGCCGAACGCGGATGAATGCGGCATTGTGGTGGCAGGCGTGGATGCGCAAGGCCGCGCCTTTGTGCTGGATGACCGCTCGATGGGCAGGTTGACGCCGCTGACATGGGCAAGCCGCGCCGCCAAAGCCTATCGCGATTATGAGGCCGACCGCATCGTCGCGGAAAGCAATCAAGGCGGCGAAATGGTCTCGACAATTATGCGCCAAGTGATGCCGCAAGCATCATTGCGGCTGGTGCGGGCAACGCGCGGCAAATGGCTGCGTGCCGAACCGATCGCGGCGCTTTATGAGCGCGGGCAAGTGGCGCATGTCGGTGCCTTTGCGCGGCTGGAAGACCAGATGTGTGATTTTGTGCCCGGTGCAGCTAAGAGCCCTGATCGGCTTGATGCATTGGTTTGGGCCCTGACGGATTTGATGTTGGGCAAAGAAGGCGGCGCGCCGAAGGTACGGCGGCTGTGAGGAAAGCCAACCCAAATATTCAGGTGTCATCCCGGACTTGATCCGGGATCCAGTAGCGGCAGCCCCAGAGCTTGTAGTTTGGCAGAGCTTGCGGCTCTGGATCCCGGCATGCGCCGGGATGACAGCAGAAATTGAAGAGAGGGAAACGGATGCGTTTGGAGCAGAGCATGCGACCGCTGAAGAGATTGCTGGGCCTTGAGCGCCCTACGCCTACGCCGCCCACGCAAAAAGCCAGCCGCACCGGGCCGCTCTTTGCGCTTCACATGCAGGGTCGCGCCGTCTGGACGCCGCGCGACTATGGGCAATTGGCGCGCGAAAGTTTTGAGCGCAATGCGGTGGCCTATCGCTGCGTGCGCATGATCGCTGAAGCCGCCGCCAGCCTGCCGTGGCTGCTCTACGATGGGTCGCGCGAGCTGACCGAACACCCGCTGCTGACGCTGCTGGAGCGGCCCAACCCGCATGAGAGCGGGGCGGACTTGTTCGAGGCCTGGTATGGCTATCTCGAAGTGGCGGGCAATGCCTATCTGGAACTGGTCGAACTCGACGGCACCCCGCGCGAGCTTTATGCGCTGCGGCCCGACCGGATGAAGGTTGTGCCGGGACGCTCTGGATGGCCGGAAGCCTATGAATATTCTGTTGACGGACGGACTATCAGCTTTGCTTATGATCCGGCGCGCGGCGAACGACCCATCTTGCATATGCGTATGTTTCACCCGACCGACGACCACTATGGCTTGAGCCCGCTGGAAGCGGCGGCCTATGCTGTAGACATCCATAATGCGGCGGGCCAATGGAACAAATCGCTGCTCGACAACGCCGCAAGGCCGTCGGGCGCGCTGGTCTATAAGGGTGCCGATGGAAATGCGAACCTGAGCGAAGATCAATTCGCCCGGCTGAAAGCGGAACTCGCTGACAACTATCAAGGCGCGGCCAATGCCGGTCGGCCATTGTTGCTGGAAGGCGGGCTCGACTGGACGGCCATGGGGCTGAGCCCCAAGGACATGGATTTCACCGAAGCCAAACGCGCCGCTGCCCGCGACATTGCGCTGGCTTTTGGCGTGCCGCCCATGCTGCTCGGCATCCCCGGCGACAATACCTATGCGAACTACGCCGAAGCCAACCGCACCTTCTGGCGGCAGACGGTGCTGCCGTTGGCCAACCGGACGGCGCGCGGGTTGACGCGATGGCTGGGCGACCGCTACGGCGAGACGCAGTTGCGGCTGGGTTTTGACCTTGATGGCGTGGAGGCGCTGAGCACCGAACGCGAGGCGCTGTGGGCACGGGTGGGGAAGGCGGACTTTCTGAGCGATGATGAGAAGCGCACGGCGGTAGGATATGGGGCGGACGGAAAATAATTTGGGAAAGAAGTCGCTCAATATCCTTCCTGTTGATAAAGTCTCTGTGAATTAATCACAGGAGATATGATTCCTATGGCTGGAGATAAGAAAGACGGTGGAAAATCTGGTCGTGAAGCTCCCGCACGCCCCCCCACGAAAACTGGGGACGGTCGCTCTCAGGTGCGCAAGGAAACTGGTGGCGGCGGACGGGTTCCAGATCGACGCCCAGCGCCGGATACAGGAAAGAAGAAATAGGTATGGAGCTCTCTGATAGAAAGGAGCGGCTAGACTTTGCGATCGAAAAGTCACTCCGCTATCATCAACGACGCAGAGCCCACTACGAACGTCTTCATCGTGCAGTCATGTTTGGAGTGATTATGACTGGTTCTGCGGTATTTGCAGATATCGCGGGCGAACCAAAATACTTCGCCCTATTCGGAACAATTTTGGCTACTTTGGATTTGGTCTTCGCTTTTTCAATGAAAGCGCGTGATCATGTTATGCTCTACGCTGATTTTACTGCACTACTCATTGGAATTCGAACGGCCCTGAAAATTGACGAAAGGCTGGTATGTGAGTGGGAGAGGCGCAGGCTTGAAATTGAAGCGAAAGAACCTCCAATATTTTGGGCTGTTGAAGCGTCGTGTGATAATGAGGTTACGCTGGCACGGGGTTTGGGTTCTGCTGGGACGGTGAAGCTCAATTTTATACATTCAGTTTTTATGCATTGGTGGCGGTTCGAAAGTGAAATACTTCAAAGAGCTAAACCCATTGAGTAGAAGCCATTGTTACGTTGAATTTATGTAATTAATTTTAGCGAAAGAGGTGCGCCTTGAAACTCGGCGAAAATTCCGGTTGGCGCATCGATCGGCATGTGCCTGTGGCGCTGGTGCTGACCATCGTCTTGCAGACGGGCGCGGCGCTGATGTGGTCCGGTGCGGCGGCCGAACGGCTGACGGCGCTGGAGCTGCGTTCGGCGCGGACCGATGAAGTGGTGGAACGCACGGCGCGGCTGGAGGAGCAGTCGAAAGCCATGCGGGCGTCACTGGCGCGGATTGAAGAGAAGTTGGATCGGGTGATTGCAGCGAAGTGAGTGGCCTCGCCCTTCGAGACGCGGCTTTGCCGCTCCTCAGGGTGAGGGTTGAGCTATAAAATTCTGACTTCATCTCAGTGTCATCCCGGGGCTTGATCCCGGGATCCAGTGGGCCCTGCGGATTGTGAAAGCAAGATGGGTCCCGGGCCATCTTTGCATCAAAGGAGGGCCCCGGGACGACAGCATCAAATGTGTTGAAGACACCAAGCACCCTCCGGGGTGCTTTTTTATTGGGCAAATTCCAAAGCGTGGAGGTCGCGTGAGCGAACGAGTGGACGATATTGAGCGCAAGGCGACGCGGTTTGATTTCAAGAGTGTCGGCGGCGATGGCAGTTTTGAAGGTTATGCCTCGCTGTTTGGGGCTGAAGACCTGGGCCGCGACATGGTGATGCCGGGCGCGTTTCGTAGATCGCTCGCGCGGCGCGGCAAGCATGGGGTGAAGCTGCTCTATCAGCATGACCCGATGGAGCCTATCGGCATCTGGACGAAAATCACGGAAGACCAGCGGGGCCTATTCGTACAGGGACAATTGCTGGATGACGTGGCGCGCTCGCGCGAAGTGCTGAGCCTGATGCGGGCGGGCGCGATTGACGGATTATCCATCGGCTATCATGTCGTCAAAGCCCAGAACGACAGGAAGACGGGCCTCAGGCGACTGATGGAAGTGGACTTGTGGGAAATATCGGTTGTGACATTTCCCATGCTGCCTCAAGCGCGCATTAGCGCCGTGAAAAACAAAAAAGAGCCGTGCATTAGCGCTGTAAAGAACTCGGCGAAATCGAGTGCGAGCTTGGCACGGGCCATCCGTGCTGCCTCGTTGATTTTCAAACCCTGACATAGGAGCACCCATGAGTGCCATCAACCAAGGCGTCCCGCGCATCGGGGCGTCACTGAAGACCCGCGCGCTTGAAACCAAAAGTACGCCGGACACTATTGAAACCAAGAGCGGGCCTGTGGCTCATGAAGTGCGCGATGCGCTGGATGATTTTCTTGGCGCCTTTGAAGACTTCAAGGAGGCCAATGATGATCGCCTCGGCCAGATCGAGCGCAAGCTCAGCGCCGACGTGGTGACCGACGACAAGGTGGAGCGCATCAACCGCGCGCTCGACCGCCAGAAGAAAACCGTGGACGATTTGGCGCTGGCTTTTGCCCGCCCCGAGATCGGCGGCGAGACGCGGGCACGGCTTGACCCGGCGCGGCGCGAACACAAGCAGGCCTTTGACACCTATGTGCGCAAGGGCGAAACGCATGAGTTGCGCAGCCTTGAGGCAAAAGCTCTGGCCGCGCAATCTGATCCCGATGGCGGTTATCTGGTGCCTGCCGAAACCGAACGCATGATCGACCGTGTGGTCTCGGACGCCTCACCCATTCGCGCTATTGCGGGCGTCCGCCAGATCGGCGCGGCAAGCTACAAAAAGCCGTTTGCCATCAGCGGCTTTGCCAGCGGTTGGGTTGGCGAGACAGAAGGCCGTGTTGAAACCAGCGGCGCGCAATTGTCTGAGATCGAGTTTCCGGCGATGGAGCTTTATGCCATGCCGGCCGCCACCTCGACGCTGCTGGACGACAGCGCTGTCAACATCGACCAGTGGCTAGCCGAAGAAGTGCAGACTGCCTTTGCTGAACAGGAAGGGGCGGCCTTCGTCAATGGCGATGGCATCCGCCGCCCGCGTGGATTCCTCTCATATGATCAGGTGGCCGACGCAAGCTGGAGCCACGGCAAGCTCGGCTATCTCGTCACCGGCAATGCAGGTGCTTTTCCCTCGGCCAATCCTGCCGACATTTTGATTGATCTCATCTATGCGGTGAAGTCGGGCTACCGGGCCAACGCGCGTTTTGTGATGAACCGTTCGACGCAATCGGCCATCCGCAAGTTCAAGGATATCGACGGCAACTATCTCTGGCAGCCGGGCATTGCGGCAGGTGCGCCATCGACGTTGCTGAATTATCCAGTGACGGAATCAGAAGACATGCCGTCGATGACGACAGACGCCACGGCACTCGCCTTTGGCGATTTCAAACGCGGCTATCTGATCGTTGATCGCCTCGGCGTGCGCGTGCTGCGCGATCCCTATAGCTCAAAACCATATGTGTTGTTTTACACGACCAAACGCGTGGGCGGCGGCGTGCAGAATTTCGAGGCGCTGAAATTGTTGAAATTCGGCACGGCTTGAGGAGGGCCACAGCATGAAAGACCTGCATCACAACATCAAAACCGTGCAGACGCTCGACCCCGCCGTCACCACCGCCGCCCGCACGGGCGCGCCGGTGGACCGGCGTGGTTTCGAGGCGGTCGAGCATATCGTCCTCTTCGGCGCGAGCGGCGATACCTTGTCGGAAAGCATCAAGACGGATGTGAAACTCGAAGCGTCCGAAGATGGCAGCAGCTGGGAGCCGGTGACGGAGGCCGGTGACGTCAATGGCGGGCCAACCGACGAGGCGGGCATCTTTGCCACGGTCGCATCCGACGAGGCGACGCTCGCGGAATATCGCATCGGCTATGTCGGCAACGCACGCTACAGCCGTGTGGCGTTGGTGCTGACCGGCACCCACACAAATGGAACGCCCGTCTCCGCCCTTGCCGTGCTGGGCGCTGCCCATGTGAAGCCTGTCGCCTAACGGCGATGAGGCCCACACCGCCTCGGCTGCATCGCCCCCCGAATGTAGTCGGGGCGGACCCCTTTATCCCGAATTTCAAAAACGAGTGACATGATGACATTGCTGCTGGTGACCGGCCCGACGGATGAGCCTGTGACGCTGGACGAGGCGCGCGCCCATCTGCGCCTTGATGCGACAAGTGAGGACGGCTTGCTGACGGCGCTGCTGACGGCGGCACGCGCATCGCTGGAGGCTGAAACGCGGCGCGCCTTCATGACGCAAAGCTGGCGGCTGATCCTAGACGAGTGGCCCGGCGCAACCGTGACGCTGCCCATCGCCCCGGCGAGCGCGGTGACAGCGGTGACGATCAACGATGTTGATGGCACGCGCGCTGTTGCGGCTTCGCTATACCAGACGGCGCTGCAAGGCGACGCCCCGCGCCTGACGCGTGTGGCGGCCTGGCCGCTGCCGACGCAACGCGTCGGCGGCATCGCCATTGATTTTACCGCAGGCTATGGCGGGGCCGCCGCGGTGCCCGCGCCACTGAAACAGGCGATCTTGCTGCTGGCGGCGCATTGGTTTGAAAACCGCGAGCCGGTGGCGCTGGGCGAAAGAGCGGAGGTTTTGCCATTGTCTGTGGCGGCGTTGATTGCGCCCTATCGACGGGTGCATCTGTGAGCGGCGTCGGAAGAATGCGCGAACGCATCACCATCCAAACGCCGACACGCACGGGCGATGGCACCGGTGGAGCCGCGCTGACATGGAGTGCGCTGGCTACGCTATGGGCGGAGGTCACAACGAAATCTGGGGCGGAAGTGGCGCAAGGCGAGCGCATGGAAGCCCGCGCGCGCCTCACGCTCCGGCTGCGCTACCGCGATGATGTGACGAGCGTCATGCGGATCGTCTGGCGTGGAGATGTGTTCAATATTCGAGGCCTGCGCGACCCTGATGGGGCGCGGCGCTGGCTCGTCATCGAGGCAGAAGGAGGCGGTGCATGACACTTGATGTTTCAGGCGACGCTGACCTAGCGCTGCAAAAGGCGATCTATGCGCGGCTCACGACAGATGCTGGCGTGACGGCGTCTGTCGCCACCCGCATCTATGACAATGCGCCGGGTGACGTGACGTTCCCCTATCTGACGCTTGGCGAAACGCTGGTGAACGACTGGAGCACGGATGACCAAGCGGGCGCTGAGCACTTGCTTAGCCTCTATGTCTTCTCGCGCGGCGGCGGGCGCGCCGAAGCCAAGCTTGCGATGGGCGTGGTTCATGCCGCTTTGCAGGACGCAAGCCTGACGCTGGAAGGCCATCGGCTCATCAATCTGCGCTTTCGCGATGCCGACACGCGCCGCGAACCTGACGGCGCAACCTGGCGCGGCACCATCCGCTTTCGCGCCGTCACCGAACAGATCAGTGAATAGGAACAGACAATGGCGGCTCAAAAAGGCAAAGACCTGCTCGTTAAGCTCGACGCGAGCGGCGAAGGCATATTTACCACCGTGGCGGGTTTACGCACGCGTTCGCTCGCTTTCAACGCGCGCAGCGTTGATGTGACCAATACGGAATCCAGCGGCCAATGGCGCGAACTGCTGGAAGGCGCGGGCGTACGCTCGGCCAGCGTCAGCGGGCGCGGCATTTTTCGCGACAGCACATCGGACGCCAATGTGCGGCAGGTATTTTTCGACGCGGCCATCAAGAATTGGCAAATCGTCATTCCAGATTTCGGCACGGTTGCGGGCGCGTTTCAGATCACGGCGCTGGAATATGCCGGTGAGCATGACGGCGAGGTGACGTTTGATATGGCGCTGGAGAGTGCAGGCGCGCTGAGTTTTACGGCGGCGTGATCCTTCGAGACCGGCTAAGCAGCCCTCCTCAGGATGAGGCTGAATTTATAACAGCCTCATCCTGAGGAGCGGCGAAGTCGTGTCTCGAAGGAGGGCGCCATTTTCTGCAGACAAAGGAAGAAACATGGCCAACAGACATTGCGGTGAAATCGAGGCCATGCTTGGCGGCGAACGGCGCGTGCTTGTGCTGACGCTGGGGGCACTCGCGGAACTCGAAGACGCTTTCGGCGGCGAGGACATGTTGGCGTTGGCGACACGCTTCGAGACGGGCCGCATCGGCGCGCGCGACGCGATTCGTGTGATCGGCGCAGGGCTTCGCGGTGCGGGCGCGAGTGTCAGCGACGACGAGGTGGCCCAGATGAGCGCGGAAGGTGGGGCGGCGGGCTATATCGCTATCGTGGCTGATCTGCTGACGGCGACGTTTAGCGGCGCGACAGGCGAGTGATGAGATTTCCCTGGGCGCGCGCCATGCAGATCGGCATGGGCACCTTGCGCCTTGCGCCGCGCGAGTTCTGGGCGATGACGCTGCCGGAGCTGAGTACGGCAGCAATTGGCGCGGGGCTCGCGCCAGCACCCGACACAATGACGCGTCAGACGCTTGACGCGCTGCGAGCGGCATTTCCCGATCAAACAAAGTGACGAATGGAGACGAACATGTTTGCGATTGATTTTTCAACCGTGCAGCCGCTTTTGAACGAATTTCTGCTGGGCGTGCTGACCGCGCTGGCGTCCTTTGCGGCGATGCGGATTTCCGGCTGGCTGAACGCCAAGCGCGATGGTGAGTTGGGTCAGATTCTCGACAAGGCACTGACCATGGGCATTTCCTTTGCCATGTCGCGCCTCAACGCGATGGAGAAAGACCACCTGACACTCGACGTCAAAAGCGAGCTGGTGGCCGACGCGGCCAATTATGCGCTGGTACATGTGCCCGGTGCTGTGAAGGCGCTGGGCCTCGATGGCGATCATCTGATGCGCATGATCGAAGCGCGGTTGCATGTTGATGCAGCGGTGTGATTGATCTGCTGGCAAAACTGCTCAGCCTTGTTGCATCGCTGGCCTCCAGCGCCACGGCCTGGGCCTGGGCGCGTGAGCGCGCGCGGGCCGACGCGTTGGCCGCCCTCATGGAGAAACAAAATGCCATACGCAAAGCGGGCGAGCTTGGCCCTCATACTGTCGATGATGCCGCTGAACGCCTGCGCAAAGGCACCTTCTGATGCACTGTGTCTGACGGTGCCGCACTATTCGGCAGCAGAGCAAGCGGCGGTGGTTGATGAGCTGGCGCAGCTTGGCAAGTCATCAAAGACGGGTGTGTTCATAACGGATTACGGACGCTTGCGCGATGAGGCGCGGGTGCTGTGTCCATGAAGGTTTGATGCGAAGGAAAACAGATGACCGATCCTAATGATCCCGCCGCCATGACATCGGCGATGGATGCGGCAACGGCGGCGACACGCGCTTTCGGGGCCGAGACGACGCGGACGCTTTCCAATGTGTCGAGCGAATATCGCCGCGCGGGCACGGGCGGGCGCGATTTTGGCCGATCTTTAACATCGGCCTTTGACGATGTGGCGCTGCGCGGTAAATCGCTGTCGGGGACGTTGAAGAAGCTGGCGCTGGACCTCTCACGTTTGGTGCTGAACAACGCCGTCAATTCTATCGGCGGCTCGCTTGGTTCGCTGGCCTCATCGCTGGTGCCGAGCGCCGACGGCAATGTCTTTGCTGGTGGCCGGGTGAAACCCTTTGCCAAAGGTGGCGTGGTGGCAAGTCCGATGTTGTTTTCCCTGCAAGGCGGCGTTGGGCTCGCTGGCGAAGCGGGGCCCGAAGCGATTATGCCTTTGCAACGTGGCGCAGACGGGCGGCTCGGTGTGGCAGGCGGTGGCGGCGGCGGCGGCGGGGCGAATATCACTTTCAATGTGACGACGAGCGACGCGGAGAGTTTCAAACGCTCCGAAACGCAGATTGCCGCCATGCTGGCGCGCGTTGCCTCGCGCGGGCAGCGGAATATGTGAGCGGGTGTTCTGGCTGGCGCCGCTGCGGGATGAGGGAAGATGGGTCCCGGGATCAAGTCCCGGGACGACACGGAAATTTTGGTTTGAGTTTTTTCTCAATCGTCATGTGCGGGCTTGGTTGGATTGGGGCCTCGCCCTTCGAGATGCGGTTTCACCGCTCCTCAGGATGAGGGTCCAATAATGATGCTTCTGACGACACCGAAATAAGGATCAGCATTGATGGCTTTTCACGACATTCGCTTTCCGCTTGAAATCGCCTTTGGCGCGACGGGCGGGCCGGAGCGGCGGACCGAGATTGTGACACTGGGGTCTGGCGCAGAAGAGCGCAACACGCCCTGGGCGGGATCGCGGCGGCGCTATAACGCGGGCTATGGCCTGCACTCGCTTGACGATGTGCATGAGGTAATCTCTTTTTTTGAAGCGCGGCAAGGCCGGTTGATCGGCTTTCGCTGGAAAGATCGCGTCGACTGGAAGTCTTGCGCACCGGGGGCGGCTGTGACGCCGCTCGATCAGACGATTGGAACAGGTGACGGCGCGACCGCCGAATTTGCGTTGGTCAAAACCTATGCGTCAGGCGTTGGCAGCTATACGCGCGCCATCGCAAAACCAGTGGCCGATAGCGTGCGGGTCGCGGTGGCGGGCGTCGAGCAAGTCGCAGGCACGGATTTCACTCTCGATCATACGACCGGCGTCATCACATTTGTGGCAGGGCATGAGCCTGTCAGCGATACGAGCATCACGGCGGGTTTTGCCTTTGATGTGCCTGTGCGCTTTGACACGGATTTTCTCGAAATCAATTTGGCCGCCTTCGAGGCTGGGTCCATTCCGCATATTCCAATTGTTGAAGTGAGGGTGTGAGGCGTGAAGCATTTATCCGAAGACTTGCAGGCGCATCTCGACTGTGGTGCGACAACGCTGTGTCATGGCTGGACCTTGACGCGCGCCGATGGCACGCGATTTGGCTTTACCGACCATGACCGCGATTTGGTGATAGACGGCTTGCTGCATGAAGCGGCCGCAGGCTTTACCGCCAGCGCGGTTGAAAGCTCTAGCGAATTGGCGGTGGACAACCTTGATATTCTGGGTGCGTTGATGTCGGACCGCTTGAGTGAGGAAGCGCTGACGGCAGGGCTCTATGACGACGCAGAGGTTGAAATATGGCGCGTCAATTGGGCCGACACTGCCCAGCGCGTGCTGCTGCGCAAGGGCAATCTGGGCGAGGTGACGCGCGGCGCGACGGGCTTCAGCGCGGAGCTGCGCGGGCTGGCGCATCGGCTCAATCAGCCGGTGGGGCGCTTGTATCAATATGCCTGTGACGCGGATCTGGGTGATGCGCGTTGCGGCATCGCTATCACGGCGGCGAGTGGCACGGTGACGGCGGCAGAAGATGATCGCGTGCTGACAGCGAGCGGGCTTGGCGCCTATGCCGAAGATTGGTTCACGCGTGGGCGGCTTACCTTCACCAGTGGCGCGAATACGGATGCGGCGATGGAAGTGAAGCTACACGCGCTGACCAGCGAGGGTGCGGTGGTTGAGCTTTGGCAGGCGATGGCGCGCAACGTCGAGGCCGGCGATACGTTTGACGTGACGCCGGGCTGCGACAAGCAGTTTTCGACCTGTAAGGGTAAGTTCAACAATGGTGCGAATTTTCGCGGCTTCCCGCATATGCCGGGCAACGACTTTGTCATGTCCTACCCAGCCTCGGGAGACAGCAATGATGGCGGTAGCCGCAATGGTTGAGGGCGCGCGCATCGTCGAGGTGGCGCGAAGCTGGATCGGCACGCCCTATCAACATCAGGCAAGCTGCAAGGGCGCAGGCACGGATTGCCTTGGCCTTGTGCGCGGCGTCTGGCGCGAAGTGATGGGCGCCGAACCTGAGACGCCACCACCCTATACCGCCGATTGGGCCGAGCGGCCCGGCGGCGGCGTCACCGTTGAGACCATGGCGGAAGGGGCGCGGCGGCATCTGACAGAAATTTCCTTTGGTGATGCGGCGGCGGGCGACGTGGTGCTGTTTCGGATGCGCGCCAACGGGCCTGCCAAACATGCAGCGATCCTGAGCGCGCCCGACCGCATGATCCATGCCTACTCAGGCCGCGCCGTTGTCGAGACAACGCTGTCGCCCTGGTGGGCGGCAAAAATCGCTTTTGCATTTCGATTTCCTGATCAGGACAGCTGATGGCCACTCTCGTTCTTTCCACCGCCAGGTCTATTGCCGGGAGCGCGCTGCTGCCTGCTGGCGTCGATATTCTCGGTACACAGATCACAGGCGCGGCACTGGGCAGCGCCATCGGCGCGGGGCTTGGTGCCTATGTCGATGCCAAATTATTCGGTCCGACCATGGCGAGCGGGCAGGGACCGCGCCTGACAAGCTTGCAGGTGCTGACGTCGAGCGAAGGCGCGGCGATACCACGCCTTTACGGGCGTGCGCGGCTGGCGGGCCAAGTGATTTGGGCGACCGAATTTCAAGAACATAGCTCGACCACAACAAGCGGTGGCGGCAAAGGCGGCGGCTCGGGCGCGACCTATACCCAATACAGCTATTCGGTGTCGCTCGCCGTGGCGCTGGCTGAAGGGCCGGTGACTCGCATTGGCCGCATCTGGGCTGACGGCAAACCACTCGACATGTCGGGCATCGTCTGGCGTTTGCACAAGGGCGACGAGACGCAAGCGATTGATCCGTTGATCGAAGCGGTGGAAGGCACAGCGCCTGCCTATCGCGGCGTGGCTTACGTGGTGTTTGAAGACCTCGACCTGACGCCTTTTGGCAATCGCGTACCGCAACTCGCCTTTGAGGTTTTCAAAACCTTGAGCGATGTCGAGGATAAGCTGCGCGCCTTGGCGATTATTCCCGGCGCGGGTGAATTCATCTATGAGCCAGTGCCGCAGCGCGAATTGCTGACCGAAACAGCGAGCCGCGCCATCAACACGCATACGTCCGAGGGTGGGTCCGACTGGACGGTGGCGATCAACCAGATGCAAGCAACTTGCGTGAATGTGGACGCCGCCGCGCTGGTCGTGACCTGGTTCGGTGATGATCTGCGCTGTGGCCATTGCACGATCCGGCCCAAGGTCGAAGTTCATACCAAGGTGACAGCGCCCAGCACTTGGCGCGTCGCGGGGTTGGCGCGCAACGCCGCGCAAGTAGTGAGCACGGTCGATGGCCGCCCCGCTTATGGCGGCACACCGTCCGATGCGTCGGTTATTGCGGCGATCCGTGACCTCAAGACGCGCGGGCTAGCGGTGACGTTTTATCCTTTTGTGATGATGGATATTCCCGCAGGCAATGTGAGGCCTGATCCGTGGACCGAAGCCGACGATCAGCCGGCCTATCCTTGGCGCGGGCGCATTGCGGCGACGCCCGACGCGGAGATGACTTTGGCGGCGGCCACGCAGGTGGCTGCTTTTTTCGGGCTCGCCGCGCCCACAGACTTCCACCGTAGCGGTGACACGATCAGCTACAGCGGGCCGAATGAATGGTCTTATCGGCGCATGGTGTTGCATGACGCGATGCTTTGCGCGGCGGCGGGTGGTGTCGATGTGTTTTTGCTCGGCTCGGAATTGCGCGGGCTGACATGGACGCGCAGTGCAGCGGGTGTTTATCCTGCCGTTACCGCGTTCAAGGCGCTGGCCGCTGATGTCGCCAGTATTTTGCCGGATGTAAAAATTTCCTATGCGGCCGATTGGTCAGAGCATGTCGCTCATGCGCCGAGCGACGGGTCGAGCGATCTCTATTTTCATCTCGATCCGCTTTGGGCGGACGCGCATATTGCTTTTGTGGGCATCGACAATTACGCGCCGCTGACCGATTGGCGCAAAGGCCCTTCGCATCTTGATCGCGCCTTGGCACCGTCGATCTATGACATTGATTATCTGAAATCACGCATCTCGGGCGGCGAGAATTTTGATTGGTATTATGCCTCTGACGCTGACCGCACGACACAGACGCGCACGCCGATCACCGATGGTGCCTATGATAAGCCGTGGGTGTGGCGCGCCAAAGACATCACAGCATGGTGGGCGAACGCGCATTATAACCGCCCCGGCGGGGTAGAAAGCGCAACGCCGACCGATTGGGTGGCGGAGGGAAAGCCGATTGTCTTCACCGAAATCGGTTGCCCCGCCATCGACAAGGGCACGAATGAGCCTAATGTTTTTAGCGACCCTAAATCGACAGAAAACGCAGTGCCGCATTTTTCGACCGGCACGCGTGATGATTTCATGCAGCGCGTCTTCATCGCCGCGCAGATGGCCTATTGGAGCGCGCCGGGCACGCATAACCCGACATCGTCAGTCTATAGTGGGCGGATGCTTGATCCTGCCGATATTTTCTTTTGGTGCTGGGACGCGCGGCCTTTCCCGGCGTTTCCCGACCGCGTGGACGTTTGGGCCGACGGCACGGTTTGGCAACTCGGCCATTGGCTGAACGGACGCTTGGGGGCGGCACCGCTCGGCGATCTGGTGGCCGCCGTGATGAGCGACGTTGGTTTCACGGTATTTGATGCGTCTGAACTTGCGGGCACGGTTGATGGCTTTGTCATCGACCGCATCATGTCGCCGCGTGATGCGCTGGCCCCGCTGATGCTGGTGCGCTTCTTCGATGCGTGTGAGAGCGAAGGCCAAATCCGCTTTCGCCATTTGGGAGGCGAGGTGGCGGCGACCTTGACGCCGGACAGACTGGCGGTCGAGGACGAGAGCGCGGCGGCGGGCTATCAATTGACACGCGGGCAGGAAACCGAATTGCCGGTGTCGGCCAAGCTCACCTATATCGACGGCGCGCTCGACTATCAGCAGGCCGCGATTGAATCACGCCGCCTATCGGTGCGCAGCCAGCGTGTGGCGAGCACGGCGCTACCGATTGTGCTGTCGCAAGATGAAGCGCAACGCGTCGCCGATATTTGGTTGCAGCAGACATGGACGGAACGTGAAAGCCTGGAGCTGACCATGCCGCCGAGCCTATTGGCGCTCGATCCGGGTGATGTGGTGGACCTGAATGTAGGCGACACGCATCACCGCTATCGTCTGACGGGGTTGACAGATGCCGGGATGCGGATGGGCCAGGGCGTGCGCAGCGAGGCAAGCCTCTATGGCCCCATGCCGAACGCTAAACGCGACGCCACATCACCGACCGCGCCCACTTACGGCACGCCGCTGGTCGTTTTTATGGATTTGCCACTGCTGAGCGGCAGCGAGACGCCTTATGCGCCGCGCGTTGGCGTGGCCGCCGATCCTTGGCCGGGAGGCGTGGCGTTTTTCAAAAGCAATGGTGCAGACGCAGGCTTTGCTTTTGATCGCGTCGTGACGCGGCAGGCCGCGATGGGTCGCTTGAGTGCGCCGTTGGGCGTAGGCGTCACCAGCCGGTGGGATTTGAGCGAAGCGATTGACGTCACGATGTCGGCAGGCAGCTTGAGCGCGGCGAATGAACTGGCGGTGCTGGCGGGCGCAAACCTTGCGGGCATTGAGGCAGTGAACGGCGACTGGGAAGTGATCCAATTTCGTGAAGCCGACCTTATCGCACCAGGCACCTATGCCTTGCGCGGATTGCTGCGCGGACAGGCGGGCACGGAAGCAGCGATGAATGCGGGTGCTGAAGCGGACGCGCGTTTTGTTTTGCTCAATGGTGCGATTGCTGAATTGGGTTTGAGCGAGGCCGAACGAGGGCTGCCGCGCATCTGGGCCTATGGGCCGCAAGCAAAGCCAATGGACGATGCGAGCTACGGGCAGGCGACAAAGACATTTGCGGGTGTCGGGTTGCGACCTTTGTCGCCGGTGCATCTTCGCGCCACGCGCGACGAGAGCGGCGACATCACGTTGCAATGGATCCGCCGCACGCGGCAGGGTGGCGATAGCTGGGAGAGCAGCGAGGTGCCGCTTGCTGAGGAAGAAGAACGCTATACCATCGACATACTGGCGGGTGCGACGGTGCTGCGCAGTCTGGAGGCGGTGACCCCGAGCGTCATTTATGACGCGGCGGCGCAGGTGGCGGATTTCGGCACGACGGATTTTTCAACGCTGACCATCAGGGTCGCCCAAATGAGCCGCAGCTTTGGACGCGGTACGCAACGCGAGGCTATTTTACATGTCTGACACGACCCATCTCGCTCTCCCTTATCTGGAAGCGGCCCAAGCCCAAAAGCATGTGACGATGAACGAAGCGCTGCGGCGGCTTGATGCCGTGGTGCAACTGGCGGTGAAAAGCCGCGTGCTTGCCACACCACCCGGATCGCCCGCTGAGGGCGACCGCTACATCGTGGCGGCAGACGCGACGGATGCCTGGGCGGACGCCGAGAACGTGGTGGCTGTCTGGAGTGATGGGGCGTGGATCATGCTAACGCCGGTGACGGGCTGGCGGGCCTTTGATGAAGACGCTGATGAGTTCGTCACTTTCAACGGCGTTGGTTGGGTGAGCGAACCCGGCGGCAGCAGCGTGGCGAGCGCGCATGGCGCGGCCATCAACTTTCATGTGCTCGAAGGCGACCACATATTCACCAGCGGCGCGACGAACGAAACGAGTTTCGTCCTCCCCGACCGCGCCATTGTGTTGGGCGTCACGGGCCGCGTGCTGACAGCGCTGAGCGGTGCCACAACATGGAGCGTCGGCGTCGCGGCAGACGGTGGACGCTATGGGTCAGGGATCGGCGTGAGCGAAGGCTCGACCGTACTTGGCCCTTCGGGTCCGGTGACCTATTGGGCCGATACGCCGTTGCTGCTGACCGCGGCCGGCAGCGACTTCACTGGCGGCGTGGCGCGGCTTGCTGTTCATTATGTGACGCTGACGGGGCCGGGAGTTTGAGGCGCGTCTCAATTTGAAGAGTCCGACATTAGGGCAGCTTGCTGCCGTATACGCGTTCTACTGGAATCGCGTCAAGGTCGACACCTTCCAAGCATCGGACGTTGACGGTCCATGCCTCTGGATTGGTCCGGAGACGCCTGAATGGTTGAATTCCGCATGTTGAGCAGAAGTAATCCTTCGCCGTATGCGTATGGAACGTATAGAGCGATAGTTCTTCGAGCAGCGTGAACAATCAGAAATCTGCCGACGCGACACGGTGGTTCAGGGCTCCCCGACGTCTGCAAATGGAGCAATCGCAAACTCAGGCGTGATCTAAATCAGCGTCGATTTCAAATCGGACCTGACCGCAATGACATGAGCCCTGATACGTTCTCTTCATACCCTCATCTCATGGCGCAGAATTTGACCTGAGACATTACCGGACTAGGACTGGGCCGAAGTGCGTCTTGACGGGTTCTTTATTTGTTCCTATATTAGGTTTATATTCAGTATTATATACTTCCCAAACCCAATACCGGCGAGGCAATAAAGACAGCAAAAAGCCCGTTTAATTCGCGGGCTTCTCCTTCTTGGATTGTGGCTTTGCTATTCGTCGCAGCTTGTCCTCGAACGCGGATTCTGACTCATCAGCGCCAACGTCTTTTGCCGCTTGTTTGAATTTATTGATTTGCATTTTTTTATCAGGCATCGAGGTCGCCGTTTTCCTGATTAAACAGATTATTGCCATCAATCATATTCGGCTTACAAATTACCAGCTTAACTCCATCACTGCGGTCAACATCTAAACCGAGAATATCGTCGTTGTCATAAGTGTGGAATTGATCGAGGTCCCAATATACTGCTGTCGCCAAATGAATGCCGTCGCTGGGCTTTTTCAGCTTATCGTGTTTACGCAATAAAATTTTGGCGAGCTTCGCAATTTCAAAATCTACTTGAACCACCTGAACAAAATCTTGATCAAAGAGCGCATCAATTTTGGCGTCATGCTCAGGTGAAAGTTCTACAATTTTACCCTCGCACTTCATCTTGTAGACTTCCGCCACTCCAATGGCGCTTGTCCAGATTTCCACCTCTCCGTGCTCTGCCTTCTTCCACACTAATTCAAGATCAGCGGTCCTATCAGCCTCTTTGTTGAGCAGGCCAAGCCAAGCGCATGCGTCCCAATATATCCGCTTGCGCTCATTCATTGCCGAACCCCCAGAAACGATCCACATGTTCAGCCGGAGACGTATCCCCCAGAACATTCATCTTACGGAGTTCCTCTAGATCTACCTTCGACGGGTTTACGTTCACGAGATCGACAGCGTTAATTCTATTTAATGCGCCATTACGATCATAAAACAATTGCCCCTTAACCCTAACTCGCTTTCCCGCCCAAGTATCAGCCCAACTATGAGATAAACCAACAGTCGCAGCGGCTTTATCGGAAAGAGTGCATGGTACAATCTTACCGGAAAGCCGTTCCTTCACATAAATAGCGGGTCGTCCGTAGTAGGTCTTGGCTTCCGTTACATTCGCGTCAATAGTCCCAAACACCGAACGGCTCCTATCTACAACATCAGGCGTAGACTCAAGGAGTTCCAGAGAACGCAAATTTGCTCTCGCAGACTTCTCAACAATAACAGTACGTGGAGCATCTTCCTCAAGATCAATAATTGTTCGACCAACACCATTTAGATTGCGGCGGAAAAGATCTTTTGCAGTGGAAGATTTCTTCGCGAGCCAAGGCACAACATTGCCTTCAGACAATGAGATTATTCCGTCCGAAAATCGTTTTTTACCGCGATGGACTAGCGGGGCTACGATTATGTCTTGGTCCAATGAATATGCAACAGCGACTGCCGTGGCTGGGCTATTTTTGGATAGGGTTTCCAATCGCCATTGAATTTTATCTCCGCCAACTTCTTCCGATATAGCGGCGCTCAATAATTCAAACGCGTCCATGAATTGATGCAAGGTGTCGTTCACCGTGAGAGGCCCATCCTCTCCGATGTTCGATTCAATCTGAATTGTGACGCGTTCTGTGGCCATATATAAATCTCCATCTTAATGATAGCATGGCCGCAAAACCTTGTGAATCACCTAATTTCAAAAGGTTTTCTTAGGCTTTTTAGTTAGATGTAACATATGTCAGGCGTTTGCCGGAGATGCCACCGAAAATAGAATTTGCGCGCTGGTCATCATTCACACCCAAGGCGATGCGTCTGTTAAAGCGAAAATCAAACTCTGCCAAATACCGATGTAGATGCTTCTCACTGCAATGTTGGTAGGTGCCCTTCATGCCGCGCTTGAAGACGGAGAAGAAACCTTCGATCGAATTTGAAGTCACATCGCCGCGCACATATTCGCCTGCCGTATGCTTTACCGTCTCATGCTTCAGAACGTACTTATGCGCATCTGCATAGAGGCGGCTTTCGTCGGTGTGCAAGCGGCTTTCCTTCGCCACGTTCTGCGACACGATTGCCGTGACAGTTACCTTGTTGGCGCTATCGACATGGAACGAACGGACATGCCCGCCGCGCTCGATAAGAGCCACCACGGCGCGTTTGTTAGCACCGCCGCGCGGGCCCTTCTTGTAGGGCTTGCCATCGCTACGCGTAAGGCTGCGTTCGGCTTTGTAACCAAAATATGTTTCGTCGGCTTCCACAACCATACCTTCGCCACCAAGCGGGCCAAGATTGCCATCACGCATGGCTTCACGAATACGGTGAGCCATGAACCAAGCCGTTTTGTATGTCACACCTAACGTGCGGTGAAGCTGGTGTGCGCTGATGCCCTTCTTGGACGAAGCCATCAAATAGACAGCCTGAAACCAGAGGTTCAGCTTCACATGGCTGGACTCGAAAACCGTGCCTACCTTGACCGTGAACTGCTTACGGCAATCACCGCACTTGTGGAGGCCAATTCGGACCTTCTTTTCAACGTTCGCCTTGATCTTATAAACGCGATCAACACCACCGCAATGAGGGCATGCAGCACCTTCCGGCCAAAGGATGCTTTCCAATTTGGCGAAGGCGGCTTCTTCATCGTGGAAGTAAGGCTTTGAAAGGACAGACATTTTTAGGCTCCATTTGATGAAGCTAATCTAGCATCATTCAAATGGGTTTGTAAAGTATATAATGCTCTTTATATTCCTATTTGTTGATGAGGTCAGGATGAACGCGGTGTTGCGGGAGAGTTGGGGAACACATTCCATGGGGGAGGCTGTGCCTGTAATGTCGGATCGATATGCGCCTTTGCCGAAATCCGTGGTGGAAATCGCGCGGTTGGCGGTGGCGATCCGTGAGGTGCTGGACAGTGAAGGTGGTCAGGACGACGAAGAAGGGCAGGTGGCGCTGGCTTGCGCTATTTTGAATCGCATGCGCCGCTTTGGACCGAGCGGCGAGGGCGGCGGTGGGGCCGCCGCGCATGTGGGCGTCTGGGACGTGACGGACACAGGCTTTTGTCGCGCCTTTGCGGTGGCTTGTCTCGTACTGTCAGGCGACATTGAGGACCCGACTGGCGGCGCAACGCATTTTCATCGTCACGCCGAGAACCCTAAATGGGCCCGCCGCGCGACGCCAAAAGCGTTGATTGGGCGGCATCTTTTTTACACCATTCCGGATTCAATTTATGTCTCATTTTAAAGTTTGTCGCATTTTTTATGTGTGATGAGTTCCGTCTTCATCCTCCGTTAACGGAAGTTCTGTATTTTGGAATTTCCCGCCATGTTTAGTAGATGATGCGTTGGAGAACCTCCATCGGCGCAAGGCAAATCGGTGCAGTATTATGGCCCGCAGGATTTTCTACGCGCGGCGCTCCAAGCGCCCCTTCGCCATCGCCTTTGGCCTGATGTGCCTCAGCGCGGGCGTTTTTTATGTTGGCTTTGAAGCTGGCCGCACTCATCCCGATCTTTTTGTATCAAATGTCATATCCACGCCGGTCAGTGTGGTCGTTGCGGAACGCTGAGCTGAATTCGCGCCGCGATGGCCTTTTGACGCGGAATATTGCGGATCGAAGGGTGACGCCGCGCGTCCCAGCCTCTATAATGACCTGAGTGTTTCAGGTTCAGTTTTTCGAGGAGGTGGCATGGCTCGCGGCCGCATTTTTTCCTCTCGTCGCATGTTTTCCTCCCGGCAGTCGTCCTTCGCGCCGGCGAGCAAGGAATCAGGCCCCGTGGGTGTTGTTGTAGGCTTGGTGGCTGCCGGGATTATCATCTTTGTCATCGGCATCTATGTCGGGCGGAGCTATCCGTCATTTCTGGCCTTTTCGGCGTCGGGCCCCGCCGCGCCCCTTACCGCAGCGGAATTCTGACCGTTTACGCGATGGGGCAAAATCTCCTTTGATTTTTTCATAACGAAATGCGCATCGCGGCTTGCCGCCTAGCGCAATCGCGCCCAACTATGGGCACTTGAAGCAGCAGACACCATGCTGTCAGCGGGGACCGCCATCAATGGATTTGCAACTGAACGGCAAAGTCGCGCTTGTCACCGGCTCCTATCGGGGCACGGGCCGCGCCATTGCTCAAACCATGGCACGCGAAGGCGCGCGCACCATTGTGCATGGATTTGCGCTGGCCGACGCTGAAGCAGTGGCCGGTGAAATTAAGGCAAGCGGTGGCGAAGCCTATGCGGTGGCAGGCGACATCATGTCGGATGCGGGCGCGCGCGCTGTGCATGACGCAGCGGTGAAGGCGGCCGGGCCTATCGACATTCTCATCAATAATTATGGCACGGCAGATGCCGGTTCATGGCTGAAGTCTGAAACGGCAGACTGGATCGACGCCTATGAAAAGAACGTGTTGTCAGCGGTGCGCCTGACGCGCGCGGTGATGGGCGGTATGAAAGAGCGCGGCTGGGGCCGCATCATCATGCTGGGCACCATCGGCTCAACCGAACCTGCCGCGCGAATGCCGCATTATTATGCGTCGAAAGGCGCATTGGCGACGATGACCGTGTCGCTCGCCAAAGACCTTGCAGGCACCGGCATCACCGTCAACATTGTCAGCCCCGGCTTGATCCGCACCAAGGAAGTGGAAGAGCGCTTTGTGGCGCAGGGTGCAGCCAAGGGTTGGGGCACGACCTGGGACGAGGTTGAACCGCATGTGCTAAAGAATTTTTTGGGCAACCTCACCGGCAAGGTGACATTGACTGAGGAAGTGGCTGACCTTGTGGCCTTCGTTGCCAGCCCGCGCGCGGGCTCATTGATGGCGCTTAACATGCGCATTGATGGTGGCACGACGGCTCTGGTGGTGTGAGAGACAAAAATGCAGACTTTTCGATTTGATCTTTGTGAATTGCCGGAAAACACACGCGGGTTGCGCGAAGAGGTGCGGGCTTTTCTGGCAGAGGAGATGAAAGACATTCCCGCCGTGACGCGGGCGCAGACTTGGATGGGGTTTGATGCAGGCTTCAGCGCCAAGATGGGCGCCAAGGGCTGGATCGGGATGCGCTGGCCTAAAGAGTACGGGGGGCATGAACGCTCTGCCTTTGACCGCTATGTGGTGCTGGAAGAAATGCTGGCCGCTGGTGCACCCGTCGGCGCGCATTGGATCGGCGACAGGCAGTCTGGGCCTTTGCTGCTGAACTTCGGCACCGAGGAACAGCGCCAGCTTGTGCTGCCGAAAGTGGCGCGCGGCGAGTGCTATCTCTGCATCGGCATGTCGGAACCCGACAGTGGTTCAGACCTTGCTGCGACCCGCACCAAGGCCGAAAAAGTCGAGGGCGGCTACCGCGTCAACGGCACCAAGCTCTGGACCTCCAATGCGCATAAAGCGCATTACATGATCGCGCTGTTTCGCACCGACCCCGAAAAGAAGCATGACGGGCTGACGCAATTCCTTGTTGATCTCACCTTGCCGGGCATCACCATTCGGCCGATCACAGACCTTGCAGGCAATGCGCATTTCAACGAAGTGGTGTTTGAAGATGTGCTGGTCCCCGACAATATGCTGGTGGGCCAAGAAGGCTCGGGCTGGAAACAGGTGAGCGCTGAACTCGCCTTTGAACGTTCAGGACCAGAACGCTATCTTTCAAGCTATCTGCTAATGAAGGAACTGGTGCGCGAGTTACAATTGCGCGGCGGCAAAGAGGGCGCAAAGGAAGTGGGGCGTCTGATTGCGCATCTGGTGACGTTGCGACAAATGTCGCTGTCGGTGGCGGGCATGCTCGACAAGGGCGAGAACCCGGCGCTGGAAGCCTCGGTGGTGAAGGATTTAGGCGCGGGATTTGAGCAGGACATGCCGGTTAAGGCGCATGAGCTGCTCGGCGCGGAGCCGACATTGGGCGGCGGCAGCGACCTCACCGAGGTGCTCGGCTATCTGACGCAAACCGTGCCGTCCTTCTCACTGCGTGGCGGCACACGTGAAATCCTGCGCGGCATCATCGCCCGTGGCCTTGGTCTGCGGTGAGGAAACGATCATGAACGAATTGCAGACCATCCTGTCCGACAGCGTCAACCGCTTGCTGGTCCAACACGCCACCAAACAAACCATCGTGGCCGCCGAGCAAGGCACATGGCCGCAAGCGCTGTGGGACGAGTTGGTCGCCAACGGGTTGACGCGCGTGCTGGTGCCTGAAGAGATGGAAGGCGCAGGCGCGACATGGTCAGACGCCTATGTCGTGCTGAAAGCGGCGGGCGAACACGCAGCTCCCCTGCCACTGGCTGAAGCGATCGTCGCGGGCTGGATTTTGGCGCGCGCTGGGATCGCACTTCCCGAAGGTGTGATCACGCTGATGGAAGGTGACTTTCTGTTGAAGGAAGGACGCCTGTCGGGCAAAGCGACACGCGTGCCATGGGGCCGCAATGCCGCGCATGCGGTGGCGCTCGTCAAAAGCGGCTGGGGCGTTGAAGCCGTATTGGTGCCGCTGGACTATGCACGCATCACCCAAGACCAAAATCTGGCGCGCGAACCTCGCGACACGCTGACCTTTGAACGCGTGGTGGTGGAGACGGGCTGGGTCGAGCTACCTGCTAATGGCTTGCGCTTGTTCGGTGCGCTGGCGCGCGCCGCGCAAATGGCTGGCGCACTCGATTATCTGACCAGCCAATCGGTCGCTTATGCCAACGAGCGCACGCAGTTCGGCAAACCCATCGGTAAGTTTCAGGCGATCCAGCAGCAACTGGCCGTGCTCTCGACACAATCGGCAGCGGCGGGCATTGCCGCGGCGCATGCTTGCGCGGCGGCCGACAAGGGCGAGGCGGCATTTGAAATCGCGGTGGCCAAAGTGCGCGCCGATGATGCATCGAGCATCGCCACCTCGATTGCCCATCAGGTGCATGGCGCGATCGGCTTTACCTATGAGCACGGGCTTCATTTTGCGACGCGGCGGCTCTGGTCGTGGCGCTCGGAATTTGGCGCGGGCGCTGAATGGGCCGACGAGCTTGGTCGCGCAGCGATGGAGCGCGGTGCCGATGAATTATGGCCCTATGTCACGGGGCGGTGACGCGGGCCGATTCTCGTCCTTCGAGACGCCGCAAGGGCGGCTCCTCAGGATGAGGCTTCGAGACGCCGCAAGTGCGGCTCCTTGAGGCATGAGGGCGGATTTAACATGAACCTCATGCCTCAAGGAGGTTGCGAAGCAGCCGTCTCGAAGGATGGCCCAGAAAACGGAGATCTCCATGAAAGTGTCCGAAGCTCTGAAGTCGCGCATCACCTGTCGCGCTTATCTCGACAAGCCGGTGAGCGAAGCGCAGGTGCGCACGGTGCTGGAGGGCGCGAAATGGGCGCCGTCGGGCGGCAACCTTCAGCCGTGGCATGTCTATGTGCTGGCCGGTGACAAACGCAAAGCCTTTCTCGACCTGATTGCTGAAAAGCAGAAGACAAACCTCTTCGGCGAAGGTAGCGAATATCCGATCTATCCCGAAGGGCTGAAGGAGCCATACAGGTCGCGGCGCTTCAAATGCGGCGAGGACATGTATGCCACCATTGGCGTGCCGCGCGAGGACAAGCCGGGGCGGCTCAAGCAATTCGCCCGTAATTTCCGCAGCTTTGACGCGCCAGTGATGTTGTTTTTTGCCATTGATCGGCAGATGGGCATCGACCAATGGGCTGATCTGGGCATGTTCGTGCAATCGGTGATGCTGATGGCGCGCGAGGAGGGCCTGCATACGGCCCCACAAGAAGCCTGGGCGATCTGGCCCAAAACCGTCGCAGAGTTTGTCAATATGCCTGATGAGCTTATGCTGTTCTGCGGTATGGGCCTTGGCTATATGGATGAAGCCGCGCCGATCAATTCTCTGCGCACGACAAGGGCACCGCTGGAAGAATGGGCGACATTTTCCGGCTTCTGAGCTTCATTCATCAAGGGTTCAGCCTAGGGGGACTAAACCGGACACATGATCAAGCTACGCACATGGCTCCGCCCCCTCCTGTTCTCCGCCGTCTTGGTGGCGAGCGCAGGGACGGCGCATGCCGCGTCGTTTGATCTTGCTCTAGGCGCTGGCACCGGCATTGGCCATGTGGCCGAAAATGTAGGCGCCCATTCTGATCAATATCATGCGCGCGAGGCCGTGCGCGAGGGCCGCGTTTTGCCTTTGGGCAAGGTGCTGGCCCGTGTGCAACAAAGAGTGCCCGGCCGCCTGCTTGACGCTAATCTGGTCGAGCGCGGTGGCCGCTCCATTTATCTCATTAAAATGATGACGAAGGATGGCAATGTCGCCATCGTGACGGCGGATGCCGCGTCGGGAAACATCCTGGGCGTCCGACAGGGAGGGCACTGAATTGCGCTTACTTGTTGTCGAAGATGATCCCGATCTCAATCGTCAGCTCGTGGCTGCCTTGCAGGAGGCAGGCTATGTGGTCGATAGCGCCAGCGATGGCGAGGAAGGCCATTTTCTGGGTGACACCGAGCCTTATGACGCCGTGGTTCTCGACCTCGGCCTACCGGAAATGGACGGCGTGACGGTGCTCGAAAAATGGCGGCGCGACGGCAAGGCAATGCCGGTGCTGATCTTGACAGCGCGTGACCGCTGGTCGGACAAGGTGGCAGGTTTTGACGCCGGTGCCGATGACTATGTGGCCAAGCCGTTTTTCATGGAGGAAGTGCTGGCGCGCATTCGCGCACTGCTGCGCCGCGCCAGTGGGCACGCCTCCAGCGAAATGGAATGCGGGCCGCTGCGGGTCGATACGCGCACCTCGCGCGTCACCGTCAACGGCACTGCGATCAAGCTCACCTCACTTGAATATCGCTTGATTGAATATCTGATGCATCATCAAGGCCGTATCATCTCGCGCACTGAGTTGGTCGAACATCTTTACGATCAAGATTTCGACCGCGACAGCAACACGATTGAAGTCTTTGTCGGACGCCTACGCCGCAAGCTCGGCAAGGATATGATCGAGACCGTGCGCGGCCTTGGATACCGGCTCGCAGCGCCTGAAGATGCGGTTTAAAGTTCCCAGCATCGGGCTAAACGGGCGCACGGACAGTCTTGCCTTTCGTCTGGTGGCGGGTGCGGCACTGTGGAGTTCTATCGCTCTGTTGGTCGGCGGGATTCTCCTGTCGTCGATCTTTCGCCAAACCGTCGAACATTCCTTTGATGCGCGCCTCGAGGTGCTGTTGGGCAGTCTGATTGCGACCACCGATGTCGATGACAAGGGCGAAATCATCCGCACCCGCAACCTCAACGAAACCCGTTTCGACTTTGCCTATTCCGGCTGGTATTGGCAGGTCGCCCCCATCGCCCAGCGGCTCGCCTTGCGTTCGCGCTCGCTGTTTGACCAAACCATCGATCTCAGCAAAGCCAAGGACTCGACACGCGATATATCCGGCGCGCGTTTTTTCGATACGCCCGGTCCCGACGGACAAATGCTGCGCGTGATCGAGCGCCGCGTCATGCTGCCGGGCTATGATGTGCCGGTTTCGTTTTCGGTGGCAGGCGACAAGGCCGAAATGGAAGCCGACATCCAGAGCTTCAACGGCACAGTGTTCATTGCTCTGGCAGCGCTCGGCTTAGGAATTTTGGTGGCTCTGCTTATTCAGGTGCGTTTCGGGTTGCGCCCGCTTGAAACGGCGCGGCGCTCGCTATCGCAAATCCGTAGCGGTAAGGCAACAAAACTTGAGGGCAAATTTCCCACTGAAATCGCGCCATTGGCTGACGAAATCAATTCACTGCTGGAAGGCAACCGCGAAGTGCTGGAGCGCGCTCGCACCCATGTCGGCAATCTGGCCCATGCGCTGAAGACGCCGCTATCGGTACTGACCAATGAAGCCCGCAGCAATGAAGGCGAGTTCGGCGATATGGTGGGCCGTGCGGCGGGTCATATGCGCGAGCAAATCGACCATCATCTGGCGCGCGCGCGTATGGCCGCGTCGGCCAACGTGTTTGGCGCACATACGCCGGTGCATCATGCTGTGACGCGCCTTGGTCGAGCGTTGGAGCGCATCTATGCCGAAGGCGGCATCCGAGTGGTTGTGGACTGCCCTGAAGACTTAGGCTTTCGCGGTGAAGCGCAGGACTTGGAGGAAATAGTTGGCAACCTGATGGATAATGCCTGCAAATGGGCTAAATCCCGTGTGGTGCTGCGCGCAAAACGGCTGAGTGAACCGCGCCGCGGTCGCCCCGCCATCGTGATCACAGTCGAAGATGACGGGCCGGGTGTGCCGGAAGAAAGCCGTAAAGCGGCGCTGAAGCGGGGCGGGCGGCTCGATGAAAGCAAACCTGGATCGGGCCTTGGCCTGTCGATTGTCACCGAGATTGCCGAGCTTTACGGCGGTGAATTGCGGCTCGTAGATTCAGCCCTTGGCGGGTTAAAGGCGGAACTGATTTTGCCTGCCGCGAGCGGGTGAGCCGCGCCCAAGGTGAACACCAGATGAACGACACATTCAGGCCGCCATCAGCGACGATCCTCTAGGCTCATCCCCGTTCAATCAGTTCATCTCAACGGGGTAGCAAAATGAAATTCACACGCATCATCATCGCGGGCGCCATGACGGCAGCTCTGGCTGGTTGCGCCCAACCGGGCTACGGCCCCTACGGAGGGGCAGGCCCCAAGCAACAGATCGGCACGCTTAGCGGCGCGGTTGCTGGTGGTCTGGCCGGGGCTCAATTTGGCAATGGCACAGGGCGTCTTTGGGCGACAGGCGCGGGCGTTCTGCTTGGCGCATTGGCGGGCAATAATATTGGCCGCAGCCTTGACCGCGCCGACCAACAATATCTCAGCCAAGCGTCATATCGTTCGTTTGAAACCGGTGCACCGGTCGAGTGGCGCAATCCCGATAGCGGTAATTCGGGCATGGTCGCGCCGGGACGTTCATATCAGTCGGGCAACAGCTATTGCCGCGAATATACCCAGACCGTCAATATCGGCGGGCGGGCCGAACGCGCCTATGGAACAGCGTGCCGCCAGCCGGACGGTTCATGGCAGCTACAGAACGGCTAACCATACGTTCACGGATGATGCTCTAAAAGGTAAGGGCGCCACACTCCTTTACGAGTGCGGCGCCCTTGTTCTTGGAACGGCTGCGACGCGACCTGCACATAAAGATGAGTGCTAGATCGCCCCGTTTGTCGCTCATGCGCATTTGCTCGGATCATGGAGGGAGCCCCGCTCCGTCCATGAAGAGAATGGCTGGATTATGCAGAAAGGTCCTTAGGCGTATCCGACCTTGCCTGCTTTGCCTCACGACCCTCTGTCGAGATCAATATGCTGGCGATAGCAAACGGTGTCATCAAACCGTTAGACATCGGATCACCTCCTTTCAGTTGTTAAAACGAGTAGGGAACTTGAGCGTGGGACGCAGGCGTAGTTACGTCAAGACCCTGAATGCAGCGCACACTTGAGATGTCGTGCGAGCGTTGGGATTCTGTCATTTTTTGAGGTTTACAAATGACGAGTGCCGCGCCGTTTTTGTACGCCGCATCGCGCGTCTTCGAAGGGGCGGACAAATCGCGACGAATCACTGGCTGATTGGATCGCTGGTTTGCGGTAGAACCTCGACATCCTGCGACCGGGAGGCCGCAGTTTGTAGTGACGATGCCATCAGCATGGCAATCGTGGTCCCGCTTAAAAGATCGCCTTCCGCCGCACTGAGTTTGACAAAAAAATCATCCACGGCCGGAAGGTGGCCAAGCGCCTCGTCTGCGACGCTGCCCTTGTTGCGGGTTTTCCGTAATACGCCCACGACGTCGGCAAGGCTGACCAGCCGGGCCGGGCGAACCGGGATGAGGCGGGACATGGGGCCATCGGAGCGCGCAATGAAGCCACCCGCGATTAACGCCATTTCGATCTCGGTCATAGCCTCGACGGGTAAGCGCAGGCGGCGCGCCAGTGTTTCGTCGGTCCATGCGTCACCACCGCCCTCGAAGGCTTCGTGGATCAGGACAAGGGCTTTGACCGCCATATGTTGCTGCTGATGCGAGGTGAGATGAGCAAGGCCGATGATCGGCGATAGATGCTGACGCTTTTGGAAATAGAATGAGATCGAACAACCGACCAAAAGAATGAGCCAAGCGGCATAGAGCCAGATCATAAAGACGACGAGGCTGGCAAAGGCCGAATAGACCGCCACATATTGCGCCGAGCGAACAACGAATGTGGCAAAGGCCCAGCCAGTGATGCCCCAAGCGATGCCCGCCACTGTCGCGCCGACAAAGGCGGAACTGAGCTTGACCCGCGTATTGGGCATTATCATGTAAAGGAGAGTGAAGACCGCAATCAGGACGACATAGGGCACAAGTTTGCTCATTTGCGAGATGAGAAACTTGATCGGTGCAAAATCAACCAGCGTGCCGACATAGGCATTGGACAGCGCGCCCGCCATGATGCCGAGGAAGGTGACGAGCACCAGCGGCCCCAACACGCTCATGCTGACGATCTCGGTGACCTGTCGCGTCAACGAGCGATTGGCCTCGACGCGCCAGATGTCGTTGAACGCCGCCTCGATTTTTTTGATCATGGAAATGACGGTGTAGATGAGAAAGGCAAAGCCGACCGTGCCCAGCACATTGGCATTCACGCGTTCGACGAACTCCATCAGCCGCGTTGTGATTTCCGTGCCTTGCTCGCCGAGTGGGCCGAGGAACTGGCTGAGAAAATCCTGTACATAGACCGCATAGCCAAAGGCCCGGAAGATGGCAAAGGCAATAGCGATGGTCGGAACAAGCGACAGGAGCGTCGTATAGACAAGGCTCATAGCCCGCAGATTGAGCCGTCCGTCGATCAGATCCCGCCCGACAACCCAGACGATCTGCGCCGCTTGAATGAGCGCGGCCTGCCAAGCTGGCAGGCCTTGTGGAGGTGTTTCCCAGACGAGGGCGCGGGTGCGGTCATAGATCAGATTTGCGAACATGGCGGCAATGCTAAAGCGCGATTGTGCAAAGAGTAAGGGCCATCACAGGAAAATGACGACAAATCCTGCTGAATTGAGGCTCGAATGCGCTAGGGAGCGCTGCGCTTGATACCGCCCGTGAAACAAATATTAAGCATGACAATCTAATCTGTGCCCGTGGGTGCCGCGTTCGTTGCTGTGCCCACGCGTTAAGGGAATGGTCGCGAGCTTTATGGAACCCAGTATCGGATCAGCTTTGGAAAAGCGTTTGTCTGCTTTGTTGGCGCGTCTTGCGCCGACAATGGCGATCAAACTTGCGTCCGGTCTTGAGCGCCAGCGCCTGCAAGGCGTTGACGGGCTACCCTATGATCTCATCCTCTCGTCGCTGCGCCCAGTGCTCGAGCGCAACAAGGGCCCCAGGCCCGGTTTGCCCGATCCGCTGCGCCAGTTCTGTGCGCCGTTTGAAGATCTGCTGGTGAACCGCCGCGACCCGTCACGGAATTTGCGCCAGATTGCGCGCGCCTCGATCGACCCGGTCTGGATTTGGCTATCGAGCGAACTTCTGCCCGACGCATTGCACGACATCACCGCCCGCATCGTTGAGCACACGCTTAGCAATAACAAGATTGCGCTAAGCGGTTCCATCGCTGTGTTACATGCCTCCTGTTCGGCCGCTCTCCTGTATGCCATTGAAGCGGTGCGCGGTGACATTGCCCAGCGCCGCAAACTCGAACGTCAATTGGGTGGCGAGGCCGTTGTCGAAGACGCGCGTGTGATGGCCGAAGCGTTGGCAGTGGCCCCCTTCATGCTGCGACTTGGCGAGGAACTTCCCAAACATATCAGTGATTTTGACGATCATCTTGTTGCCTTTGTCGGCGAGCTTTACGAAGACGCGCGCGACGCGCTGCCTGAATATGCCGTCTATGTGCCACTGGCCGCGATGACCCGCCTGTCCGTGCCATGGCAGATCATGCGCCTTGCCCGTAAAGTGTCGGGCTTTGGCAATGACGCGGCCATAAACCGATCCGGTCTTGCTGAACTTGGCGAGATTTTCCTCGGTGAAGTCGAAGACATTGCCCGCAGCCTCGAAAACCTGCGCCCCGGCAAAGCTGACCTGCCGCAGATGGCCCGTGACATCACGCGATTTGCTGAAATTTCGCAGGGTTTTATCGGCGAAATCGATATTCGCCGTGTGAGCGATTGGGGCCATAGAATTTTGACCGCGCGCGCCAAGCTGTCGGCCACCATCGCCGAAGAAATGTCGCGCTTTCAGCAAGACATCGCCAAGGCACTGCCGATCCATCAGATCGGCACCTACGGCAAGAACGGGCCGCGCCGCCCTGACGTGGGCTATGAGCCCAACAATGAACGTGTCGCCAAACTCATGGGTGAAATGCAATTCCTCAGCGCCATTGGAGCGGTGGCCGATAGCATCGGCGTGCATGCTCATTGCCGTAGCATTCAGCAGCAGATCGAAACCTACCTGGTCGCTTATGAAGACGGGCTGATCGAGGAAATTCGTCGCACCAGCGATGCCGAGCGCGACAACGCACTGAACTTCCTCGATGTTGTTATCGATTGCCGCGAAACGCTGGGCGAAATCAAAGCCGCCGATATTCTGCGGCGTCGTGGCCGCGTGGCAGCCCAAGCCGCTTGATTACGGCAGCGTAAATTCCTCTTCATAAGCAAACAAGCCCGGCATCCCGCCCGTATGCAAAAAGACCAGCGTGTCATCGGGTGTGAACGTGCCGCGTTTGATCAGCGCAATCATGCCCGCCATGCCTTTGCCTGTATAAACAGGATCAAGCAGGATGCCTTCTGTGCGTGCCACAAGCTCCACCGCTTCGATCATTCCTTCAGTCGGCACACCGTAGCCCGTGCCCACGAAACCATCTTCGAGCACAACGACATTGGCGCTTGGCGCGGCAAGGCCAAGGTGTTCTGCGGTTTTGGCGGCCAGACTGGCGATGTCGGCTTTCATTTTGTCTGTATCAAGACGATAAACGTTGATGCCATGGATCGCTGGGCCGTCATGGCGCAATTGCCGTCCAGCGATGAGCCCGGCTTGCGTGCCGCCGCTGGAGGAGGCGTGGATGAGATGCGCGCCAGTGATACCGCGTGCCGCAAGTTCGTCGGCCATTTCCAGATAGGCGGCGGCATAGCCGAGCGAGCCCGTCACCGTGGACCCGCCTGCAGGCGTGAAATAGGGCTTGGCACCTGCTGCTTGCAACTCGGCCATGACACTCTTGAAGAAGGCCGTTGCGTCAGCTCCCGGTGGGATGATGCGCACGTCGGCGCCAAAAATATCATCAAGCAACCGATTGCCGGATTGGCGATAGCTCTGCCCTTGGTAGGGCACCATGTCCAACAATACGAGCACAGCTTTGAAACCGGCGGCCGCCGCCGCAGCAGCTGTTTGGCGCGCATGGTTGGATTGCAGCGCGCCGGTCGTAACGATGGTATCGGCCCCTTGCGCCAGCGCTTCGCCGACCAAAAATTCCAGTTTGCGCGTCTTGTTGCCGCCGCCGCCAAGGCCTGTGCAATCATCGCGTTTGATGAAGAGACGCGGGCTGGCGGGGCCTAGGTGGGCGCGCAAGCGGGTCATCTCGCCGAGCGGTGTTGGCAGATGCGCCAGAGAAAAACGTGGGAAAGCATCAAATGGTGATGGCATCAGACAACGCCTTCCGCACGAAAGCCTGCGATCTCAGCGGCCGAATAGCCAAGGTCGCCCAAGATGCTGTCTGTGTGCTCACCTAGCAGAGGCGCGCGGCCTTGCACGCTGCCCGGTGTCGCCGACAGGCGCACCGGCGTCTCCATGATCGGGGCAGGGCCGGGCAGGCCGGGAAAATCAACGGGTTTCAGATAGCCCATGGCCGCGATATGAGGATCATCCAGCGCCTGTTGCGGCGTGTAAACTGGGCCTGCTGGAATACGCGCTTTTTCAAGTTCGGCCAGTGCTTCGTCCGTCGTGCGCAAAGCCGCCCATGCGCTGGTGCGGGCCGACAGCGCCTCACCATGGTCGCCGCGCGCTAAGTCATCCTTGAAGCGCGGATCGGTCAGCCAATGGTCTTCGCCCATCAGCCGCGCCCAACGCTTGAACAGGGGGGCGCCAATCGCCTGCACTAAAATCCAACCGTCCTTTGTGCGCACAATGTCAGCCGGCCCCGCGTAGGGCGAGCGATTGCCGATGGCTTGACGGTTGGGCTTGCGCAATTCCTGTTCGATCAGATGAAAATTGAAATAGGCAAGTGCCGTTGAGAGCAATGCGCCTTCGACAATCTGCCCTTTGCCGGTTTTTGCACGCTCCATCAGTGCCGCCATCGTGCCGAACGCGGTGAGCGAGGCCGTACCGAAATCAACCCAGGGTGCATAGCTTTTCACCGGCTCGTCGGGTCCGCCCGTCAGATAGGCCGCCCCGACCATGGATTGCGCCACGCCGTCAAAACCTGTGCGCTCGCTATAGGGGCCGCCATGGCCAAAAGCCGAGACGGTGGTGAGGATAATGTCGGGCTTGATCGCGGTGAGGCTCTCATAGTCGAGCCTCATGGCTTTGAGCGTTGAAGGCGGCAGGTTGGCGACCACAACGTCAGCGGTGGCGACCAACCGTTGCACGATGCCGCGGCCTGTCTCGGTCATGGGGTCGAGCGTCAGGCCGCGCTTGTTCCGGTTCATCTGGAGGAACATGGCCCCTTCGCCACCAGCGCCTGCCTCTGCGTCCGGTACAATGGGCTGCACAAACCGGTCTTCGCTGCCATCGCGCTTTTCAATGCGGATGACATCGGCGCCCAGATCGCCAAGCAAGGCAGCGCAATAGGGCCCGGCAATATAGCGCCCAAAATCCAATACCCGGACGCCGGACAAAACCCCGCCATTCACGCCTTTGCCTGCCATCTGTGAGGCCTCCCGTTCGATTCTTAAGGGGCGCTGAAGGACGCGCCGTTCGTTGGGCACGATAGGCGGACCGCGAAGGCAAGGAAAGCCTTAGGATTTGGCTCGCGGTGACCCTGCGGCATCTAAAATCGGGCTTTTCACTTTATTTAGAATTTCCCTCTAATGTTTTCGACATTGGTGCGTTAAGGACGTGCCAAGAGGGGGGATCTGTGGCCGTTTTAGCCAATATTGAGTCCATCGGGACAGCGGAGGATGCCTGCATCGCTCCTGCGCACGAACATGCCTTCACCTGGAGCTGCGAATTCGCGAACCTGGCCCATGAAGCTGAATTTCGTGAGGCCACATGGGATGAGCGTGTCGAGCGGATGAAGGGCATCCATCTCGCCGTTCTGATTTTTGCCGGTTGGGCTTTTGTCGATTATCTCGTCATCGGCTTCACATGGCCATTTGTGCTCATCTTGATGCTGCGCATAGCCACGATTTTTCTGGCCCGCATTCCGGTTATGTATTTCGCGGGCGTTCACTCGCATCGCGGGTTTTTCATTTCCGTCGCTTGTGTGCAGGCCTATGTTTTTTCCGTCTTTTTGTTGTCCGTCCACGCGGCTGGCTTGCAGGCCGGTGAGCAGGCGCTGAGCGCCTTGACCATCATTTTTGCATTCTACTTTGGCGTGCCGAACCGCCTTCCTCTCAACATCGCTGTCTCTCTTGCCTCGACCGTCGGCTTTGCGCTGGTTGTCTCGCTGAATGCAGATATTGTGATGCGATCAGCTACCCTTGCCTTCGTGTTGCTGCTGGTTGGCAATGCCTGTGGGGCTCAGGCTGTGCGCGTCACCAATCGGCTACGGCGCAATGCCTTTCTGACCCTTGTGCGCCAACAGAAACTAAACGAGCAACTCACCGTGGAAATTGCCTCGCGTCAGGAGGCTCAGCGCGCCATGCATGTGACGGAAGCAAATTTCCTCAGCATTTTTGTGGCCGCGCCAGAGGCACTGGCGATTATCGATCCTTCGACTTACGCTATTATTCAGGCCAATCAACGGGCGCAAGATTTGTATGGCGGGGAGTATGTTCTGAACGGCAAGGACGCGCTCAGCATGTTTGTTGATCACGATGTGCGCAGCCGCCTCAATGATGCCGCCGTCGGATTGCGTCCGCGCGAACCCATCGAAGCCCGCCTCATCACCGGCAATGGTGAAATCATCTGGGCCCATATTTCAGCAGCTCTTGTGCGCTTTCATGGCATGCCGGCATTGCTTGTTGCCTTGCAAGACGTGACGGCACGTCGCCAAGAAGCTGAAGCCTTGCGCGAGGCCCGCGATCAGGCCACGGAATCCAGCCGCTCCAAATCTCAATTTCTCGCCAATATGAGCCATGAGTTACGCACGCCGCTGAATGCCATCATCGGCTTTTCCGAGGCGCTGGAGCGCGAATTGTTTGGCCCTGTCGGCAATCCGCGCTATCTGGAATATGCAACTGATATCCATGACAGCGGTGTGCATCTGCTCAATCTCATCAACGACATTCTCGACCTGTCGAAAATCGAGGCGGGCCATTTTGAGTTACATGAAGATGAAACCGACTTGGCGGACGTGGTTGCATCGGCCTGCCGCATCGTGCGCCACCGCGCGCAGGAAGCATCGATCAAAATCGAAACCAACATGCCGACCCCAGCCATTAGACTATGTGTGGACGAACGCGCGCTGAAGCAGATCCTGATCAATCTCGTCTCCAACGCGGTCAAATTCAGCAATGATCGGGGGACCGTGCGCATCGAGGTGACGGCGTCGAGCGAGGGCATACGCATCGCCGTGATCGATAGTGGTATCGGCATCGCGCCGCACGATATCCCTAAGGCACTGGCACCTTTCACGCAGGTGGACGGCACTTTGTCGCGCGCCCACGAAGGTACTGGCCTTGGTCTGCCGCTGGCCAAACACATGACCGAACTCCATGGCGGCACACTCACCATTGTCAGTAACTTGGGCGTGGGGACGACCATCTTTGTTGATTTACCAGCAAGTCGCCTAGTAGACGGCAATGCTGACGTTCCATTTGGGCTTTATCGTCGCGCCGACACCTGAACGGGCCTCGCCCGAGCCGGAAATGAGCCTATAAACGCTCTAGACAGGGCCTGTTCGCTCCTCTAAAAACGCCCTCCCTCGAGACATCACCCTCAAAATGCATTGCCGTGACAAAGGCCCGCGCCGCCTTGCGCCTGTGTCAGACGAATGTAAAGGAGCTGTCATGTTCATCGGCCTCGATTTCGGGACGACAAATAGTGCTTTGGCGCTGGCCCCGAATACTGGCCCGGCAAGCCTCGTTCGCGTGCGCCACAAGGACGAGGAGCTTTCGACCTTCCGCTCGATCCTCTATTTTGAGGAAGGTCTACGTGACCCCAACGGACGCTCGCAGGCCTTTGCTGGTCCCGCCGCCATCGATTCCTATCTGGAGGGAGCGGACGGGCGCTTGATCCAGTCGATCAAATCCTATCTCGCCAACCCCGATTTCACCTCGACCAATATCTACGGCAGCCGCTTCACGCTGGAAAACCTCATCGGCATTGTGGTGGCGGGCATGGTTGATGCGACGCCCTATTCGCAAGACCTGATCGAGCGTTTGAAGCTCTCGCCAGTGGTGGTCGGTCGGCCCGCGCGCTTTGTGCGCAATTCACTCGGGCAGGCAAGCGACGAGGCCGACACATTTGCTGTTGGCCGTCTCTCGGCGGCCTTGAAGGGCGCAGGTCTGCCCGATGTTCATTTCGAGTTTGAACCCGTGGCGGCGGCCTTTGCCTATGAGGAGACGCTAGCGCGCGACGAGCTTGTGCTGATCGGCGACTTTGGCGGCGGCACCAGTGATTTTTGTTTGCTACATGTTGGCCCCGGTATGCGCGAGGTCAAAAACCGCGCCGAGACGATCATCGCAGTGGGTGGCGTGGGCCTTGCTGGCGATGCCTTTGACGCGCGCATCGTCGAATATTGCATTGCCCCTCAACTTGGCAAAGACACGTCCTATAAAAGCGGTGACAAGCGGCTGCCGACGCCCTCATGGATTTACGACAGTCTCAAACGCTGGCATCAGTTGAGTTTTCTCAACACCTATAAGACGCGTCGGATGCTGAAAGATATTGGCCCTGTGTCCGATATGCCGGACGCCATTGCGGCGCTGCTGCATCTCATCGTCGAAAATCGTGGCTTTGACATGTATCGCGCGGTGGAAGCGGCCAAGGTGCGGCTGTCGAATAGCGACAGCACGCGGTTGTCCTTCCGCTCTGGGCTGATCGACATTGAAAGCGATGTGGCGCGCGGGGATTTCGATCAATGGATCGCGCCGGAGCTGGATGAAATTTCAAACTGCGTGGATAGGCTGCTTGAAGACGCAAACACGGATGCGCGCAAAGTTGACCGCGTCTTCCTGACCGGCGGTTCATCTTTCATTCCTGCCGTGCGGGACATTTTCGTCAAGCGGTTTGGCCATGACAAACTCGCAGGCGGCGGCGAATTGACGTCAGTGGCGACGGGGCTAGCGCTCGCAGCCCGTCAGCGTTTTATGGCGTGACCGCTTTGCGTTCGCCGGGGCGATAGTCCTCGGCAATATGGCCTTCGAGGTCTGCCGCTTCAAACAACACGGGCTTTGTCTTCATGCCAACAAAGAGCGGTGACTGATCGGCGTAATGTGGCGAGGTGGCGTCCAGTGTAGCGCTACCAAATTGATGCACGCTGTCCGATGACAATTTGCCATGCTTATCCCATTGCACAAACATGATGAACGTATCGCCCGCTTGCGCCGTCAGCGTGCCATCAGGCTGCGGCGCGCCATAGACCGCGCGATAAGTGTCCGGCCCACCGTCAATTGGGGCATCAAATGTGCCGCGCCGGAAGCGATTGACCTCACCCCATTTGGGATCAAGACGGCCAAAATGCGTCTTCAATGTTTTGATGGCAGCTTGCAATGTGTCAATCGGCTTGGGCGCGATCTCGCCTTTTAATTCGGCCATTACGACTGGTTGCCCCATCAATACGCCCAGCGCCGCGCCGCGACTGTCGATATTGGTGCGCATGTCCCAAGCTTTCAATATGTCTTGCGCCGCTTTCAGGTCCGCATCGTTGCCCGGATCAATGGCCACGACCTCCGCGATCATCTTGGCGAGTTCGGAACGCTTGCTGTAGCTCAAGTCATATTTATAGGTACGGAATTCTGCCGCCGTGATTGATGTGTCCGCGCCAAATGTTTCCTCGGCGCGATAGGCACGGTTGGTCATGTTGGTCTGAATGCCAAGCGTGGATGAAAAGTCTGATGCTTTCAGATTGTCATTGGCCGCGGTCGCTTCAAATGGCGTGTTGTTGGAATTGAAGACATAGCCAGAACGCGGATTGATGAGCTGGGGAACATCATCAAAAGACACATAGCTTTGCCAAATCAAGTCTGAGCGGTCGCCGGGCAGAATGCCCGCCCAGTTGAAGCCTTCCTTACGCTTGGGAAAGAGGCCGTTATAGACGTAGGAAATATTGCCCTGCTTATCGGCATAGATGTAGTTGATGCTGGGCAATGCCTGCAGGCGCAGCGCGTCGCGCCATTCGCCAAAATTCCGCGCTTTGTCGAGCCGGTAATATTCCTCTGCTTGCCGCACTTCATCGTGGCCGGCGTAGCGAATGGAAAAGGTGCCCGCGGGAACCTTCAACACTGGCCCTTGCGCTGAATAGAGAACCTCGCGCGTCACTGTCCACCAGAAGGGACCCCAGAGCTTGACGCGGATTTTCGCCTCCGATTTTTCAAAGTCGCGCCATGTGCCATCCAGTAAATATTGGTGGTCATTGTCTGGGTTGATAGTCAGCCGGTAGACATCGACCAGATCAGGCTCGTTGACGGTGTTCGCCCAGCCCAGATTGCGATTATGGCCATGCAGCATGAAGGGTGAGCCGGGAAAAAAGCCACCAGCCACGTCCCAGCCTTCATCACTATGCAACACAGCTTCGTACCAGGCCACCGGTCCTGTATAGGGCTGATGCGAATTGACCAGCAATCGCGTCGCGTGGTCGGCGCTGCGTGAGGGCCCAACGGCAACGCCATTGGAACCAATGGGCAGCGGTGTCTCGGTCGGCAGAAAAGCATCTTTGCCGTCTTTGGATAGCGATCCCTTTTTGGCTTTGAAGAGCGCCATCAGCTTTTTGTCAAAGCCATAAAAGAACGGCGTCTTGAAGACGAAACCGGCGGCAACGTCGCGGCCTGTTAGCGGCCGAAACCCGAGTGTTACTTTGTCAGGGTGGAGCGCGGCATAATAATTGACGCCATCGGCATAGGCCTCCAGCACGTGGCGCAATTGCGGCGTGAGGTCTGTGTCATAGCGCGCGTCAATGTTCTCCCAGACGCGCATCAAATGTACCAGATAGTCGGTGATGGCCGCGTCCTTGCCTTTGATCGAGGCCAGTTGGCCCCGCACGGCAATGGCGGTTTCTTCGATGGTGCGGAAATCATCTTCGGAATGGGCATAGCCAAAGCCAAAGGCCACGTCCGCGTCGCGCTTGCCATAAATATGCGGCACGCCATAGTCATCACGCTTGATATGGACATTATATTGGGCGGCGCGCGCTTTGATGGGCGCGGCGTCCAGCGGGGTAGGCGCTTGCAGCGCCGCGACGACAAAAAGCCCGACGAGGCTTAAGAATCCGATGGTAAAAAGACCCTTCAGCCCGAATGTGATGATCCGCAACACGCACCAACCCTCCCTTTTTGTTGCGTGGGAGCCTAGTGAGGTTCGCGCTCAAGGGAAAGGTCACAATTGCCTGCGGCCCTCCGCCGCTTTCCGCCGGGCCGACAAGCCTTTATACAGGGGCGTCCTTTAGTCGAAAGCGCCGAACATTGTCCTTCATCGCCCCCAATTTTATGCTCTGGATCGCCTTTGCCGTGCTTACAGGCGGCGTGATCTGGGCTTTGCTTGTGCCAATGCAGCCAAAAGGAGCGAGGCGCGGGCGCGCGAAAGGCGAGACAGAAGACGTCACACTCTATCGCGATCAATTGGCCGAAGTGGCGCGTGACGTTGAACGTGGCGTGATCGGGGAGGCCGAGGCCGAGAGCGCCCGCATTGAAGTATCGCGTCGATTGCTGGCCGCCGCAGATGCGGCTCAGACGGCGGAGACTGTGCCTGTCAAATCATCGTCGCGCGTGATCGGCTTGGCAATCATCCTTTGCGTGCCAATTTTGTCGCTCGGCATCTATCTCGCGATCGGTTCGCCTGAACTACCAGACGAGCCCTTCGCGCCCCGCATTGCTGGCGCCGCATCCGACCTGTCGTTGGATGCGCTGGTGCTAAAGGTCGAGCAGCATTTAAAGCAGCAACCCGGTGATGTGAGTGGCTGGGAAGTGCTCGCCCCTGCCTATATTCGTCAGCGGAATTTCCAGGCGGCGGTCACGGCTTGGAGCCGCGCCATCGCGTTGGGCGGTGAAACGGCGGCGCGTCTGGCAGCGCGCGGCGAAGCGGAGGTCTTTGCAGCCGATGGGTCACTGACGGCTGGCGCGCGTGAAGATTTCGCGCAGGCAGTGAAACTCGAACCCAGCGAACCACGCGCCCAATATTATCTGGGACTGGCTGATATTGAAGATGGTCACAAGGACAAGGCGATTGCGCGCTGGAAGGTGCTGCTGGCAAGCGCGCCAAAGGATGCACCGTGGCGCGCCAGTATCGAGAACGAACTTGCGGCGCTAGAAAACCCCGGTCCAAGTGCCGCTGACGCAAAGGCGGCAGGCGACATGACGCCGCAAGCGCGCCAACAGATGATTGAAGGCATGGTGAGCAACCTCGCCAGTCGTCTCGAACAGGAGCCCAACGACCTTTCGGGTTGGTTGCGTTTGATCCGCGCTTACGACGTACTCGGAAAACCCGATGCCGCTGCCGATGCCTTGACCAAGGCGCGCGCCGCTTTTGCCTCCGATCCCTCTGCCCTCAAAGCATTGGACGTAGCAGCCAAAGCCCCGCTTCCACAATAATCCCCGTCGCCGTGCGCCTCGACTAGACTGGCAGCAACGAGTCATCGAGGACGAGGTGAACCATGCTATCGGAACTTCAAAAGCAGGCCGCGCAGGCCATCGTCAATATATTCGAGACTGGCAAGACGCTGGGCGACTATGCCCGCGTCACTCTGTTGGCAGGCGATCCCGGCCACCTCACTTATGGCCGCTCGCAAACGACGCTGGGCAGCGGCAACCTTTATCTGCTGATCAAGGCCTATTGCGCTGCGCCCAATGCCGCTTGTGCGCGCAACCTGAAACCCTATTTGCAACGACTGGCTGATATTGACATCGGGATTGACCGCGACACGGGCTTTCGCGCCCTGCTGACCGAAGCGGGTGGCGACCCTGTGATGCAGGACGAACAAGACGCCTTTTTTGATCGCGTTTATTGGACCCCCGCGATCCTGACAGCGACGGCACTGGGTTGTGTGACACCGCTCTCAGCGGCGGTTGTTTATGACAGCCTGATCCACGGATCATGGGGCGCGATGCGCGACCGCACGGAGGCGCGTCATGGCGATGCTAAATCCATCGGCGAGAAAAAATGGGCCGCGGCCTATATCGCTGAGCGCCGCAACTGGCTCGCCAACCACTCAAACACGCTCTTGCGGCGCACTGTCTATCGCATGGACGCCTTTGCAGGTTTGATCGCGACGGGCAACTGGTCGCTTGGCATTCCGATGAGCGTCTGTGGCGTGTCGATAGACGCCGCCGCGCTGTCGTGTCGCGCGCCCGTGGTGGTCTCAGCCGACGATGCGGCGACCCGTAACCTGCACCTCACCACCCCACCTATGACTGGCAACGACGTGACCGCCCTGCAAAGGGCGCTGGCGACGGAAGGCTATACCGTCAATATTGATGGGGTCTTTGGCCCCAGCCTTGAAGGTGTTTTAAAGGCTTGGCAGGGTGAATTTGGGCTGATCGCAGACGGTATTGTCGGTCCCGCCACTCGGATCATGCTGCGTCTCTGAGCTCACGCGACCATTTGGCGGTTTCGGCGGGCGTCTACCCCAGCTATACCTAACGACAAATCACCGCGCTGGGAGTTAGACCCGCTATGACGCGCAAAAATCGCCGCGCTGTTTTTATCCTGACGGGCCTTGCCATTCTGGGCTTGGCTGTCGGTCTCGTGCTTTACGCCATGCGCGACAATATCGTCTTTTTCTATAGTCCCAGCGACATCGCCGAAAAGACGGTAGCGCCGGGCACGCGCATCCGTATTGGTGGGATGGTCGAAGACGGTACCCTGCAGCATCTCAGCCAAGCCACCATATCCTTCAAGGTAACCGACTTCGTCAAGACGGTGACGGTCTCCTATACCGGTATTCTGCCGGATCTCTTCCGCGAGGGGCAGGGCGTCGTGGCCGAGGGCAAGCTGCAACCCGACGGCTCGTTCGTTGCTGACACGGTGCTGGCCAAACATGACGAAAAATACATGCCGCCAGAGGTTGCCGCGAGCCTGAAAAAAGCCGGCCGCTGGAAAGAAGGCGAAGACACGCCCATGCCAATGGCGGCGACATCGGAGGCACCCAAATCATGATCGCAGAATTAGGCCATTTTTCTTTGGTGCTGGCCTTCGTTGTGGCCTGCGTCCAAATGATTGTGCCGATGATCGGCGCGCATCGGCATGACGAAGGCCTGATGGGTGTAGCTAACACGGCGGCGCTGGCGCAATTTGGTCTTATCGCTATTGCCTTCACAGTGCTGGTTTACGCTTTTGTGACGTCGGATTTTTCACTGAAACTGGTCGTCGATAACTCTCACTCGACGAAACCACTGATCTATAAGATCTCCGGCGTCTGGGGCAACCACGAAGGTTCCATGGTTCTTTGGGTGCTGATCTTGTCGCTTTATGGCGCCTTGGTGGCGTTGTTTGGTAACAATCTACCCTCCGCGCTGCGCGCGCGCGTGCTGGCCGTTCAGGCCTCCATCGGCGTCGCGTTTATCGCCTTTATCCTTGTGACGTCCAATCCGTTCTTGCGCGTGTCACCTGCACCCTTCGAGGGCCATGGGCTCAATCCATTGCTGCAAGATCCCGGCCTCGCCCTTCACCCGCCATTTCTTTATGCAGGTTATGTTGGTCTTTCGATGGCGTTCTCATTTGCCATTGCCGCGCTGATTGAAGGCAAGGTGGACGCAAGCTGGGCGCGCTGGGTGCGGCCTTGGACGCTGGCGGCTTGGACAGCGCTCACCATTGGCATCGCCGTTGGCTCATGGTGGTCCTATTACACACTAGGTTGGGGTGGCTATTGGTTCTGGGACCCGGTCGAAAATGCTTCGCTCATGCCTTGGATCGTTGCCACCGCGCTGTTGCATTCAGCCATTGTTGCTGAAAAACGCGGTGCGCTGAAAAGCTGGACGATCCTGCTGGCCATCTTTGCCTTCTCGCTGTCGCTTGTTGGCACTTTCCTTGTGCGCTCTGGCGTTTTGAACTCGGTTCATGCCTTTGCTTCTGATCCGATGCGTGGTGTTGTCATTCTCGGCATCGTCTTTTTCTTTGTCGGCGGTGCTTTGGTTCTTTATGGCTGGCGCGCTCCGTCCCTCAAGGCCGAAGGCATGTTTGCGCCGATGAGCCGCGAAGGTGCGTTGATCGTCAATAATCTTTTGCTCACGGCGGCGGGGGCTGCAGTTTTCATCGGCACGCTCTACCCACTGTTCCTTGATGCCGTAAATGGACCCAAAATCACGGTAGGCCCGCCTTTCTTCAATATGACCTTTGTGCCCATCATGGTGCCGCTTTTGCTCATCGTGCCGTTTGGCCCCTTGCTCGGCTGGAAGCGCGCTGATCTTGTCGCCGCGCTGGAGCGCCTGATGGGGGCCGCGCTGCTTGCCATTATTGTCTGTATTGGTGTTCTGGCTTTTGTCAGTAAAGCGCCATGGCTGGCCGCACTCGGGATGGGCCTAGCCGTATGGCTTTCTGCGGGGGCCTTCTTTGAGTTTGCTTCTCGTATTGCGCTGTTCAAAGGACCGCTGTCTAAAAGTCTGCGTAAAGCGCGCCATTTGCCGCGCGCCCAATGGGGCATGACGCTGGCGCATGGCGGGCTAGGTATTTTGGTGGCCGGTATCGTGGGCATGACGGCTTGGCGCTATGAGCTTGTGACGGCACTGAAAGTGGGCGAGAGCGCCAAATTGGCGGGCTATACGCTCACGCTCGATAAAGTCGGAATGCGCGAAGGGCCAAACTATGAAGCCGTTGTTGGCGTCGTGCATGTCGAAAAAAACGGCAAGGATCTGGGGTTCATGCTGCCCGAGAAACGTCATTTCCCGGTCGAGCGTCAGGAAAAAACCGAAGCGGCCATCCGCACCAACGGTTTTTCGGATCTCTATGTCGTGATCGGCGAAAACAACGGGCAGGGTGGCTGGACCCTGCGCGCCTATGAAAATAATTTCGCACCATGGATTTGGGCTGGCGCATTTATCATGGCGCTGGGGGGGCTTGTGTCACTCACGGATCGACGCTACCGCGTCGGCGCACCCATGCGAGCCAAAGCGCGCATCAAGACGCGGGCTGCACCGCAACCGGCCGAATGACCATGACCATGCGCGCGATTTTCGCCACCTTGTTGATGCTCTGCGCGCTGACAGTGCCAGCCTTGGCGGTCAACCCGGACGAAAAATTGGCCGACCCCGTGCTTGAGGCCCGCGCCCGCGACATTTCCAAAGAACTGCGTTGCCTCGTCTGTCAAAACGAGTCGATTGATGATTCTGATGCTGATCTGGCACATGACTTGCGCGTGCTCGTGCGCGACCGGCTGGTGCACAGTGATTCGAATGCAGAAGTCATCGCCTATATCGTCGCCCGATACGGCCAATTTGTGCTGCTACGGCCCCCGTTTGAACCCGCGACCTTGATCCTCTGGCTTGCACCCTTTGGCGTTGTCGTGATCGGCGGCGCAGCGCTCCTCCTCGTCTTGCGCCGTCGCAAAGGCCAGGTTGGCCCACAACCGCTTGATTCAGAAGAAAAATCCAGAATGGCAAAAATTCTGAATGACGAAGGCTAAGTCGGAAATATCTGCCACTTTTTAGCCATACCCAATTGTAATGTTTCAGACATGAATTGGTAAGGTGCGATGGCCACACTTAGAGTGGCCGCGCACCTCCGGCTTTGACTTTTTCTCGGCTTTGATTTTCCCCCGACCTCGTCTTTATCCAGTGACAGGAGTTCTCCACATGATGCACAGCGCACGGGTTCGCAGTGTTTCCACGCGCCAATTGTTGCGCGCGACGGCTATAGTGGCTTTGGTTGGTTCGATGGGGCTTGCTGCTCCCGCCGCTTTTGCCGACACCGCGCCTCTTAATGCGCCAACGGAGCAACGGTCCGAGCTTTCGATGCTCCCGAGCTTTGCTGATTTGGTCGAAAAAGTGTCGCCCGCCGTTGTCTCCATTCGTGTGGTTGAAGAAGAACCTGTGACGGCCAGCAATGAACCCGATCTGCCTTTTCCACCCGGCAGTCCGTTTGAAAAATTCTTCAAGCAATTGCAGCCCAAGGACAAAGACGGCAAGCCGCTGACGCGCAAGGCGATGGCGCAGGGCTCCGGCTTTTACATTTCGGCAGATGGTTATGTGGTCACCAATAACCACGTTGTCGAAGGCGGCAAGGAAATCACCGTCGTTCAAAGCGATGGCACCGAGTTAAAGGCCAAGCTGGTGGGCCGCGACCCCAAGACCGATCTCGCGCTGATTAAGGTCAATGCCAAAAAACCGATGCCCTATGTGGCCTTTGGTGATAGCGACAAGCTGCGCGTCGGCGACTGGGTGCTGGCGGTCGGCAATCCCTTCGGCCTTGGCGGCACAGTCACCAGCGGCATCGTCTCAGCCCGTGGCCGTGAAATCGGCGCTGGCCCCTATGATGACTTCCTCCAGATCGATGCTTCCATCAATCGTGGCAATTCAGGTGGCCCGACCTTTGACGTTCATGGCAATGTGATGGGCGTCAACACCGCCATCTATTCGCCAACCGGCGGCAGCGTCGGCATCGGCTTTGCAATCCCCTCCAATATTGCAAAAAAGGTAATCAAGCAGCTCCGCGACGACGGCAAGGTAACGCGTGGCTGGCTCGGCGTCGCCATTCAGCCCGTCGATAAGGACATGGCCGCAAGCCTGTCCTTGGATAAACCCAAAGGCGCATTGGTGGCCGACGTGACCACAGGCAGCCCTGCTGAAAAATATGGCATCCGCGCCGGTGATGTCATCGTCAAGGTCAATGACGAAGACATGGAAGACGTGCGTGCCGTCAGCCGTACCGTGGCTGATTTGAAGCCCGGCACTAAGATCAAAGTAGGTCTGTGGCGCGACGGCAAGGCCAGGGACGTGTCTGTGACCATTGCCACCTTCCCCGACAAGCTCGATCAAGTGGCCGACAATAGTGAGACACCCACACCGCAAGGCACTACCCAGAGCCTTGGTTTGGCGCTGAGTTCATCGCCCGACGGTGTCGCCATCCAAAGCGTCGATCAGACGAGCGAAGCCGCCGAGAAAGGCATTCGCCCCGGCGACATCGTGCTCAAAATCTCCGGGCGCGATGTGAAAACGCCGACCGATATTGTCGATGGCGTCAATGCCGCCAAGAAGGCCGACAAGTCCTCTGTGCTCTTACTGCTCCGCACGCAAGATCAGCAACGCTTCGTTGCCCTTTCGATCAAGAAAGGTTGAAGAACCACCATGCGTATTCTTGTCATCGAAGATGACCTCGAAGCGGCCGCCTATGTGGTAAAAGGCTTGCGTGAGAGTGGTCACATCGTCGATCACGCAGCCGACGGTGAGGAGGGGTTGACCTTCGCGCTGTCGGGTTCGTTCGACGTGTTGATCGTGGATCGCATGTTGCCAAAGCGTGACGGCCTGTCGGTCGTCTCGACCTTGCGGCAGGAAAAAATCCGCACGCCCGCGCTGTTTCTGTCTGCTCTCGGTGAGGTCGATGACCGCATCATGGGCCTCAAGGCCGGTGGCGACGACTATCTGACAAAGCCCTATGCTTTTGCCGAATTGCTGGCCCGTATTGAAGTGCTGGTGCGCCGCTCAAACCCTGAACAGGTGCGCACGCGTCTTCAGGTGGGTGATCTTGAGGTAGACCTGCTCGCGCGCAAAGTGAGCCGGGACGGCCAAGAGATCGATCTTCAGCCTCGAGAGTTTCGCCTGCTTGAGTATTTAATGAAACATGCCGGTCAGGTCGTCACACGCACTATGTTGCTTGAGAACGTATGGGAGTATCATTTCGACCCACAGACAAATGTGATCGATGTGCATATTTCACGGCTTCGAGCGAAGATCGACAAGAACTTCAAACAGCCGCTCTTGCATACGATCCGAGGGGCCGGATACTCATTACGTGCTGCCGATTAATCTCCTCAAGACTTCGACCTTCAGGCTCGCCGTCCTTTATCTGGGATTGTTCGCGGCGTCCTCCAGCCTGTTGCTCTCCTATGTCTATTGGAACACGGCGGGCTTTCTGGTGCGCCAGACCGATGAGGCCGTGCAGGCCGAAATCACCGGTCTTGCCGAACAATATGCGCAAGGCGGCTTACCACTGCTCGTCCATACGGTGATCCAGCGCTCGCGCGACCCCGGCCAGAGCCTCTATCTGGTGCTCGACGCCGCAGGCCAGGTGCTAGCGGGCAATCTTGATGTGCGCCCCAGCAAAGTAACCGGTGCCGATGGTTGGATGGATTTCATCTATAGCCGCAAGGGCCTTGAAGGCGTCGAGCTGAAAGCAGCGCGCGCCCGCGCCTTCTATTTGCCTGAAGGGTTTTATTTGTTGGTCGGGCGCGATGTGCAAGAGCGCCGCGAAATTGAAAGCCTCATCACTAACGCCTTGTTCTGGGCGATCGCGCTGACGGTGGCACTGGGGCTGGCCGGTGGCTTGTTTATGAGCCGCAACATGCTGGCGCGCGTCGATGAGATCAATAAATCGAGCCAGGACATCATGGGGGGTGACCTGTCGCGGCGTTTACCGATTGCAGGTTCAGGCGATGAGCTTGATCAATTAGGCCGCAATCTCAACGCCATGCTCGACCAGATCGAAGCGCTGATGACCGGCATGCGGCAGGTAACGGACAATGTCGCCCACGATTTGCGCAGCCCGTTGAACCGGATGCGCAATCGGCTGGAAGTGACGTTGCTTCAGGACATGTCATCTGACGAATATCGCCAAGTCCTTGAGCGCACCATTGTGGAAGCCGACCATCTGCTCACCACCTTCAATGCGCTCTTGATGATCGCGCGCGCTGAAGCAGGTTCTTTACGCGAATCCATGACCAATGTGGACCCGGCCACTATTTTGCGCGACGCCGCCGAACTCTACGAGCCGGTAGCCGAAGAAAGCGGTTTTGTTCTGAACGTGCAGGCGCAAGATGGCTTGCAAGTGCGCGGCAACCGCGAGCTTCTTTCGCAGGTGCTGACCAATCTCATCGACAATGCCATTAAGCATGGCAAACCGACCGCCGACGATGATGAGCGCGCGCCGCCCAGCATTGAGGTCAATCTGGCATCCAACGGTCTTGGCCGCGTGGAGATGAGCGTGGCCGATCATGGCGCGGGCATCCCTTCTGACCAATATAGCCGCGTGCTGGAACGATTCGTGCGGTTGGAGACCAGCCGCAATACGCCGGGCAGTGGCTTGGGCCTGAGCCTTGTCTCCGCCGTGGCGCGTCTTCATGGCGGCCGCATCGAGTTCGCCGACAATGAGCCGGGCCTCAAGGTCACGCTGTCTTTGCCCTCGGTTGCGCACGCAAGCTGATGGCGGCGCGGCGAAATCTGCTACGCTGTGACGAATGGCTATTTTCCGGAGAGATCAGGTGAGTGACGCAAATTTGCGCAAGCAGGCGGATGCGGCGCCCAAACCCTATGACGGCGAGCGCGCCCGCGCCGAGTTGGAAGACCTCACGCAATCGGTTGCGCAGATCGAAGACGCGCCGACACGAAAGCAGGTAGAAGCCCTGGTCGTAGACAAGGACGCACGGCGCCTTCTGGAAGCTGTCTTTGGCAATTCATCTTTCCTGACGCGCATCATACGCCAGCACCCCGATTGGCTTTCCCGCCTGATCGACGCTGCGCCTGACGCCACGCTCGCCGACCTTCTCACGCGTGTCACCGCCACCTCGCAAGTGGCCACGCAATCCGAGTTGATGACAGCCTTGCGTGAAGCTAAATCAGAAGCGGCCTTGCTGATCGCGCTGGCCGACCTGACGGGAACATGGCCGCTCGAAAAAGTAACGGGCGCGCTCAGCGACTTTGCCGATGCTTGCCTCGTCGCCAGCATCGATTGGTTGTTGCGTGACGGTATGCGGCGCGGGCAGGTTTTGTCTCTGCCAGACGGCCATCCTTCGACGGGCAGCGGCCTTGTTGTCCTCGGCATGGGAAAATATGGCGCGCGTGAGCTTAACTACTCCAGCGACATCGACATCGTCGTCTTTTACGAGCCTGATCAACTGCCGCTGAAAGAGGGGCTCGATCACGGCGAGTTTTTCGTCAAGCTCACCAAGGCGCTCACCAAGATCATGCAGGAGCGTACCGAAGACGGCTATGTCTTCCGCACCGACCTGCGCTTGCGCCCCGACCCCGGCGGCACCCCCATTGCCGTATCGCTGCCAGCGGCTGAAAACTACTATGAAAGCCGCGGCCAAAACTGGGAGCGCGCCGCCTTCATCAAGGCGCGCGCCGTGGCGGGCGATTTTGACGCGGGCGAGCGTTTTCTCAAAATGCTGACGCCCTATATCTGGCGCAAAAATCTCGACTTTGCCGCCATCGACGACATCCATTCCATGAAACGCCAGATCCATGCGGTGGCCGGTCACGGCACGATTGCGGTGGCAGGGCACAACATCAAACTCGGCCGCGGTGGCATCCGCGAGATCGAATTCTTTGTGCAGACACAGCAATTGATTGCCGGTGGCCGCGACTACGATCTGAGGGGCCGCAGAACGACGGAAATGCTGGACGAGCTCGCCGTCAAACGCTGGATTGCGCCCGACGCTGCCAGCGAGATGAAGGAGGCCTATCGTTTCTTGCGTGGGCTTGAACATCGCCTGCAAATGATCGACGACGAGCAGACCCACACGCTGCCGACAAGCGACGCCGACCTTGATCGCGTCGCCTGCTTTTATGGTTATGAAGACCGCGCGCATTTTGCTGATGCATTGACCGTCCAAATGCGCCGCGTGCAGGGCCATTATGCCAAACTGTTTGAAACCGCGCCGCCATTGGCCGAAGAAAGCGGCAGCCTTGTTTTCACAGGTACAGAGGACGACCCAGAAACGCTGCAAACCTTGCGCGGTATGGGGTTTGTCAATGTGTCGGAAATGACGGTAACCATCCGTGGTTGGCATACGGGACGGTTTGCCGCCACGCGCAGCCCGCGTTCGCGCGAATTGCTGACCTCTCTCATGCCTGCCTTGTTGAGGGCCTTGTCGCGGACCTCTAATCCCGACACAGCCTTCGTCCGCTTTGATCAGTTTTTAACAAAGCTCGGCGCAGGTGTGCAGCTCTTTTCGATGTTCTATTCAAATCCGAGTCTGCTGGATTTACTCGCGGGCATTTGTGGCACCGCGCCGCGCCTTGCTTCCTATTTGGCCCAAAACGCCACCGTGCTTGAAGCCGTGGTCGATCCTGATTTTTTCACCATGATTCCGAACGGCGAAGCCTTGCACGAGAGTCTGGAAGCATCGCTCGACCACGCGCGTGACTATCAAGACGTGCTCGATTTTGCCCGCGTCTTTGCCCGCGAGCATCGTTTCCGGCTGGGCGTGCGCGTCTTGTCAGGCAATTCCAACGCCGAGGAAGTCGGTCCTGCCTATGCGATGCTGGCGACCGAACTGGTGACAGCACTGGCACCTGTGGCCGAAGACAAAGTAGCAGAGCGTTTTGGGCGCATGCCCGGTGGCGCGTTTAGCGTGGTCGCTATGGGCAAGCTCGGCAGCCGCGAAATGAGCGCAACGTCTGATCTCGACATCATCATCATCTACGACACCGAGGATCCAGACGCCGTGTCAGACGGCGACAAGGCCGTGTTTTCATCGCAATATTATGCCCGTGTTTCCCAACAACTCATCGGCGCGCTGACGGCGCCCACGACCGAGGGAAAACTTTACGAGGTGGATTTGCGATTGCGCCCATCTGGCCATTCTGGCCCCATCGCCACGCGTCTCGACAGCTTCGTAAGCTATCAGGCCAAGGAAGCCTGGACGTGGGAGCATATGGCGCTCACGCGCGCCCGTGTGCTGACAGGGCCCGACGCTTTGCGAAAGCGTATCGAAGCCGCCATCGACGAAACGCTGCGCCGTCCGCGTGATGTTGCCAAGACTGCTTTTGACATTGCTGACATGCGTGCCCGCGTCGCCAAGGAATTCCCGAGCACTGACCCATGGAACCTCAAACATGTGCGCGGCGGCTTGGTTGATCTTGAATTCATTTGCCAATACCTGCAATTGATCCACGGCCATGACCATCCCGAAGTTCTGCATCCTCATACGCGCACCTCACTGACCAAAATTGCCGAGGCCCGTCTGTTGCCTGCCGAAACCGCAGACATGCTGGTGGCGGCCATTGCCCTCACGCATAATCTTACGCAGGTTGTCCGCATCTGCATTGAAGGCACCTTCAAGGCCGAAGACGCCACGCCAAGCCTCAAGGGCTTGCTGGCGCGCGCGGGCAATGCGCCCACCTTCGAGATCCTTGAAGCGCAATTGCGCGAGGCGCAAACCGACGTTCGGGCTGCCTTCGAGCGCATTGTGGTGGCTGCCGCCGCGAACTAGCTCTAGCCTTTTTCCCCCACACAGGTGGCGAGCAAATTGCACATGTCCCATGCCGGTCGGGGTCTGTCATGCGTTAACCGTATGATGGATGCATTCATGAAAATGCGGCGTTCCCTGATTTTTTGTGGTTAACACGACACATGCATCGGCACATGTGTCGAGTTGTTTTCATGGCGAACGTGCCAATACGGTACGATTGTGCATGGAACCCGCGCGAGCGGGTGTTGAGTTGGGACAAGACGCATGGAGCGTCATGAAGCAATCGTCATCGGAGGGGGCCTGAATGGCCTCACGGCTGCGGCGTATCTAGCGCGCGCAGGCGTTGACGTATTGCTTGTCGAACGCAATGAAGTGCTGGGCAGCGCGGCGGCTGGTTATGAGATCGAACCCGGCTTCCACATGTCGCGTTTCGCCCTTGGCACGATGACGTTGCCCGCGCGCACCGTTTTCGATCTTGAACTTCGCAAATTTGGTTTAAATGTCGTGCAGCTCGATGGCGGCGTGAGCTTAATGCCCGATGGGCGCTATCATGCCAGCTATCGCGACGGCTTGATGTATCGCCGTGAGCTGGCGCGTCATTCTGCCAAGGATGCCGACGCATGGACGCGCTTTCGCCGCGACATGCTGCGCGCCAATCTTAGCCTTGCGCGCGCGCTGAGCGAGCCAATGAAAAACCCCTCGCGCCGGTCGTTCTCCGCTCTTCGCAATTTGCTGGGCAGCGCTGACCGGCTGGCGGCCATGCCGTCCGATGATATGCAAGACGTGCTGAAAATATGGACGCAGCCCTGCGCTGATTTTCTCGACAGCTATTTCATCTCCGATGTCCTCAAAGCGCATCTGGCCGCCAAGGCATTAGGAGGCACGACATTGGGTCCCTACGCGCCGACCAGCGCGCGCTTTCTGATGAACATGTTCAAGGCTGAAAGCGAGGGCGCAAACGGTGGTGCGCCCGCGACCGTGCTGGCCATAGGCGGCAGCCAAGCCGTTGCCAACGCGCTGGCCGCTTCCATCGAAGCCAACGGCGGGCATGTGCGTACCGAAGCAGAAGTTACCGATGTCATTTTGCGTGACGGCAAAGCGCGTGGTGTGGCGCTGGCCAATGGTGAGGAAATTCATGCCAAAGCCGTGCTGTCTGATCTGGATTTGAAGCGCACGTTTTTAGCACTCTTTCCGTGGAAGGATTTGCCCAAAGGCTTTGTCGAGCGTGTCGGATGCTTCCGCATGCGTGGCGTCACCGCCAAGATCAATATAGCACTCGATGCCCTGCCGCAGTTTTCGGCGCTACCCGATGATTGTCCGGCACTGGCGGGTGGCGTGCGTGCCGTCCTGCCCATGGCAGACCTTGATCAAGCCTTTGACGATTGGCGCAACAACATGCCGCCACGCGAACCTCTGGTTGAAACTCTGATCCCCTCCATGGTGGATCGCACGCTCGCGCCGCATGGCAAGCACGTGATGTCGGTGGCGGTGCACTATGTTCCAGAAACGCTGCATGACGGCGCGTGGACGCAGGCCCGCAAGGATGATCTGGCCGATTTGGCTGTCTCTACTTTGGCGGCGCATAGCGTTGGATTGAAAGACCGGATCATCGCGCTTGAAGTGCTCGTGCCACCCGACATCGAAAATGAAGTCGGTCTGACGGCAGGTGACTTTGAGCAAGGCGAAATGGCGCTTGATCAAATGTTTTTCAATCGGCCCATGCCCGGCCTTGCGGGCTATGAAACACCTATCGACAACTTCTACCTGTGTTCAGGCAGCGCTCATCCTGGCGCGTTGGAGACAGGTGGCGCAGGCGCGGGCGCCGCGCGGCGCGTTGTCTCGGCGCTCGGCAAGTCGGCTGCTGCCAAAAGGGGGCTGACCCCATGACCCAGCCCGATCACATTTATGATGTAATCGTCGTCGGCGCGGGCCACAACGGCTTGATCGCGGCGGCCTATCTCGGCAAAGCCGGGCGGCGCGTCCTGCTGCTGGAGGCATCGACGCACCTTGGCGGGGCGCTGACCACCGCCGAAGTCTCGCCAGACTATCGCGCCTCGACGGCCGCCCATTTGTTGGAAGCCTTGCCGCGCCGTATTGAGAAGGATTTGAAACTGGCGCGCCATGGTTTGCGCTATGCGGTGCGCCGTGTACAGACCATCGCGCTTGATCACGATCTCAATCACATTATGCTTTCGACGCGCCGCGCCGACATCGATATTTTGCGTCGCCACAGTGCGGCCGATGCCGAGGCTTATGCTGCCTATGCCGCGCGCATGAAAGCCTATGCGGCGCTGCTTGGCCCCATGCTCCACGGCCAACTTCCGTCCGATGATGCGCAATCCGTTGCCCGTCGCTTGCGCCGCCTCGTCTGGCGTGGCGAGCGCATGGGGCCAGAGCGCCTTGAAGCGTTGATGCGCCAGTTGCCGGGCAGCATCGGAGACTGGCTCGATAACACGTTCGAGACACCGCTTCTGAAGGGCGCGCTGGCGCTAGACGCTATGCTGGGCAATGCCGTTGGCCCCTATGAAGCAGGGACAGCGCTCACCTCAATCGGACGCCAGAGCTTGCGTGGATTGTCCGGTGGTCCGCATATGGTGGAAGGCGGGCTTGGCGGCTTCATCGATGCTTTGGCAGCGGCGGCTGCGAGCTTTGGCGTGGTCATCAAAGCGGCGACTGGCGTGAAAAAAATTCTTGTCGATCACGGCAAGGTCTATGGCGTCACCACGCACCACGACGAGACCTATGAAGCGCCGATTATTTTGTCCAGCGCCCATCCGCGCGAGACGATTTTGAATCTGGTTGGTGCCAAGCACTTTGATGCCGGGCTCGTCAAACAGGTCAACGACATTGTGGATACAGGCGTCACTGCCAAACTCAATCTGTCGCTCGATGGTTTGCCGACCATTCAGGGGCTCGCACCGCATGGATATAATGCACGCTTCCTGATCGCGCCGTCGCTGGCCGGTCTCGATGACGCTTTCACGGCCTTCAAGCATGGTAACTTCGCATCTGATATTCCGATGGAAGTCACAATCCCCAGTGTGGCCGACGCGCCCTTGGTGCCGCACGGCCAGCATGTCATGTCCATCGTTATGCAATATGTGCCCTATAGTGCCGAAGGCGGCTGGGAGCAACATCGTGATCGTCTCGTTGACCGAGCCATCGAAACCTTTTCGCAATATGCGCCAGATTTGCGCACGCGCATTGTGGCGGGCGAGTTGATGTTGCCACCCGACATCGAACGCAAATTTGGCTTGGCCAATGGTGGCTGGTATCACGGTGACATGCGCATGGACCAGATGTTTGCCTTCCGGCCCACGCCCGCGCTAGCGCGCTATGCAACGCCGGTAGAAGGCCTCTATCTTTGTGGCGCTGGCAGCCATCCGGGCGGCGGCATTTGCGGCTTGCCCGGTGAATATGCGGCGCATGCGGCTCTGATCAGGGGAGGGCGCGGCAGATGAATGACGACACAGACACAACCATCTCTGACGGGCCACCTCCCTTTGACAATGAGCCGAAGGCTGCACCCTCTGACGACACCATGATCGCCGCCATCGATGATGGGCCGACGCCGGAACCCGTGGGCCATGTCGATTTGGCAGCGATCGATGCCGTGACGCAGGCCGATCCGGCCTTGTTTGAAAACGAAAATACCAAACCGCCGTTCTCACGCCAGGTAATGACCACGCCTTTGCATTTCTACGTGGCAAGCGAAAGCCTCACCAATCTTTGGTGCCACTGGAATGGTTACACTGTGGCGCAATGTCTGACCTCGATAGAGGATGAATATGCAGCCCTGCGTCAGAGCGCGGCGCTGAGCGATATTTCTCCGCTCGTCAAATATCGCATCAGCGGCCCCGACGCCTTGCCATGGCTACGCCGGTTTGTGACCGGCAATTTAGAGACGCTATTGGTCGATGCAATCATCCCGGTGGTCTTTTGCGAAGATCGTGGCTTTGTCGTCGGTGACGGCATGTTGTTTCGCCTTGGCGACAATGAGTTTCGTTTGATTACAGAGGAAACCTATCTGGCATGGTTGCTTGATAGTACCATCGGGTATCAGGTGCATATTGAGGACGTCTCAACGACGCTGGCCGCAATGAGCCTACAAGGTCCCTTGTCCTGCACGATCCTCGCCGAAGCTGGTTTGTCGGGCATTGAGAATTTACGGCCCTATAGCGCGCATTGGTTTGATGTGGCGGGCATGCCCGTTTATGTCAGCCGCAGCGGCAGTTCTGGCGATCTGGGCTATGAATTGTGGTTGGATCCCGATGATGCGCCATCCCTTTGGCTCAGACTGTTGGCCAAGGGTAAGCCCTTCGGCGTCAAACCCGGCGGCTTTACTCTGCGCGAAATAGCGCGTGTTGAAGCCGGTATCCCGCGTGCCGGGGTGGATTATCTCGGCGTCTTTTCAGCCATCGATCCGCAAAGCGTCCTGACGCCTTATGAACTAGGTTTCTCCGCGCTAGTCGATCTGGAGGGTGCGCATTTCACCGGGCGCGATGCCTTGCGCGCGGCTAAGGCCGGTGCGCCGCGCCATATTCTGGCGACCCTCGCTGTTGATTGGTATCAACCCTTACGGTTTACCGCGATCCGTGATGCCAGCAGCATTGTCGGTGTCGTCACCAGTTCTGTTTTTTCGCCCATGCTGGGCATCAATCTGGCGATGGCAACCTTGAACCCATCAGCTATTGTCAGTGGTACCGATCTGCATGTTGAGGCCGAAATGCGTGCCGAATTGTCCTTGCAGATTGTCAAAGTACCCGCTCGGATCATAGCCGGATCAGCCCTGTTGCTGCCCGCCCGCCATCTTGTGCCAGCCCCACTTGGCATGCGGCCCTGAATTTTCGATTATTTTCATCTCCCCGCGACGGAATGGGTAGCGATGCCCGTTTGATTAGGAGAACAACGGGCAATCGTTTTTCCGGCCTCCCCCCCTTGGTCCGGCATGTCCTTGTTGTTCCGCCGGGGGCGCGCGACTGTCCAACGTGGTGGCGCGCTTCCGGTCTTCTTTCATCGGATATGGGAGCGCAAAATGAGGAATTTCAAACCGGAAATCTGGTGCGGCATTGGCGCCATTGCGCTAGGCCTGTCGCTGCCTGCGATTGCCAATGCGGCCGACAGCGCGAATGGCCATCAGCAGATGATGGAGCGTCTGGACACTGACCATGACGGTAAGATTTCGCCTGCCGAATGGAAAGCCGCCACCGATCAGCGTTTTACCAAGACAGACACCAATGGCGACGGCTTTGTAAGCCTTGATGAAATGACCGCTGCGCGCGAAGCCCGCAGCGCCGAAAGGCGCAAGAAGCACGGCGCAGCGATGTTTGAGCGCGCCGACACAAACCAAGACGGAAAGTTGTCCAAGGCTGAATATGAAGCGAGCGCCCAGAAGATGTATGAGCGCATGATGAACCATAAGGGCATGAGGCCCGATGGTGTGGGGCATCACGGCACAGGAGATGCCTCACCGTCCGATCAAGAGTAGGCTTTTGTTGCCTTATCGCTCGAATGCCATGAGAATTGCGACACGCCCGACGGGCTTGGAGCCGGAAGAAATGTCGCTTGAGCAAAGCGGCATTGTGATTGATCTTGAACTGAAGAGGGGGCGCGCTCGCTTGGACGAGGCGTCAGACGATGCATTGGTGGTCCTTGTGGCAAATGGCGACGAGGCAGCTTGTCGGCTGCTTGTTGATCGCCATTTGACGCGCATGATTGCGTTGGCGCGCCGTATGTTAGGCAATCAAGCTGATGCGGAGGAAGTGGCGCAGGAGGTGTTCTTGCGCGTCTGGACCCATGCCGTGCGCTGGGAGCCGGGTCGAGCGAAATTCAGCACATGGCTTTATCGCGTGGCGACCAATCTCTGCCTTGATCGTTTGCGCCGTCGCACCACGGATGACATTGATTCCATTCCCGAACCGATGAGCGACGAGCCCGGACCGCATGTGTTGCTTGAGCAACAACAACTAGCAAACCGCGTTGAAATTGCGCTACAGGCCCTGCCGGATCGCCAACGAGTTGCCATCACACTGGCCCATTATCAAGGCCTGACAAACATAGAAGCCGCAGAAACGCTGGAGATTAGCGTTGAGGCGGTGGAATCGCTGCTAGGGCGCGCTCGGCGCGCATTGCGTGTCTCTTTAGCGACGGAAAGAGACACGCTGACACGTAGAACGGATGAATAGGGGCCTGAATCCTTAAAAAGCAAGGATGAACCCTAAAAAGGCAAGGACATGGACAAGCTGATGACGCTGGATCGATTGCGCAAAATTGTGGAGGCCTATGGGGCCGCCGCGCATCGTTGGCCAGTGAGCGAACGACAAGCGGCGCTGACACTGGTGGCAGACAGCGCAGATGCGCGCGCCCTGGTCGATGAGGCGCTGGCGCTTGATCTGATGCTGGACGCAGCCCCTGCGGCCGCAGCTGCCTCCGACATGCTGGTGTCACGCATCATGGCTGCGCGCCCGCGCGCTGTGCCCTCACTGTTGCCGGTTGGCCAGTCTGTAGCGCACAGACATGGTTTGGGCTTCTGGAAATCTCTCCTACAGGATATTTGGCCCTATGGCTCGCCTGCCTTTCCGGCGGGCGCGCTGGCTGCGTCGATTGTCTTGGGTGTGAGCATCGGCCTGTCGGCACCATCTGCTATGCCTGCGCTCGGTCTTGGTACGGCCACGACAGTGGCGAGCGACACGACACCTGAGCTGGGTGAGCAGCTTGTGGTGCTGGCACTTGCCGAGAGTAATTATCCTGAGGAATGGCAGCAATGAGCGACGTGAACATGCCCGAGCCCTCTGCCGCACCAGACAAACGCCGCCGCTGGCTTGGCCCGGCCTTTCTGGTGTCTCTGGTCATCAATCTGTTTCTGGTCGGTTTGATCGTCAGCGCCGTTGTGGCGCATCATTCGCCCAAGCACCATGGCGGTCCCTTCATGTTTGGCGGCTTGCGCGCCAACTTGTCTGATGTCAGCAAAGAAGACCGCGCCGCCATGCGCAAGGTCATGGTGGGCCAGTTCAAAAACATCCGCCCTCAATTGACCGAGATGAATAAGGCCCGCAAGGCTCTGGCCGAAGTGATCGGGCAAACACCCTATGAGCCCGCCAAAGTGGCAGAGGCGTTTGACCGTATTGAGCGCGCACAGGCCGCCATGGCCAGCATCACGCGTGATGCCATGATCAAGGGCTTCGGCAAAATGAGTGATGAGCAGCGCCAACGCTTGTCGAAGGTGATGGCCAAGGGTGCCGAACATCATTGGCGTCGTAAGCGTGGTGGCCACGGTGATGGTCCGCCACCACCGCCAGACGGCCCCAACAGCCCCGATGGACCTTCGGCCCCTTAATCGCGTAGGGTCGGCCTCTGACGACATGAGGCCGACCCGCCATGACCTGGTATCACGACAGTATGTATGATGCGGGTTCGCTCGCAGGGAGCTTCTGGGAAGACGATACACCCGCGCTCGCCCCCGGCGTCGATCAAGGCCCATTGAACGGCGACGTTGAATGCGATGTTGCCGTCATTGGTGGCGGTTATACCGGCCTGTCTGCTGCTCTTCATCTTGCCCGTGATCATCATATTGATGTGCGCTTGCTCGAGGCCGGGCCATTAGCTTGGGGCGCATCGGGGCGCAATGGTGGCTTTTGCACGCTGCCACCCATGGGCTTGTCTTATCAGCAACTCATCGCACGTTACGGCATCGACGAAGCACGGCGCTTCATCGCCTCGCAAGTGGAGGCCGTCGAACTTGTCGCGGATTTGGCGCGCACCGAATCCATTGATATTGGACGACAAGGCGGCGGCACCTTGCACGTCGCCCACGCGCCGCGACGCTTTCAAGAGTTGACAGAGGAAGCCGAGTTTCTCGAACACAAATTCGGATTGTCTGTGTCCTTGCTCTCGCGCGAAGAAATGGCCGAGACGCATTATGATTCAAGTGAACAATTCGGCGCGCTTCTCAATCGCACCGGCTTTGGCATCCAGCCTTTGTCATTTGCGCGCGGGCTTGCCGCCGCTGCTACCCACGCGGGTGCCAATCTGCATGGCAGCTCGCAAGTGCTGCGCTGGAAAAAGAAAGGGGCTGTTCATAGCCTGGTCACGGCCTCTGGTAAGGTGCGGGCGCGCCGTGTGATTGTCGCGACCAATGGCTTCACGCGCGCCCCCATTCGTCCTGATTTGTTCAACCGTCTTGTGCCTGTGCTGTCGAATATCATCGTCACGCGCCCGTTGAGCGAAGGCGAGCGCGCCGCGCATCATTGGCAGACAGAACTTCCATGCAGCAACACGCGACGCCTTCTCTTCTATTATCGCATGTTACCCGACCATCGTTTTTTGTTTGGCGCGCGCGGCGACTTGACGGGCAAGCCCGCAGACGGCGCAAAAATGCGTGTCCTCATGGAACAACGACTTGGCGAAATCTTCCCGCATTGGGCGGGCGTCGAGACGACGCATTATTGGCGCGGCTTTGTCTGTATGACCTCGCGCCTGACCCCTGCCATTGGCCAAATGCCCGACGATTCAAGCATCTATTTTGCGATGGCCTATCATGGCGATGGCGTTTCAGCAGCCCCTTGGGCGGGCCGTGCGCTGGCGCACCTCATCAGCGGGCGCATGTCTTTTGATGAAATTCCCGCACCGTTCAAGGGAATTCCACCGCGCATTCCCTTTCCCTCATTGCGGCGCTGGTATCTTCGGGCGGCTCTCGGCTATTATCGCTATCAGGATAATCAATAAGCAGTTTTGGATATAGAAATGAGCGATCGCAAAAAGCCGGGCGCAGAGGGTCGTGCGACCATGGCTGAATTTAAGGCGTTTCTCGCCGAACATGGTGAGATCGACTATCTCGATGCCATCTTTGTCGATATGTGTGGCACGGTGCGCGGCAAGCGTTTTCCGATTGAAGAGGCCGAACGGATTTTCGCCTCCGGTGTCCAGATGCCCAAGTCGCTCTATTTCTTTGATGTGACGGGCATGAACGAAGACATTCTCGGTATGGGTTTTTCTGACGGCGATCCGGATGCGCAATCTTATCCCATTGCGAATTCCATTGTGCCGGTGCCATGGGCGTCCATGAAGCAGGCGCAAGTCATGATGACCATGGTCGATGACGATGGTTCGCCGCTGCCGCTTGAGCCGCGTGTGGTGCTCGCCAATGTGGTGGCAAAACTCGCAGAACTTGGCTTGCATGCCGTGACGGCTTGCGAATTTGAATTTTATGTTTTGGACCGTGAACGTGATCGTCGCGGTCTGCCCCAATCCCCAATCAACCCCGCAACCGGCGCGCGCGAAACAGCAAACGAAGTTTACGGCATTACCGAACTCGACGGCTTCATGGGTCTCCTGAAGGAGATCGATGAAGCGGCCGCAGATCAAGGTGTTCCCGCGTCAGGCGCGACGGCGGAATTTGCACCTGGCCAATATGAGATCAACCTGAACCACGAAAGCGACGTCTTGGACGCTGGCGACCACGCCGTCATGCTCCGTCATCTGATCGGTGCCATTACGCGCAAGCATAATTTTGTTGCGAGCTTCATGGCCAAGCCCTTTGCTAATCAGACCGGCAACGGATTGCATGTTCACTGCTCCGTTCTCGACGAAAAGGGCAATAATATTTTTGATGACGGCACCGATGAAGGCAGTGATCGGCTGCGTCATGCCATCGGTGGCTTACAGGCGACCTTGGGCGACGCCATGGCGCTCTTTGCCCCCAACCTCAATTCCTATCGCCGCTTTGGGCCCAACCTCTTCGTGCCTGTCAATGGTGCCTGGGGCTACAACAACCGCTCGGTGGCGTTCCGTGTTCCCGCAGGCTCACCGAAAGGCCGTCGCATTGAGCATCGCGTCTCGGGGGCCGACGCCAATCCCTATCTCGTCCTCGCCGCCATTCTGGCAGGCATTCACTATGGCATCGTCAATGAGATAGACCCCGGCGACCCTGCCGAGGGCAACGCTTGCGATCTGATGGACGATGATATTCCATTCCATCTGCCAGGTGCCTTGAAGCGATTGCGCAATTCAGAAGTCTTGCGGAGTTATCTTGGCGAACATTACGTTGAAGTTTATGCGGAAACGAAGATGCACGAATTCGACAAGTTTCAGCGCACCATTTCACCGCTCGAATATGATTGGTACCTGTGAGACCCGAACTCGGCATCATCGAAGGTTTCTACGGGCGTCCTTGGACATGGGCCGAACGTGAGGAAGCGGCTGTCTATTTGGCTGAGCACGGCTATCGTTTTTATCACTTCGCGCCCAAGGCCGATCTCTATTTGCGCCGTCGTTGGCAGGAGCTACATCCAGCCGAAGATGCCGCTGGTCTTGCCAGCCTGTCGCGCACATGCCGTGCCCATGGCATGCGCTTTGGTGTCGGGCTGAGCCCCTATGAAATCTATCGCGACTTCAACGCTGACGTCCGCGACGCGCTGCAGCGCAAGCTGGCTTTTCTTGACGAGATCGGTATCGACGATCTGGCCATCCTCTTTGATGACATGCATGGCGATGTGCCAGAGCTGGCGAAACGTCAGGTCGAAATCGCCCATTGGGTCAAAGAGCGCAGTGCGGCTAAGCGGATTTTGGTGTGCCCGAGCTATTATTCCGACGACCCGATGCTCGACCGCATCTTCGGCAAGCGGCCTCATGATTATCTCGAAGAGCTTGGCCGTTCGCTCGATCCGGCGATTGAAATTCTCTGGACCGGCGAAGAAGTGTGCGCGCGCGAATTTTCGTCTGCCCATCTCGCGCGTGTCACCACCCAATTGGGCCGCAAGCCGTTCATCTGGGACAATTACCCCGTGAACGATGGCCCGCGCATGTCGCAGTTCCTACACTTGCGCGCCTTCACAGGGCGTCACGCCGCGATGGCCGATTACATCTGCGCGCATGGCGTCAATCCAGCCTCGCAACCGGTCTTGAGCCGCATCCCCTCGCTCACCTTGATCGATGCCTATGCCAAGGGCGAGGCTTACGCTTATGGCGAGGCGCTGGTCGCCGCTGCCATCACCGTCTTAGGGCCAGAGCTTGGCCGCACGCTAATCAATGACGTGTTGGTGCTAAACGATAGCGGCCTTGATCGCTTGACCCCATCGGCCAGCGCCAAACTGCGTGCCCGCTATGTTGCTTTCGACCATCCTGCCGCCCGCGAGATTGTCGCTTGGCTCGACGGGGCTTATCGCATCACGCAAGAAATTATGGATACGCAATAACGCCGTTGTGCCTTGATATCTGTCGCCCAGCGCCGCCCCAGCCGTCACATTGCCAGTATGTTGCAACGCACCTTGCCGTCGGTGTCCGCGAACCTGCGTGACAAGCCTATTTCCCGTGATAGCCTTTCCCCATGGGAACATAAGGCCATACAGGACATAAGGAAAGACACGGATCATGCATGTAGGACTGAGCATCATCTTTCAGAGCCCGGAGGGGCCAGAGGCAGATCGTCAGGTCTATCGTGATGAGTTGAAACTCGCCGACCTCGCCGAGCCTTTGGGCTTTCATTCGATATGGGCTGTCGAACATCATTTCACTGACTACACCATGTCACCCGATGTCACACAGTTTCTCTCCTATATGTCAGGACGTACCAAGACGATTAAACTTGGTTCCATGGTTGTCGTTCTGCCTTGGCATGTGACGCCGATCCGCGTTGCAGAAGAAGTTACCTTGCTTGACCATCTCTCTGGTGGCCGTTTTATCTTCGGCATCGGGCGTGGACTCGGGCGCATCGAGTTTGAAGGTTTGGGCATCAATCAGGAAGAAAGCCGCGAACGCTTCGTCGAATATGCCAGCATGATCCTTGAGGGCCTTGAAAAAGGCTATTGCGAAGGCGAGGGTAAATTCCTCAATCAGCCGCGCCGCAACATTCGACCAGCGCCCTTCAAGACATTCCGTGGGCGAACTTATGCAGCGGCCGTTTCACCTGAATCGTCCCAGATCATGGCCCGCCTCGGCGTCGGCCTGTTGATTGTGCCGCAGAAGCCTTGGGACATGGTGACGACAGAGCTTGAATCCTATCGCGAGGTTTACCGCGAGGTGAACGGTTCAGAGCCGCCGCCGCCACTGGTGGCCGGATGGACCATCGTCAATGAGGACGAAGCGCAGGCCAAAGCCGACGCCGAGGAATATATCGGCAATTACTATCAGTCCGTCGTCGATCACTATGAATTTGCGGGCACGCATTTCCAGAAGATGAAAGGCTATGAGGCCTATGCACCGATGCAGGCCGCTATGCAACAGAAGGGTGCACAAGAGCAGATGACCAAGGATTTTGTGGACCTCCATCCTTGGGGCACACCCGATCAAGTGGTTGAAAAAATCTCAAACGTCCGGAATATGATCGGCGCGGAAGGTTTCATCGGCATCTTTTCTTATGGCGGCATGTCGGCGGAGAAGGCCGAGACCAATACACGCCTCTTCGCCGATAAGGTCATGCCACGCCTCAAGGCGCTTGGCGCACCTGGCAGTATTGTCGGCCTAGCGGCGGACTAGATTAGACTCACATGATGCTGTCACCCCGAGCTTGTCCCGGGGCCCAGTGCCGCACGCTCGGTGCCCACGGTTTTAGTTTCCGGGACCCATCTACGTTACAGTTTGGAACGGAAAGGCCTCACACGGGCAGCGTGAACGTCACCTTCGTGCCGACGCCTTCAGTGCTTTCGATCTTCAGCGTACCGCCATGCATTTCCACTAGCGAGCGCGACAGCGCAAGGCCAAGTCCCGTGCCTTTGTGCTTTTTGGAATGCTGGCTTTCCACCTGTTCAAAAGGGCGGCCGATTTTTGGCAGCGCGTGAGCAGGGATGCCGATGCCCGTATCGGTCACCGAGATCGTCACGTCACTGGCGTTGGCCGCGCTCTCCAGACGAATGTCGCCGCCTGCGGGCGTGAATTTGATGGCGTTGGACAGAAGGTTCAGTAACACCTGCTTGATCGCCCGCTTGTCGGCCTCGATCTGGGGCAGGGCGCCTGCCCGGTTCAGCACTTTGACGGAGGCGATTTCCGCTCGGCCCGAGACAAGCCGCAGGCTTTCGTCGATCACCTTGGCAAGGTCGGTTGGCTGCTTTTCCAGCGTCATGCGCCCGGCTTCGATCTTGGACATGTCGAGAATATCGTTGATCAATTCCAAAAGATGCTGACCGCTTGAATGAATGTCATGGGCATATTCAGTATATTTAGGTGAGCCGAGCGGGCCAAACATCGAGCCTTCCATAATTTCCGAAAAGCCGATGATGGCGTTCAGGGGCGTGCGCAATTCATGGCTCATATTGGCCAAAAATTCCGACTTCGAGCGGTTGGCGCTTTCGGCGCGAGTTTTTTCCGAGGCATATTTTTCGGCCAGATCCACCAGCTGGCGCGCCTGATGCTGCAGCTTGAGGCGTGAGGCTTCGAGGTCGCGCACGGTTTTTTCCAGCGCCGACTTGTTGGTGGTGAGCGCCGATTCCTGCACCTTGATGGCCGTGATGTCGGTGCCGACATTGACGTGGCCGCCTGCCTGCGTCGGGCGTTCGCTGATCTGGAGCCAGCGCCCGCCGGGCAAGCGAATTTCCCACACGCTTTCTTCCAGCCCGCCCGCGCGCGGCCAGTCCGAGCCGATGCCCGCCGCAATCATCACATCTTCCAGCGTCGTACCTTCGACGACGGTGTTGTCGGGCAATTGCAAAAATTCAAGGAACTTGTTGTTGGCTGTCACCAGTCGGTTGTCATTGTCCCATAGAGCAAAGGCTTCGCCGATGCTTTCAATGGCGTCGCGCAACCGATCATTGGCGTCATGCTCGCGCGCTTCGGCGAGCTTCTGTTCGGTGATGTCGATGGTGATGCCGACAAGGCGTTCGCCCGCAATGCGCCCGCCACCCCAAACCTGACCTTTGGCCCGCACCCACACCCAGCTGCCATCAGCGTGGCGCAGCCGAAAGGCCGTGTCATAAGAGCGTGACGTGCGCGATGCCGCGCCGATAATATCGTCGATGGCATTGGCATCGTCAGGATGCGCTAGTTGTTTGATCTCGCTGGGGCTGAGGCGCTTGGAAGGTTGGCGCAGGCCCAGCATGTCAAACATGGCCGACGACCAATAAACCCGGTTGGCCGTCAGGTCCCAATCCCAAATGCCGCAGCGCGCGCCCGCAAACGCCATGTCAAAGCGAAGCTGGTTTTCAACCAGCGCGGCTTCGGCGCGCGCATTGCGTTCGCGCAGCCGTACCAGCATGACCGCCAGCAGCACATAGCCAGCCGACAGCAAGGCCGCAAAACCAAGCGCGCGCGAAATGCCATCCTGCATGTAAAGAGCGATGGTGATGCCCGCCAACGCAATGCCGGCCAGAATGAGCGTGATGCGAGCAATCGAGTTGGCCGAAACAAGCGGGCGCTTGCGCTCGAAATCGCGCTGCTTCCATGCAATCGGCTCGCCGCGCACACGCGCTTCAGGAATACTCATTTGCACCATTGGAGGCGGCCCAGTCTCGGGCGTGCCTTCTTCACCTTGTTTCGCTGAATCGACCAGTGGATCGACCAGTGCCGGATTGGCCCGTCTGAACGGCCGCTCATGGGTCGCCCCACCCGAATCACCGAATGAAATTCGATGATTAGGTTTGGTTTTCCCTTTGTCTAGCGTGCTCTGGCTCATCGCATCGCCGTCGCGGTCGCTTTTTGGAATTCGATGCATTTCAGACTCACCCACCGTCCGCAAAACCCGGTTCAGCGTCCCGAGCCGTTTATCTCACTTGAGATCGGTGCCCATCACCGACTTCAAGCGAGCGTTTTGGTGGCAATCTCGAATACATCTCGAGAAATGCCTTCAGCGCTGGCGATCCGCGTCAGATGACGCGACATCAGCTTGCGCCGCTTCACTTCAAATTGCCGCCAACTCTTGAATGCGCCCAGGAGTCTCGCGGCCACCTGCGGGTTCAGTGAATCAAGTTCCAACACCTTGTCCGCCACCAGAGCATACCCTGCTCCGTCGCTTGCATGGAAGCGTAGCTGATTGGCTGTGGCAAAACTTGTGATCAGGGCGCGCACTTTGTTGGGGTTTCGTATGGTAAACGCGGGGTGCTGCAACAAGGTATAGACGTTGTCGAGTGTATCAGGCAGGGACGACATGGCCTGAATGGCAAGCCACTTGTCCATCACCAGATGATCGCTTTTCCATTGGTCATAGAAGGCGGCCAACGCGGCCACACGTTCTGGGCAATCGATATTGGCCAACACGCCGAGCGCCGCGATCTGATCGGTCATATTGTCGGCATTGGAAAAATGTGTCGTCGTCAACTCAATGCCAGAGCTATCAGGCAGCAGCGCCAGATAGCTAAGACAAATATTACGCAAACTCCGCCGTCCCGCATGTGACGCATCAGGACTATAAGGCCCTTCGATGCGGCAGCGCTCATAGGCCAACCGCAGTTCTTTTTCGCAGGCCACCGCTAGCGTCACGCGCAAGTGTTCCCGCGCGACATGAATGGCATCAACATCGACATTCTTGTGGATGATCTGGGCGATGGTCTGCTCGCCTGGCAACTGGATCATCTGCGCCACGAAATCTGGCTCATGGCGCTTGGAACGCAGCATTTCGCGCATCATCTCGGCAAAGGCTTCGCCTTTGCGCAGGCGCGTGCCTGCCTGCACCGCTTCGGCCATCGAAATCATCAGGCCCGTGGCATAGCGTTGCGCCGCCTCCCAACGATTGAACGGATCGCTGTCATGGCGCATCAAAAACACCCAGTCGCGTTCCTTCATATTGGAACTCAGCGTCACGGGTGCGGTGAACCCGCGCAGCAACGACGGTACAGGCCGCGTGCTCACATTATGAAAGCGGAATGTCTGATCGCGTTCGGTCAGGTTCAAAACGCGCGTCTTGCCCTTGGGCTTGTCGTCGCCATCAAGCTGTAGCGCCATGTCCTTGCCGTCCGGGCCGATCAGGCCGACCGCAATCGGAATGTGATAGGGCTCTTTGTGCTTCTGACCAGGCGTTGGCGCGCAGATCTGGCTGATCTTGAGCGTATAGGTTTCACGCGCTGCGTCGTAGCGTCCCGACGTCAGCACTTCCGGCGTACCTGATTGCGCATACCAGCGCCGGAACTGCGTCAGATCAAGCTTTGCCCCATCGGCAATGGCGTCGAGGAAATTTTCCACTGTCGCTGCTTCGCCGTCATGGCGTTCAAAATAGAGGTCCATGCCTTTGCGAAAGCGGGCAGGCCCCGCCAATGTATGGATCATGCGCACCAGCTCAGCGCCTTTTTCATAGACGGTGGCGGTATAAAAATTATTGATCTCAATATAGTGGTCCGGCCGCACAGGATGCGCCAGCGGTCCTTGATCTTCCGGAAATTGATGACTGCGCAACAGCCGCACATCTGAAATACGCTTGACCGGGCGCGAGCGCATATCGCTGCTGAATTCCTGATCGCGGAAAACCGTCAGACCTTCTTTCAGGCAAAGCTGAAACCAGTCCCGGCAGGTGACCCGGTTACCGGTCCAGTTGTGAAAATATTCATGCGCAATGATGGCTTCAATCGAAGCATAGTCAGCATCCGTCGCGGTGTCGGGGCGGGCCAGAATATATTTGTCGTTAAAGACATTGAGACCTTTGTTTTCCATCGCCCCCATATTGAAGGCGCTAACGGCCACGATCATGAATATGTCGAGATCATATTCGCGTCCAAACACCTCCTCGTCCCAGCGCATCGCCCGCTTCAGCGCGTCCACTGCATAGGCGCAACGGTCTTCATTGCCGCGCTCAACGAAAATGCGCAAGGCGACCTTGCGGCCCGACATGGTGGTGAATGTGCCTTCGACATGGGCCAGATTGCCCGCTACCAGCGCAAAGAGATAGGCAGGCTTGGGGTAGGGGTCATGCCACTCCGCAAAATGCTTGCCGCCGGGCAGCTTGCCGCTCGCTTTGAGGTTGCCATTGGACAGCAAAACCGAGGCATCCTTTTCACGGGCCACAATGCGCGTCGTGAAAACAGCCATCACATCTGGCCGGTCGAGATAATAGGTAATGCGGCGAAAGCCCTCCGCCTCGCATTGCGTGCAATAGATATCGCTTGAGAGATAGAGCCCCAGCAAATGGGTGTTGGCTTCCGGCCCGCATGTCGCCAGCGTTTCGAGCGTGAAACTGTCGTCCGGCGTTTCCGGCACGGTCAGTGTGTTCTCATCGGTTTGATAGGCGTTGGGGCTCAGCTTTTCGCCATTGAGCTTGACCTCATGCAGCGTCAGCTTTTGTCCATCCAACACTAGTGCTGAAGCGCCGTCTGCGACGGCGGGGTTCCGCCGCATCTTCAGTGTGGCGCGCACCCGCGTCGCCGCCGGGTCAAGCTCAATATCGAGATGAACCTCGTCGATCAAAAAAGCGGGCGGTGTGTAATCTTCAAGGAGAATAGGGCGGGGGTCTTCAGCTCTCATGGGACAGCGGCCTCAAGTGCGACGGTCCGTGGAGAGAGGGGGGCGGAGCGCGTCTAATTGAATATCTATGCTCGCTAGATATGCCCATTTTAAGGCGGCGGCAAATTAGGCCCCTTGGTCGCGATGCCGCATATCAGGGAGAATGATCGGGGAGTTGGTGCTTAAACCGGGTCGATGATGGTGGTCTGATCCAGCACCGCTTCGGCTTCTTGTGCAAGTTGCATCAACTCGTCAGGTAGGTTTTCTGGGTTTGAGCCTGCGTAAGTCACCAGCCGCCGCAGCAGCCCCATGAATTTCGGGCCTGACGCCATGATGCGCGCCTGCAACTCCACGCGTTCGGGTGCAAAGTCATATTCCGTGCCCGGCACGCGCCAGCCGCCGCCTTCTTGTGTGCCCGTCATGATGACAGGAAATGTGCCCGGATAGGGGTGGCTGGAGCATTCCTCAGCCGAGCGCCATTTATTGGGCACGCGCACGACATGCCATTCTTCCATCGCCGGATCGACGTCGCTCAGCGTCGTGCTCTCTTCGGTCTGCAGTTCGGTCGCTACAAAATCGCGCCCCAGCCCCACGTCATAAAAGACGCGCAATGGCTCCGGCACGTCCTTCACCCATTGCGGGACGACGCGCTCGATGACCGCCCAGGTGCCAACAGGACGCACATAGACGCGTTGATTTTTGTGAAAAAGTGCCTTGGCCATGCGTCGAAAACCGCCATGAAGTGAGGACTGAACGTCCAGTATGCCCGGCGGCAGTTAGCGCGAGATTAAACGGAAGCCTTTACTCAGACACATTCTGGCAACCCTTCGTTAATCGCCAGAATGTGGCACCGGCACGCCATCGTGATCGGCCTGATCCACCGACCTGCCGCCCCATTTGGCCAATTGTGTGCGGGCGCGACGAATGCCGCTGCTGGTGCGTTCATGCGCACTTTCGAGCAGCAGATAGGCCACCGGCACCACCACCAGCGTCAGCGCGGTTGATGAAATCAGCCCGCCGATGGCAACGAAGGCCATGGCATTGCGAATTTCCGCGCCTTGACTGGTTGAGATAGCTACCGGGATCATGCCGCAAATAGTGGCGATCTGCGTCATCAACACAGGCCGTAGCCGCACCGGCCCCGCTTTCAGCAGCGCCTCTTTGAGCGGCAAGCCCTTAGCGCGCAATTGGTTGGTGTAATCGACCAGCAAAATGCCGTTCTTCATCACCAGCCCCATCAGCGCCAACATGCCGATCTGGGCAAACATCGTCATCTCAAGGCCAGATAGCTTGAGCGAAATAAACGCACCGACGAAGGACAGCGGGGCCGACAGCATGATGATGGCAGGCTGGGCAAAGCTGTTGAACTGGCTGCCAAGGATCATATAGAGCGCCGTCAGCGCCAGCAGAAAAGCAAAGCCGATGGCTTGGCCTGTTTCCTTCATGCTTTTCGCCTGACCTTCCGCCGACCACGAATAATTGGCTGGCAGATGCAGATCGTTGAGATAGACCTCGACCTGTTGCGTCGCGGGTCCAAGCGAAACCTCCGGCGCCATGTTGGCGAGGATCTGGATGCGCCGCGAGCGGTTCTGACGTTCGATTTGCGCTGGTCCGTTTGCCACATCAAAGCTGGCGACATTGGTAATGTCGATCAACTGGCCGCTGGGCCCGCGCACCTGAATGAGAGACAGCTTGGCAATATTGTCGCGTTGGTCTTCGGCGAGGCGCACGCGCACATCGTAGCGCTGACCATATTCCTCAAACGAGCCCGCCTTAACGCCGCCCACCATGGTGCGAACGGATTCGGCAAGTGCGCGCACCGGAATGCCAAGGTCGGCGGCGCGTGCCCGGTTGATATGAACCTGCAGTTCAGGTTTTCCAGAGTCGTATGACGTTTTCGCATCGACATAGATCGGGTTGGCCCGCATCCGTGCCACGATTTCGTTGGTTTTTTCTTCCAGCACGGCAAGGTCGGGTCCCTTGATCGCATAGTTGATCATGTAGGCGCCAAAGCTGCCGCCAGAAATCCACGGCACATCGGATAGCGACATGTTTTTTGCTTCCGGTGCCGAGTTCTGCATCACGGCGCGTGCTTCTTCCATGATGGTCAGAAAGCTGACATCGCGTTCCTTTTTTGGGGTCAGGCCGACATAGAAGGCCGCTTCATTGGCATTATGTTTTGCGCCATCGCCAATCGTGAAAAACACCGTCGTCACATGCTCGACTTTTGAAATCGCGTTGGCCACGCGCTGCGCCACCTGCTGTGTCTCGGCGATACCGACGCCATAAGGTAATTCGATATTGGCAAGAAATTCCGAGCGATCTGAGCGCGCGTCAAAAGCTGCCGGTATGGTGCGCGCGACCATGACACCGAGAACGATGGCCCCCACGGCTAGCGCCATCACCGACCAGCGCCATTTGAGCGCGACAACGAGAAGCCGCCCATAGCCTGCATCAACCTTGTCGTAGGAGCGGGCAAAAAAGCGTGCCACGCGGTTCATGTTTTCAGGCTTGTTGTCATGCGCTTTCAGCAAGCGTGACGACAGCATGGGCGTTAGTGTCAGCGACACCAGCAACGACACCAATACGGAAAATGTGATCGCCAATCCGTACTGAAAGAAAAACCGCCCGACAATGCCGCTCATAAAGGCGATGGGCACAAATACCGCACAGACGGAGAAGGTTGCGGCAAGCACGGCGAGCCCCACTTCCTTGGTGCCGAGCGAGGCAGCCTCCATCGGTGAGTAACCCTCTTCGAGTTTTCGGTAAATGCTTTCGAGCACCACGATGGCGTCATCGACTAGCAGCCCCACTGCCATCGACAGCGCCATCAGCGTCATCATGTTGATCGTGAAACCGGCGGCATAGAAAGCAAAGAAGGTCGAGATCAGCGAGGTCGGCATGGCAATGGCGACAATCGCGGTGGCGCGAAACGACAGCAGAAAGGCCAGCGTGACAAGCACCACAAGCCCAATGCCGATCTTGATGTCGGTGAACACGTCTTCTGCCGAGCCTTCAATGAAGGTGGCGCTGTCACGCGCAATCTTCATGCTGACGCCGGGCGGCGCAAGTTTTTGAAGGTTGGCCACTTCCTCGCGCACCGCGCGCGCGATCTCAACCGTGTTTTGCCCCGACTGCTTGCGCACCTGCAGCGACACACCGCGCTGGCCGTCAAGCTGCGCGTAGGATACTTCGTCGGCCATGCCGTCTTCGATGGTCGCAACATCACGGATCGCCGTCGGTGCGCCGTCTTTACGGAACGCGACAATGATGTCGCCAAAGCCCTGCACGGTCGAAACTTCGCCCTTGGTCTTGACGGAAAATTCGTTGAGGCGGCCCGGCGTGTCGAGCTTGCCACCGGGAATGTCAGCATGTTCGCGCCGGATGGCCGACGTCACATCGTCAGCCGTCACGCCATAGGCGCGCATCTTGTCGGCATCCAGCCAAATGCGCACCTCGCGGTCGCGACCGCCCACCAGCGTGATCGATCCGACGCCGCTGATGCGTTGCAAACTTTCCTTGATCGTCTTGTCAGCAAAATGCGTCAGAGCCTTAATTGGCATATCGCCCGCAATCATGATCGACATGATCGGCTGCGCATCCGGGTCGAGTTTTTCGACGATCGATTGCTTGGCATCGTCTGGCAGATTAGCGCGCGCCAGCGCCACCTTGTCGCGCACGTCCTGTGCTTTGCTGTCCACGTCTTCATCCAGCTTGAACTGGATCATTACTTGGCTGATGCCTTCTGAACTCACCGAGGTCAGCGTGTCGATGCCCGATGTTGTGTTCACTTCTTCTTCGATGGGGTCCGACAGGTCGCTTTCCACCGCGTCGGGCGATGCGCCTTCCAGCGTCGTCGAAACCGACACGACGGGAAATTCAACTTTGGGAAACAGGTCAACGCCTAGCCGTCCAAGCGAGATCCAGCCCAGCACCACAAGCGCTGCGATAATCATCACCGCAAAGACCGGCCTGCGAATGGAAATGTCGGAAATCCACATTGGTGTCGTCCCCGCCTCGGCGATTAATTTAGCGTGTTTCGATTTTGTCGGATGCAGGCGCGCCCATAGCCGCCGCCATAGTTTCGATCTTCACCGGCGTGCCTTCCGCGATCAGCGGCAGGTTGGGGCCACTCAACGCTGCGTCTCCCGCTTTCAGCCCGCTCATCACTTCAACAGTTGAGGCATCGATCTGGTTCATCGTGATTGGCACGCGCTTGGCGAGGCCATTTTCAGCGATGAAGACATAGCGTTGGCTCTCGGTGCCCTGCACGGCAATGCGTGCCAGTGATAGAACTTTGCGGGGCTCAGGATAAAGTTCGGCGCGCACAAACAGGCCCGGTTTGATGGCATAATCAGAATTGAGAATGGGCAGGCGCAATTCAATGCCGCGTGTATTGACGTCGATCAGGTCGTTGAGAATATAGACCTCGCTGTCATAGCTTTTGTTCATGCTGCCGATGATGACTTTGCCTTTGGTGCCGATATGAACCTTCGACAATTCGACTTCGGGGATTTGCACAATCGCGGCAACAATGTCGATCTTCATAATCTGCAACACACCGCCGCCACCTCCGCCGCCCATGCCCATCCCCATGCCGCCCATAGTGGACATATATTTACCTTCGTCCACGTCGCGCCGCGTGATGACACCGTCAAAAGGTGCGCGCACTGTGCAGTCGTCGAGCATTTGCCGTGCCGACGCGAGTTGCGCTGTCGCAATGCCGAACCGTGCATTGGCGGTGTCGCGCGCAGCTTGTGCATTGTCGAGGCCGCCATTGGAGACAAAGCCCGATGTGTGGAGTTCTTTCGCGCGCTTATAGGCGCGGCTGGCGTTGCGCACTTCGGCTTGGGCCAGCTTCAGCTGGTTTTCAAGTTCAGCAACGTGATTTTTAATCTCGACATCGCGCGTATGAAACAGCGGGTCGCCTTCTTTCACGCGCGCCCCCACCACCACAAAAATCTTGTCGATAATGCCGGTGACGCGCGGCCCCAATTCTGTGGTCTTGGCCGCCGCGATGGTGCCCGTGCCGATCACTGGTTCGACCAGTTCCTTGGGCGTCACCACAGTTTCAAACATGCTGACCTGTTCGGCGGGCTTTTTGACTGCCGCGTCCTTGTCCCCGTCGCCACAGCCCGCAAGCGTGGCCGCGAGCCCAAGCGACAGAGCCAAGCCCAAGACACGACGCACGTTCACAACGCGCTGATCCCTCAGCGGTCTGGAAATTCCCAACATCCCCAGCTTTCCCGACATCAAACCCAACTGCATTCCCCAAATTCATCTTTAAAAAGCGCCATTGCGTCTTGCCCCAACGCCGAATAGGCTACATGAATACTATATGCTAGGTTATAAGTTTAAAAGGTACAAATTGCCTTTGGATAAGAAGCCCGTCATCGCAGACGCAAAACCAGCTATCGAAGCCGTAAAAGACGAGCAACATCGCCAGTTCGGCTGGACGCTGCACGACGTCTTCCGTCTCTTTCAACGTTCTTGGAGCAGGCGCCTGCGCGAAAGTGGCCTTGGTATCAGTCCGACTCAGTCGCGTGTGTTGACCGAAATCTATCGCCAGGGCGGTCAGACACAAACAGCCTTGGCCGAGAATATGGAAATGGAGCGTGCCCCCTTGGGGCGGCTTTTGGACCGCATGGAAGAATTGGGCTTCATCCTGCGTAAGCCTGATCCGCAGGATCGCCGTGTCCGCCTCGTCTTTCACACCGAGCAGGCCGAACGTCTGGACCAACCAATGTGGGGCACGGCGCGTGGGCTGTTTGAGGCCGCGTTGCGCGATATTTCGCAAGACGAGTTGGCTGTTTTGCTCACGCTGCTGGATCGGCTCAAGCAAAACCTCCTCACCGAAGAAGCCGAAGCGGCATCGGCCCGCCATCCCGACCCCAGCTAGACGCACAGACAATGCCATTGAGGCCAAGCGGACGCGGCGTCAACATCGAAGGCCTTTTCACCGCCCTAAATTACAGGGACAATGGGCGCAATCGAGTGCAAGGCCACCTCAGCCAAAGGCCCCGCTCCAGCGCCAAATTTAGAACAATGGCATCATTGAGGTCGGACGTTCTTGCGTTCACTATCGAGAGCCACCGGAGGACTAATGAATTTCGATTTTTCCGACGACCAGAAAATGCTCAAGGATCAGGTCCACAAATTCCTCAGCGACAAAAGCCCGCTGAGCGTGACGCGTAAGATTCTCGACGGCGACGCGGCTTATGCAAAAGACGTCTGGAAGGGCCTCGTCGATATGGGCCTCACAGGCACCGCCATTCCCGAAGCTTACGGTGGGCTCGGTCTCGGCGCGCTGGAGTTGTGCGTCATCGCCGAGGAATTAGGCCGTTCGGTTGCTGCCACGCCGTTTTCATCCTCTGTCTATCTCGCCAGCGAAGCCATCAAGCTTTATGGCACTGAAAAGCAAAAGCAGGCTTGGCTGCCCAAGCTTGCCGAAGGCTCGATCATCGGCACGCTCGCCATCTCCGAAGGCATGCACGCCGCGAGCCCGCGCAACATTGAAACCTCGCTGACAGGCGGCAAGCTCAATGGCGTGAAGCTGCCGGTGCCCGATGGGGACATCGCCGACGTTTGCGTCGTTGTCGTCAATTCCGGTGGATCAGGCGAGCAGGCGATCTCGCTTGCCATCGTCGATCTGAACGGTGCGGGCATCACCCGCGAAGTCTTGCGCACCATCGACCCAACGCGCTCGCAGGCGACCCTCACGTTCAAAGATGCGCCCGCCGAGATCATGGGCGCAGCAGGGCAGGGCTGGAGCCAGTTGCAGCGCGTACTCAATGGCGCTGCCGTGCTCTTTGCTTTCGAGCAAGTCGGAGGGGCCGAAGCCGCCATTGAAATGGCGCGTGACTATTCGCTGGAGCGTTACGCTTTCGGCCGCCAGATCGGCTCCTATCAGGCGATCAAGCACAAGCTCGCTGACATGTACGTGAAAAAGGAACTGGCAAAGTCGAACGCTTACTTCGGCGCGATGATGCTCAACGATGAAGGTGCCGAGCTTCCCGAAGCTGCCGCCGCCTCGCGTCTTGCTGGCAACGACGCCTATGTCTTTGCCGCGCAGGAAAGCCTCCAGACCCACGGCGGCATCGGCTACACATGGGAAGCTGACACGCAGTTCCATTATCGCCGCGCGAAAATGCTCGCGCTCACCATTGGCAGCTCTGCCCAGTGGAAAGAAAAACTCGCCACGCGTCTTGAAGCCAAGAACGCCGCTTAAGCCGCCACGTGCGAATTAGAATTCTGGGAGACTGACACTATGGATTTCAACGACACACCCGAAGAAGCCAAATATCGCGCCGAAGTGCGTGCCTGGCTCGACAAGAACGCGACATGCAAGTCTGAAGCGAAAGATGCCGAACAGGCCAAGACGCTCGAAGACCTGCTGAAAAAGTCAAAAGCCTGGCAAGCCAAGAAGGCCGAAAACGGCTATGCCTGCATCACATGGCCCAAAGAATGGGGCGGCGGTGGCGGCACCACTATCAACAACGTGATCTACGGCCAGGAAGAATCGAAATACGCCGTCACCGGCAGCGTGTTTGCGATCGGTCTTGGCATGTGCATCCCGACAGTCATGTATTGGGGTTCCGACGAGCACAAGGCACGTTTCGTGAAGCCTGCCGTGCGTGGCGATGAAATCTGGTGCCAGCTGTTCTCCGAGCCTGCGGGCGGCTCCGACGTGGCCGGGCTTCGCACGCGCGCCGAGCGTGATGGCGATGAGTGGGTCATCAACGGCCAGAAGGTCTGGACGTCGGGCGCGCATTATTGCGATTACGGCATCGTGCTGGTGCGTACCGACCCCAATGTGCCCAAGCACAAAGGCCTCACCATGTTCTGGGTGGACATGAAAAGCCCCGGCGTCGAAGTTCGTCCGATCAAACAGATGTCGGGCGATGCAAACTTCAACGAAGTCTTCTTCACCAATGTGCGTGTGAACGACGATCAGCGTCTCGGCAAGGAAGGCGAGGGCTGGAAAGTTGCGCTCACCACTTTGATGAACGAACGCCTCGCGGTTGGTGGTTCACAAGGCAATGCCGACGTTGCCGAGTTGATCAAGCTCGCGCGTGACACCGAGATCGACGGCAAGCCCGCCATCACTAATGGCGCGGTGCGCGAGCGTATCGCCGATTGGTATGTGCAGGCGCAAGGCTTGAGGTTCACTCGTCTCCGCACCTTGACGGCGCTGTCCAAGGGCCAAACACCCGGACCCGAAAGCTCCATCTCAAAGATCGTTGCGGCTAAGAAGATGCAGGATCTGGGGTCGTTCGGCATGGACCTTCAGGACATGGGCGGCATTATCCGTGATTGGAATATATCGCCGGAAGAAGGCGCCTATACCGAACAATGGTTCGGCGCGGCAGGCTATCGCATCGCCGGCGGCACCGATGAAATCCTGCGCAACATTGTGGCCGAGCGCGTGCTGGGCATGCCGCAGGATATCCGTGTGGACAAGACGCTGCCGTTCAATCAGGCTTCGAAGGGTAAATAAATACGCCCTTCACCAAGTTCCACCTTCACCAAAACGGGAAAGCCAGCGGGATCATCTCTCGCGGGCTTTTCTTTTGCCCTCATTCTGGTGATAGATTGGCCCGTGATAGGTTCGGATGAAGGCCAACAAACCGGCGGCAGAACGTGAAAGCAATTTGGCGACGATGCGTTGAAGTTATAGCGAAGCTGGTTCGGGCTGTTCTGCCGCCTTGGCAAAACCGGCGTGCCCCTTGGGTTGCCATCGCGGTGCTGGCGCTATTCGTCGCGGGTAATCTCATCTTTTGGACATTCCATGTCAGTTCCGTGTCGCAAGGGTTCGACGCCATCAAGGCTGAGGGGCGGCTTGTGGTGCTGACGCGCCTTGCGCCCACCACCTATTATCTTGGTACGGAAGGCCAAACCGGATTTGAATATCTCCTGACCCAGGCGTTGGGCAAGTCGCTCGGTGTCGAGGTGGAATATCGCACCTACGACACCGTTCCCGCTTTGCTCGCCGCCTTGCGGGATGGCAAGGGCCACCTTGCCGCCGCTGGTCTTGTCGATGGGGGCGCTCTCAAGGACGGCCTCACCGCGAGCCCCGGCTATCAGAGCGTGCGCGAGATCATCGTCTGTCGGCGCGACATGGCGCTGCCTAAATCGATCAAGGATTTAGCCGGCTTGAAAATATGGGTGAGCAACGGGACGGCGGCGACCGAGGCGCTTGAGGCAAATGAAGCCGATCTGGACGGGCTCAACATCGTCGATGCCGATCAACCCGTCGAGGTTCTGCTGGCGGCGGTGGCAGGCGGCACACTCGATTGCACAACGGCAAACGATCTCGAGCTGAAAGTGAACAATCCCTATTATCCCGATCTGGTCGAGGCCTTCCAGCTTGGCAAGGCTAAGGAGCTAAGTTGGTTTTTCGCACCCGGTTCCGATGACCTCGCCAAATACGTCAAGACATGGATGGCGAGTTACAAAAAATCTGGCGTGCTGTTTGAGGTCGCCCGCCGCTTCTTTGGTTTTCTACCGCCGTTTGACTATGTCGATGTGCGCGCTTTCAGGCAGGCCGCCAACACGGTGCTGCCCGACTATGAAAAAACCATGCGCGATGCGGCCCGCGACACCGCTCTTCCTTGGCAGTTAATCGCCGCCGTCGCCTATCAGGAAAGCCACTGGAACCCCGATGCGACCAGCCAGACCGGTGTGCGGGGCATGATGATGCTGACAGAAGACACCGCCACAGAGCTTGGTGTCACGGATCGGCTCGACCCCATTAAGAGCATAAGGGCAGGGGCCGCCTATATCGCCGATCTGCGCGACCGTGTGCCCGACGGTGTGGCAGAGCCCGAGCGGCTCTGGTTTGCCTTGACCGCCTATAATATGGGCTTTGCGCATATGCTGGATGCCCGCGCGCTGGCCGAAAGCATGGGCCTCAACAAAAATCGCTGGACAGATGTGCGCCGCGCCCTCTCCGTCATGGCAAACCCTGCCTATGCTGATCGCCTCAAATATGGTCAGGCCCAAGGGGGACAGGCCCTGCGCTTTGTGCAGCAGGTCCGGGCCTATCAGCACATCCTCGACGGCAACAGCTAAGACCAAGCAATTTGCTCGGATGTTCCGTGTGACAACTATCCGCAGGCTCTGTGACACTATGACCACAAAATAAATATGGATAATGGCGCACAGTTTCCATTGTGAGGATTCGTCAATCAGCGTCCTCCGCCACAACGGAGAAGCACAATGCACACCCTGAAAATGAACAAGATTCTTCCCCTCGCCTTGGCAGCTCTGGTGAGCACATCGGCGCTTTCAGCCGCTTGCGCTGATGAAGCTGGTTTCAAAACGAAATCAGCCGGCGACATTGTGATCCGCGCGCGTGGTCTTTATGTCGCGCCGGATGAAAGCGCTTTACTGTCAGCCGGTGGTGACGTTGATGTGTCCAACGACACTGTGCCTGAGTTGGATTTTAGCTATTTCGTCACGGACAACATCGCCTTTGAACTGATCGCGGCGACAACTCGCCATAAGGTACACTGGACCCCGTCAGGCACCGATCTGGGTAAGGTCAGCCTGCTGCCGCCCACCTTGACGGTGCAGTATCACTTCATGCCAAAAGCGCGCTTCAGTCCCTATCTCGGGGCAGGCCTCAACTATACGTTCTTCTACAATGAAGATGCGCCCGGCGGTGGCGTGACCTCGGTGGACTACGACAATCATGTTGGTTACGCGCTGCAGGCAGGGGCTGACTACGCCATTGCCGGTCCTTGGTCGGTCAACGTTGATGTGAAGAAGATTTTTCTTCGCACCAATGTCTCGGTCAACAATGGAGCCATCACGGGCAAGGTTGACCTCGATCCATGGATTTTCGGCGTCGGTGTCGGCTACCGTTTCTGATCTCGCCTCATTGGCGGTGGAATAGGATGCGATAGAAGCTCACGAATCTCGAATTCATGGGCGTCTATCATCATTGTCCGCTGTTCAAGAACGATGTAAGAATTAGGGTGCGCGCCCTAGTCATCTACCGCGGCCCCTCGCGTCCGCGCAAGCACCATCCCCAAGGAGAGAACGACGTGACGATTGCAGTTGCCAGAGGCCCGAAAGTCGAGCCTAGAACCGTTCAGATTGCCATCATTGGCGCAGGCATGGGGGGCCTCGGCATGGCCGCCAAATTGCGCCGTGCTGGTATCGATAGTTTTGTGATGCTTGAAAAAGGGCCCGATATTGGCGGCACTTGGCGTGATAATCACTATCCAGGTTCTGGCTGCGATGTGCCCTCGCATCTCTATTCGTTTTCCTTTGAGCCCAAGCTCGATTGGTCGCGTACATTCGCCAAGCAGCCGGAGATTCACGACTACCAGTTGCAACTGACCAAAAAATACGGCCTGCGCGCCTTCATCCGTTTCAACACCGAAATCGCCGCCTGCCGCTTTGATGAGGCAACCGCGCTGTGGAACATCACCACGCTTGATGGCGAAACCCTGACCGCCAATGTCGTCATCTCCGCACTTGGCCAGTTAAACCGGCCTGCCTATCCCAAGATCGACGGCATGGAGACATTCAAAGGCACGACGTTCCATTCAGCCCGTTGGAACCATGATTATGATCTGACCGGCAAAAACGTCTGTGTCATCGGCAATGGTGCGAGCGCCGTCCAGTTCGTGCCGGAGATCGTCGGGCAGGTCAAAAAAATCAGCATCTTCCAGCGGTCAGCCAATTGGGTCGTGAAAAAAGCAGACCGTCCGTACACACCGTTTGAACATTCTATGTTCCATCGCTTTCCTTGGCTCGTAAAGCTGCATCGCTGGATGATCTATTGGACGCTGGAGCGCAACTATTTGGCTTTCATCCGTGGCAGTTTTTTCAGCAAACTGTTTGAAAAGGCAGGCCGACAGGAACTCGACAAATATGTCGCTGACCCCAAATTACGTGAAGTGCTGACACCGGATTATCCCGCTGGCTGTAAGCGCGTCTTGATTTCAAACGATTGGTACCCCGCCATCACAAAGCCCAATTGTGAAATCGTGACAAGCCCGATTGCCAAGGTGACGCAAGATGCGGTTGTCACTGCCGATGGTGTCAGCCATCCAGCCGATGCGATCATTTTTTCAACCGGGTTTGAAACCACGGGCTTTCTCGCTCCGATGACCATCACCGGCCTTGGCGGCCAATATCTCAATGAGGTTTGGCGCGATGGCGCAGAGGCCCATCGTGGCGTCGCTGTGTCCGGCTTTCCCAATTTTTTCATGCTCTACGGCCCCAATACAAATCTGGGCCACAACTCGATCATCTTCATGCTTGAGTGCCAGATCGACTACATCATCAAGGGCATGGAAACTTTGAAAAATCCCAAAGTGCGCTGGCTTGATGTGCGCAAAATTGCCGAGACGGAATTTAATAAAGAGCTGCAAGAAGACATGCAGAAGACCGTCTGGGCGGCGGGTTGCTCAAGCTGGTACAAAAACGAAGCGGGCAAGGTCACCAACAACTGGTCGAGCTTCACCACTAAATATTGGTGGCAGATGCGCGCCTTCGATCTGGATGAATACACGTTAGTCGGTTAGCGCCGGGGTCGGTTAGCGCCGGGGTCGGTTAGCGCCGGGGTCGGTCAGCGCCCACGATGAGCGGCACAAACAAAAACGGGGTGCCCAAGGCACCCCGTCTTTTTGTCAGCCATCAAGTTCAGTCAATCTGACCTTCGCGCACAATCCGCTCATGGCCGTCCGTCATGTTCTTGACGCGGTACTGAAAGCCATCGCCCTCAGACGGCAGCAAGCGCACGACTTCATATTGACCGCGTGTCTTGGCCAAATATGACCCGCCGGGGTGAAACTCAACGGTTTCACCGATTTTGAATTTATGTCCGTTCATATAAAACTCCTGCCCGCGGGCCGGGAGGTCCACGCTTGGCGCACTGCGTCTTCACCCTACGGGAGACGCTGCCGCTGATTGAGAAAGCGTATATATGCCGCCAATGGCCCTAAACTGCAAGATTTATCGGCTAAAGCACCGTTATTACTCAAAAATATGAGCCGAACCGCCCGCGACGCGGTAACATGATCGTTGTAGCGCGTCACGACGCGCGTCATTTTAGGAGAACGATCTTGGCCAAAGGTCAGATGAAAAGTAACAAGGAAAAGAAAAAACCCAAGCAGGACAAGAAAGCAAAGGCCGCCGCAACGACCGCGGCCGTCTTCGCGTCCGGCGGCAAGAGCGATGCCAAGGGTAAGAAGTAACGTAAGAACAAAAGGTTTGAGCGTGGTGCGGTGATGCCCGCACCACGCTCACCTTGATCGAATTTGGTTCTCGGCCAATCGCGTTCTGGCTTGGAGAGCCAATCGCGTTCTGGCTTGGAGAGCCAATCGCATTCTGGCTTGGAGAGAAAGCGAACTTGATATGGACGGCATTCACGATCTGGGCGGTATGTTCGGGTTCGGTCCAGTGGTCTACGAAGCCAACGAGCCTGTTTTTCACGAACCTTGGCAAAAGACGACATTTGGCTTGATGGTCTCTGCGATCGCTGTGATCCGCAATCACAACACGGATGAATACCGCCATTCCATCGAACGCATGAAGCCCGTCCACTATCTTCAATCGCATTATTACGAGCGCGTGTTGACCGGCACCGCGACGCTGCTTGTCGAAAGTGGTGCCGTCACGCTCGATGAGCTTGAAGCCCGCGCTGGCGGTGTTTTCCCCTTGTCGATGCCCATTGCCGAAAACCCGATGCTCACATTGGACCCGCAGCCGGTGGCGCGCTTCAATGTGGGCGATCAGGTCACAGTGCGCGACATTCATCCCGCAGGCCATGTCCGTGCCCCGCGTTTTTGCCGAGGCAAGACGGGAACGGTTTTGCGAGTGGCACCTGCCTTTGGCTTTCCCGACGCCGCCGCACATGGAGGCCCACGCCGCAAGGAACACACCTATCATGTGGAGTTTGCTTCGCGTGATCTGTGGTCCAATGAGGCCGCCGAGGGCGACAGCGTCATTGTCGATCTATGGGACGCATATTTGGAACCCGCATCATCATGACTGAAAACCGCATAGCCCCGCCTGCCGCGCGCGCCGAAGCGCTCAAGAGCATCCTTCAAGATAAAGGCCTGCTCCCTCAAGATGTGTTCGAGAGCCTCGTCCATGCCGCAGAGGAAGAGTGGAGCCCCAAAAATGGGGCCCGTGTCGTGGCCCGTGCGTGGAGCGATCCAGCCTATAAGGCGCGTCTATTGAAAGATGGCACTGCCGCTTGCGCAGAACTCGGTTACGAAGGCGTGCAGGGCGAATATATCGTCGCCTTGGAAGATGAGCCCAAACGCCACAACGTCATCGTCTGCACGCAATGTTCCTGCACCGCATGGCCGGTGCTTGGCCTGCCGCCGGACTGGTACAAAAGCCCCGAATATCGCTCTCGCGTCGTGCGTCAGCCGCGCAAGGTGCTTTTAGAGATGGGCCTTGATCTCGACAAGGATGTTGCCGTCCGCGTCTGGGAGACCAGTGCCGAAACGCGCTATATGGTCATCCCGTGTCGGCCTGAAGGCATCGACGGCTGGAGCGAAGAGGATCTGGCTGCGCTCGTCACCCGTGAAGCGCTCATCGGCATTGCTTTGGCAAAACCAGCATCCGCGCGCTGAATCTCGCGCGGCGTGATGACGCGGTTGCTATATCTCGGCGGTGACAGACAATGCGTGTTCTCTATTTTTCCCGAACCTGCTGAGGACCGATGCCTGCCACAGTCATGAGCTTCGGCGGCATGGCCGTCGCCCCCCATCATCTCGCCGCCGATGCCGCCCGCGATGTACTTGCCGAAGGCGGCAACGCTGCCGAAGCAATGATTGCAGCGGCTGCCGCCATTGCGGTCGTCTATCCGCATATGAACCATCTCGGCGGCGATGGTTTCTGGTTGCTCGCTGAACCCGGCAAAACCCCCATCGGCATTGAAGCCTGTGGCCCTGCCGCCGCCGCCGCTACGCCGGAATTTTACAAAGCCGTTGGCGCGCCTGACGCCATTCCCTCGCGCGGTGGCCTTGCCGCCTTGACGATCCCCGGTGCCGTTGCCGGCTGGGATCAGGCCACCCGCATCGCACAAAGCTGGGGCGGGCGCTTGCCGCTGTCGCGCCTCCTCGCACCCGCCGTCCACTTTGCCCGTGACGGTGTCGCCGTCAGCCAAAGCCAGCACGCGCTGACGCATGATAAATTTGACGAGCTGAAAGACGTACCGGGCTTTGCCGATGCTTTCCTTGTCGATGGGTGCCCGCCTGCCACCGGCCATCGCCTGTGCCAGCCTGCCTTGGCCGACACATTGGAGTGCTTAACAAAATCAGGCCTGCGTGATTTCTACGATGGCGACATCGCTGCCGCTATGGCGGGTGATTTGGCGCGTGCGGGCTCGCCGCTCAAGGCATCAGACCTTGCTGGCTTTGTCGCCCGCCTCGTCGAGCCGCTCTCCGTAAAGCTCGCGTGCGGTACCCTCTACAACATGCCGCCGCCGACGCAAGGCATCGCCTCGCTCGCCATCTTGGGCACCTTCGATCGCCTCGGCGTCAAAGCGGGCGAGAGCTTTGCCCATATCCACGGATTGGTTGAGGCGACCAAGCAAGCCTTTCTCATGCGCGATGCCCATGTCCGCGACCCCGATCACATGACGGTGCCGCCTGCCTCGCTCATCACTGACGCCGAGCTTGATCGCATGACCGCCGCCATCAATATGCAGCGCGCTTTGCCTTGGCCGCATCTAGCCCAAAAAGGCGACACCATCTGGATGGGCGTCATCGACGCTGAAGGCCGCATGGCCAGCTACATTCAGTCGATCTATTGGGAGTTTGGTTCCGGCGTCGTCTCGCCCGCCACCGGCGTATTGTTTCAAAATCGCGGCATCAGCTTTTCGCTGGACGCCGCGCACCCCAATTGCCTCGCGCCGGGCAAGCGCCCCTTCCATAGGCTCAATCCCGCCATGGCCCGTCTCACCGATGGCCGTTCCATGGTCTATGGCACGATGGGCGGCGACGGCCAGCCACAAACGCAAGCGGCCATCTTCTCGCGCGCCATTCTGTTTGGCAGCCCTTTGGGCGAGGCCATCGCCGCGCCGCGCTGGTTGCTTGGCCGCACCTGGGGCGCGCCGTCGATGGCGTTGAAAATCGAAAGCGACATGCCCGCCGATCTCATCGCCGCCTTGAAAGCCGCAGGCCATGACATCGAATTGGTCGCCCCCCGCCACGATATGATGGGCCATGCCGGCGCTATCATCCGCACCGCTGACGGCCGCTTGGACGGGGCCTCTGACCCCCGCAGCGACGGGGCCGCGCGTGGCCATTAGCCCCGCTTTGCATTTCCGCCTAGACTTGTTATCAACCCCGAACTGGATTTCGCACGCTGCCCGTCTCCTTGGCGGGCCGACTTAAGGCAGAACATTGACCGCACCAAAGCCCCTCGGGCACCGCATTGCCATTGCACCTATGATGGACTGGACTGACCGGCATGACCGGTTTTTCCTGCGCCTCATCACGGCCCATGCGCTGCTCTATACCGAGATGGTGACGACCGGTGCGATCATTCATGGCGACCGCGAGCATCTGCTGGGTTTCGACAAGAGTGAGCATCCCGTGGCCGTGCAGCTTGGCGGCTCTGAGCCCGCCGCCTTGGCCGAGGCCGCGCGCATCGCGCAAGATTTTGGTTATGACGAAGTGAACCTCAATGTCGGTTGTCCCTCCGACCGTGTGCAGTCGGGCCGCTTTGGGGCCTGCCTCATGCGCGAGCCTGCGCTGGTCGCAGATTGCGTCACCGCCATGCGCAAGGCCGTGTCCGTGCCCGTCACGGTGAAATGCCGTATCGGCGTCGATGATCAGGACCCTGACATTGCGCTGCCTGAGCTTGCCCGCCGCGTCGCAGACGCAGGCTGCGAGACGCTGATCGTCCATGCCCGCAAGGCTTGGCTCGACGGCCTGTCACCAAAAGAAAACCGCGACGTGCCACCACTCGAATATCATCGTGCCTATGCGCTCAAAGCTGCGATGCCCGCCATGACCATCATCATCAATGGTGGCGTCCTGACGCTCGACGATGTGGCCGATCATCTCGCGCATGTGGACGGTGCGATGCTGGGCCGCGCCGCCTATCAAACGCCCTATGTGCTGGCTGAGGTGGACCGCCGCTTCTATGGCGCATCAACGCCCGTGCCATCGCGCCATGAAGTGCTGGAGCGCTTCCTGCCTTATGTCGAGCAGCAGATCGCGCAAGGCGTCCACCTCCACGCCATGTCGCGCCATATCTTGGGCCTCTTCCAAGGCCTCCCCGGCGCGCGCGCCTTCCGCCGCCACATCTCCGAAAACGCTCCGCGCAAAGACGCCACCGCGGACGTCATCCGTGAGGCCATGGCGCATGTGCCGCGCGAAGTCGAGATGGCGTAAACTCAAATCTTCTGGTCGTACTCCCCAACCTCAGGCTGCGCGGAGAGCCGCCCGTCGATCTCCTCAAACATCTTGCGCATATTCGCTTCCGACGTCGGGCTTTCGACGACGACCACCAGCCCCGGCTTGTTCGACGAGGCGCGCACCAGCCCCCATGTGCCATCTTCCACCGTCACGCGGATACCATTCACGGTGACAACGCTGCGGATTTTCTGGCCGATAAGTTTTTCGCCTTTGGCGTCCATCTCGCTAAACAGCTTCACCATGCGTTCGACGACATCATATTTCACTTCGTCGGGGCAATAGGGCGACATGGTCGGTGAGCCCCAGGTCTTGGGCAGTGCTTCGCGCAAATCGCTCATGGATTTATCTGGGTTGCGGTCCAGCATGTCGCAAATCGCAATGGCCGAGACGAGGCCATCGTCATAGCCGCGCCCGATCGGCGGATTGAAAAAATAATGCCCCGACTTTTCAAAGCCCACCAGCGCCTTCAGCTCATGCGCCCGGCGTTTGATGTAGCTATGGCCGGTCTTCCAATAGTCCGTCTTTGTGCCGTTCTTGATCAGCACCGGATCGGTGAGAAACAACCCCGTTGATTTCACATCAACCACGAATTGCGCATTGGGATGGCGGGCGCTCAGATCACGCGCCAGCATCACGCCCACTTTGTCAGCAAATATTTCCTCGCCCGTATTGTCCACCACACCGCAACGGTCGCCATCACCGTCAAAGCCAAGGCCCACGTCGGCCCCTTCCGCTAGCACCTTGTCGCGCAGCGCATGCAGCATCGCCATGTCTTCCGGGTTCGGATTATAGCGCGGGAACGTATAGTCGAGTTCGCAGTCAAGCGGGATCACCTCCGCGCCAATCCCCGCCAGTACCTTGGGCGCAAAAGCACCCGCCGTGCCATTGCCGCAAGCCGCCACGACGCGCAATTTGCGTTTGATTTTCGGGCGGTCGGTCAGGTCGGTGATATAGCGCTCGCGCATATCACTGACCGGCACATAAGCGCCGCCCGCCTTGAGCTTGCCCGTACCCGCGAGCACGATTTCCTTCAGCCGTGTCATTTCGTCTGGGCCAAAAGTCAGCGGCCGCTGTGCGCCCATTTTGACGCCCGTCCAGCCGTTTTCGTTGTGGCTTGCCGTCACCATGGCGACGCAAGGCACGTCCAATGCGAACTGCGAGAAATAAGCCACCGGCGATAGCGCCAATCCGATGTCATAGACCTCGCAACCCGCCGAGATCAGCCCGATCACCAGCGCATGTTTGATCGAGGCTGAATAGGAGCGATAGTCATGCCCGACCGCGACCTTCGGTGCGACGCCCATCTCATGGATCAGTGTGCCGAGCCCGACGCCCAACGCTTGAATACCATTGAGGTTGATCTGGTCAGGATAGAGCCAGCGCGCGTCATATTCGCGAAAGCCAGACGGCGCGACAAGCGCTAGCGTCTCGAATTCAAGGCTATTGGGCGTCAGATCACTGCGCGGCTTCGTAAGCATTAGTCTCTCCTGAGGAAGGGTTTGGGTTTATTCTTATAGGGGATGGATTGCGGCGGCTCTGTGTCAATCCTGCCGCGACGTAAAATTCTCTTGGACCTAGCGTCGCAGAATGAGTCTGTCGCCGCGAAACTCATAGCTGCCCAAGGCGTTCAAAAAGCTCATGCCCAGCAGCGACACCCCCACATCGCCTTGCATCACCGATCCGCGCACGTCATGCACCGTGATATCGCCCACCGTGATGCTGTCGAGCGTCACCGCCGCGCCCATCGTCATGCCGTTTGCCGTCTGATAAGGCTGCGTGAAGTGCAGGCGCGCAGGGTCAAAGCCCAACCGCCGCGCATCGTCGGCCGACAGCGCCACATCGCTCGCGCCCGTATCGATCAGAAAATTCATCACATGACCGTTCACCACGGCATCAACACGGAAATGATTGTCGCGCGCCGCCCGGCTCAGATAAACCACGCCGCCCGCCACCTGCACAGGCTTCGTCGGTGCCAATGATGAGACAACCCGGCTGCCAAAATTTCCGCCCACACCCATCAGATCGTCCTTGGCCGTGTAGATCACCACGAGGATGAGCGCAATGCCGATTCAGGCCAGCGCCTGCTTCAGCGCCACACCAGCATTGCGCCGCCATCCCATCCCCATGCTGCCTAGCACGAAGGCCAGCAGGCAGGTGAGATAGACCAGCCGCATCCGGCTCGACTCATCGCTCAACGCGCCGGGAAATTGCGCGTTGAGAAACACCGTCAGCCCCACCAGCGCCAGCAGCACCAAGGCTGCCCATGTCCAATTATTCTGTCTCATAGCCCCAAGCCTAATGGGCTTCGGTCACTAAGTCTTAAATGGCATCACTTTTCCCCTCTCCCAACTTCTCGCCTCCCCCCTTGAGGGGGAGGTCGATCAGCGAAGCTGAGCGGGTGGGGGGGCTTCTTCGCAAAACTCTTTAATCTGCAATCTGCCGCTTTAGTTTTCCCCATCGCCTCGCGCCTTGATCCCCCGCGACAACCTCTTATTTACATGCTATATCTGATATCGACATAAACATCATAAATATTTTGTAAAATGACCAGTGGCAATATCATCAATCTAGACGGCAGCACGCCCGACCTAGCGAGCGCCGCTGCGACGCATTTCAGCTTGCCCAGCTTCGAGCCGGGCTGGGTCTGGCTTGTGGGCGCTGGCCCCGGCGATCCGGGCCTGCTGACGCTCCACGCGCTTCACGCGCTCTCTCAGGCCGACATCATCGTCTATGACGCGCTGGTCGATGAGACGGTGCTGCAATTCGCCAATCCCCGTACCAAGCTCGAATATGCAGGTAAGCGCGGCGGCAAGCCCAGCCCCAAGCAGCGCGATATTTCCGCCCGCCTGATTGATCTGGCCCGCAAGGGCCTCCGCGTCCTCCGCCTCAAAGGCGGCGACCCCTTCGTCTTCGGGCGCGGTGGCGAAGAGGCGCTGGCCTTGGTCGATGCCGGCATTCCCTTCCGCATCGTCCCCGGCGTCACCGCGGGCATCGGCGGCCTTGGCTATGCGGGCATTCCCGTCACCCACCGCGACGTCAACCACGCTGTCACTTTCATCACCGGCCATATGGCCGGTGGCGCGGTGCCCGAAAATCTCGATTGGCCTTCCATCGCCAAAGGCTCGCCCGTCATCGTCCTCTATATGGCGCTCTCCCATCTCGACACGATCGCCGCCTTACTCATCGCCAATGGCCGCAACGCCCATGAGCCCGTGGCACTGATCCGCAATGCCACACTCAAAGACCAGCAGGTGCTGGAAACAACCCTGAGCCATGCCGCCGCCGATGTCGCCGCCGCCGCGTTTAAAGCGCCCGCCATCATCGTCATCGGCGAAGTCGTCCGCTTGCGCCAAAGTCTCGACTGGCTCGGCGCGCTCGATGGCCGTATCCTGAAACCCGATCCGCTGGGCACCCGCAGCGAAAAAGACGTGATTTAATCGCACCTTTGGAGTGGAGGGTGTTGCGTTGCTCATAAACCCATCAGCTCACAGAATATAAGCCCATTACTCCTCTCCACATGCGACGATCCGCAGCATTTTTTTCCACACTTATGGCCTTATTGGTGCCTAAAAAATGTGGCAAAACTTGAATTGATATTTTGATCCCCCAAATAAAGCACACAGCTTTTATAACGAGTGAGGTTCCCCATGGCTTTTCCCCTTCCAGATCTACCCTTCGCCGACACAGCGCTTGAGCCGCATATGTCCAAGGCCACGCTCGACCTGCATCACGGCAAGCATCATCGCGGCTACGCGACCAAACTCGCCGAGCTAGTCGCTGGCACCCCCTTTGCCGACATGACGCTCGAACAGGTCGTGCGCAAGTCGCATGGCGATGCCAAGGCGACAGCGGTGTTCAACAACGCCGCCCAGCATCTCAATCATTCGTTTTTCTGGACCTGCATGACGCCCGGTGGCTCCAAGCCCACCAAGGCGCTGGTTGACGCCCTCACCAAAGACTTCGGCAGTTTCGACAAATTCAAAGAAGAATTCGTCGCCGCTGGCCTCGGCCAGTTCGGCAGTGGCTGGGTTTGGCTTGTCGAAAACAAGGGCAAGCTCGAAATCGTCAAGACAGGCAATGCCGAAACACCCGTTGCCTCCGGCCTGAAGCCCATCATCGTTGCTGACGTCTGGGAGCACGCCTATTACGTGGACTACCAGAACCGTCGCGCCGACTACCTCAAGGTTTTCGTCGAAAACCTCGCCGACTGGGCTGCCGCGTCTAAGCGTCTCGAAGCCTGAGTTAATATTCAAGGCACTTTGCGATGGCTGGGCATGTCCCGGCCATTTGCATTTTTGCCTTAGATATTTCCGTCATGCGCCAACCCAAACTCCGTCATGCCTCTGCCCCGACTTGATCGGGGCATCCACCTTCCTTTGCCGCATCAAAGTTGGACCACCCGATCAAGTCGGGTGGAGACGAAAACTTTATGAACTTGTACTCCCAAACCTCACCACTCTCCGTGTCGTCCTGAGGCTTGACCCCGGGACCCACCTCACCGCGAGTACAAAATGAAACCCTCATCCTGAGGAGGGCCGCTTGGCCCGTCTCGAAGCCTCATCCTGAGGAGCCGCGAAGCGGCGTCTCGAAGCCTCATCCTGAGGAGCCGCGAAGCGGCGTCTCGAAGCCTCATCCTGAGGAGCCGCGAAGCGGCGTCTCGAAGCCTCATCCTGAGGAGCCGCGAAG
>JBDNIY010000003.1:0-103165 GCA_041688015.1 Parvibaculaceae bacterium
GTAGATGCCCATAGACGATCTGGCCCTTGGTGGGCTGGATTTCAGGATCAATGACCGCACCGGGACCGCAGGGAGCCATTGAACGGCCTGCGGGGGAGAGGCTTGCCGGCGCATGACGGCGCAGGCCCGGCGCGTCGGTCATAAAGACCAAGCGATATTCCTCAGGATGGGCAAGCCCGTTTTCGACATAGGCCCGCATCGCCATGCGCAACTGCTCGATGGGCGGCAGGTCCACGCTAATATGGCGCTCTCTGGCCTCAATGAGGTTGAGAAAGAAACCTTCGGCGACCGCAAACAGGACCGCGTCCTTATCTTCAAAATGCTGATAGATCGCCGCCTGCGTGATGCCAACGCGGCGCGCAATATGGCGCATGGTGACTTGCTGCAAGCCACCTTCGACAAACAGTGCGCGCGCCGCCTCAACGATCTGGGCGCGGCGTTCCTCAGGCGGCAGACGCCGCCGACGCGGTGCCACAATTGTTTTGCCCTTGGCCGCTTTTCGACGTTTCTCCGCCGGTGCGGTTGTGGCCTTGGGGCTCGCTTTGTCGATTTTCTGCATTTGCCTACCTAACACCGTTCACTAGACCTTGACCAGTGGTCAGAAACCCCTAAGTAAACACCGTTCGGTAGTTTTACGACGTTTGAGGGGCATGGAAGATGGCGCGTTTTTGCACATGGAGCACGGGACTTGTGATCGGCCTGGCCTTAAGCAGCCTTGCCGCCTGTGGGCCTGACGCCAGCAAAAAGGCAGACGCCACCGAAGCAAGCACACCCATACAAGTGAGCCGCGTCACCGCCGCGCCGCACGCCAATGACGTCAGCGCCTATGGCATTGTGCGCTCTGACAAGGAAGCCCAGCTTTCTTTCAAGATCGGTGGGCTGGTCAAGCTGCTCAATGTCGATACCGGCGACCACATCAAAAAGGGCGACATTCTCGCCAAGCTTGATCCGCGCGAGATCGCCGCCCAGACGGCACGCGCGGAGGCCGCTGCCGCCAAAGCCAAGCGCGACCTTGCCCGCATCGAACCGCTGTTGAAAAACGGCTTCATCTCGCAGCAACGAATCGACGATGCCCGCAGCGCCCGCGACATTGCCGTGGCAGAGCTGCGCCAGATCGCCTTCAACCGCAGCCTTGCCACCATCACCGCCCCAAGCGATGGCGTGGTGCTGGCGCGCCATGTCGACAAGAACGAAATCGTTGCGGCGGGCAGCCCCATCCTCACCGTCAGCCAAGGGGGTCAAGGCTTCATCCTCAAAGGCGCCTTGTCGGACCGCAGCCTCGCCATGCTCAAGATCGGCGACACAGCCCGCGTCATCCTCGATGCCTTCCCCAGCCAAACTATCAAAGGTCATGTGCGCCGCCTATCGGCCATGAGTGATGCGCAGACCGGCACATTCGGCGTCGAAGTGGCGCTGGACGAAGTGCCACCCGGCGTTGAAAGCGGCTTCATTGGCGAAGCGCATATCGCGCCCTCATCTGCACCGGCCTCCACCATATTGGCCGTGCCGGCCACCGCCATTCTGGAAGGTCACGGCCAAACCGCCACCGTCTATGTGGTCGATGAAGCGACCATGACCGCCAAGCTCACCCGCGTCACACTCAAGGGCCTGCGCGGCGACATGGTGCTGGTGACCAAGGGGTTGACGCTAGGCCAAAAGGTGGTGAGCGCAGGTGCGCCCTATCTGCGCAATGGCGCGACCGTCAAGATCGTCACCGATCTGGCGAGCGAAACCCGCACAGCGGGACCACGCACATGATACTGGGCAAAATCAGCGGCTTCTTTGTTCGCAATTGGCAATTCACACTCGTCCTGTTCGGCCTGCTTACTCTGATGGGGCTGAACAGCTTTCAAACCATTCCGCGCGCCGAAGACCCCGACTTTCAGGCTCCCTTTGCCATTGTCACCGTCTTCATGCCCGGCGCGAGCCCAACCGACATTGAAAAGCTCGTCATTCGCCCCATCGAGGACGCGGTCAACGGGCTGGAAAATCTCGACAATATTGCCAGTCAGGCGACCGATGGTGTGGCCTCGCTCAATATCCAGTTCAGTTGGTCTGTGCCCGACCCTGACAAATGCTATGACGATGTGGTGCGTGAAGTGAACGCGTTGCGCGCCAGCCTACCAGCGGGCGTGGTGCGCATTCAGGTGGATAAATTCCGTCCCTCGCTCACCAATATCGTGCAGGTGGCGCTGGTCAGCGAAACAGCCTCGGCGCGCGAGATGGAAGACGTCGCCAAGGATTTGCGCGACGAGATCGACCGCGCACCGGGCGTGCGCGACACCAAATATTGGGGCCTGCCAAAATCAGAAGTGCGCGTCGCCATTAATTTTGGTCGCATGGCGAGCCTTGGTATTCCCGTTACCGCCGTCGCTAGTGCGATCGGTGCCGAAAGTCCCGACATCCCCGGCGGGCCGGTGAACGCAGGCCTGCGCCGGTTCAACATCAAAACGACCGGCGGCTATAAAAGCCTCGATGAGATCTCCAACACGGTGATCGGGTCATTCGGCGGGCGCAACATCGCGGTAAAGGACGTCGCCAAAGTGAGCTGGGCGCAGGAAGAAGCGGGCCATCTGGCCTGGTACAACGGCCAGCGCGCGGTCTTTGTCACCGCCAACCAAAAAGAAGCCCAGAACGTCTTTGCTGTACGCAACGCCATTTACAAGGTGCTCGACAATTTTGAGACGCGGCTGCCGCCCGACATCAAGCTCTATCGCCCGTTTGACCAATCGGTCGCGGTGAGCCATCGCCTAAACCATCTCTATCGCGATTTTGCCATCGCCGTCGGGCTTGTGCTTTTCACGCTCCTGCCGCTAGGGCCGCGCGCGTCGCTGATCGTTATGGTGTCGATCCCGCTCTCGTTGGCCATCGGCCTTTCGGTCATGAATTTCCTAGGCTACTCGCTCAATCAACTGTCGATCACGGGCTTTGTGATCGCGCTTGGGCTGCTGGTCGATGATTCCATTGTCGTGGTGGAAAATATCGAGCGCCACATCCGCGAAGGCAAAGGGCGGTTTGAAGCTGCCGTTGCCGCTACATCGCAAATCTCGGTGGCGGTGGTGGGCTGCACCGCCGCGCTGCTCTTTGCCTTTCTGCCGCTGCTCAACCTGCCTGAAGGGGCAGGTATGTTCATTCGCTCCCTGCCCGTTGCTGTCACCGTCACGATCACAGCCTCGCTCTTTGTCTCGCTCACGATTATTCCTTTTCTTGCCAGCCGCCTGTTGAGCGACAAGGGCCATCCCGAAGGCAATATCTTCTTGCGTGTGGTGATGGGTGCCATTCACAGCATCTACAACCCTCTGCTGCACAAGGCCCTGACCTTCCCTAAAACCTTCGTGCTGAGCGCCCTAGCGGTCTGCTTTGCCAGCCTCCTCCTCGTCCCCACCATCGGCTTTAGCTTGTTTCCCTCAGCTGACAGCCGTCAGTTTTTGGTGCAGATCGAAACGCCGGACGGCTCCAGCCAGGACGACACCGAGCGCGCCATGCATTACGCAGAAGGCGTGCTGAAAAAGCATCCAGAGTTCTTGTGGCAAATGTCGAACCTCGGCCACGCCAATCCGCAAATTTATTACAACATTCGTTCCGAAGCCGTGCAGCCCAACATCGCTGAAATCTTTGTCGAGATGAAAGAATACGACGATGTGAAAACGCCCAAGCTGATGGATGAATTGCGCGTTGATTTTGCTAAATATCCCGGCGCCCAAATCATCACCCGCATTTTCCAAAACGGGCCTCCCATCACGGCTCCTATTGAAGTGCGCGTGGTCGGCCCTGACCTCAAGATGCTGAAAGACATTTCAGCCCGCGTCACCACCATGATGGAACAAACGCCCGGCCTGCGCGACGTGACAAACCCGATGCGGCTTGACCGCACCGACCTCAATCTTGGCATCGACCTCGACAAGGCCGCGATGATCGGCATCCAGCCGGGCACCATCGACCGTATTGTGCGGCTTGCCATTGCGGGCGAAACCGTCGGCGTTTACCGGGAGGCAGATGGCGAACAATTCAACATCACACTGCGCTTGCCGCTCGACCTGCATCATTCGGTCGAGGCACTTGAAAATATCTATGTGCCGACCAATACCGGGCGCTCTGTGCCGTTGGGATTGGTGGCCAACCCGTATTTTGAAAGCGCACCGGGCCGCATCTCGCGTTACAACCGCGAACGCCAAGTCGCCATCACCGCCTATACAAAGACCGGTTACAACACAGCGTTGTTGACCACAGAGGTGTTCGACAAGCTCGCGCAAATTTCGATGCCGCCGGGGTATTATTTTTCCAAAGGCGGCGAAGCCGAAGCAGCCTCGGATAGTTTTTCTGGCCTCAGCACCGCGATCTTGGTGGCCATCTTTGGCATTCTTGCCGTGCTGATCCTTGAGTTTCGTTCTTTCCGCGCCACGCTGGTGGTCGCAGGCGTCATTCCGCTGGGTATCTTTGGTGGCTTGCTGGCGCTGCTTTTCACCGGCTACACGCTGTCCTTTACCGCCGTCATTGGCTTCATCGCACTGATCGGTATCGAGATTAAAAATTCGATCCTGCTGGTTGATTTCACCAATCAGCTTCGCCGTGAAAACGTGCCCCTGCGCGAAGCCATCGAACGGGCCAGCGAGGTGCGCTTCCTACCCGTGCTGCTCACATCGGCGACCGCTATTGGCGGGCTTCTGCCACTGGCCCTGTCAGGCTCTGGGCTTTATTCGCCATTGTCATGGGTGCTGATCGGCGGGCTTATCTCATCGACGGTTCTCTCACGGCTTGTGACACCGACCATGTACCTGCTGCTGGCGCCAAAGAACCTCGCCAGCGAAGACGCAGAACACGCAGCCCTCCCCGTGCTCGCGGACTAGACAACAGACAGCCTTCGGTCCCGCAGGCCTTCCCTCAAAGGCATGTGAGATCAAAAAAAGGGCGGCTCATATGAGCCGCCCTTTCGTATTTGAGATGAAAGCCGTTAGTGCGAATGATAGATCGCGCGGGCTTCTTCTTCGCTCAGCGGCTTGCGCTTCAGCGGCCAGATCGTTTCAAAGGCCGCGACCAGCGACGGCAAGAGCGTCACCGCACCGACCATGTTCACGATGAACATGAAGGTCAGCAACATGCCCATGTCGGCCTGGAACTTCAGCGCCGAGAACGACCAGGTCGAGACACCGATGGCGAGCGTGCCGCCGGTGAACATGGTCGCCGAGCCCACGTCGTTCAGCGCCTGCAGATAGGCTGCGTGAGGGGTCACACCCATACGCATGTAGCGCTGTATTCGGTTGTACTCGTAGATGCCGTAGTCCACGCCAATACCGACCGCGATAGCGAGCACCGGTAGCGTCGAGATCTTGAGGCCGATAGAGGCCGCCGTCAGGAACCAGTTACCAATGATCGTGGCCAAGATCAGCGGAATCACACAGCACAACGCACCACGCCATTCACGATAGACGAGGATGACGAGCGCCATGACCACGGCATACACATAAAGCAGCATCGGCAGTTCGGAATGTTCAACCACCGTGTTGGTCGCCGACGTGATCGTTACGTTACCCGTCCCGATACGCATCTTGAGATCATCGCGCGGATGCGCCGCGATCCAGTTTTCAACCGCCTCCGTCACGGTCTTGACCGTTTCGGCCTTGGTATCGGCAACATAGATCTGAACACCGAGTGTCAGGCAACGCGTATCCACCAGCAGTGTCGACGTGGAGACACTGGAGGTCGCCTGAGCAAGCGCTGAGGGCGCACGCGGCAGAGCAGCCCATTTCGGATTGCCCTCCTGCCACATCGAGTTGATGACCTTGGCGACAATCGGCAGAGACACCACGGTCTGCACGCCGGGCACATTTTTCATGTCCCAACCGAAGGTGTCGAGGAAATGAAGCTCGTCATAGTTGACGCAAGCCACATCCTTGGATTCGACAATCACGTTCATCACGTTGAGGCCGAGCTTGAAATGCTCTGCGATATATTCACTGTCGGTGTTGTAACGCGCATTCGGCCACAACTCACCGGCACCGGCATGGACGTCACCGATCTGGCGATCACGGCTTTGGTAAAGCGCCACGCCACCCAAAACAACGCAAAAGCCGATGAAGAAAAAGGCAAAGCGCGGTTGGGCGAATTTGGCAAGATAGGGCCAGTACTTGGCACGCACTTCCATCGAATGACGTACCTTGGCACCATATTCTTCACCCGGTGCCACATAGGACACAATGAGCGGCAGCATGATGAGGTTAGAGACAATCTTGAAAGCCACACCGATAGAAGCGGTAACGGACAGCTCCTTAATCATGCCAATGGGAATGATGTAGAGCGTGGCAAAACCGGCCAGTGCGGTGAAGAGAGCCACCGAACCCGGTCGCAACAGGAAGGTGAAAGTCGCGCGCGCGGCTTGCTCCTTATTGAGACCGGCGGCGATTTCAGCGCCCGCCATATTAATTTGCTGCACGCCATGACTGACGCCGATGGCAAATACAAGGAAGGGAACCAGAACCGCTAAAGGATCTAGCCCGTACCCCATGAGATGCAAGACACCGAATTGCCAAGTGAGCGAACAGAGCGAACAACTCACCGTCACGATGGTCAAGAGCCACGAGCGGCAATAGAGCCAGAGCATGAGGCAGGTGAGCACGAAGGCGACAGCAAAGAAGGTCACCACTGAGCGCGCGCCATCGGCAATATCACCAACGAGCTTGGCAAAGCCGACGATCTTCACGTCAATCGTGTCGGAGACATATTTGTCGCGAATGTTCTTTTCCAGAAGATTGGCAACATGGAAATAATCGAGAGGCTGTTGCGTTTCAGGATTAACGTCCAGCAGCTCGGTCGCAATCATCGCAGAGTGGAAGTCGGTGGAAACGAGGCGGCCCACGAGGTTGGCACGCAACACGTTCTGCATCACCGTCTTGATGCTTTCAGGATTGGGTTTGAAGTTAGCTGGGATCACGTCGCCCGCTTCAAGACCTTCTTCGGTGACAGCGATATAACGCGTGTTCGGCGTCCACAGCGATGTCACGCGATGGCGCGCCACACCGGGAATATAGAACACGTCGTCAGTCGCTTCTTTCAGCGTCTGAAGAAAAGCAGGTTGGAAGATGTCACCCTTCTTGTTTTCCAGCACTACGATGACGCGGTTACCACCGCCAAAGCTATCGGCATACTTAAGATAGGTCTGGATGAAAGGGTTTCCGATCGGGAGCATCTTCTCAAAGCCCGCGGTCATCTGGAGCCGAGAGGCATAAACGCCCATGACGACCGTCACAATGGCCAAAATAATCAGAATGGGTGCTCTTAGGCCAAAGACGATATTTTCGATACGCTGCAAGGTAACCTCCCCTAGGGTCGTGCAATCTTCACGCCGCGGACTGCATCGGTAATCTAGTGTTATCTATTGGATACGGAGCTTGATGCTCTCTTGGTTGCTAATTCTTTTGTCTCAAACGCCCCAGCCTGGTCGCAGAAGGCCCGGTTTTATCGCAGAAATCTTGGTTCGTCGTAGAAATTTTGGATCGTCGCAGAAGTCTCATCTCGGATTTCGGGCTTTCAAGCCCTCTCGCGGGCCCCTCTATACCTGTCTCATGAGGCAGGCCACAAGATCATCCTTGGATGAACAAGCGATCAATTTACATTTTAGGAGGCAAACAAGGGCGGCGCACGACCAGAGCCAAGCCAAGCAAGGCGCCCATAGGCTGGTCCCCCCAGACGTGGAGCCGCAAATTTAACAGTAAAATCCGCCGCATTTTCTGAGCCGACAGCAAAAACAAAATGCGGCCGCTGTGGCAAACGCATATTCACCCGCGCCACCATGCGACGGTTTGCCTCTATTTTGTGAAAGACGACCCTCTGAGGCGCGGCGCGTTGTGGCGCGCGCACCAACAAGGCTAGATCGGGCATCGCCAAGGCCAGTTCGGGCATCGCAATGTGAGCGACGCCAGCATGGGTCTGAACATGAGCATGGGCCGAAGGCGCCGCCCCGGAAAAAAACGCAAAGCTGAAAGCCAGCGCCACGAGCGCCACACCGACATGCGCCTTCATCGCCCCGATCAACCGGTTGCCAACTTGCACCAGAACCGAAAAGCGATTGTCAGATGCGGGCCGAAGACCGAACACTCATACACCCTGAAGCTAACGCGGACACGGCCCGCAAAGGAGCGCTTTTTTATCACGCTGGCCGAGATTGGCACAGTGATTATTGAACAAACGCCCCTGCCTCGCGCCACGGAAATTCTCTATTTTAGATCATTCCCTCCGATTTTTCGGCAAGCGACGTATATAGACCACCTTTGTCTCCTCAACGAGGAGTCGTGATACGCAAACGGTTTGCGCGCGTTAACCATGTTTGAATGGACGAATTGTAATGCGATTTTTAATCGATCAGGCCAACTCGCTGCGTACAGCCATGTAGATGCCCCCCGGCTGAGCCAAAGGAGACGCTTCCATGCGCATGACCCTACGCCCCCTTCTCACTGCTCTCTTCGTGGCCGCAAGCCTCGTCGTGAGCCCGGCGCTCGCCGCCGACAAGACCGAGATCGCAACCTTTGCAGGCGGCTGCTTCTGGAGCATGCAACGCCATTTCGATCCGGTGCCTGGCGTCATCTCGACCCGCGTGGGCTATAGTGGCGGGCCAGAGGTGAACCCGACCTACCAGCAAGTCGGCTCGGAAACGACCGGCCACGCCGAGACCGTGGAAGTGACCTTCGACCCGAGCAAGACGACGTACAAAAAACTGCTGATGACCTATTGGCACTATATCGACCCGACCACCAAGGATGGCCAGTTCTGCGATTTCGGCCATTCCTATCGCACCATGATTTTCACCCATGACACCAACCAGAAGGCGGCGGCTGAGGCAACGAAAGCCGTGATTGAAAAATCAGGCGTCCTGAAAGGCCAACCCATCGTCACCGAGATCGTGGACGCAGGCCCCTTCTGGCCAGCCGAGACCTATCATCAGGAATTCTACAAGAAGAACCCCCTGCGCTACGGCACCTATAATATCGGCTGCGGCCGTGAGGCGAGCCTGAAGCACATCTGGGGCGACGAGGCAGGAAAGTGACCTCTCGTATGCGGCTTCATCCTTCGAGACGCGGCTTTGCCGCTCTTCGAGGCATGAGGTTCCTCTTTTAACAACACCCTCATCCTGAGGAGGGCCACTTGGCCCGTCTCGAAGGACCCAACGAGGAGACAAAGAAGATGACACGACGCAAATTTTTAGGCGCAACGGCGCTCGCCAGCGCAACAGGCCTTTTCACCATGTCGCGGTTTGGCGGGGCGCAAGCTGAAACGGTGGCAACATTCGAGCTCACCAAAACCGACGCCGAATGGAAAGCCCTGCTGAGCCCGGCGGCCTATAACGTGCTGCGCAAGGCAGACACGGAGCGGCCTTTTTCCAGCCCTCTTAACGACGAACATCGCTCCGGCACCTTCGACTGCGGCGGCTGCGCGCTGCCGGTCTATTCGTCTGCCACAAAATTTGAAAGCGGCACCGGCTGGCCGAGCTTCTATCAACCGCTCGACAATGCTGTGGGAGAGCGCACCGACACATCGTTTTTTACGACGCGCACAGAAGTACATTGCCGCCGCTGCGGCGGGCATCTGGGTCATGTCTTCAACGATGGGCCCAAGCCCACGGGTTTGCGCTATTGCATGAACGGTTTGGCGCTGAAATTTGTGCCGACCTCAGCGTGACGGTCATACGCCAAACAAACCACGCATGTCGTCCCGGGGCTTGACCCCGGGACCCAGCAATCTCGGCAAATGCAGACCGAAAGATGGATCACCCGATCAAGTCGGGCGATGACGCCGGTGTTTATGTCGGCGCAGGCAACCTCATAGGCGGCGGAGAAAATCGAGCACGGCGGCGTTGAAGGCGGCAGGCTGATCAATGTTTGAAACATGCCCGGCACCGGGAATGACAACTTTCTCGGCGCCGGGGATTTTCGCCGCCATGTAATCTGCTGCATTGAGGAAAGGCTTGTCATTAGCACCGACAAGCACAAGCGATGGCACCTTAATCTCGGGCAATACATGCATCACCCGCGCATCGCGCTGGGTAAGCATACCGCGTCCGGCCCGCACTAACCCTTCGGCAGAGCGGTGACGCGCTTGCTGGTCGGCGGGATCGAGACCTTTGTCGGCAAATCGTTGAGCGGTCTTTCGCGCAGTTTCATTCCAAACCTCACGCGCCTCGTCTTTCTTGAAGCCGGGGCCAGTGTCGATGATGAGCAGCGCCGAAACGCGTTCGCGGTGACTTGCATAAAACGAAAGGGACATATAGCCGCCCAGCGACAAGCCGCCGACAATCGCGGTCTTTGCCCCGACTTCATCAAGAATGGCGCACATGTCGCCAACCGTCGCCTCTTCGCTATAGAGCGCCTGATCTTGCGGGTAGTCCGATTGGCCGTGCCCACGCATGTCCCACAAAATGAGACGATGATCTGCCGACAGCACCTCGATCTGACCACGCCACATCTCAGCGGTTGCCGAATAGCCATGGCTGAGAAGAATGAACGGCCCAGTGGTGCCGTGAACCTCGAAATAAAGTTTCACACCGTCGCGTGTAATTGTCGCCATCGTTCCATCTCCTGCTTGATCCTGGACAATTACTTGCCCGTGAAATTCCCCACGCGCCGTTCCTGCACCGCCTTGACGCCTTCGGCAAAGTCAGTGGTTTTCATCAACTCGCCCTGCACGGCAAGCTCATGGTCGGTCGCCGCTTTCACCGCGGCCGCAATTCCTTGGCGAAGCGTGGCGCGCGTTTCGACAATAGCGAGCGGCGCATTGGCGGCGATCTCGCTGGCTAACGCATGAGCGCGGCCGCGCAATTCATCAAGCGGCACCAGCTCATCAACAAGCCCAATGGCTTTGGCCTCATCGCCCTTCAAGCGGCGGCCTGTCTGGAACATCAAGTTGGCCTGCTGCAAGCCAATGATGCGTGGCAACGTATAGGTGAGGCCAAAGCCGGGATGAAAACCGAGCTTGACAAAATTGGCCGCAAACCGCGCTTCGGGCGCGGCGACACGAAAATCAGCGACGAGCGCGAGGCCAAGGCCTGCGCCAATGGCGGCACCCTGCACGGCGGCAACAACCGGCGTCTTGCAAGAGAACAAGCGCACCGCTTCGATATAAAGCGGATTGACGTTTGAAGTTTTGCCCGTAATGAGCCCATCGCGGCGCACCAGATCAGCCCCGCCGCAAAAGACCTTGCCTTGGGTGCAAAGCACGATGGCGCGCACGCGAGCGTCAGCGTCAACTGCTTCGAAAGCATCGGCCAGATCGCGGATCAGATCGACGCTGACGTGATTGTTGGGCAGCGCATGGATTTCGATCTCGGCGACGTAATCGTGAACCGTTGCCGTGATGGCGTTGTATTTTTCTGCGAGCATTTTTTAGCTCCTGAATGTGTGGCCATCCTTTGAGACGCCGCCTTGCGGCTCCTCAGGATGAGGTCTGTACAAATAATTTTCATCCTGAGGAGGGCCGCTTGGCCCGTCTCGAAGGATCAGCGTTTCAACTTCAACAGATCACGCGCGATGACCCAGCGATGCACTTCAGACGGACCATCATAGATGCGCATATTGCGCACTTGGCTCGCCATCAGATGCAGCGGCATTTCCTTGGTCATGCCCATCGCGCCGAAAGTCTGCATCGCTTGATCGACAATCTCCCAAGCCATCTCGGTGCCAAATACTTTGATCATAGAGACATCGGTGCGCACATCGCGGCCCTGATCCAATTTCCATGCGGTCTCATAGACCATCAAACGGCAAGCCTTGATGCGCATGGCCGCGTCCGCCACCCACCATTGCACGGCTTGGCGCCGCGACAGAGGCTCGCCGAAGGTTGTGCGCTGGGGCGCATATTCACAAATCATGTCAAGCGCGCGCTGGGCAATGCCGATGCACCATGAGGCCATTTCAAGACGCCGCGTCGAAAGCCGGATTTGCATCGGCGCGAAACCCTGCCCCTCGACGCCAAGCAACCGCGAGGCTGGCACGCGACAATCTTCCAACGCAACTTCATAAGTAAACGAACCGCCGATCATCGGGATACGGCGCAGCACTTTGAAACCCGGATTGTCGCCATCAACCAGAAAAGCCGACATGCCGCCACGCGCGCCTTTTTCTTTGTCGGTGACCGCCATGACGATGGTGAAGTCAGCTTCCGCCGCGCGGCTTGTCCATATCTTACGACCGTTGATGACCCAATCATCGCCGTCACGCACGGCGCGCGTGATCATGGAGGCTGGGTCCGCACCTGCACCGGGTTCAGAAATGCCGATCGCCGAAATCGTTTCGCCACGCGCATAAGGATCGAGATAAAGCCTGCGCTGCTCGTCGTTCACCGTCGCCATCAACATGCGCAAGTTCGGCGAATCCGGCGGCAACACATAAGGCGTGATGGTGCGGCCCATCTCTTCGTTGACGCCAATCATGGCGACGGTGGGCAGGTCCGAGCCACCCATCTCCTCGGGCGCATCAAGCCCCCAAAGGCCAAGCGCCTTCGTCACCTTGTCAATTTTAGCTTTTTCTTCCGGCGTGATGCGCGCGCCCTCGCCCGCCGCGTCGCGCGCCAGAACCTTTGTCTCAAGCGGCATCAACTCATCGCGCACAAACCGCGCGACAAGATCTTTCAACATGCGGTGTTCTTCGCTGAGTTCAAAATCCATTTGGCCTCTCCCTACCACGTATCCACAAAAGTCCGCCGCTTGCCTTCGCCCATCACGGGGGCAGGCACCGACTTCAAGCCGCGCATGATCCAGCGGCGCGTTTCGAGCGGGTCAACGACCGCATCAATTTCAAGGAAGGCGGCCATATTGGTGGCCTTCCCGTGCTCGTAGGAGCGCGCGACTTTTTCGTCGAAAAACTTTTTCTGCTCAACGGGATCTTTCAGCGCTTCCATTTCCTTGCGATAGCCAAGCCGCACCGCGCCTTCGAGCCCCATGCCGCCGAACTCGCCGGTCGGCCATGAGATGATGAAGAACGGCGCATGAAAACTGCCACCCGCCATGCCTTGCGCGCCGAGGCCGTAACCTTTGCGAAGCACAACGGTAAACATCGGCACGGTCATCGACCCGGCGGTGACAAACATGCGAGAGACGCGGCGCACCAGTGCGGTTTTTTCAGCATCCGGGCCAACCATGAAGCCCGGCGTGTCACAGAGCGAGAGAATGGGAATGCCAAAAGCATCGCAAAGCTGCATGAAGCGCGAGGCCTTGTCGGCGGCATCGCCATCAATCGCCCCTGCCAGATGCGTCGGGTTGTTGGCGATCAAGCCCATCGGACGGCCTTCGATACGGACCAATGCTGTGACCATGCCGTGGCCAAAATCGCGCCGCAGTTCAAGCACCGAGCCTGTGTCGCAGAGCGCCTCGATGACTTTGCGAATATCATAGATGCGCAAACGGTTTTCCGGGATTAGGTGGCGTAGCACACGTTGGTCGCCCGCCGTCCACTCTTTCGTCGTGCCTTGAAAATAGGAAAGGTATTTTTTCGTCGCCGCCACCGCTTCCATTTCATCTTCGACCAAAATATCGATGACGCCATTGGGTGCTTGGACGGAGACGGGGCCCACTTCGTCGGGCGTGAAGACACCAAGCCCACCGCCTTCGATCATCGCAGGGCCACCCATGCCGATGTTAGAATTTTTGGTCGCGATGATGACATCCGACGAACCAAGCAACGCCGCATTGCCCGCAAAGCAACGACCCGAATTGATGCCGACGCGCGGCACCAGACCCGACATGCGCGCATAATCAAGAAAACTCGGCGTATCGAGACCGGCAACACCCAACGCATCGGTATCGCCCGGTCGCCCGCCGCCACCTTCGGTGAAGAAGACGATGGGCGTTTTCCATTTTTCAGCAAGGTGAAAAACGCGATCTTTTTTCTTATGGTTCATCGCCCCTTGCGTGCCCGCAAAGACGGTGTAGTCGTAAGATAGCACCAGCGCGCGAGACTTTTCCTCGTCGAAGTCCGCCCCATTGATCGAGCCAAAACCGGCGATCATACCGTCTGCCGGGCTCATCTTCATCAGCTCTTCCATCGGCCGACGGCGGCGCTGGGCGGCCAGCATCATTGCACCATATTCGATGAAGCTATCGGGATCGCAAAGGTCGGCGATGTTTTCACGCGCCGTGCGCTGGTTGGTCTTGCGTCGCCGTGCCACCGCATCAGGGCGATAGGCGTCAAGACCGGCATTAACGCGCGCCTGAACGGCTGCGAGATCGGGGCGGACATAATCAAGATCGACTTTAACCTCGGCGACGACCGCGCCTTTACCGACATCTTGCTCTTCAATAAAGACAAGCGGCTGGCCTTCAAACAGAACTTCGCCGGGTTGGGCGGCCACAAGGCGGACGATGCCACTAATACCCGATGTGACGAGGTGCTCCATCTTCATGGCTTCGAGCACAGCGATCTGTTGGCCTTTATGCACCGTGTCGCCATCGGCAACTTCGATGTTCACAACCTTGCCCTGCATGGGCGCACCGACGGGCGAGCTGTTGGCAGGCCCCTTCACATGCGCGCTCTCGGCAGCAACGCTGCCGCTCGCGCTGCTGGCGAAATAGCGCTGCGTCTCATTACTTTGGGCGGCGACCAGCTCGCTGGCATGTTTTTCGATGAAGCGTGTCGTGATGGTGTTGGCGGCGAAAGAGGGATGCGCCACAAACGCGCGCAGGAAGGGAATGTTGGTTGCCACACCTTCAATGCGGAATTCGCTGAGGGCGCGGGCCGCACGCCGCACGGCATCGGCATAATGGGCACTGCTCGAATGCACGATGAGTTTGGCGAGCAATGAATCAAAGCTCGGCGAGGTGCGATAGCCTGCATAGCCGAATGTATCAACGCGCAGACCTGGACCCGATGGTGGCTCAAAAACGGCAAGCGTGCCGCCAGCGGGCTTGGCGTTGCCGCTCGCATCCATCACCTCCATATTGACGCGCATCTGAATGGCAAAGCCGCGCGGCGCAGGCACAGCGTCTTGTGTGAGGCCCAGTGAGGCGAGGCTTGCGCCACCAGCGATGGCAAGCTGCACCTGCACCAGATCAACGCCGGTGATTTCCTCCGTCACCGTATGCTCGACCTGCAAGCGCGGGTTGGCCTCGATGAAGGCAAAGGTTTTCATGTCGTCGGCATCGACGAGAAACTCAAAGGTGCCGAGATTGTCGTAATGCGCCGCCTTGGCGAGCGCAACGGCAGCATCTGTTAGCGCCTTGCGTAAAGCAGGCGTGAGGCTCGGGCTTGGCGCGATTTCAACGAGTTTTTGATGGCGGCGCTGGGCGGAACATTCGCGCTCATGCAGATGGATGATGCTGCCTGACGCGTCGCCGACGATCTGGACTTCGACGTGACGGGCGTTTTCGATCAGCTTTTCGATATAGACATCGCCGGAGCCGAAAGCAGCCTTGGCTTCGGATTGGCAACGCGCATAAGCCTCGTCCACCTCAGTGGCGGCGCGCACAGGGCGCATACCACGCCCGCCACCGCCAGCGACCGCCTTGATCATCATGGAACCATGATCGGCAAAGAAGGCACGCGCATCGGCCAACGAGGTCGGCCCGCTGGTGCCGGGGAGAAGAGCGACGCCAACCTGTTTGGCCAGCGCTTTAGCTTTAATCTTGTCGCCAAACAGTTCCAACGCCTCGACATGGGGGCCAACAAAAATGAGGCCCGCCTTAGTGCAAGCACGCGCAAAATCGGCGTTCTCGGACAAAAATCCATAACCAGGATGCACCGCATCGCATTTGGCCTCAACAGCAGCGGCCACAATCTGCGCGATATCAAGATAGGCCCCCGCGCCATGGCCTTTCAGCGCGTGCGCATTGTCGCTGACCCGTGTATGCAGCGAGAGCGCGTCATCTTCGGAATAGACCGCTGTGGTGGCGATGCCGAGATCAGCGGCGGCACGCGCGATACGGATGGCGATTTCGCCTCTATTGGCGATCAGCAAATGGGTGATAGTCATAACACTCCCGAGATCAGTTTGATTTTTGAGTTTCTGTTGGCGACAGGTTAGACCGCGAGCACCCGATTGGAGAAGGGCTTTGGTAATATCGACAAAACGCGTGGCGATCATCGGCGGCGGACCGGCGGGCCTGATGGCTGCAGAGGCCCTGATCGAGCGCGGATGGCAGCCCCATCTGTTTGATGCCATGCCCTCGCTCGGGCGCAAATTTCTGATGGCAGGCAAAAGTGGGCTCAATTTGACCCATTCGGAGGGCTATGACGCCTTTGTCGCTCGATTTGGCGCGGCCCATGTGGGCTTACGCCCCGCGCTTGACGCCTTCACGCCGGAGGGCATCGCCACATGGGCCAAAAGCCTCGGCATTGAAACCTTTACCGGCTCGTCAGGTCGCCTCTTTCCCATAGGCTTTAAGGCCGCGCCTTTGCTGCGGGCCTGGCTGAAGAAATTGCGCGCAGGCGGCCTCATCACCCACGCCCGCCACGGCTGGCGCGGGTGGGACGAGAGCGGCGCGCTCACGTTTGAAACACGCGAGGGCGAGGTGACGTTCGATGCCGATGCGACCGTGTTGGCGCTGGGCGGCGCAAGCTGGCCGCAACTGGGATCGGACGCCGCATGGGTGCCTTGGCTGACGGCGCACGGCATCACCATCGCGCCATTCCGACCTAGCAATTGCGGCTTTGATGTCAATTGGACGCCTTTCATCTCCGAACGCTTTCCCGGCGCGCCGGTGAAATCGGTGACGCTCACCTTTGAGGGCGAAACACATCGCGGTGAATTTGTGGTGACAACGAACGGTGTCGAAGGCAGCGGCATCTATGCACTGTCAGCACGGCTACGTGACGCCATTGAATGCGATGGCACAGCGACGCTCATGCTTGACCTGACGCCTGACCGCAGCATGGAGCGGCTGATCGGCAATCTGTCGCGCCCGCGCGATAAAGCCTCCTTCGCCAATTATTTGCGCAAAGTAACAGGGCTTGAAGGCGTCAAGGCGGCGCTGCTGCGCGAAGGCCTGCCGAAAGAAGCGTTCAACGACATGGCGGCGCTCGCCGCAGGCATCAAAGCTGTGCCGCTGGTGCTAACGCGCCCGCGCCCGATTGCGGAAGTGATTTCAAGTGCGGGCGGTGTCAAGCTCGATGCGCTGGACGCCAACTACATGACGCGCGAAGTCCCCGGCCTTTTCTGCGCTGGCGAAATGCTCGACTGGGAAGCGCCAACCGGCGGCTATCTGCTGAGCGCTTGTTTTGCGACGGGCCGCGCGGCAGGCGCAGGTGCCGCGGACTGGCTCAACCCGTCAAACAGCGACTGACCTTGATCCTATTTGTGATCAAGACTCCAGAGGTCTTCCACACGAAAGGCGATGAGCACCAGTGACGCCACAAAGACGGTGAGCGAAGGAAAGAACAGCAATTGAGCGCTGTCTGGCGTCAGCAAATAGAGGCCGAAGGGGTCAATAATATATTTGCCGACCGCAAGAAGACCGAAGCCAAGAACAACGGCCTGCACGGGATAAACGATCTTGCGAAAAAGACCGGCTACGACGAGCAGGCCCAAGGCGAGTTGAAGCACACCCATAGGCAGTTGCAGGGTATCAACGCTCAACAAACCACCATAATACTTCTCAGACACGCCCATTGCCTTGTCCGGTGCCATGATCTTCACCAAAGCCCAGACAGACAGAAGCAGCCCGGTTCCCAAACGCAAAAGCAGAAGAGATAGTGGTTTCAACATGTGGATGCCTTGAAATGAACGGTGAATACGAAATACTACTGATATTTCGTTTCGTCCGAGAGAATAGTTACATAAATTATGTGCTGCTCCTCACACCAATCATAATCACGTAATGCCCCCAAGGGGTTCGAGATATAAACGACTAAAGATGCGAATGGTTGGGTCAAGCCCGGCCATGACAAACCGATAGGGGCGACGACATGCTGAACACACTTTTAACGTATGCAGAACAATGGTCGAGCCTGCAATGGACGCTGGGAGCCGTCTCATTGCTGATGGCGTTTGGCTATCAGATGATTGAAAGCCAAGAGGCAGGCCCGCTGCGCACGATATTGAAGACGGCTTCGATTGCCGCTCTCGCGCCGCTACCGCTGCTCGCGTTGGGCGAAGGGCCGACGCTGGCATTGATCGCGCTCGCCCTTGCCTTGGCGCTGGGCAGTCTTGGCGATTATTTTTTGGCGCTGAAGAACGGCGACACAAATTTCAAACGTGGCATCGTCGCTTTTCTCGTTGGCCATCTTTTCTATCTTGTCGTGATGGTGCCGCGCATCGGCATGCCGTCCGCGCTGCAAATAGCCGGGATAGCATTGCTAGCCGTCATGGCCATCGGCACATGCGTCTGGCTGTCGCCAAAACTGGGCGCCTATAAAGGACCGGTCTGGGCCTATATGGGCGTGATCGCGGTGATGGCGCTGGCCGCCCTCACCCTGCCATCCGCCCTGACGGGACTAGGCGCCTTGCTGTTTGTTTTTTCCGACGCGGTGATTGTGGTCAACCAATTCGGACGGCCCGTGCCCTATCGTGGGCCCATCGTCTGGATCACCTATTATGGCGGGCAATGCCTGTTGACCGGAAGCTTGCTGGCGTTGCTGGCTGCTTAGAGCGACAGCATATGGCCTTCATCGGGGGCTACTTTGCCATCCAACATGCTGAGATAGACATGCTCGATCTCTGATGCGCCAGCGCCCGGCACCACTTTCATCCAGTGTTCAACGGAGCTGAGGAAGGCTTTCCATTTGGCACCGTAGCGTTGCTCGATGCCGCCCGGCCCCCAATCCTGCGTCCGTTTAACAATCTGGGTGGGCGCAAAGAAGAAAACGGGCTTGGGCCCCGGCAGCGCTTTTTCGACGCCACGTGCTTCCCAATGGGTGCCACCAACAACGCAGCTATATTTCATCGCGTCACGGAAATGAGTGTGCAGATCGGCGGTGACTTTAGAATTGCCTGCCATATCGACAAAGACCACCGACAGGTCCGCCGGGATCGAAGCGATGGCATCATAGGTGACGACGCGATCATAATAGCCTGTGCTTTCGACAAAGGCTTTGTTGCCGGGTGACGTGAGGCCGATCACTTCGACGTCGTGGTTTTGCGACAGAAGATAAGCGACACCAAGCGCGGTTTTGCTGGACGCACTCGTCAGCACCAACGCTTTGGCTCCAAAAAAATCATTGTTGGCGATGAGGTCATCAATGAAAAAGGCCGTCTTGAAGAGCGGGCCGAGCAAGGCCTGCTGGTCTTCAAAGGCAGCGTCATAGCTCGCATCACCGGCGACGCGATTATACTGATTGTAAACCAGCGCCAAATGCGAGCGATGGGGCGAGGCTTCGACAAAGCCAGCGGGCTTCACGCGGTCGGCCTTCAGCACCACATGGCTCGACATCGGCAGATAGCCGAAAATGCGCTCGCCTGTTTTGATCGCATCATTGTTGGAGGCCAGCACATTGCCAAAGCCCCAAACCGGCACACGACCAAAACCCTCAGGCGCGGGAAAGAAATCCCAATACTGCATAGCGACGCCGAAAGCGGCATAGGTGATGTTGTTGGAGGTGAAGGCGAACTTGTCCACACCTACGAGGATCTCACCCGGCGCCAAATCGGGCAGCGCCGTCTCGACTATTTTGTGTTGACGCAGATCATCGCGCGAGACGATGAAATCAATACTCTTTGGAAAATCAGCACTTTTCTGGGCCATTAGAGCCTCCCCTGCGTGAACCGTAGTGACATCGCCGTCGCCTCAGAACTTGCCTTCGGCAATCTTGAAGATGTCAGGGTTTTTTGAATTTTCGACATAGGACAACCGCAAAAAAGCAATGCGCTTGGTCACTGTCTCAGCCTGATTGGCCTCATCATCCTTGGCAGCCTTGGCGTTCTTGGACTTGGCATCCTTGGACTTGGCATCCTTGGACTCGGCATCCTTGGACTCGGCATCAGATTTGACAGGCACAGCCTCTTTCACATCAGCTTCCTGAAACATCAAGGTGACGAGATGATCGTTCTTGTCGCGTCCGTCAAACACACGCAGGGCACCGTTTGACAGTTTCTGATTGAGCGTCACCGTGGCAGGTAAAAAACCCTGATTGGCAAAATAATTGCCCAAAATATTTGCCGTCACGCCGATCTGATTGGGACTCATATCGGCTGACAATTGCGTACTCCACAGTACATTGACCTGCATGAGGCGCTTGGAGGTGTAGCCAAAAATATAGACAACCTCGGCAACGCCACTATCGGCCACGATATTTTTGACGCGCACGGCCAGCAGTTTGGTTTTTTCGACGGCCCGTATCGCCTCACGGATCTGGTTGCCCTTGGCGCCGAAATCCTTAGCGATGGCGGCGCGCACCGCTGCTTCATCATCACCGAATTTGGCGGAGCGGAAGCCCGTGACGTCAACCGGCACCTTGGGATTAACCGAGGCGGCAATAGCGGCACGCGGCGAGGCCGCATCAGCCGCGCGGGCGGTGAAATAGTCTGCCGTCATCTTCCAGCCGAGGCCAACAGCAACAACAAGACCCAGAACACCCCAGGCAAGATGACGACGCGAAATGGCGGATAGATTTATTTTTGACATCGGTATGTGCCTGCCTCCCCGGCAGTCAGATGAAGAAAAGCTAGATGAAGCTCAGCAATGAAAGCTATTGGGCGTAGGCGTATTTGCCGTTCTTCCAGACGTAGAAGACATAACCCGGCGCATCCATGTCACCCTTAGCATCAAAGCCAACGGAGCCAAGCACCGTGTCGAAATGATCGGATTTGAGGGCCGCTTCGACGGCGGCTGCATCGGTGGTGCCGGCCTTTGTCGCCGCGCCCGCCCAAGCCTGAACGGCGGCATAGGTGTAGAGCGTATAGGTCTCGGGCTCGTAATTGTCGGCGCGGAATTCGGCAACGAGTTCGGCATTGGCTGGATTGAGGCGCGGGTCGGGGCCGAAGGTCATCATCGTGCCTTCACCTGCAGGCCCTGTGATCGACCAAAATTCATCCGTCACCAAGGCGTCGCCGCCGATCAGGATGGTGCTGAGGCCCTGCTCGCGCATCTGGCGCACAATGAGGCCCGCCTCGGTCTTGTAGCCACCAAAGTAGAGCACGTCGGCCTTGGCCTGTTTCAGCTTGGAGATGAGCGGGCTGTAGTCTTTTTCGCCTGCTGTGATTGATTCGTGCAGAACTTCCTCAATGCCACCTTCATTGAGCGCCTTAGCAAACTCATTGGCGAGCCCATGCCCGTAGGTCGATTTATCATCAACCACGGCTATGCGCTTGCCGCCAAAATGTGCGGCCACATAAGCCGCCGCTGTCGGGCCTTGCTGGTCATCACGCCCGCATACACGGAAGGTGTTTTTCAGGCCACGCTCGGTAAATTCAGGATTGGTGGAGGCCGGTGTGATCTGGACGATGTTTAATTCCGAATAAACATCGGAAGCGGGGATGGACGAGCCGGAGCAATAATGCCCAGCAACAAACACCGCGCCTTCAGAGACCATATCATTGGCAACGCTGACCGCCTGCTTGGGATCGCAAGCATCATCACCAATTTCGAGGACCAATTGCTTGCCCAACACGCCGCCCGCCGCATTGATGTCGGCCACGGCCTTTTTCGCGCCATGTATGAACTGCTCGCCAAACACCGCCTCGCTACCAGTAACCGGGCCGGCAACACCGATCACGATGGTGTTTGAAGCCTTTTCGTCCTTCTTGTCACAGGCAACAAGGCCGAGCGATAAGGCCGCGACGGCAGCGATCAGTAGGCGATTCATGTGTTTCCCCCTCCATGAGTGTCTAACGGGCAGCATAGCCTCAAAAGAGGGCGCGCCGGAACCGTCTAAAAGGCCCAATAAGACCCAATGGCACCAACAAGGCGCTTTTATCGTTTCATTCGCCAGCCTACCAACCAGCGCGGCTCACAGGCCCATGGATATTGCCGCACCATCTGGCGCGCCCGCGTCAGGTGGAAGGCGGCAAAGGCAATGGCGATGAGGACAAGCGCGTCGCAGAGATAGCCCGACGGCAACAACAGCGCGCCCTGAAACAACGCATAAATCAAAAACCGGTCCGCCATCGTCAAAAGCAAAGCATAGGCAAGAAGCTGCCATTGGGGCCGCCAGTTGAGCGCCAGCGCCCGACCCGTCATCAGCGCACAGCCGCCGCCCAAAATCAGGGTAATGCCGAGCGAGACATAGGGCGACGTGCCAAACAGGGCTTCATACGCGCTCATGGTGCGATCTCGTTTTTCGGGCGTGCGCCTTCCAGATAGGCCGCGCGCACAGCCGGGTCGTTCAACAAGGCAACGCCCGTGCCGCTGAACTCAATCCGCCCATTGACGATGATATGGGCCAGCGACGCCAATTTCAGCGCTTGGTAAGCATTCTGTTCGACCAGCAAGATGGTGGTAGCGTCGGTTGTATTGATCTCGGCGATATTGGCAAAGAGCTGCTTGGTGACCAAGGGCGCAAGGCCGAGCGAAGGCTCGTCGAGCAGCAGCAATTTTGGCCGGCTCATCATGGCGCGCGCAATCGCCAGCATTTGCTGCTCGCCACCCGACAAAGTGCCGCCACGCTGCTCCAAGCGTTCTTTCAGACGCGGGAAAAGCGTCAGTACACGCTCAAGGTCATCTTTGAAGAACTTGGGATCAGCGACAATCGCGCCGGTTTGCAAATTTTCAAACACACTCATCAGGGCAAAGATATGCCGCCCTTCAGGCGAATGAGCGATGCCTGCGCGCGCGATCTCATGGGTTGGCAGGTTCGTGATGTCGCGCCCATCGAAAATAATCTCGCCGGCACTGGCGCGCGGATTGCCACAAATGGTCATCAAAAGCGTCGTCTTGCCCGCTCCATTAGCGCCGATCAGCGAAACGATCTCGCCTGCTGGCACGTCAAGATCAATGCCATGCAAAGCTTCGATGCGACCATAGCCAGAATGTAGCCCTCGAATTTTTAGCATTACGCAGGCCCTCCCAGAGCGGCCACAGCGTCATCGTCGTCAGCCACACCAAGGTAGGCGCGAATAACTTCAGGGTTGGCACGCACCTCCGCTGGTGTGCCTTCGGCAATCAGGCGACCTTGATCCAGCACATTGATGCGATCTGAAATCTGCATGACGACACTCATGTCATGTTCGATCAGCAACACGCTAATTTTGTGGTCATCACGGATTTTCAACAGCAATTCATTGAGTGCATAGCTCTCGCTGGGATTGAGCCCGGCGGCGGGTTCATCCAAGCAGAGAAGCTGTGGCGCAGCGCACATGGCACGCGCAATTTCTAGACGGCGCTGCGAGCCATAAGGCAGGCTGCCCGCCAACTCGTCAGCTTCACCTGACAGGCCCGTCTGGTCAAGCCAATAGCGCGCCAGATCCTTGGCCTCGCGCTCGGCTTTCAAATAACTCGGCAACCTCAAAAAACCTGCGACTGAAAACATCGAGGCACGCATCAACGCCACATGCTGAGCGACCATCAGATTTTCAGCCACGCTCATGGCGGGAAACAAACGGATGTTCTGGAAACTGCGCACAACGCCCGTGCGCGCAATGCGAAAGCCGTCCATGCGTTCCAGCAAATAGGTCGGACCGTCTGGATGATGAAACGACATGCGCCCTACATCGGGTTTATAAAATCCCGTGATGCAATTAAAGGCCGTCGTCTTGCCCGCGCCATTAGGTCCGATCAACGCAGTGATATCGCCGGGTAAAGCGATGAACGACAAATCATTGATGGCGACGAGCCCGCCAAAGCGGATCGTCAAATGTTCAACCGATAGGATGGGCTTTGATGCGCTCATGGCGAGGCCTCGCCTTCAGGCACACCAAGCCTCAAAGTCGGCTCGCGATGCGACAACAGGCCCTGCGGACGCCACACCATGATGAGAACCATCGCCGCGCCAAACGCGACCATGCGGTACTGGGCCAGATCGCGGAACCACTCGGGCAAGCCAACCAGCAAAAACGCCGCCAGCACAATGCCGATCTGGCTGCCCATGCCGCCGAGCACAACAATCGCCAAAATGATCGCGCTTTCAATGAAGGTGAAACTTTCCGGGCTGATGAAACCTTGCCGCGTAGCAAAGAACGAACCTGCAAAGCCCGCAAAAGACGCCCCAATAGCAAAGGCAGATAGCTTGATCGTGGTGGGATTAAGCCCAAGGCTGCGGCAGGCGATTTCGTCTTCACGCAGCGCTTCCCAAGCACGCCCAATGGGCAAGCGGCGGATGCGCAACGTGAAGAGATTGGTCGCCAACGCCAAAGCGAGAATGAGGTAATAGAGAAAAATGATGCGCTGGTCGGGCGAATAGGTGAGCCCGAAGAAATCGGCAAATGTTTGGCCGCCCCCCTTCGCCACCGGCAACATCTCCAACCCAAAAAATGAAGGTCGCGCGATGCCAGAAATGCCGTTGGGCCCGCCCGTCATGGCCTGCCAATTGATGATGACCTCGCGCACGATTTCACCAAAGCCCAAGGTGACGATGGCTAGATAGTCACCACGCAAACGCAGCACAGGAAAGCCGAGCGCGATACCGAACGCGCATGACAACAGGCCTGCAAGCGGCAGGCAGACCCAGAACGACAGCCCAAAGGTGGACGACAAAAGCGCATAGGAATAAGCGCCAACGGCATAGAAGGCGACATAGCCTAGATCGAGCAATCCCGCGAGCCCGACCACAATGTTGAGACCCCAGCCGAGCATCACATAGATGAGAATGAGCGTCGCCTTGTCGATCAGGTTGCGGTCGGCAAAACCGAACCAAGGCAAAGTGACCGCAAAGACGATCATGACAATGCCCGCAAAATAGAGCGTGGAGACGGGATTGAGGCGCGCGATGCGGCGATTGCGCTGAAATCGTTCAATCAGCAAAGCCCCGAAATGCTGCAACACCAGCGCAAAGAAAAACCGCCCTACAAAGACGGCACCGGCGGCATAAACAATCCACATGAGATGGACATTGAGCGCGAGCCCACGCGCCGAGGCATCAAGCTGAAAACCAAGCAGTGGAAAGGCAAGAAGCGCCGCGACGACGGCCGCAGCGCCCGCGTCGCGCACAAGCGCAACCAGATTGAGACGAGAGGGGGCAGCAACGTTCATGGCTCAGACCTTTTCGATCTCAGGCCGACCAAGAAGGCCGCTGGGGCGGAAGATCAGGACGAAAACCAGAATGGAGAAAGCCGCAACGTCTTTATATTCGATACTGAAATAGCCAGACCAAAAGGCTTCAATGAGACCGATCAACATGCCACCCAAGATAGCGCCAGGCAGCGAGCCGATGCCTCCAAGCACAGCGGCCGTGAACGCCTTGATGCCAACGACAAAGCCGATATAGAAATCGATTACGCCATAATAGAGCGTCACCATGAGGCCCGCGACGGCAGCCAGCATCGCCCCGATGACGAAGGTGGCCGAAATCGTGCGATCGACATTGATGCCAAGCAGAGAAGCCATGGTCATGTCCTGCGCGGCGGCACGCTGGGCGCGGCCAAGGCTTGTGTAGCGAATGACAAGGCTGAAGGCAGCCATCAGCACGATGGTAAGCACGATGATCATGATTTGCAGATAGGAAATCGTGACCTGAAAATTGCCGTCATTGAAGACTTCAAACGAGCCACGGATCATCGGCTGCAATGGCTTGACGCGCGCGCCCTGTGCCAATTGCACAAAGTTTTGCAGGACAATTGAAACGCCAATGGCAGAAATGAGCGGTGCCAGACGCGGCGCACGACGCAACGGACGATAAGCGACGCGCTCAACCGTCCAGCCATAGATGCCGGTAAAGGCCATGGCGAAAATCAACACTAGAAAACAAGCCAGTGGCACGCTGGTGATACCCAAGGTCGCCAGCAGCATGAAGCCCACCAGCGAGATAAAGGCTCCGATCATGTAAATATCGCCATGAGCAAAATTGATCATGCCGATGATCCCATAGACCATCGTGTAGCCAATGGCGATCAGACCGTATGTGGCGCCCAGCGTGATACCGTTGATGAGTTGTTGTAGAAAATAGGCCATCCGCTGAGCCAAACCCCCGTTGCCCGCTTCATCATCGCATGAGCGCGGCACCCTCTCCAAGCAACCAGCCTATACGCGCGAGACACTGCCATTCAATGGCCGAAAGGACAAGACGTTCAAAGGGTTGAGGAGCTGTCTGGGGGCAGTGGCGGGCAAAAAACAAACAATCAAAGCCCATAGTCACATCTAAGCGCCTGACGATAGACGCCGCGGCCCGCTCACCCGGCAACACGCCCGGCGCCCAGACGCGCGACAGGACCAGCACGCTGCCATCTGGCTGACGGGCGACGCGGCAAAGCTCGGCGGCCTCTCCCAGCAATCCATCGCTTACCGCAGGGTCGGTTGTGGTGCGCGCATCGGCCATGATGCCGCGCTCAATCACGGCGAGAGACAGACGGTCAGCTTTGTCGAGCTTGAAACGGGAAAGAAGATCGACCGTGGCGGCGTTCATCAACATGACTTGCCCGCTCATTTGGTCAAAGACAAAGACGGCGGCGCGAGCCGTCACGATGGACAACGCTGAAAAATAGGGCACCCGTTTGGTCGATGATGACGCCTCGGTCTTGGCAAAGGTTTTCACGGTCAAATCCCCTGACGCCGACCGCCATTGCGATCTTCAATGCCTGAGGGATGATTTCTTCGCGACTCGGGTGGCGTGTGAGGGACAGATGAACCCTATTCCTTTGCCAAAAACTTTCCATTTCGGCCGCCCTATACCGATGAGGAGAGGCCCTATACGACAGTATATATACCGCTGCTCACCGGCCATGAAAGAGGCGATGGATTCAGTCGCGGTCGCGCCCGCTGAGCCGCCAGCGCGCCACAATCGCTTCGAGCTGGTCGCGGTCCATGCTGGGTGATTTCCAGCTTTCCGAAAACCCCAGACTATGTGTCTTCGGCTTGGCCTCGGCGGCCATGTCATCAAACCGAATACGCATTGGCATGCCGACACCTTGGCCAAAAACAATGGCCTCACGGTCGCCCAGCAACGGTAGGAAATCGAGCAGATCAAGCGCACCATCATGGGTGTTGGCGCGCATCACCGCTTGATCTTTCTCGGTCGAAAGACGCATAGCGATGGCCGTGCTGCACTGGGACAACACGGTGGGATCAAGCTCAGAAGGACGCTGTGTGACGAGCGCCAGCGACAGCCCATACTTGCGGCCCTCTTTGGCGATACGCGACAAGGCCTGACGGGTCGGCGCAAATTTGTCGGGCGGGCCTGCAGGCGCGTAACGATGCGCCTCCTCGCAAACGAGCAGCATGGGCAACCCACCCTTGCTCCAGACGGCCAGATCGAAGGCGAGACGCGCGATCACCGAAATAACGACGTCGAGAATTTCAGCAGGCACCGTCGAAAGATTGATGACCGTGATCGGACGCCCATCATTGGGCACGCGGAAGAGGCGGCTCAACGTATCTGTCATCGTGTCCTGAACGGTCAGGCTGCCAAACATGAAGCTGTAACGCTGATCACTGACCAGCGTTTCGATGCGCGCTTTGAGGCGGCGATAGGGAACGGCCGAGCGCGCGCGATCAAGCTTGCCAACCTGCTCATCAATAAAGGACACAACATCAGACAGGCGATAGGGCGTCGGCGTATCAACGGTGACGCCACTCGTCTCGAAATGGCGACGCGCAAGGCTTGTTGACCGCACACTAGAGACGTCCAGGAAGCGACGCTTGGCATAGACGACACCATCGGACAGAATTTCTGATTCCGTATCGCGCGACGCATCTGTGCTGGTCAGCGCCTCGGCCAATTCCTGAAAGTTCAACAGCCAGATCGGCAGATCCAAATTGCTCGGATCAATGATCTCAGCCTTGTCGCCAAAGGCATCGGGATATTCGTTATGCACATCGAGAACGACAATATGGGCATATTGATGCTCGTTCAGGACACGCTGAAGAATGCAAGTCAACGCGGTGGATTTGCCGCAACCCGTCGTGCCCACGACGATGAAATGCTTGGCAAGAAGTTCGTCGATCAACAGGTTGGCCGGGACGGCGGCATCTTGATAAAGCGATCCAACCTTGACGCTGGCGACATTGGGCTGGGCATAGACGCGCGTCAAATCGCTGCGATCAGCAAAGACCACCGGATCGCCGAGGCTCGGCAGATGGGCCACGCCACGTCGAAAGACAAGCTGCCGCGTCGTCGGATCAACCACCAGCTCACCGGCCAGATTGAGTTCGACCAGGCCGATTTCCGGGCTACTGCCATCCAGCGACGGGGTCGGCGAACTGACCGCCGTGATGATGCCGACAACCGCCGTCGTCGGCGTTGTGACTTTCACCAAGGCACCAATTTGAACGCGCACATGAGCAGACTGCGCGGAATAGCCAGCCGGACGGTCGAGCACAGCAATCGCTTGCGCCCCCGAAACCGAGACGATGTGGCCGATGCGTGAGGCAAGAGCTGTGTCCATACCCCCACGTCGCTCAGCGATATCCCCCGTAGGTGAATGAGCGGACTGAGCATTGTGAGTCATCATACTTGGCCTTGGTTAGGACGCATTATGAGCGGCTGGACCGCTCGATTGGCGTTGGATGCGAAAGGGTCGGAACCTGATCTGGAAGCAGTTTGCGGCGAGGTGAAAAGGGAGGACGCCTTGTCCTTTGCGATAGGCGGCAGAGTAAGCACAATGGTCGTGCCTGCATCCGGCTTGCTGGAGATATGAAAATCACCTCCGTGCTGGCGCACCAGCGCAGCGGCGATAGGCAGGCCGAGGCCGGTGCCTTCATGCGCGCGCGAATAGGTCGACTGCACCTGACCAAAGGGCGTGAGCGCCATATTGATCTGATCGTCGCTCATGCCGATGCCGGTGTCTGCAATGGCGATGGTGGCACCGCCGTTTGCCGTACGTTGCGCGACAACGAGAATACGACCACCCTCGGGCGTGAATTTATGGGCATTGGACAGAAGGTTGATGAAAACCTGTTTCAAGCGCTGCGCATCAACCTGCAAGACCGGCAAATCGGGCGCGGCGCGAAATTCAAGAACTTGATTTTTCTCACGCGCCCGGTCGCGCACTAAAATGAGGCTTTGATCGATTAGCTCTCTGAGGCCGTATTCCTCCTTGGTCAACTCGAATGTGCCGCTTTCGATTTTCGAGATGTCGAGAATGTCGGAAATGATATTCAGCAGATGGCGGCCCGCGCCTGCAATGTGACCGGCATATTCCACGCCCTTGACTGAATCGCACCCATCGGCCGAAAAATGCGTCAGCAAATCGGCAAAGCCGATAATGGCGTTAAGCGGCGTGCGCAGCTCATGGCTCATATTGGCCAGAAATTCTGATTTGGTCCGGCTGGCGAGATCAGATTCGATCTTGGCCGCCCTGAGCGCTGCCTCAGAGCGCTTGCGCGACATCAGATCCCCAAGATTGCGCGAATAATCTGCAAGCAAACTTGAAGTCTTGATCTGGGTTCCTGCACGCCGCCGCATCATAAATCCGCACACCTGTTGAAAGCATCAGACTAGTTGCGGATGCTTTAGGTCAGGTAAACGAATTCAATTTCACGTCAAATGTGGGCAAATAGATTTGAGGAAAATAACCATTTCAAAGATAAGGAATAATTAACCAACTGCTCCCGTCGGCCATCACTCCGCCACAAGCGCGGCTTCGAGCTTGTCGAGACCTTCATCCAGCACGGCATCCTCCACGGTGAGCGGCACCAAAATACGAATAACATTGCTGAAAACGCCACAGGACAAAAGGATCAAGCCTTGATCTATGGCCGCCGCCGTCACCCGCTTAGTGGCCTCTGCATCGGCCTCATAGGTGCCGCGCGATTTCACGATGTCAAAACCGATCATGGCGCCATGCCCGCGAATGGCCGCAATCGGGACAACGTCATTGCGCGCGGCAATGATGGCAAGGCGCGCCTTGATATGCGCCCCGATGCGATTGGCGCGCTCGATCAGTTTTTCATCCGACATGACATCGAGCACGGCGAGTGCTGCGGCACAGGCCACGGGGCTACCGGCATAAGTGCCACCCAATCCACCGGGTTCGGCGGCATCCATAAGTGCCGCCTTGCCGACAATGCCCGACAGCGGAAAACCGCCTGCCATGGATTTGGCAATCGTAATCATGTCTGGCTCAACGCCTGAATGCTCAATGGCAAACATTTTGCCGGTCCGCCCGAAACCTGATTGCACTTCGTCGGCGATCAGTAGAATTCCGTGTTGATTGCAAATCTCGCGCAACGCCACCAGCAATTCGGTTGGCGCTTCATAAAAGCCACCTTCCCCCTGCACCGGCTCGATCATGATAGCGGCCACGCGATCAGGCTCCACATCGGCGCGAAACAGAAACGCCAGCGCCTTGAGACTGTCAGCGACAGTGACGCCATGTTCGGCCACCGGGAAAGGCAGGTGATAGACCTCGGCAGGCATCGGCCCAAAATTTTTCTTGTAGGGCAGCGTCTTGCCGGTCAGGGCCATGGTCATCATGGTGCGCCCGTGAAACCCGCCTGCAAAGGCGATGACGGCCGAACGCCCTGTGGCGGCGCGCGCCAGCTTGACCGCGTTTTCGGTGGCCTCGGCGCCGGTGGTAAACAGAATGGTTTTGGCTGGCCCCTTGAACGGGGCCAGCGCATTCAGTTTTTCGGCAAGCTCGATATAGGGCTCATAGGCAATCACCTGAAAGGCGGTGTGGGTGTAGAGCGCCAATTGCTTTTCAACCGCCGCGATCACCTTGGGGTGGCGATGGCCAGTGTTGAGCACCGCGATGCCACCCGCAAAATCAACAAACCGCCGTCCTTCAACATCCCACAATTCTGCGTTTTCGGCCCGCGCCGCAAAGACAGGAAATGCGGTTGCCACACCGCGCGGCACAGCACGTTCGCGCCGCGCCTGAAGGCTTTTATTGTCGGTCATGGAAAGTGCCTCGCCCTTTTGCCTTGCGCCGCGTTCTGGCTCAGCCAAGCGGCCCATCAAGCGAATCTGACCGACGGGCGCTGACTTGTCGATATGAATATCGACGCAGCTGACATGCAAATGGCTAGAACAACGCCGTTGTTCTAGCCATTTGGAGGGCATGAGCACGCCCCGCATATATTCAGAGGTAAGAGGCGATGCCAATCGTGCCGAGAGTGAAAAAGACGCCATAAGCAAAGGGGGTGGCGCGCCGCACAAACGACCGGGTCATGTGACGCTTTAGGCGCGACACCGGCAAAACCTTGTGCTCTTCGGCCATGTCAGCAAATTCCGGCTCTTCCTCAAGCACCGTCACATGCGCGCGCACCGTTGCGCCGCGATGGCTGATCAACTTGCCGCATGTAATCTCGCCAGTGACATGGCTGGTGGAGCGCAAGATGACCTCACCAGTAACATTCAAGTGACCATCGAATGTCCCGGCAATTTCAGCGCGCGTCACCTGCGCATTGCCAGCCACCGAGCCTGCCGCGCCAATGGACAGAAGCGTCGTCTTGAGATCAGCCCCCATCAGGCTGCCATCGACAAACATCGAGCCCTGAGTCTCGAACGAGCCTTCCAGAGAACTGTTCTCGCCCACAACAATATCTTCGCTGCCCGCCCGCATCATACGCAGCGTCGTATTGTTGCGTTTTTTCACCTCCTCGCGCGCATCGCCGGAGAGCAGGGCACCAGGGAAACTTTCGATCTGTTCGCTCTTCATCTTCAAGTCCTCGCTATAACCGCCAAAACGGCGGACGATGCTGGGAACGACTGCAACAGAGCGACAGGCAAAATCTCAAAACCGATTACCTTTGCCCCGCACCCAGTCAATCAAACGGGCTTCATCAACCAACGTCCGGGCGAGGCTGCATCCTGAAGCTCGAACAAAAAAAGTCCATGTATCTCCATTTCGAAGTGACCGCAGCGCAGCATAGAAAAGCTGCGCCTTCGTCACTCCGATATGAACAATTAAAGAGGATTTAACGGCTCCAGCGCAGCTTCAAGCGCGCCATTTTCGGCCTCGCCCTAGCGATTCACCCGCAATTTGCCTAGCTTGAACAAGCGCCAATCGGGCATCAGATGATTGGACCGCTGCAAGCTTACTAGCAGACACAACCGGAGTGATTAGGCCTATGTCTTTCCTGAATATGCTGTCGTCGAATATGTCGATCTCGATCATCAATCGCTATGCGGCCTTCATCCTTTGTCTGATCCTGACTTGTATCGGGCTACTCACCGCACAAATATGGGGCTTTGGCCAGCCGCTCGCGATCATCGCGGGGTTTTTCACCATTGTCGGCGTCATCGACCTGCTGCAATCCCAGCACGCGGTTTTGCGCAACTACCCCATCATCGGCCATATCCGCTATCTGATGGAAGGCATCCGGCCTGAAATTCGGCAATATCTTCTAGAGGCTGATAACGACGCCCTGCCTTTCTCGCGCAGCCAGCGCACGCTTATCTATTCGCGCGCCAAGAACGAACAGGCCGACCAGCCTTTCGGTACACTGATGGATGTCTATAAGGACGGTTACGAATTCATCGGCCATTCCTCGCGCCCCATGCCCGCAACCGATCCAACGCTTTACCGCGTCTCCATCGGCAATGACCAATGCGCCAAGCCCTATTCATGTTCTGTCTTTAACATCTCGGCCATGAGCTTCGGCTCGCTCAGCGCCAACGCCATTTCCGCGCTCAATCGCGGCGCACAGATAGGCAACTTTGCGCATGACACTGGCGAAGGCGGCATCAGCCCCTATCACCGCGCACAGGGCGGCGATCTCATCTGGGAAATCGGCAGCGGCTATTTTGGCTGCCGCAATCATGACGGCAGTTTCAGCGCCGAACGCTTTGCCGCCAATGCCTTATCCGATCAGGTCAAGATGATCGAGATCAAACTGAGCCAAGGCGCTAAGCCTGGCCATGGCGGCATTTTGCCGGGCGCAAAAGTAACACCGGAAATTGCCGCCACACGCGAAGTCGAAGAAGGCGTCGATTGCATTTCACCCTCGCGCCACAGCGCCTTTGCGACACCGCTTGAGATGATGGAATTCGTCGGCCAATTGCGCAGCCTTTCCGGCGGCAAGCCTGTCGGCTTCAAACTCTGCGTCGGTCACCCCTGGGAATTCATGGGCATCATCAAGGCCATCCTTGAAACCAATATCGTGCCCGACTTCATCGTCGTTGATGGCGGCGAAGGCGGCACAGGCGCGGCGCCTGTTGAGTTTTCCGACCATCTCGGGATGCCGCTACGCGAAGGGCTGTTGTTCGTTCACAATGCGCTGGTTGGCACAGGCCTACGCGACAAAATCAAGATCGGGGCAAGCGGTAAAATCGCCAGCGCCTTTGACATTGCGCGCGTCCTAGCGCTGGGGGCTGACTGGGGTAACTCGGCGCGCGGCTTCATGTTTGCCATTGGCTGCATCCAATCTCGCAGCTGCCACACCAACAAATGCCCTACGGGCGTGGCAACGCAAGACCATCTGCGCCAGCGCGCGTTGGTGGTGCCCGACAAGGCTGAACGGGTGGCAAATTTTCACCGCAATACATTAAAGGCGCTGGCACAAATGCTGGCCGCCGCCGGTCTCGACAACCCCGACGAACTCGCGCCGCATCATGTCGTGCGGCGCATCAGCGAAACCGAAACGCGCCTCTTCTCCCAGCTCCACTATTTCGTGAAGCCGGGAGATATTGTCAGAGAGGCAGGCGATCTCAGCGAGTTTTACAAAGCAAGCTGGGCCATGGCGCGCGCCGATACATTTGACGCGATCCGGGGCTGACGCGATCCGGGGCAAACGCGACCCGTGACTAGCCCGATCAACCTTCGGCAAAGACCTTCTTGAGCTCGGTCTTGAGGATTTTGCCATTAGCGTTACGCGGCAAGGTTTCCTTCCAGAAGACAACCTTGACCGGCACCTTGAAGGCCGCAAGTTTAACCGCGACAAAGGCCTTCAATTCTTCTTCTGTCGCTGTCGAGCCAGGCGTCAGATAAACAACCGCACCGGCTTCTTCGCCCAACGTGCGATGAGGCACAGCGACGATTGCCGCATCCATTACGGCAGGATGCTCATAGAGGACGTTTTCAACTTCGGCACAGTAGATATTCTCACCGCCACGAATGAGCATGTCCTTGGCACGGTCGAGGATGAAGCAGAAACCTTCTTCATCGATCCGCGCAAGATCGCCCGTATGCACCCAGCCATCGACAAATGTTTCAGCAGTGGCTTCTGGCTTGTTCCAATATTCCTTCACGACATTGGGGCCACGCCCACACAACTCACCCACTTCATTGACCCCAAGCGTCTCGCCATCAGGGTCGATGACTTTCAAATCGCAAACGGGAATGGCCGGGCCGCAGCTCAACGGGCGATGCTCATAATCCTCTCCTGCATGATTTGTGAAAGTCGCCGACGTTTCGGTCATGCCCCAGCCGTTGCCAGCCTGAGACTTGGGGAATGTTTCGAGGATCTTACGCACCAGTTCCGGCGCGGATGGCGCCCCGCCGTAGGAGACACCTTCGAGCGAGGAGAGATCATATTTGGCGCGATTGGGATGTTCGATCAACTGCCAAGCAATCGTCGGCACACCGCCCGCGCCGGTAATTTTTTCACGCTCAATAAGCTGCATCGCCTTTTCGGCGTCCCACTTGTGCATCATGACAATCTTGGCACCAGCATAGAGCGACGGCGACATGATGGCGTGGCAGCCTGTGGCATGAAAGAACGGGACCGAAAGCAGTGTTGATTTCTGTGGATCCGCCGGATTGGGCTGAGGCGGCATCTCGCCACGCCGCAAGAAGGTGCGTGCGCCTGAAATGCCCGCCGCCATGATGTTCGACATCATGTTGCGATGAGTGCCGAGGGCGCCCTTGGGCTTGCCCGTCGTGCCAGAGGTATAAAAGATCGTCGCATCGTCGTCGGAGTCCAGCGACACATCCGGCAAAGGCTTGTCGGGAAGGGTGCCCCAATCATTAACGGGACCGACAATGGTCTCCATGCCGATCACCTTGGCATCCGCGCTGGCGGCCCCTAAACGCGCCACATAGATGCGCTCCAAATCTTTGCAGTTGCCCAAATGATCTTTGACGCGTGCATAGAGTCCCGCATCGAGGATGGCGACCTTTGAGCCGGAATCTATCAACCCATATTCGAGTTCGTCGGCCGTCCACCACGCATTGAGCGGCGTCACGATGGCACCGGTCAGCGAGGCCCCGTAAAAAGCCACCGGCCATTCGGGCAGGTTACGCATGATGATAGCCACCCGGTCGCCCTTCTTGACGCCCTTGGCGATCAGCTCATGGGCGAATGTGATGGCAGCGCGCGCAAAGCCCTCAAACGTGGCGCGATCATCATCCAGCACCAGAAACGTCCGCTCGCCGTGAGCGCGTCCCAGCAGAAAAGAATCGCGAATGGTCGGCGGCGCGTTCTTCCAAACGCGAATTTTCTGGCCGCGAATGACCTTTTCTTCCATCTCGAAGGGAATGCCGGGGGCCGTCAAAAAAGCATGCGCCTCGGCAATGGTCATGGCCGGCCAGGCGACTTTGGCAGGATTGGATGTTTCAACGTCGGTCATAGCTTTACGCGCGCTCCCTAGGGGTCATCATTTTGAGATTTTATTCTTGATTGGGCGGGAGAATGGGGGGGGAACGCAAGCTCACGCAAGAAAAAACGTGCTCTCCGCAGCGTCAAATCATGGCTTTAGGGGTCGAATTTCATCTCGCAGTGTCCCGATGCCCGCCTGACGGCCTTTTCGGTGCAAAGCCGCCCCTGCGTAAAGAGATGCCAACTGGCATCGCGCGCGCAATCTACGCTATACCTTCGGCCAACCACGGCGCTGAAAACGCCCGACCAAAAGTACCCGACCGCAAAGTTGACGAGGACACGCGCCATGAGCCAGGCTCCAGAAAGCATCAGCCCCGACAATCTTGAGGCCTTCCGCCGCGAAGTCACAGATTGGTTCAGCGCTAACAAGCCGACCGATCCAGGTTTCCTGTTGCCGCAATCCTTCATGGAAGTGGGCACCGACGACCAGTTCTATTTCCTGCGCGACTGGCAAAAGAAAGTCTATGAGGCGGGCTATCTGGGCATGGCATGGCCCAAGGAATATGGCGGCGGTGGACGCCCGCAGGCGCTACAAGACATCGTGACACGCGAAATGGTACGTCAAAAAACGCCCTTTATGACCAATACCATCGGCCTCAACTGGGCGGGCCCGCTGATCCTCAACATGGGAACCGAGGAGCAAAAAAAGGCTTTCATTCCGGGTATTTTGAGCGCCGACGACATCTGGTGTCAGGGCTTTTCTGAGCCTGACCATGGCTCTGACCTTGGCAACGCGCAGCTGAAAGCCACACGCGAGGGCGACAAATTTGTCCTCAACGGCTCGAAAATTTGGACGAGCCTTGGCCGCCACGCCAAATATATGATCCTGCTGGCGCGCACCAACCCGAACACCAACAACAAATATGAGGGCCTGAGCTTCTTCCTCATTCCGATGGATGTGCCGGGCATCGAGGTCACGCCGATCAAGAAGCTGACCGGCGAGTTCGGCTTCAACCAAACCTTCTTTACCGACGCACGCATTCCCGCCTCCTGCCTCATCGGCAAGGAAGACGGTGGCTGGGCGGTCGCTATGGCAACGCTCGCCTTTGAACGCGGCGCGGTGGGCGGGCAGGCCGGTGGCCACGCCATGAACAGCAAGCATGTGTCGGAAGTCGTGACGCTGGCCAAAACGGCCAAGCGCAATGGCAAGCCCGCCATCGAAGACCCGGTGATCCGCGACAAGCTGGTGCAATTCATCATGGAAGAACGCGCGCAGGCACTGAACGGCTCACGCGCCCGCATCAAGGCGTTGAACGCGGAACGCCCGCATTCAATCGCCATGTCCGGCAAGCTCGTGGCCACCGAATATTCGCGCCGCATGAACCAGTTTGCGCTGTCACTACAGGGCGCCAACGCCGCCTATTATGTCGGCGACGCCCTCGCCTATGACGGCGGCCTCTGGCAGCGTTCCTATTTCAACGCTTTCTCGGGCACCATCGGCGGCGGCACCAGCGAAGTGCAACACAACATCATCGGCGAGCGCGTGCTCGGCCTGCCAAAGAGCTGAGAGCGAGGACCCAACCATGCTGGACACTAACAAAAAGCCGACCATCCTCTTCAGCGATGAGCAGGAACAACTGCTGGAAGTCGCATCGAATTTCTGCCGCAACAGATTTCCGATGAGCGCCACCCGCAAGCGCATCGAAGCGCCGGAAGATTTCGACAAGACGCTCTGGGCCGAAATCGCCTCTCTAGGCTGGCTCGGCATTGCTGTGCCCGAAGAATTCGGCGGCAGCGGATTGACGCTCGCCGAAGTTGTCACCGTCGTCGAACCGATGGGACAATATCTGGCGGGCACACCGCTCGTCTCGACAACGCTGGTCGCTCAAGCGCTCATCGCCGCAGGCACTGAGGCCCAAAAGAACAACTGGTTGCCAAAAATCTGCGAAGGCACCATCGGCGCGCTCGCGCTCACCGAGCCTAGCGGCGACTGGTCACTGACCGATCTTGAATGCAGCGCCACAAAAAATGGCGATACGCTGATGTTCAAAGGCACCAAGACTTTTGTTACCGATGCCGCCTCCGCCGATCTTGTTATCGCATCGGTGATGCTCGACGGCGCGCCTGCGCTCGTCATCCTTGATCGCACTGCGCTCGACGCGGCCACCGTCTCGCGTGAAATCGTGATCGACGAAACACGCCGCTCTTATCGCCTGACGCTTGATGGCGTGAAAGTGCCTATGAGCGCCCTGCTTGATCCCGCCAAAACCAAAGCGGCACTCGGCCATCTCGACCAAGCAGCCTGCTTGCTCCTGTCTGCCGAAGCCTGTGGCGGCGCCATGGGCGTGATCGACGTCGTGGTCGATTATCTCAAAACGCGCAAGCAGTTCGAGCGTTATATCGGCTCTTACCAAGCGCTGAAGCACCCCACCGTCGATGCCCTGCTCGCCACCGAAGCGGCCCGCTCGCATCTTTATTATGCTGCCACCGTATTTGGTCAAGGCATCGAAGGCGAAGTCGCAGTGCGCATGGCCAAGGCGCAATCGAGCGACGCCTTGGCGTTTGCATCCGACCGCGCCATCCAGTTCCACGGCGGATTCGGCTTCACCTATGACTGCGATGCGCAACTCTATCGCCGTCGCGGAATTTGGTGCGAAACGCAACATGGTGACAGCGCCCATCACCGCACAAAACTGGCTGACATTCTTCTGTAGGCAACCAACTTCTGTAGGCAACCAAGCCGCTCCAGTGAGTATGTGCGATGACGTCCAGATACCGGCCAGGCGGCTGTCCCTCACTAAGCGAGAGCGGTGGCCGAGAAAGACAACCAGCACGGCAAGCTCCCGAACAACGTTAAGCGCCACAACCTGAAGGGCCTTTTTGGGCGTTGATACTCAAAATATAGGGCGCCATCACAAATGATGGGGCAGATGTCGAAATTCCCCAATCCCGACATGATTGTTCTTTATTCCTCGACACACCATATGAGGACAAAGGAGATCAACATGTTTGAACAACTAGTGGCACCTGAAAATGTCATCGCGATGCGCCTCAGCGGAACCCTGACCAGAGAGGATGTCCACACCTACAAGGCCATCATTGAAGACAAGATTGCCAGCCACAAACACTTTGGCGTTTGTGTGGACATGTCCAAGCTACACGACCTGGGCGCTGACGCGCTGACCGATGACGCCATGGTCGAGTTTGAACTCCTTACCCATGTCTCAAAATTCCGCCGCTGCGCCCTTGTCTCAGACAAGTCTTGGCCCATCACAATGGCGGTCGCCATCGGCCACTTGATTCCACTCCTAGAAGTCAAATCCTTCGAGCCAGAGCAGGGCGATGCGGCCATTGTCTGGGCCTCTGAAGGCCCAGCGCAGCCGCATTAAAAGCGCGCGCTCACGCAGCCGCTAACTGACATTTCTACCAAACGACAGAATGAGCGTTTTTTAAGCACCGCCTAGCGACAACCGCTCAAAGTCGGCTGCCATGCCAGCTGCTTGCCCGTTTGTACGCTAGGCGTGGGCCGGGGGTGCGGGAAGGTCACGCGCCGCACCGTCAGCCCGCCAACCGAAAGGCGGCCTGAAACAATATCTAGCCCACTGTGTCTATCCTGCCCCTGATTGTTCACATTTCGGTCGGGCCACGTAGGCCGGCCGAGTACGTAAGGATAATTGGGTGAGGGCGGAAATCACTGGAAAATATTTCTAAGGCCCTTGGAATTCAGAGAAACATACGCATGAAACTACTTCATATTTTGGTGCCTGTATTGCTGGCATAGACCGCCGCTTTTGCAGCGGACACAGCCACCGTTAATTGGCCTAGATCTTATATCGGTGCCAACGTTGGCTATGTCTGGAGCGATGTCGATTACAGCTCCGTCGTCGGAAGCGGCGGCATGTCGCCTGACACCGTCATTGGGGGCCTCCAGGCCGGGTACAACTGGCAGTTCAGCAACAATATCGTGCTGGGCGCAGAAATCGGCGCTTCTCTTCTCGATGGCAATGACAGTAAGACGGATGCTCTTGGGATCGTGTCCACAAGACGCTGACCGGCTGGGTTGCTGGTACCGGCGCTGAAAAGATGGTGACGCGGAACGTCTCACTGCGCCTTGACTATTCTTACTACGACTATGGCTCCGAAACGTTCCACTACAATTTTGGTTTGTTTACTGGCACCGCAGAGGTGGACACGAAGGCTGACGTCGTCACACTTGGCGTGAATTACAGATTCTAACCGACAGCTAGATCAGGTCGGCCTTCGGGTTGACCTGATCTTCTTTCAGCGAAGGCTGTTCCTCTGCAAACTTCAAAATCGCCAATTGGCACCAACGTCCGTCGAAAACCAGCACCTTAAAGGGTGTTGTATTTGTTTTAAAAGGATGGAAAAGACGTTTTTCAAGGGCAATTGGCGGGCCACGACCGATGAAGATGATCACTACGAATACGCTGTAGCGCTATGACGGAACGTAGAAGCACTGCCTATCGTGGCGACGTCGGTGCACACTCACCCACCGTCATCGCTCGCCCAAACGCTGATTGACCTTGAGCAACCGTTCTCAATTGTTCACGCAGAACTTTAGATTTTATTCACATAACAACGGCTCTGTTTTTCACACTTTGTGAACGACGCCGGGGATTGGGACAGCTAAACCTCCATCATAACGAAGGAGGCAAGCATGATCCCTTTAACCCAGCACGCATCACTCAGGTGCGCTCAGCGCGGCATTCGGGCTGAGTTTCTTGACGACCTGATCCGGCTTTCGGACGTCGAAACGCCGATTGGATCAAACTGCCGACTATTCCGCGTGAGCCCTCGCGCCGGTCGCCAACACGCAGAGCGTGATCGGCTGTCGCGCTATGCCGTCATCTGGAGCGATGACAGCCAATCTGTGGTGACCGTTCTTCCGGTTCAACGTGGACGATCCGGGCGCCGCTATCGGCACAGTGTTCGCGGAGGTTCGCAATGACCGCGACCGTGCTGCCATTCGCGAGGCCCAGTGCCGAGGGCGCGCGTGAGAAAGCCAGCGAAGAGCGGACGGCCAGTGAGATCGATCGGCGCGCGTTCATAAGAGAAATTCGGGGGGTGCTGGACTCTCCCAAGGGCAAAGCAAAACTTCAGCGGAGGCTGCGCCGAGACGAAGATGCTGTCCTGTTGGCGAAGCGGCTCGGAGCCGATCTTGAAGTGCTGAAGAAGCGAGAACGCGGTGCTCTCTCCAAAACGCTGGCGCGTGCAGACATAAAGCCTACCGAACGCGCTCGATTTGCGATGTTTGCCGACGATACCGCTTCGGGAAAGCGGATTCGCGCGCTCCACCGTTATCGGAGGCTTTCGGATGCGATTGCCGAAGCCTTGGGGCAGGACGAGGACCTGTTCCTTTACGAGAAGCTGGACGGCATTAATCTTGTCGAGACGGAGGAAACTGGCACCGACGAAGCAGCCAAGTTTGGCCTCCTTCTCAACCAGATGGCAAAGGCCGTGGCCGAGCGGACGGGGCTGAGCGATTTCTTCGATTTGGCCGCGAGAACGCCTGGCATGATGGATGAGTGGGGACATTTTCAGCCCTCCACGATGACCGTGCTTCGCGACCGGGCGCATGAGGATGGGTTCGATCATTGGACCGAGCAACAGCCGATACCATCGGTTCCGGTTTGCCGTATCCTGGAGCAGACAATTCATGGACGAGCTAGAGTTGCGCCGTGGGCGAAGTTGTCCCCCCGGAATCTTCCGAAGCTCGTGCAAGCGGTGGACGGACCAAGTTCCGTTGAGGCCGTGGATATCACTGTTGAGGTTTGGCGGGAGATCGGGCTGGCGATCGGGGAACGGTATCAGCAGGGCGCGATTGGCCCGATGTTTTCGGGGCGGGCGCACATCAAGGTCATCATCGGCGGTGTTGTCGCAACGCCTTTTTACCCGTGGACGCTGGAGCACTTCTTTTCCGATCAGCCCGCACTTTTGGTCGATGGTGACCGCTGGACGGCTTGTAGGGCCGAGCTTGATCTGGATGACGCGTTTTCGGATGCCTGGGTAGAACCAAGCCCGCCTCCCGGAGAACCAAACTACTCTGTCGAGCACTATTACTTCAGCAAGCATCCGGTGAACGCTTGGACGCTCCGCCACTTGCTAGATCGGTCCGAAGCCGAACTACCAAACGCCGAAAGCCTGCTGCCCGAAGTCGGGCCAGACGAGCGCCTCGATGCTTATCGGTTTCGTGGTGAAATCGGCCAGCGTTTTGAAACCGCTCTATTTTCTGGTGCCCTAGAGCGCGCGCTGAGCGCCGACATTGAGCGGCTAAAAGACGGGCTCAATCGATACTTGACCGAACGCCAGGGAAAATTCGCGGCCCAAGACGACGTGATGATGGCCCGCTGGAAAGACGCTGAGCGTGCGGATGCTGACGGACCGGAGGAAGATTGACCATGAAACCTAATGTGACCGAAAGTTCTATCGATCGTGTTCTCGCGCGCCTGCTTACTTCCAGCACCTCCGTGGCCCAGGCGTTCCTTGAGGCCGCTGCACCCACAAAAGGAGACCTGACATTTGACCGCGTAACGGTCAGCGCCCAAGTGCCTCATCTCGGCACTCACGGCACCGCCGATTTGGCCCTGCGTCTCTGGTCTGAGAACCGATTGCAGGCGCTGATCCTGATTGAAAACAAGATCGATGCCGGGTTCACGCCCGACCAACCGGCACGATATGCGCTCTGCCGAGACACGCATTTGACGAGTCAATCGGCGCTCGTCGTGGCGACGTTGCTGGTCTCGCCCTCGATATACATCGCAGGGTCACGGCTGAAAGATGCCTTCGACGGGACGCTGAGTTACGAGCGCCTCTTACCCTTCCTCGAAGGGCCAGATCGTGCTTCGATGGAATTAGCGATCGAGCGCGCAGCCAGCCCCTACGAACCCCTTCCTGTCGCAGCCGTCATGGGCTTCTTCGACGGCTACGCTGCGATTGCCGCTGAGACGTTCTCAGACCTTAAAATCAAGACCAATCCCAACAGCGCGAACGCTCGACCCGAAGCGTCACGAACCATCTATTTTGACGCACGCGCCAGCGGCTTTCGCCAGTACGTCTTTCTGAAAAAGGGGGATAAGCCCGCGAGCATACGGGTGTCACATCAATGCTGGGATTCGACCGCGCCTAGCGCCAGCGTCAAATTGATGCTCGACGGCTGGGCCGGCCACGTCGGCACGGCAAGTGGGTTTCTTCAGCCAGCACTGAAGCGCAGCGGACTATACCTGCGACCGGCAGGCCGCAGCTTGGCGTTGGTCGCTCACACGAAGCGGCTCGATAACATGCGTCCTGCCGACGAACAGCGCGCTGCGATCGAGGAAGCGCTGCACCAGCTTCGCCATATCAGAGATGTTTGGAACGGCCTGGAAGGCTTGCTCGCGCAGACCGCCGCAGCCGTGAAATCATGAACCCCGGGAAGGGTAACGCGCAGCTCGCGGGCTGCGCAGGCATGATCGTCATGGTTGTCGTCATCTACATCGGTGTCGAGGTTTCTGACAGCTTCTCGGGGTTCCTATGGACAATTGGCCTCGCAACGCTTGGCACGATGACGACGGGAATTTGGGTACTCACGAAACTGTCTGCAGGCGCGGAGGAACGGCGACAGACGGCCATCAAGAAACTTACCGATGCGAGTATCTCGACAGCGAACGCGGTGACCTGCATCGATAGCGGAATCACGCTTGCCTGCGATCTCGTCGGCGGCCGTCTGGCGGTCGTTCAGTCCGGCACGTCTACCATGTTCATCTTGGCCGACGAAATCATCAAAATCACGATCAATGTGGATGGTCGAACGATCATTAAGATCGACAATCTGAGCGCCGCCGCTGGTGGAATCATCGGCGGCGCGCTGGCTGGGAAAACGGGGCTATTGCTCGGCATACTGAGCGGGAAGAGGAAACGGTCTCAGAAGGCGTTTTCGGTCTCCTTGCAAATCATCACCAGGAACGACACCCATCCCATGATCGACGTCGTATTGCTCGAAGACCCTACGGGCGTTGATCCTTCGGATGCGACGTATCGGACTGCGATTGTCAGCGCGGAACGCTTTCGTGCCGACGCTGATCGCCTTCTTCGGTCGGCTCGATAACTCGGCAATTGATGGCCCAGTCAGCCGCCTGTGGTCTTGAGGAAGGTGGAGGAAGATGACGGCAAGATAAAGCGAGATTCCTCGCTGCCGGAACTTCGTTCCTAAGTATCTGTCTGCACATTGTTTTTTGGAGCCCCGTCAGCCCGATTGCAAGGTGCGCCGGTGGCACCCTTGCCATTTCATCCAGTGTTTTCAATGGCGAACTGGGTGCCACTCGCGAGGTGCAGTGATTGTCATTCCGCCGTTCGCCGCCGGCTGCAAGTATTTACGCGCCACGCCACCACACTACGTTTTGCTCGCTTGCATTGCCGATACCGACGCTCATCGTCGGGTAATGTCGAACGACGAAGACAGCTTCCGCATTCGCCCCGGCAAGGTCCGCGACCGTGGCGCAGGCGCTGCCCGGACGGCGCGCCCGCGCCCCGTGCGAGCGCGGCCAAAGACCTTCATCGGCGAGGTGCATCAGGCTATCCGCCGAGCTGGCGGCAACCCCAATCGTCCGGCCGGGACCGGGAAGGGAAGCGGGCGATGCAATGCGCGGGGCCGGGGCGCTCAGACCGCGGCCGAGTTGAAGGGCCGGAACGGGTGGAGCCGTGAGGCGGGCGGGGTCCGCACCCGGTCGCGGCGGGTGGCGGTGAAGGCCCGCATCGTGAAGCTCAATCCGCAGCGTGGGGCGGCGCGCGGGCGGCAGTTCGTCAGCGCCAAGGCCGTGGACGCGCATCTTCGCTATCTGGAGCGCGATGGCGTGACCCGCGACGGCGAGAAGGGCCAAGTCTATTCCGCTGGCCAGGACATCGCTGATGGTCCGGCCTTCCTCGACCTGTGCCGCGAGGATCGGCATCAGTTCCGTTTCATCGTGTCGGCAGAGGAAGGCGTCGAGCTGTCCGACCTGCGGCAGACGACCCGCGACCTGATGGCGCAGATGGAATCCGACCTGGGAACAAAGCTCGACTGGATCGCGGTCGATCACCATAACACCGGCCACCCGCACACCCACATCCTCCTTCGTGGCGTCACCGATGACGGCAAGCGTCTCGACATTGCGGGCGACTATATCGCCCACGGCATCCGCGAGCGGGCGAGCGAGATTGTTACGCTGGAGCTGGGCCGCCAGACCGAGCAGGAAGTCAGCCGCCAGCTTGAGCGCGAGGTGGACGCCGAGCGCTTCACCCGGCTCGACCGGATGCTGATCGCCGAGCAGCAGGCCAGCAACGAGTTCGCCGACCTTCGCCCCGACAAGGACATGGCCGAGACCATGCGGCAGAACCGGGCGCTGCTGATTAACCGTGCCCGCAAGCTGGAGCGCATGGGGCTGGCCACCGAGCGCACGCCGGGCATCTGGACGATATCGGCCCGGGCCGAACCAATGCTCCGCGAGCTGGGCACACGCGGCGGCGACATCAAGACCATGCATCAGGCGCTGGAGCGCGAAGGCATCGCGGAGCAGCGGGGATATGCGGGCTATACGGTGCATCGTGCCACCCCGACCGAACGCATCGTCGGCCGCGTCGTCGCCAAGGGGCTGGGCAGCGACGAGTTGGGCCAGCAGATCGGCCTGACCATCGACGGCGTGGAGGGGCGCGTCCACCACCTGGAGGTTCCGGCAAGCAAGGCGGAAGACATCCGGCGCGGCAGCATCATCGCGGTGGAGCCGCCGCCGAGCGTCCCACGCGCCGCCGATCGCAATATTCTCGCAGCCACCGATGCAGGCGGCGTCTACAGCCCGGCCGCACACCGCGAGCAGGCGCTGGCACGGCTCGGGGCCGATGACGCCGACGCCTATGTCCGCAGCCATGTGCGCCGCCTGGAGGCGCTGCGCCGTGCCGGAATCGTCGAGCGCGTCCATGCCGAGCACTGGACCATTCCCGCCGACCTGTCCGAGCGCGGCCTCGCCTATGACCGCCGGCGGTTCGGGAACGGCCCGCGAATCGAGGAGTTGTCGCACCTGCCGCTCGACCGGCAGGTGCGCCACGAGGGCGCGACATGGCTCGACCGCACCATGCTGGAAGGCGGGCGTGATTCGATGCCGCACACCGGGTTCGGCGGCGACGTCCGCGCCACCTGGGAGAGGCGCAAGCAGGCGCTCGCCGACATGGGCTATGTCCGTGACCTTGGCGGCGGCAGGTTCAGGGCGCCTTCCGACCTGATCGCGCAACTGGAGAGCGCCGAAATCAATCGGGTCGGCAAGGCGTTTGCCGCAGAGCGCGGCCTCGACTGGCAACCGACCGGGGCCAATGACCGTGTATCGGGCAGGCTTGTCGGCCAGGCCCAGCTCAGCAGCGGACGGTTCGCCATGATCGACAATGGCCTGGGGTTCCAACTCGTGCCGTGGAACGACAGCTTGAGCAAACGCCTCGGCCAGCAAGTTGACGGAATCCCCATGCCTGGTGGCGGCATCGACTGGACGTTCGGACGGCAGCGGGGACTTGGGCTGTAAGCGCTCGGATAGTGGGTCGGCACTCGGCAGTCGGTCGATGGATTGGGCGCGCCGCTACGAAGTCAACGGGGCTTGCCTGGTGACCCATTGAGTGGTACATATACATTTCTTGGAGCCGGGCAATGATCGTGAGCTTTCGGGATGGCTGGTTGCGGGACTTCTTCGTCGAGGATGTCCGGTCCCGCAAAATCCCGCCCGACCTTGAAAGCCGCGTCTTTGGCAAGCTCCAGATGATCGACGATGCGACGACGGATCAGGACTTGCGCATCCCCCCGAGCAACCATTTCGAGAAGCTGCGGGGCCAGCTTGAGGCGTTCCATTCGATCCGCGTCAACAAACAATGGCGGCTGATCTTTCGATGGAACGGCGGCAAGGGCGAGGCGAGCGACGTGTATCTGGACGACCACAGCTATGATTGAGGTGACGCCATGTTGATGACCAAGCGCAAGCCGGTGAGCGTCGGCGAGATTCTCACCAAGGAGTTCATGGAGCCGATGGGGCTGACCCAGGCGGCACTGGCCGAGGCGATGGGCGTGCAGCGCAAGCACGTCAACGAACTGTGCAACGACCGCCGCAACATCACCGCCGCGACCGCGCTGATCCTGTCGCGCGTGTTCGGCAACAGCCCAGACTTCTGGCTGAACGTGCAGCGGCGCAATGACCTTTGGGAAGCGATGCACAGCCCGAAGGAGCGGGAGCGAATCGACCGCGCAAAACCGCTCAGGAAAGCGGCATGACGGCGCGGCAACCTTTGCCAGCCCTGCCGTCCGCTGCCGCGCGCCAGTATCTGCGCGCCACAGTGCGATGCGTAGGACAGAGTAGAGAAATGCTATTCTTTCAACGCCCTGGTTCGGCGACTCTGGCGCAATGGCCCGAGTCTTCCGCCCTTGTCCGCCCACGGCATCCGAGCAGCTTCACGCGCTGCTTGGCGAGCCGTGGCCGTTTCCGGGCCGACCGCCCAAACACGATCTTTCGACCTGGACCGTCACCGACGACTGGCCCGAGCGGGTGCCTGTCACGCAGGCCGAGGTGGACCTGTTCGAGGCATGGTTCGGCGACCTTTTCGAAGAGATGTTCGGGCCGTGCCAATGATGTGAGGAGCTTGGCCAAATGACCGTCACACAACGCGCCGCCCTTTACCTGCGCGTTTCGACGGCGCGGCAGGCCGAGCATGACGTGTCGATCCCCGACCAGCGCAAGCAGGGCGAGGCATACTGCGCCGCGCGTGGCTATCAGCTTGTCGAGACCTTTGTGGACGCAGGCGCGTCCGCCACCAACGACCGTCGCCCGGAATTCCAGCGGATGATCGAGGCGGGCACGTCAAAGCCCGCGCCGTTTGACGTGGTGGTCGTCCATTCATTCAGCCGCTTCTTCCGCGACCATTTCGAGCTGGAGTTCTACGTCCGCAAGCTGGCGAAGAACGGCATTCGTCTTTTGTCGATCACCCAGGAAATGGGCGACGATCCGATGCACGTCATGATGCGCCAGATCATGGCGCTGTTCGACGAGTATCAGTCCAAGGAGAACGCCAAGCACGTCCTTCGCGCCCTGAAGGAGAATGCCCGGCAGGGCTTCTGGAATGGCTCGCTGCCGCCGATCGGCTACCGCGTCGTCGCCGCCGAGCAGCGGGGAACCAAGGTCAAGAAGAAGCTGGAGATCGACCCGCTCCATGCCGTTACGGTACGGCTGGCGTTCCGGCTTGCCCTTCAGGGCGACGGCACGTCGGGGCCGATGGGTGTCAAATCCATCACCAAGCATCTCAATGAACGCCGCATCTTCACGCGCGACGGCGGGCGCTGGGGCATCGGAACCGTCCACCGGATGCTGACCCGGCCGACCTATATCGGCCGTCACGAGTTCAACAAGCGCGGCAAGACCAAGGAACTGAAACCCGCCAACGAGGTGATCCCGGTCGAAGTGCCGCCGATCATCGATCAGGCGACGTTCGATGCCGTCCAGGCGAGCATGAAGGCGCGTAACCCGAAGGTCGCGCACCCGCAGGTCGTTGGCGGTCCCACCCTCCTTACCGGCCTGATCCACTGCGCCAAATGCGGCGGAGCCATGACCATCCGCACCGGCAAGGGCGGGCGCTATCGCTACTATACCTGTTCGACCAAAGCACGGCAGGGGCCGACCGCTTGCGATGGCATGACCGTCCCGATGGAGAAGCTGGATGCGCTGGTCGCCGCGCATCTTGAGGACCGACTGCTCGACCCGGCCAGACTCGAAGAGGTGCTAGCGACCGTTCTTGACCGGCGGCAGGAGCGCACCGAGCGCCGTCGCGAGCATATCGCCGAACTGAACAAGCGGGCGACCGAAACCGACCTCCGCCTCAAGCGGCTTTACGACGCCATCGAGAGCGGCGTCGCCGACCTGGACGACCCTGACCTCAAGGACCGTATCGCCAGCCTCAAGACCAGCCGCGACCAGTCGCGGGTCGATGCCGACCGCGCGACTGCCATGCTAGAAAGTGCAGGGCAGAAGGCGATTACCGCCCCGATGCTGGCGAGGTTCGCGCAGACTGCGCGCCAGCGAATGCGGCTGCCCGGTGGTGGCTACCGCCGCGACCATGTCCGCGCGCTCGCCCAGCGCGTTGAGGTCAACGACAGCGTGGTTCGGATCATTGGATCAAAGTCCGACCTGTTGCGGACGCTTGCCGCCACAGGCGGTTCCGGAACGCTGCCGGGCGCAGTGCCCAGCTTTGTTCCGAAGTGGCGGAGAGGGTGGGATTCGAACCCACGGTACCCTTGCGAGCACGCCGCATTTCGAGTGCGGTACTTTCAACCACTCAGCCACCTCTCCGCGAGATCACAAGGCTTAAAGCCTAGCAGGTTGAAACGCGGCGGAATGTAGACCGGGGGCTTGGGCGCGCACAAGGCTTCAATCGCCCCGATTTCCGCCTTTTGCGCCTCGTTGCCCTTTTATTTGGCCAAGCCCGCCCCACAACCCTGCTACAGTAGCGCGAATGAGGAAACGCTAGATGAGCAAGGCAGAGCAGGACACCACGTCGCCCCCCGTCTTTACCCGGCTCAAGGGCCGTGTTTTGGCGGCTTGGGCAGTTCATGCCTTTACGGCCTCAGGCGTCGTCACCGGCTTGCTGGCGATCTCGGCGCTCATCGCAGGCGATTTTCGCCTCGCCCTGCTCTGGCTCGGGGCCGCCCTGCTCATTGACGGTTTCGACGGGCCAATGGCGCGCAAGGTCCGCGTCACCGAATATGCCCCCAATATGGACGGGGCAATCCTAGATCTGGTGATCGACTACCTCAATTATGCGGTCATTCCGGCGCTGCTGGTCTATCGCTTTGGCCTAGTGCCCACGGGCTTTGCCATTCCGGCGGCGGCTTGGATCATGATGACCTCGCTCTATTGCTTCGGAAATCGCGATATGAAGACCGAAGACAATTATTTTCAGGGCTTTCCCGCCATCTGGAACCTCGTTGTCCTCTATTTCTACGTCACCGCTAGCCCACCTTGGGCGAACCTTCTGGTCATCATCGCCTTGGGCATCCTGACCTTCGTGCCGCTCAAATTCGTCCACCCCTTCCGGGTCGTGCGCCTGCGCGCGCTGACCATCGCCATGACCGGGGCCTGGGGCGCGCTGACCTTTGTGCTGGTGATCGGCAGCAAAGCTGGTGAAGCGCCTGTGGACTCCATGACCACCGCATATTGGGCCTTTTTGGTGGTTTCTCTCTACTTCTTGGGACTTTGTCTCTGGCGCTCTTACAAGGGACCAAAAACAACCTGAGCCGCGTCAAAAAGCGGGGGGTTTAACGGCGACAAGGCAAGGGTTTTACCCCGCCGCGCCTTGACAGGCCAACCTCCCCCTGTATATTGCGCGCCAATCCGGCCCGTGCTGCGGTTTCGCTGCGCGCAGGGCTTTTATCGTTACATGGTGGTATCTCAAATGTTCGCAGTCATCCGGACAGGCGGCAAGCAATACAAAGTCGTGCAAGACGACGTTCTCGAAGTGGAACGCGTTGAAGCGAACGCTGGCGACAAAATCCAGCTCGACGTGCTCATGCTTGGCAATGGCGCAGACGTAACAGTCGGCGCGCCCCTCGTTTCCGGCGCCAGCGTCACCGCTGAAGTTGTCGAAATGACGCGTGGACCCAAAATCATAATCTTCAAAAAGAAGCGTCGTCAGAATTATCGCCGCAAAAATGGTCATCGCCAGGATTTGATGCTGGTGAAGATTATCAACATCGCCGCCGCTTGATCGGTACTGAGGAGTAGAGACCTATGGCACATAAAAAAGCAGGCGGTTCATCCCGTAACGGTCGCGACAGCGCAGGCCGTCGCCTTGGCGTGAAGAAGTTCGGTGGTCAGGCTGTGATCGTCGGCAATATCATCATCCGTCAGCGCGGCACCAAAGTGCATCCCGGCGACAATGTCGGCATGGGCACAGACCATACAATTTTTGCAAAAGCCGAGGGCGTTGTTACCTTCCGCGCCAAAGCCAATGGCCGCACCTACGTATCCGTGACCCCGGCAGCGATGCCGGCTGTGGCGGCGGATTAAGACACGCGAGGCACCGCCACCTCGCAAGGTGGCAGCCATCCAGTTACGAGAGGGAGATGGGTCGCCATCTCCCTTTTTTCGTACCTTCTCGGGGTAGGAGCCCCCGATGGACCAGAGCCTGAAAGACGAAAATCTCAAGACCGACAGACTAGTCTTGAGAGCTTTCACCCTCGACGATGCGCCGCGCGTGCGCGCGCTTGTCGGCAATTGGAAAGTGGCCAGCATGTTGGCGCGCGTTGCCTATCCCTACGGTCAGGAGCTTGCGGAACAATGGATCGCAAGCCACCCGCAAGGGCGCGCCAGTGGTCGCCACATGCCTTTTGCGATCGAAAAAGACGGCGAACTGGTTGGTTGTGTCGGCATGGACAAGGCCGATGAGGGTGCCGCCTATGAGATCGGCTATTGGGTCGGTGAGCCCTATTGGAATCAGGGCATCGCGACAGAAGCCACCCGCGCCATTGTCGGCCATGCTTTCACGCAGCGACCCGTCACCCACTTGACGGCGGGCCATCTGGCTGAAAATCATGCTTCCGGCAGCGTGCTAACCAAACTTGGCTTTCGCTATACAAGTGAGACTGACCTTTGGGTTGAGGCCCGACACCGCAAGGTCCATGCGTTGCGCATGGTCCTGAAGCGGCGCAATGGACAAGACAAATGAAGTTTCTCGACCAGGCAAAAATCTTTATTCGATCCGGCGACGGTGGCGCCGGATCGATCAGCTTTTTGCGCGAGAAATTCCGCGAGTTCGGCGGCCCTGACGGCGGTGACGGCGGCAAGGGCGGCGATGTCATCATCGAATGCGTCGATGGCCTCAACACCCTCATCGATTACCGCTACCAGCAGCACTACAAGGGCAAGACCGGCATGCATGGCATGGGCCGCAACCGCCACGGCTTCAACGGCGACGACGCCCTGCTGAAAGTCCCCGTCGGCACACAGGTAATCGACGAAGACGAAGAAATGCTGATCGCCGACATGACCCGCGTCGGCCAGCGCATCGTCCTCATCAAGGGTGGCAATGGCGGCTTCGGCAATGCCCATTTCAAAACCGCCACCAATCGCGCGCCGCGCAACGCCAATCCCGGCCTTGAAGGCACTGAACGCTGGATTTGGCTGCGCCTCAAACTCATTGCCGACGCTGGTCTCATTGGCCTACCCAATGCGGGCAAATCAACCTTCCTTGCCGCCACGTCCGCAGCCAAGCCCAAGATTGCCGACTACCCCTTTACCACGCTCACGCCCGGCCTCGGCGTCGTGGCCGTGGGCGCACGCAGCTTTGTGCTGGCCGACATTCCCGGCCTCATCGAAGGGGCCAGCGAAGGCTTGGGGCTCGGTGATCGCTTTCTTGGCCATGTGGAGCGCTGCCGCACGCTGATCCACCTCGTTGACGGCACGCAAGATGACGTCGCCGACGCCTATCAGGTGGTGCGTGGCGAACTGGTCGCCTATGGCGGAGAACTTGAAGACAAGCCCGAAATTATTTGCCTCAATAAATGCGATGCACTGGACGATGACGAGCGCGCCGAAAAAGTCAAAGCCCTCAAAAAAGCTGCCGGACGCGGCAAGAAGGTTCATCTCATCTCCGGCGTCACTGGCGAAGGTATGACGGCCCTCCTGCATCTGATCGCCGATGCCATCGCGACGGCCAACGCCGCAGAAAAGGCCGCCACTGCACCCCCCGAAGAAGAAGGCTGGCGGCCATGAGCAGCGCATCTGAAGGCGCGTCCCTTTCCAGCCTCGCGCGGCTCAGCAAGGCCGAACGCGTGGTCGTCAAGATCGGCTCAGCTCTTCTCACCGATACGGAGACCGGCAAGCTCAACCGCCCTTGGCTGCAAGCCTTTGTCCAAGACATCGCCACCATGCGCGCGCGTGGTCAGGAAATGCTGATCGTCTCATCAGGGGCCATCGCGCTGGGCCGTCGCGCGCTGAAACTCGCGCCGGGCAAATTGAAACTCGAAGAGAGCCAAGCCGCCGCCGCCATCGGTCAGATCAGCCTTGCCCATGCCTTTCAGGAAATCCTCACCGCCCATGGCCGCAACTGTGCGCAGATCCTGCTGACGCTGGACGACACTGAAGAGCGCCGCCGCTACCTCAACGCGCGCTCTACCTTGACCACCTTGCTAAAATTCGGCGCAGTCCCCGTCATCAACGAAAACGACACCGTGGCGACCAGCGAAATCCGCTACGGCGATAATGATCGCCTCGCGGCCCGCGTTGCCTCCATGATTTCTGCCGACTGTCTCGTTCTCTTGTCAGACGTTGACGGGCTTTACACCGCGCCGCCCTCAACACCGGGTGCCATCCATCTGCCCGAAGTCACCGAAATCACTACTGAGATCGAAGACATGGCGGGGGACGCCGCCAGCGAAATGAGCCGGGGCGGCATGAAAACCAAAATCGCAGCCGCCAAGATCGCGGTCGAAAGCGGCTGCGACATGGCGATTGCCAATGGCCGCACGCTGCATCCGCTCCGCGCGCTCGAAGACGGCGCACGCTGCACATGGTTCACCGCCAACCACACGCCGGTCGCAGCCCGCAAGCGCTGGATTTCAGGCGGCCTGAAAACCCTCGGTATCCTGACGATTGACGATGGCGCAGTGCGCGCGTTGCATCACGGCCGCAGCCTGCTGCCTGCCGGCATCACCGCCATCGAAGGCCAGTTTGAGCGCGGCGACGCGGTTAGCGTGCACGATCTTCAGGGCCACGAAATCGCGCGTGGCCTCAGCGCCTATTCCAGCGTCGATGCTGACCTGATCAAAGGCCATAATTCGAGCGAAATCGAAGCATTACTGGGCTTTTCAGGCCGCGACGAGATGATCCATCGCGGCGATCTTGTCGTCAAAGCATGACCGCCTCCATCTGATGAGGCAGGCTCGCAGTTGGAACACTGGGATCTATTGCGGTAAGTTGTTCCCGGAGCGTTCAAACCTTCTGAAAGCCGCCCGAAAAACGAAAGAGATAAAAGTGACTGTCGTCGATATCACCGCGGATAAGAAAACCACCGACATCGGTGTCACCATGGCCATTATGGGCGCGCACGCACGCGCCGCCTCTGCCGTTCTTGCCCGCACGCCGACGAAACAAAAAGATGCAGGCCTACTTTGCGCCGCCATGGTCATTCGCGCCAATATCGATGACATTCTTGCGGCCAACGCCAAGGATATGAGCTCAGCGCGCGAAAAAGGTCTGTCCAACGCCCTGCTCGACCGGTTGGAGCTTGATGACGCCCGCATCGAAGCCATGGCCAAAGGTCTTGAAGACATCGCCGCCCTCGCCGATCCCGTCGGCGCGAAACTCGCTGAATGGGACCGGCCCAATGGTTTGCATATCGAGCGCGTCCGCACGCCGCTTGGCACTATCGGCATCATCTATGAAAGCCGCCCCAATGTGACGGCAGATGCTGCAGCGCTCTGCCTCAAAGCAGGCAATGCCGCCATCCTGCGCGGCGGCACCGAAGCCACCCACTCTAACCACGCCATCCATGAAGCACTGGTCGAAGGCTTCATCGCCGCCAGCCTGCCCGAACACGCAATCCAATTGGTCGAGACCACCGACCGCGCCGCCGTTGGCGAAATGCTAACGGGCCTCAATGGGGCCATCGACGTCATCGTGCCGCGTGGTGGCAAGTCCCTTGTTGCCCGTGTGCAGGCCGATGCCCGCGTGCCTGTCTTTGCCCATCTTGAAGGCGTCTGTCACGTCTATGTCGATGGCGCTGCCAATCTCGATATGGCCAAAGACATCGCCCTCAACGCCAAAATGCGCCGCACCGGCGTCTGCGGTGCCGCTGAAACCCTGCTGGTCGATAAAGCCTGTGCGGCAACACACCTTGGCCCTCTCGTCAAAGCCTTGGCTGACGCGGGCTGCCAAGTGCGCGGCGACGCCGCCACGCAAGACGCAGACCCCCGCGTCGTCGCGGCCAGCGACAGCGATTGGGCGACCGAATATCTCGACGCGATCATTGCCGTGCGTGTGGTTGATGGCGTCAACGGTGCCATCAAACACATCAACAGCTATGGTTCGCATCACACCGAAGCCATCGTCACCGATGATCAAAAAGCCGCCGACACCTTCCTCACTGGCCTCGACAGCGCCATCCTGCTGCACAATGCCTCCACCCAATTTGCCGATGGCGGCGAGTTCGGCATGGGTGCTGAAATCGGTATTGCCACGGGCAAGTTTCATGCGCGCGGCCCTGTCGGTGTCGAGCAATTGACGAGTTTCAAATATGTCGTGCGCGGCAGCGGCCAGATCAGGCCATAATTGATGCGGGCAACACGCGGCGAGCTTCTCGCCCCCGGCATGACCGTGGGCCTCATGGGTGGCTCGTTCAATCCCGCTCACAACGGCCATCTGCATGTCGCGCGCATGTGCCTAAAGGCGCTTGGTCTTGACCGCATCTGGTGGCTGGTCTCGCCACAAAATCCGCTGAAAGGCACGAATGGCATGGCACCTCTTGCCACCCGCTTAGCCAGCGCCCATACCCTTGCCACCGCCTCTGGCGATCCGCGCATCATCGCCACCGACATCGAAGCACGCCTCAACACGCGTTATACCGCCGACACGATCAAAGCCTTGCAGCGCGCCCATCCCGACGTATATTTCGTCTGGCTGATGGGAGCCGATAATATGTTGCAGTTTCCCCGCTGGGCGAAATGGCGCGCCATCGCAGATAGTGTGCCGATTGCGATCTATCCCCGACCGGGCTTCACGCTCAAAGCGCGCCTGTCGCCCGCCGCCACGATCCTGAAGCCCGTCACGCTGGACACCAGCGACAGCCACTTTCTGGCACATCTAACCGCCCCCGCCTTGGTCTTTCTGCAAGGCCGCGAACACCCCGCTTCTGCCACCGCCATCAGGGCAGGAAGCCTGCCCTAAAACCATGCACCAGCCTGCGCATTGATGTTAAAGGCTGTGCCCTCTATTCTCGCCAAAAGACGATACGGCCCGGCACGAAAATGCCAGACCGGTTTCGCATATCCTTTGAAGGAGCATTTTCCTGACCACCGCACCCAAGGCCCGCAAAGCCGCGCCCAAAGCGACAGCCACAAAGCCCGCCAAAGCCACAAAACCAGCCGCTGTTAAAAAACCGACAGCCACGAAGAGGCCAGCTGCTGCGAAGAAACCAGTCGCCGTGAAGCCAGCCGTCGCGAAAAAAGTCGTGAGCAAAAAACCAAGCCCGGTTGCAAAGAAACCCGCTGCCGCCAAAGCCGCGCCTAAGGCAAAGACCGCAGCCCCCAAGGCAAAGCCCACCAAAAAAGTGGTGCCTAAAACGGCTGCAAAGGTCAAGGCACCCGTAAAGACCAAAACGCCTGTCAAAACCAAAACATCCGCCACGGCAAAGCCCGCGACAAAAGCCAAAGCCGCTGCCGTCGCCGCGCGCCAAAAGGCCATCGCCGCCCAGCAGGCCGCCGACCGCACGCATGTTGCGGCGATGCTGAAACTCGTTACAACGAGCCTCGAAGACGACAAGGCCGAAAACATCATCGCCATTGATCTCAATGGCAAAACGCCGATGGCCGACTATATGGTCGTCGCCTCAGGCCGCTCAGGCCGCCATGTCGCCGCCGTCGCCGACCATCTGATGCGCCGCCTCAAAAGCGAAGGTTTCGGGTTGGCCCGCGTCGAAGGCATGACGCAAGGCGACTGGGTGCTGATCGATGCCGGCGACATCGTCATCCATGTTTTCCGGCCCGAGGTGCGCGAGTTCTACCGTCTCGAAAAAATGTGGGCCGCCGATATTCCCGACGACCAGCCCACCGCCTGATTGCCATGCCCATGCGCATCGAAATCTGCGCTGTCGGGCGATTGCGCGCTGGTCCCGAAAAGACACTGATCGACGCCTACATGGCACGTGCCCAAGTTGCCGGGCGCGGTCTCGGCATCACCGGCTTCTCGCTCACCGAAGTTGAAGAAAAACGCCGTCTTGAAGGCCCCGGCCTCAAGACGGCGGAAGCGACCCTCCTCAAAGGGGCGGTCCCGCGTGGCGCACGCGTTATTGCGCTGGATGAGCGTGGCCGCATGGAAGGCAGTGAGGCTTTTGCCGCGCGCCTTGGCCAATGGCGCGACAACGGCGTCTCCGATCTCGCCTTCGTTATCGGCGGAGCTGACGGTCTCGATCCTGAATTTCGCGCTTCCGCCGATCATCTGCTCGCCTTTGGCCCCATGACATGGCCGCATATGCTAGTGCGCGTGCTGCTCAGCGAACAAATTTATCGCGCTGTCAGCATCCTTGCGGGCCACCCCTATCACCGCGTCTAGCGCAAGTGCGCGGTAACATTGCACAGCATCAATGGTCTGATCATCACTTTGAACTCATTTATGCAACAAACCAGCATGATCGGCGGCGAAGAACTCTTCCATCCATGGACACGATTCACACCTTCGACTAATTTCAAAGAACTGCACGCCTGAAGTGTCAGCAAGCGCGCCAAGGTTGGATTGTCTTAAAAAAAATGAACGGAATGATCGGCATTCGCCCCCTTGTCCTTGTTCTTCTGGACGGATGGGGCATTTGCGCGGAGCGGGAGGCAAATGCACTCGCCCAAGCGCGCACGCCTGTCTATGACCGGCTCGCGGGCAGCTATCCCCACACCGTTCTGACGGCGGCCGGTCCTGACGTCGGCGTCGCGCCCGGCAAGCCCGGCAATGTGCAGGCAGGCTATATGGCATTGGGCGCAGGCCGCCCTATCGAACAAGACATCGCGCGCGTCAACCGCGCCATTCAAGACGACGGCCCGCATGGCCTTGGCGCAAATCCTATCTTGCAAAAACTCATCCAGCGCGTCCGGCCGTTGGGTGGCGCTGTCCATCTGATCGGCACGGTGTCGCCGGGCGGCGTGGCAGGCCATCAGCACCACCTCGCCGTGCTGGCTGCCATGCTGAGCCATGAAGGCCTCAAGGTGTTTGTCCACGGCATTATGGACGGCATCGACGTGACCCCGCAAAGTGGCATCACTTGCGTCACGGAATTGCTCGACGACATTGCCGGTGCCGAACACGCCCAGCTTGCCAGCTTGACCGGGCGCAGCCTCGCACTCGACGAAACCGCTGATGCCGCCAGCATCTTGGCCACATGGAAAGCCATCGCCGACGCTGATGCACCGCGTACAGATTATCTTACCACCCATCTCGACCAGTGCTATGGCAAAGGTCTGAACGACGACCGCATCCCATCCGCCATCGCGCAAAGCTATCGCGGCATCCGGCGCGACGATGCGGTCTTCTTCGTCAACCTGCGCCCCGACCTTGGCACATCCTTGATGCAGGCTCTGAACGACAACGGCATTGGCAGCCTTCTGTCTGCCGCCAATTCACTAATGGCGCTCGACGGTGAAGGCCTCGACTGGGTTGAACCGCTGTTTGCCCCGCTCAAGCAGCCCATCACCTTGGGTGAAACGCTCTCGCAAGCCGGGCTCACCCAGCTTCTGCTCACCGAAACAATCGCAGAACGAAACTTCTCGCTCTTCTGGCGCGCAGGCACGAACCGTCTATTTGATGGCGAAACTCTTGCGCTAGCCGAAACGCCACCCTTGGCGAAAATGGAAAAGCGGCCCGAGCTTGCCGCCACCGATCTCACCATCGAAGCCATAAACGCCATCAAGGCGGGCGAGCGCGATCTCATTGTCGTTAATTTCACCAATGTGGCACTGCTGGGGCGCACCGGTAATATGCGCGCCACCATTGAGGCGGCGGAAAGCATCGACAAATATCTCGGCAAGATCGCCGCCCAGGTCGAAAAACGCGGCCTCACCATGATCGTTACCAGCGCCTTTGGCCGTGCCGAGAAAATGGCCGATCTCGACACCGGCAAGGACTGGCGTGGGCCCACCGCCTCCAATGTGCCCTTCACCCTTGTCGCACCGAATCTTGGCCACGCGCCGCGCAATGCCTTACGCTTTGGCACATTGGCCGACGTGGCCCCAACCGTACTCGCCCTGCTCGGCGTCGCAAAGCCCACCAGCATGACCGGCACCTCGCTGTTGGTCGGCCTCAGCACCGATCTTGATGACGCAACCGACAGTCTCCAGCGGCCCAACAGTGTTCCAGCCTAATCGTCACCGGCTTGCCCTGACGCTGGCGTGTGCGCTTGTCGCCACCCTTGTCTCCCCGACGACCCAGGCCGAAGTCACCGATCCGTCCAAGCTCGAAACCTTAAAGCAGCAATTTGACACCAGCGTCGAACGCAAGAAGGCGCTGGACGCCCAAAGCCAAGCCGTCGCGCAGGATGTTGCCGCCACGCGCGCCAAACTCATCGCCACTGCCGCCAAGGTGCAAGCGCGCGAGGCCGAAGTCTCAGCCTCGGAGCGTCGCCTCGCCGACCTCAATGCGGCCGAAACGGCGCTGCTGGCCAAGCTCAAAGAGCGCCGCAGGCGCATGGCGACCTTGCTTGGGGCACTCGCCCGCCTTGACCGCAATCCGCCGCCAGCGCTGGCCGTCAAACCAGACGATGCACTGGGCGCCATTCGTGGCGCGATCCTGCTGGGTGAAGCCGTGCCCGAATTGAAGGCGCAGGCTGAGGAACTGAAAACCAAGCTGCAACAACTGATGAGCCTGCGCGATAGCATATTGGCAGAGCGCGAAACATTGGCTCAAGCCACCGCCTCGCTCGAGCGTGATCGCGCTGCACTAGAAAAATTGCTCGCCAACAAGATCGCCCGCCAGCAAAAACTGGCCGACGCCGCCACCAGCGAGGAAACCCGCGCCAATCGCCTATCGCGCGAGGCCACCGATTTGACGGATTTGATCGACCGGCTGGAAAACCAGGCGCAATCTCGCCTGCCTCAAAGCAGACCCGAACCCAAGCCTGTAGCCCCACGCCCGGTTCGCGCCCCACAAGATCATGCCACCGACATGGCCAATACGGCCAAGCCGGGTGGGGCAGAGCTTACCATGCTGACGCCACCCTCCTCGCCTGCGGCTCTGCCTTCTTCGCGCCGTTTTTCTGAAGCAAAAGGATTGCTCCGCCTGCCCGCCACCGGCCTACTGGTCTCAGGCTTCGGCGCGTCCAATGGCGCTGGCGGCCATACGGAAGGCATGACTATCGCGACCCGCCCCAATGCACAGGTTGTGGCTCCCTTTGACGGCAAAATCGTTTTTGCAGGCCCGTTTCGCCGTTATGGACAACTTTTAATCTTGTCCGTGGGCGAAGGATACCATGTGCTTCTAGCCGGAATGGCTGAGATTGATGGCACAGTTGGCCAATCTGTGCTGGCTGGAGAGCCCGTTGGGCGCATGGACAGCAAAAATATGGGGTATGATCAACCATCTTCTGATGAAAATGCCAAATCCACGCGGAAATCCGCGACAGATGGAAAGCCCTCCCTTTATATTGAGTTTCGTAAAGACAGCGACCCGATCGACCCTCGACCGTGGCTAATGATGAGTGACAAAAAGGCGCGTGGATAAATGAAAAAGTCAGTGCTAACCGGTTTCGCCGTTGGAACCCTGGTTTCGGCCCTTACCATATTTGCCCTCCAGACAGGCGGCTATGATAGCGCGGCCCACGCGTCCAATAGTGATACCTATCGCCAACTCAACCTGTTTGGCGATGTGTTTGAGCGGGTCCGCGCCGACTATGTCGAACCGACCGACGACGCCAAGCTCATCGAAAGCGCCATCAACGGCATGCTGACCTCGCTTGATCCTCACTCAAGCTACATGAACCCCAAGAGCTTCCGCGACATGCAAGTGCAGACGCGGGGCGAATTCGGTGGCCTTGGCATTGAAGTTACGATGGAGAATGGCGTCATCAAGGTCGTCACCCCCATCGACGACACGCCTGCCAACCGCGCCGGCCTCCGCCCTGGCGATTACATCACCCATATCGACGGCAAGCCGATCCTCGGCCTTACCCTGTCAGATGCGGTCGACAAGATGCGTGGACCGGTCAATACGTCCATCACGCTGTCTATCGTGCGCAAGGGCATGGACGAACCCTTCGACGTCAAGCTGACGCGCGATGTCATCACCATCAAGTCGGTCAAATATCATCGTGAAGGCAATATTGCCTATATCCGCATCACCTCGTTCAACGAACAAACGGGCGACCTGCTGGACGAAGCCATGCACAAGCTGCAAAAACAGATCGGCGCGGCCAAGGTCAAAGGCTACATTCTTGATCTGCGCAACAATCCCGGCGGTCTTCTCGATCAGGCCATTGCTGTCAGCGGTGACTTCATCGAGGAAGGCGAAATCGTCTCGACACGTGGACGCCATGCCGAAGACACACAGCGCTACAACGCGCGTGGCGGCGATCTCACCAATGGGCGCCCCATCATCGTGCTCATCAATGGCGGCTCGGCCTCTGCCTCCGAGATTGTCGCAGGGGCGCTTCAGGACCACCGCCGTGCCACCATCTTGGGCACGCGCTCATTCGGCAAAGGTTCGGTCCAGACCATCATCCCGCTCGGGGCCGACGGCGCGCTTCGCCTGACCACCGCGCGTTACTACACGCCCTCAGGCCATTCCATTCAGGCCAAAGGCATCGACCCCGATATTCAGGTCGAACAAGCCGAAGACCCCAAGCTCAAGAAGCGCATGTTGATCACCGGCGAAGCGGAGCTACCGGGTCATCTTGCCGTCGAAGACGGCTCCAAGGAAATCGCAGGCTCTGACAGCTATGTGCCCGCCGACCGAAAAGACGACAAACAGCTTCTCTACGCTGTCGACCTTCTCAACGGCGTGCGCAAGGATGCAGCCTTCAAAACCACCCCGGCCACCACAGCCGCCAACTGATCGGGTTTGGCGCCAACTGATCGGATATGGCGAATGGCCGGGCGTGACACTTGTAGTCTGGGTACATTTGCCGAAAGAGGATCATGCCGAATAAAAAGCTGATCGAAAAAACCAGCAAACGACGCGGGCCCAGCATTCTCTTGCTGACGGCGGTGGTCATCGCTTGCCTTTATGGCGGCATCGTCGGCTGGCTCGCCTTGGTCGATGGTACCAACGCCGGTAAGCCAGTGGTGGCACTGTCGCTGCCGCCAGAGGCAGCGCCGCCACCTGTCGACCGGCGTACTGACACGACCGGCCCCGATGCCACAAACACCGCGTCGGGCGCAGAGAGCGCCACACCCGGCGCGACGCCCCTGTCAGGCGATGCCGCCGACATTGGTCATCTGAGCCCCGCCGAACAATCGCTGCTGGATGCCGCCCGCAATCTGCACGCAGACAGCGACAACGGCACCGGCACCGGCGAAGTCAAAATCATTGGCGCCGAAGCCGTGTCAGACGCAGACGGCAACGTCAACAGCACAGACCTCAAGCCCGTGCCCCCTTTAAAGCCCGTGCCCGATCCCGCCCTTGTCGCCAACAGCCCACAAGGACCGCTTCCCATCGTCGCAAAGGATGGCCGCAAGGCTTGGCAAGTCTATGCCCGCCCCTTGCCCAGCGGCTTGGCCGAGGGGCCACGTGTCGCTATCGTCGTGTCGGGTCTAGGCATTTCAGAAAGCGCCACCGCCTACGCCATCAAAACCCTGCCGCCTGAAGTCACGCTCTCGTTTGCCCCCTATGGCGCAAACCTGCAAAGCTGGATTTCTCAGGCGCGCGCGGCAGGCCACGAGGTCTTGCTTGAACTGCCGATGGAGCCGTTTGGCTACCCGCAAAACGATCCCGGTCCCTACACGTTGCTAACATCGATCAAACCAACTGAAAATATTACGCGTCTCAATTGGCTGCTCAGCCGCTTCACTGGCTATGTCGGTGTCATGAACTATCAAGGCGCGCGCTTCACCAGCGAACAAGCCGCCTTGTCGCCGGTGCTCTCGGCGCTGAAATCGCGCGGCCTGATGTTTGTCGATAACGGCACGTCGAACCGCAGCGCCATCCCCAAAATAAGTGCCGACATCGGCCTGCCCGTCAGCGTCGGCACACGCAGCATCGACCCAGCGCGCACATCGACCATTCTCAATCAATCATTTGCCGCGCTTGAGGCAACCGCAAATGATGCAAGCCCCGCCATCGGTATCGCTTCAGGTTTCCCGGTCACGGTGGACGCCATTGCTGATTGGGCCAAGACGCTTGCCGCCAAAGGCATCACTCTGGTTCCGGTCAGCGCCACAGCCAAAACCGAGTAGGCCCATGCCGAAGAAAATCCAAAACCCACCCCCTGCCAATGGCTTGGTCGATCCCGAAACGCTGCCCTATCGCCCCTGTGTTGGCATCGCCTTGATCAACGCTCACGGACGGGTCTTTGTCGGCAATCGTATTCAGAGCGTCGACATCGAGCCACTCACCTGGCAATTGCCGCAAGGCGGCATCGACAACGGCGAAGACGCCCGCACAGCCGCCTTGCGTGAGCTTCACGAAGAAACGGGCGTGGTCGACGCAAAGGTCGAGATCATCGGCACGATTGACGATTGGCTGACCTATGACCTGCCCCCCGATCTGGTCGGCCGTGCCCTCAAGGGCAAATATCGCGGCCAGAAGCAACGCTGGTTTGCCATGCGGTTTTTGGGCGAGGATACCGACATCGACCTTGCCGCCGATGCGCATCAGGAATTCAGCGAATGGGATTGGGTGCCGATCCGGCGGATCGTCGATCTCGTCGTCCCCTTCAAGCGGCGCATCTACGAACGGATCGTTGATGCCTTTGAACCACTCACGTTGGCGACAAAAAAATAACCATCCTTGGACTGACAAATAGTCGACCCCTTCGAGATTCTGGTAACAAATAGATTTGAGCCAGGTCCGACGCCATCATTCAGGTCTTGTTCATTATCCTTATGAGAAAAGGCGATGAACAACCGATGCATATTCTTCTGCGCGACCGAACCTCCCATTTGGTCATAGGATGCCCATCCGCACAGGCGTATGCTCTTTTTATAGGTATTAGTGTGATAATGACATGATCATCCTGCTAGCCGATGACCATCCAATCTTTACAGATGCGCTCGAACGTCAATTATTGGCGGCTTACCCTGACGTCATTATTCATTAGGCAGAAGATCTGTTGGCTGCCAAAGATGTCATGTCACGCGTCAAGGATCTATCCCTGGCGGTCCTCGATTGGGATATGCCGGGCATGCAAGGCCCAATCAGTATCTAGGCGCTACGCGACGCCCACCCCGATCTCAAGATTGTCATCCTGTCAGGCCGCATCGACGATGCGACGGTGCATGAAGTGCTGAGCCTCGACGTCAAGGGCTTCATCCCCAAGTCGTCCCCCGGCAATGCCATCGTCTTCGCGCTCTCCCTCATCCTTAATGGCGGCACCTATATCCCGGTCGAAACCGCACTCTCGCAAGGGCGCGCCGTTGAGACGCCGACACAAAACAAAACCAACGCGGTAGATCGCCCGGCCAAGGCGCTGACGGCACGTGAGGTTGAAATTTTAAAGCTGCTGGCCAGCGGCGATTCCAACAAGGAAATTGCGCGCCATCTCGGTGTTCAAGAAATCACCATCAAGATGCACGCAAGCCGCATCTTCTCAAAACTTCAGGTCCGCAATCGAGTCCAGGCCGTTTCACACGCCTTGAAGACGGGCTTGTTGGGCAAAGAGCATCTTGTTCCCTAACCTGCCGAAGCCATCAGCGGCTCAAATATTTGGGATAAGATAGTTGACGATATCGGCAGGCGTCGTATAGCCCGTCAGCGCCAACATCGCCAGTTCTGACAATATATTCGCCGCCGCCTCATCGACCGCCATCGAGCGGAGCGGCCCCACCATCATCACCAGATCGACATGAGCCCGGCGCGCGATCACGGCCTGCAATCTGGCAGCCGCCTCGGCCTCCAGCGATTTGAGCGGCACACGGATGACAACAATACGATGCCCGCGTCCGGCCTCCGTTAATAGCGCGGCAGCCTCTGCCACCGAGCCTACCTGCTTCACCGGCCAATCCAGCAAGCTCAGCAACGACGCCGTCACCGCCCCCCATTGGGCAGCGGGATCAACGACAATAACCTGCGAGGCATTTTCATCACGCGCGCCCGCTTCTGCCGTACCGCCTAAATCTACATGCATCGGCAGGTAAGCGATCATGCAAGTGTCGACGTCGCATCCGATGGCCATCGCGCCGCCGCGCCACTCGACAATGGCACTGGCAAAGGCAAGCCCCAAGTCCAAGGCAGATGTGCGGCGCGACTGCGACACAAATGGCTGGAAGACCAACGCCGCGCTCTGGCGCAAAGTATCAGAAAAGCCATGCCCATTGTCACGCACACGCAGCGCCAGCGTATGCTCCTTGGCAGCGCGCCGCGGACAAAATTCTGCCGCCCCGCATCGGCAGCAATCTCATCGCCAGGCAAAACATCAATCGAAACGCGAATAGCAGGCCGCGCGCCATTGGCCATATCTGCTGCGTCCACCGCATTGCGCAGCAGGATAAAAATCAACGTCGCGAATTCGCTTTTTGTCATCGCAATGGGCGTCATCACGATTGGCATCTTTGCCAACGATGGTAACAACTGAAATTCAATCCGCTGCCCAATCAGATAACGGCTCAACGCCTGCAGCCGTGCCATCGCATCGTCTACATGCAGCATTGGCACATCGAAGCGTTCCAGCAACGGCAAGAGCGCTTGATTGACAACGATCTGCAACAGTTGCCCCGCCGCCGCGATCCGCGTCGCAATGCGGCCGACCTGTTCAGGGTCATCTGCAACCGTGGGCAACACTTCCGACAGGCCGAGAATGGCACCGATATAATTATTGGCATCATGTGCAAGACGTTTGGCATAGGCGACAACGCCGTCAAAGTCTCGGTCTTACTGCGCATCTTCAGCAGTCATGTCAGTTTCATCCGTATCAAGATGGGCTGATTTTCCAGTCAGTATTCCTGCCGATTGATCGCTTGCCTAGTTTCAGCCAACGGCTCTCCATCCTGCGATGGGAACCAATATTTTGTGAGATAATGGTATGACCTTCTGCTTGAAGGCAAAATCAGCATAGGCCCTGCCCACGCGACAGAAAATAGACATCGAGGCTGGGGCTCATGGCACGAAGGCCAAAGCTCAGAGCGCGTATTTCGAAATTGGCAGCTAAATAGAAACGGCCGACAGGCGCCACACCCTGAACCGCCAAAAAGCCCAGACGCCCGACGACATCACACGCAACAAAAATCCATGCGGTTTCAAACCGATCACCTTACCGACCATTGCCACAAGACGATCTGTATGCTGACGGCGGTAGAGCGACAGGGCGCGCTTTTCATAGGCCTTGGCAAACAACGCCCGATCATAACGCACCGTGTCATCGCTCGGTGTATTGGCCGCGTAATAGGCATAGGACAATTCATCATCGTCAGCTTCCGACACACGCCCGATGGCAATGCGCGCCCGCTCCAACCGGCCCGGCAAGATTTCCTGCAAGGCTTTGAATTGCTCGTAGAAAAGTTTGTAATGGCGGAATTCGTCTGCCGCGATATTGGCCGCAATCTGTTTCAGCACCGGCTCGCTTGAAGCGTCTTTGATCGCCGCATAATAAGACGACGTGCCGCTTTCCACCACGCAACGTGCGACCAACTCGCCCGCGCGACTGCCGCGTACCGATTGCAGCTCATCAAGCGGGATCGAGTAGCCAGCGCGAAAACGCTGAAACGCCTCGTCAAAATTAAACGTCGGATCAGCCAGTTCTGCCCAGCGCGCCAGCGCGCGGCCATGCTGAGATTCTTCCTCGCCCCACTGATGCAAAAGCGCTTTCACATCAGGCCGGTCAGAAAACACATTACACAGATAAGTCACATAATCGGGCGCGTTGAACTCGACCATCGCCGCCGCTTTCACCGCACATAAAATGTCGGCATCGACTTTCGTGGCGTCAAAATCATCCCAGTGAATATCGTCAAGCGTCCAATGTGGCTTCATGGTTTCCATCTCGCCCGGTCCCGATGGGCATGGCCTTCGTTTTGTATGTCACAAACCTTAACTCAATATAGGCATCGCCGAACCGCGCCATATAGGCACAATGCATTAAATATGTGCAACTCTGGCAATACTCCCGCTTTGTTAGCCAATAAAAGAGGCGGCACCTTGACGGTACCACCTCTTATAGTCCGTCAACGCTTGCCCCCATCAAGGGGCCGCATGCCTCAAAGAACTTGGCGCAACTGCTTTAGATGATCGAGCGTCTCCTGCGCAATCCGGCGACTTTCGTCAGATTTAGCGTCGTTCACATCTTCCTGCGCATTGGAAATTTCCTGATCGAGCTTGGCATCATCTAATTCCGCCAGCGGAACCGCATTCTCGGCGAGGATCGTCAGCCCCTTAGGCGTCACTTCGGCAAAACCGCCGCGCACAAAAATCCGCACCTGCGGCTTGCCCGCATCGTCAACATTGATCACGCCGGGGCGCAACGTTGTCATCACAGGCGCATGGCCTGCCAACACGCCAAAGTCGCCTTCCTTGCCGGGCACCGTCACCATATCGACAGCTTCCGACAGAAGCAGGCGCTCCGGTGAGACGAGTTCAAATTGCAGCTTGTCAGCCATAAAACCTTACCCGAGTTTCTTTAAGCAGCTTCTGCCGCGAGACGCTCGGCCTTCTTGACCGCATCATCAATGGTACCGACCATGTAGAAGGCCGCTTCCGGCAGATGGTCATAGTCGCCATCGCACAGACCCTTGAAGCCTTTGATCGTGTCTTTGATATCGACGAGCACGCCCGGCGTCCCTGTGAACACTTCGGCCACGAAAAACGGCTGCGACAAGAAGCGTTCGATCTTACGCGCGCGCGTCACGACGAGCTTATCTTCTTCCGACAGTTCATCCATGCCGAGAATAGCGATGATGTCCTGCAGCGACTTGTAGCGTTGCAGAATTTCCTGCACGCGACGCGCTGTGTCGTAATGTTCTTGACCGACAACGCGCGGCTCAAGAATACGGCTTGTCGAGTCGAGCGGATCGACGGCGGGATAAATGCCCTTTTCCGAGATCGCACGATTGAGCACGGTCGTTGCGTCCAAGTGAGCAAAGGATGCCGCAGGCGCCGGGTCGGTCAAATCGTCGGCAGGCACATAAATCGCCTGCACCGAGGTGATCGAACCCTTGGTCGTTGTCGTAATGCGTTCCTGCAACTGGCCCATGTCGGTGGCCAGCGTTGGCTGATAGCCCACAGCAGAAGGAATACGGCCGAGCAGCGCCGACACTTCCGAGCCGGCTTGCGTGAAGCGGAAAATATTATCGACGAAGAACAGCACGTCCTGGCCGGCATCGCGGAAATGTTCGGCAACCGTCAAGCCCGTCAACGCCACACGCGCACGCGCTCCGGGCGGCTCGTTCATCTGACCGAACACGAGAGCGCATTTGGAGCCCGTCGTGTCGCCGTTGTTGGCATGCGGATCCTTGTTCACGCCGGACTCGATCATTTCGTGATAAAGGTCGTTGCCTTCGCGGGTCCGCTCACCCACGCCAGCAAACACTGAATAGCCGCCATGCGCTTTGGCAATGTTGTTGATCAGTTCCTGAATGAGAACCGTCTTGCCCACGCCCGCGCCGCCGAACAACCCGATCTTGCCGCCACGCGCATAAGGCGCGAGCAGGTCAACGACCTTGATGCCCGTGACAAGCATTTCAGCTTCCGTGGATTGTTCAACGAAAGACGGCGCGTCCTGATGGATTTCGCGGCGGATTTCAAACTTCACCGGGCCCGCTTCGTCCACCGGCTCGCCGATGACGTTGATGATGCGCCCCAGCGTGCCTTCACCGACCGGCACCGTGATGGCCGTGCCCGTGTCGCGCACTTCATCGCCGCGTGTCAGGCCTTCGGTCGTGTCCATGGCGATGGTGCGAACCGTATTTTCGCCCAGATGCTGCGCCACTTCCAAAACGAGACGCTGGCCGTTATTCGTCGTTTCCAGCGCATTTAGAATGGCGGGCAGATTGTCGGGGAACTCAACGTCCACGACAGCGCCAATAACCTGGGCGATCTTTCCGACTGGGTTGCTCATAGCATTTCCTTCAATCTTCCCGTCTCAGGGGCCCCATCAAGGGCAATAGTAGTTTTACAGGGCTTCAGCGCCCGAAATAATTTCGATCAATTCCTTAGTGATCATCGCCTGCCGCGAACGGTTATAGGTGATGTTCAGCTTCTTGATCATGTCGCCCGCATTGCGCGTAGCGTTATCCATCGCCGACATTTTGGCACCGAACTCACCGGCGACATTTTCCAACAGCGCCTTGAAGATCTGCACCGACAGATTGCGCGGCAGCAGGTCTTTCAGGATTTCTTCTTCGTCGGGCTCATAGTCGTAAACGGCCCCGTTAAGATCGACAGCCGCTTCTTGATCGGCGGTCGGCACAGGGGCCGGGATCAATTGCTGCGCTGTCGGGATCTGCGTCACGACATTGACGAACTTTGAGAAAAAGATCGTCGCCACATCAAATTCGCCCGCCTCGAAAGCCGACAGCACATAGCTCGAAATATCTTCAGCCTGTGCAAAACCAACCTGTCGGATGGCGGTGAATTCATAAGACTTAACAAATTTTTCACCAAACAAACGCTTCAGCGCATCGCGCCCTTTGCGCCCGACAGTGACGATCTTCACCGTCTTGCCTTCGCGGATGAGCTTGTAGATATGCTCACGCGCCAAACGCGAAATCGACGAGTTGAAACCGCCGCAAAGCCCACGATCCGCCGTCGCCACAATCACCAGATGCGTCTGGTCATTGCCGGTCCCCGCCAACAGTTCAGGCGCGCCCGCACGCCCCGCCATGCCGCTGGCAAGATTGGCCATCACGCTGTCCATGCGCGTTGCATAGGGCCGCGCCGCTTCAGCCGCTTCTTGCGCACGACGCAGTTTTGCCGCCGCCACCATCTGCATGGCTTTGGTGATTTTCTGCGTCGACTTTACGCTTGTGATGCGGTTTCTAAGGTCTTTTAGGCTCGCCATTCGCTGCTACCTGATCTCGTTTGTTTCAGCTTACGGTGATATTCAAGCAAACGCTTTGGTGAAGCTCTCGGCAGCCGCCTTGAGCTTGGCTTCCGTCGTTTCCGACAAAGCCTTCTCGGTACGGATTGCATCGAGAATGTCACCATGATTGGAACGCACCGACCGCAGGAACTCGTTCTCATAGCGCCCGACATCAGAGACAGGCAGCTTGTCGAGATAGCCGTTCACACCGGCATAAATCACAACGACCTGCTCTTCGATCTTGAGCGGCGAAAACTGCGCCTGCTTGAGAAGTTCCGTCAGACGCGCACCACGATTGAGCAAACGCTGAGTGGCCGCATCAAGGTCAGAACCAAACTGCGCAAAGGCCGCCATTTCGCGGTACTGCGCCAGCTCACCCTTAATCTTACCGGCAACCTGCTTCATCGCCTTGATCTGAGCAGACGAACCCACGCGGCTCACCGACAGACCGACGTTCACAGCCGGGCGGATGCCCTGATAGAACAGGTCCGTTTCCAAGAAGATCTGACCGTCTGTGATCGAAATCACGTTGGTCGGAATATAAGCCGATACGTCGTTGGCTTGCGTTTCAATAATCGGCAACGCGGTCAACGACCCCTTGCCGTTATCATCGTTCAGCTTGGCAGCGCGTTCGAGCAAACGAGAATGGAGATAGAATACGTCACCGGGATAGGCTTCGCGTCCCGGCGGACGACGCAGCAGCAGCGACATCTGGCGGTAGGCCACCGCCTGCTTGGACAAATCGTCATAAACGACGAGGCCATGCATACCGTTGTCGCGGAAATATTCGCCCATCGTGCAACCGGCAAAGGGAGCCAAGAACTGCAACGGTGCAGGCTCAGACGCCGTCGCGGCGACAATGATCGTGTACTGAAGAGCACCGTTTTCTTCCAGCGTCTTGGCAATCTGAGCAACCGTGGAACGCTTCTGGCCAATGGCGACATAGATGCAATAAAGCTTGGCACCTTCATCTGTGCCCGCGTTCAGCGACTTCTGGTTCAAGATCGCGTCGATGGCGATGGCGGTCTTGCCGGTTTGGCGGTCACCAATGATCAGCTCGCGCTGGCCACGTCCAATCGGGATCAACGCGTCGATGGCTTTCAGGCCTGTCTGCATCGGCTCATGCACCGATTTACGCGGAATGATGCCCGGCGCTTTGACGTCCACGCGGCGGCGTTCGGCCGCTTCGATCGGGCCTTTGCCGTCGATCGGGTTACCCAGCGGATCGACAACGCGGCCGAGAAGACCTTTGCCGACCGGCACGTCCACGATGGACCCCGTGCGCTTGACGGTGTCGCCTTCTTTAATGTCACGGTCGTTACCGAAAATAACGATACCGACGTTATCGCGTTCAAGGTTCAGCGCCATGCCGCGCACGCCACCGGGAAACTCGACCATTTCGCCCGCTTGGACGTTGTCGAGCCCGTAAACGCGGGCAATACCGTCACCGACGGAGAGCACTTGGCCGATCTCGGATACCTGCGCCTCAGCGCCGAAACCCTGGATCTGCTGCTTGAGGATTGCAGAAATTTCTGCAGCCTGAATGTCCATCAGGAGGCCTCTTTCATTGCGAGCTTGAGAGAAGTGAGTTTTGTCTTGAGAGACGAATCGATCATCCGGCTCCCGACCTTGACGACCAACCCACCAAGGAGCGAGGCGTCAACATTAGCATTAATCTGTACATCGCGGCCCGTCGCCGTCTTGAGAGACGCTTTGAGGCTTTGAAGCTGCGCATCCGACAGCCGATGAGCCGAAGTCACATCAGCCGACATTTCGCCGCGCTTGACGGCCAGCAGGCCGTTAAAGCCCGTGATCATGTCGGGCAGAGCAAACAAACGCCGGTTCTGGATCACCAGACCGACGAAATTAGCGGTCAGCCCTTTAATGCCCGCGCGTTCAAGCACAGCCGCAAAAGCGCGCGCTTGTTCGTCAGCACCAAAAACGGGACTGAGGACGAGGCGACGCAGGTCGTCGCTCTCATTAAGGAGGGCGCTAAGGGTGGCCAAGTCGCCTGCCGTAGCGTCAAGGCTGTTCGCACCCTCGGCCAGCTCAAAGAGCGCCGTAGCGTAACGACCAGCCATACCTGAAACGTGATGTTCGGATGCCAAATTGAGGCTCGCTTGAGTTGCCGTGAATATCGCCGCCCCGGTCAAAAACCGGATAAGATAACCATTTGAAATCGTTATCCTATTTTGGCCCCGAAAAGGGTGCAAAACCCAGCACCCCCCGAAGCCGCGCGTTAGGTAACACATGGGCTAGGGCAGCGCAACAAGGACGCCTCCAAATCCGCCAAGGTGCGGCATTTTATGGCGGGGGAGTGGAGGAGCAAAAGCGAAGGGCGCCCCCGACGGGACGCCCCCTTTAGCCTTCATCGGTGAGGGCAATATTGCTCAGGCGGCCTCGGCCACGAAATTGGCCGCATAGACATTATGGAAGGTCGTGACGATGCGGTACTTATTGTCCACACACCATTGCTCAAACTCTGGAATACGCGTCCGCACCACTTCGATCATGAGAATCGGCCTGTTCTTGCGGATTGTCTGGCGCGCGCCCTCCAAAACCTCAAATTCCATGCCTTCGACATCGATCTTCATGAAGTCATAGGTCTCGTCAGCAAGCTTTTCATCCAGCGTGAAAACCTCCAACTCTCCCAACCCCTCCTTCAGACGCGCCGCACCAAGGTTATTATCGCCGGGCAGTTCAATGGCGAATTTGCCATAGGCCGCCCCCGCCCCAATCCCGATGCCGCGATTATCAATAATGCCATTGAGGCTGTTCGCCTCGATATTCTTGGTCAACAGTTCAATGGCGTCAGGATTCGGCTCAAAGGGATAGATCTTCCGCGCACCCATATGCTGGGCGTAATAAACGAGGTGATTGCCGATGTTGGCTCCCACCTCGACAATCGACTTGCCCGAACCAACAATATTTTTAAGAAACTCAAGCTCCTTGATCTCGAAAAATATGCCGTGGCAATGATGCCGCTGGATGATGTCGAAGGGATTGTTGATCTCGAACTGGGCGGTCTTTTCGTTAAAGGGAACGTCCGACGAGAAATGATGCGACTTCAGTTTTTCAAGCACGAAGGGTTGGATTATCTTTTCCCACTCTGCGCTGCCCACTTGGCCCGGATGCGGCTTTGCAAGGCGGCGCTCAATCGCAAAAATACTTGCGACCTTGGCGCAGGAAAACCGATCCCACATATCAAGCATATATTTGTATTCGACGCCCGCGCCGACCGTCGTATCAAAGCCGACCTCAAGCGCACATTGCGTGCGCACGAAATGCGGAAAGCTGATGCCCATTGTCGGCATGCAGCGCAGCACATCTTCGATCCGATTCATATTCATCGGCTGATGCTGCACCAACGCGACATTCTCCGTGCCGATCTTGTTGAGGCAAATATTGCCCCAAACTGCATCGAGCGAACCGCGAAAATTTTCAAGATGCTGAAACGCGGAAACATTCATCAGGTCCCCGACACACATCATAAAAAGCCAGTCGCAGTCGCGCTCAGCGGCAAGTTGGATACCGAGATTATAGCGCTCAGCCACACTCATCGCATCGGTCGTATCCCAAATCGGAATAATTTCGAAAGCATCAAACACACCTTGCCCAAGCGCCCATGCCGCCTCAATCGCCTGACAGCAGGGATCGAAGTCGCCCGCTTGGCCCGCCCCGATAGGAATGATGACTGCGCATTTCATTTCATGCTCTCCGGCTGATACTTCTAGTTCGAGACTCAACGCCAATGCTGCTGCACCCAAGGTACTTGGGGCAGCTCATGCGGCTTGGGCCGACCGTGAAAATTGACGACGCGCACAGATGACGCCAGCGTCGAGGGCACATTCAACGCCTCAACGCCTGCATCACAGATCTCGAAGCGAAACGACTTCACGGCTGCAGGCACGCCTTCATCAACGAAATAAACATCTTTCATCTGTTGCCAAATATAGAGCTGATCGCCGCCCTCCAGATTGAACACATCGGGAATGTCGCGGCAGAACGCGTCATAGATAAAGCTGAGGTCAGGCGTGCGAAAATAGAGCCATGACGAATTCATCTGCGAGCCCATCCAGCGCAGCGGATCGCGATAGGCGCAAAGCCGCGCCCGCGATTTGCGGCAGGCCGTCAGTAAGGGGCCAATATCGCCGACCAGAATTTGGTCGATGTCGAGATAAAGCGTTTCGCCCTTAGGCATGATCGGCGAAAACAGAAAAATCTTGTTCCACCAGCCCGGCACATCCATCGGCGGTGCCAGCACCGTGATCTCAGGATCGAGCCCCGCGCCGTCTTCGGTGATGCAATAAAGATCAAACGGCTCGGCCAAATGCCGCTTCAACATCGAATGCATCCGGTTCACATAGTCGGCCGAATAGGCTGTCCCATATTTGACAGTCGCTACATTCAATCTGGATGTCATTGTGCCCTCATCGCCTCAAATACCTGCCACCGCAAGATCAGCGATTAATGACTCATAAAGGTTAATCCGGCCTTAAATGACGAGCATTAGGCGGTCAGGAGCAGGCCTCACAGAAAGCTGTAAGGGTCAATATCCACCGACACGCGCACCCGGCCGGGCACTTTCAGTTCGCCCAGCCACGCTTGCATATAGGCCTGAATATTGACGTTGCGCCCCGTCTTGACGAGAAAGCGCAGCCGTGTCCGCCCGCGCAGCAAGGCCATTGGCGCAGGCGCTGGCCCCAGCACGGCCACATCGTCGGCGCGCGGTGCCGCGCGTGCCAGCTCGCGCGCCCAATGCTGGGCAAGGTTGGCGTCTTCCGACGACACCACCACGCCTGCGAGCCGTCCATAGGGCGGCAGCTTCACGCGCTCGCGCGCTTCGGCCTCGCGCTGCAAAAACGCATCCCGGTCGCCCGCGATCAGCGCCCGCATAACACTATGGTCCGGCATATAGGTTTGCAGATAAACCCGCCCCGGCCGTTCAGCGCGGCCCGCGCGACCCGCCACTTGCTGCAACAGTTGAAACGTCCGCTCAGCTGCCCGCAGGTCGCCATTTTCAAGGCCGAGATCAGCGTCCACCACGCCCACCACCGTCAGCCAGGGAAAATGATGCCCCTTGGCGACAATCTGTGTGCCGATGATAATATCAACCTCGCGCGCGCCCACCGCCCGAAAGGCCTCCTCATGGCTTTGCGGCCCGCGTAGATTGTCGCTCGAAAGCACCGCAACGCGGGCCTCAGGAAACCGCGCCGTCACCTCCTCGGCAATCCGCTCAACGCCCGGCCCACAGGCAATCAGCGAGTCTTCAGCCTGGCATGACGGACAGACCTTGGGCACGCCCGATGTATGCCCACAATGATGGCAGACCAATTCGCGCCTAAACCGATGCTCCACCATCCAGGCTGAACATTGCGGGCATTCGATGCGATGACCGCAGGTCCGGCACAGCGTTAGTGGCGCATAGCCGCGTCGATTGAGAAACAACATCGACTGTTCGCCCGCCGCAAAGGCGGTCGCAATCTCAGCGACGAGTTTTGGTGCCAGCCACATACCGCGCTCAGGTTGATCGTCGCGCATATCAATCGCAATGATCTGCGGCAGCTCTGCCACGCCATGGCGCTCCGTCAGGACCACGCGCTCATAGCGACCTTGCTCGACATTGACCACGGTTTCCAATGACGGTGTCGCTGAACTCAAGATAATCGGAAAACCGCCCAGCGAGGCACGCACCACCGCCATATCGCGCGCATGATAATTGACGCCTTCGTCCTGCTTGAACGCGGCTTCATGTTCTTCATCAACAACGATCAAACCCAATTCGCCAAATGGCAAAAAAAGCGCTGAGCGCGCACCAACCACCACCCGCGCGCGGCCCTCTGACACCCCGCGCCAAACGCGCGCGCGTTCCCGCGTCGAAAGTTCCGAATGCCATTCGGCAGGCCGCACGCCAAACCGCGCTTCAAAGCGCTCCAAAAATTGCGACGTCAGCGCGATTTCCGGCAACAAGATCAGCGCCTGTTTACCCGCGCGCAGCGTCTCCGCCACGGCCTCGAAATAGACTTCCGTCTTGCCCGATCCCGTCACGCCGTCGAGCAGCACCGCGCCATAGGCATCAGCTTTGACGCGTGCACATAAAATATCTGCCGCCTGTCTTTGCTCATCCGATAAAGGCTTGCCATGCGTCTCAAATTCAATGTCGGGAAAATCAGCATCGGCTGGCATCTCAAAGGCGCGCAACGTGCCCGCCTCCGCCAGCCCACGCACCACACCATCCGACACGCCTGCCTCATTGGCGATTTCACGGGTGGTGCGCGCAAACTGATCGGCCATGGCTTCAACCACGCGTGTCCGCGCCGGTGTCATGCGCGCGGGCCGCTTGTCGCTCAGCCGATAGGCCACCCGCATCCGGGCGGGCTCCAGCGCGCCGGGCGCACGCATAGCGAGTCTCAGCACCGACCCACGCGCATTAAATGTATAACCCGCCATCCAGTCGATGAAATCGCGTAGGCCCTTGGGCATGGGTGCCACGTCCAGCACCTCGGCAATCGACTTGATGCGCTTGTTTTCAAGCTCGCTCATCCCCTCGCCCCACACGACGCCCACCAGCCTTTGCGCTCCCAGCGGCACAATCACGTAATCGCCGGGAGCCACCTTCATGCCGTCAGGCACCGCATAGTCATAGGGGTCCGGCAGCGCCAGAGGCACCAGCACTGAGACGCGCTGCGAGGAAGGGTTAACGGGCATAGGGTCCAAATAGCTGAGGCGACAGGGCGAGGGATGGCGTCATGTAGAAAAACGGAAGCAATAGCCTAACCTCGCATAAAGCATGTTTGTCATCATAGCTTGTCTTGCGGCGCGCGCAGCGCAACAAGAGGGGCTGCGCACCTTCTCCCCAACAAAAGCGCCGCGTTAACGAAAGAAAGATTGCACTCGCAGCACAAAGCGATTGTCATAGCGCCTCTTCTCGCCACGCTCAGCAGAGACATAAATCCCCATGAAATTCTTCGTCGATACGGCTGACATTGCCGACATCAAAGACCTTGCCACAACCGGCCTCGTTGATGGCGTCACCACCAACCCCTCACTGATTGCAAAATCCGGCCGCGATTTCATCGAAGTTGTTTCCGAAATCTGCGCCATCGTCGACGGACCCGTCAGCGCCGAAGTAACCGCGCTTGATGCACCGACCATGCTCAAAGAAGGCCGCAAACTCGCCAAACTCGCCACCAACATCGCCGTCAAAGTGCCGCTCACATGGGACGGCCTCAAGGCCTGCAAGGCGCTCACTGGCGAAGGCATCATGGTGAACGTCACCTTATGTTTTTCGGCCAACCAAGCGCTGCTCGCCGCCAAGGCCGGGGCCACCTTCATTTCACCCTTCATTGGCCGCCTCGATGATATCAATCTCGACGGCCTTGAGTTGATTGAGGAAATTCGCACCATTTACGATAATTACGGCTTTGAAACCGAAATTCTCGCCGCCTCCATCCGCACCGCAAACCACGTTAAGGAAGTGGCGCTCATCGGGGCAGATGTGGCCACCGTGCCGCCGTCTGTGTTGCGTGGTCTGGCCAAGCATCCGTTAACCGATGCGGGCTTGGAACAATTTCTGGCCGATTGGAAAAAGACCGGCCAAAAAATTCTGTGAATTTTGTAAAGTATAACTGCCAAAAAGCGCGCGCCTTTAACATCTGGAAAGTGGTTTGCTGAGATGATGCAGATCGAAGCAGAAACGGGATCTCTCGACACCACCCCATGCCCACCTAATGGCGTGTCGAGCCGGACCAGGAGAATTGTAAATGATTGAGTCCAACGACCGCGCCGACATTGCACAGATCGACCGTTCAGTCCCGAGCCTTGATGGGGCTGACGTGCGCGCCTTCCTCGTCTCCCATCCCGAATTCATCATCAATGACGCCGAACTCCTCGGCCATATCATGCCCGCGCGTGACGAAGGCGAGAACGTCGTCGATCTGCAGTCCTTCGTCATCTCCAAGCTGCAACGCCAAGTCCACACCCTGCGCGACATCCAGTCTGACCTCATCGAAGCTTCATCGCTGAATTCACTGGCACGCGAACAGGTCCATGCCGCAGCCCTTGCCATGCTCGATGCGCCGAGCTTTGACGCGCTGATCGAATTTATCACGCTGCCCGATGGCCTGGCCCAAACGCTTGGCCTGACCTCCGCGGCCATCTGCATCGAAACCACCGGCGTCATCAATCGCGCCGATACCATCGGCATGCGCTTGCTTGAGCGCGGCGGCGTTGACCGCATGATGGGCATGGCTGAGCCCTTTTGCCTCGTCGCCAATGTACATGGCTCTGAAGGCCTTTATGGCGAGCGCGCTGAGCATGTGCGCTCCGAAGCGCTGGTGCGTTTGAATTTCAGCCGCGTCACCCCGCCCGGCCTTCTCGCGCTGGGTGGCGGCCACGTCGAACAGTTCCACCCCGAACAGGCCGCCGACCTTCTGGAATTCCTTGCCCGGATTGTCGAGCGTTGCGTGCGCTTGTGGCTCGAACTGCCCCCGCAAGCGTAAACACGGGCGCCCGCGCCCCAAGCCCCGACGAGGCTGCGGCCTCGATCGTGGCCGCGCCCGATCTGCGCGCCGAAATTCGCAATTGGTACAGTCATCTCATGGGCGAAAAGCGCCTCGCCCCACTGAGCCTCATTGCCTACACCCGTGATGTCGCGAGCTTCTTTGATTTTCTCTGCGACCATCATGGGCAACCCGCCGACCTTGCTACCATCCGCAATCTGCACCTACGCGATTTCCGGTCCTTCCTTGCCAAGCGCCGCAACGACGGCATGACCAGCCGCAGCCTTGCCCGCGTGCTCTCCAGCCTGCGCTCCTTCTTTCGTTTTCTTGATTCAGGTGGCATCGCGTCGAGCGCCGCGCTCAAAGCATTGCGCACCCCAAAGGTGCCCCACGGCATTCCCAAACCCGTCAGCGCGCCCGATGCCTTCGCCCTCATCGCCGAAACCAACGAACTCGATCACGTGCCATGGATCGCCGCGCGCGACGCCGCCATCCTCACGCTGCTCTATGGCTGTGGGCTTCGCATCGCTGAATGTCTGGGCCTCAATCGCGGCATGGCCCCATTGCCCGCCACCATGCGCATCACCGGCAAAGGCAACAAAGAGCGTCTTGTCCCCGTCATCTCGGCGGCTCGCAACGCGGTCGATGAATATCTCGCGCTCGTCCCCTTCGGCCTCGGCCCTGATGATCCGTTGTTTGTTGGCCTGCGCGGCGCGCGCCTCAACCCGCGTCAAGTCTCCGGCCTCGTCGCCCATCTGCGCCGCCGCTTGGCTTTGCCTGACAGCGTCACGCCCCACGCGCTGCGCCACAGCTTTGCCACGCATCTGCTGGCCGCTGGTGGCGACCTGCGCGTCATCCAGGAACTACTCGGCCACGCCAGTCTTTCCACGACGCAAATTTATACGGAAGTAAACAGCCAGCACCTGCTGGACGTTTACGACAAGGCGCATCCGCGTTCGGGGAAATAGCGCCATGCTCACCACATCGTCATGCGCGGGCTCGACCCGCGTATCCACGTCTTTCCCAACGCATGCAGCAAAGATGGATCGCCCGCCTCCTTTAATGAAAGGTGGGTCGGGCGATGACGTCTAATTATATGGGAGAAAGAGGGTCTTGCCTCACATATGGATCGGCAACCCCGTCACCGCCAGCGCCGCTTCCTTCACCGCTTCCGACATGGTCGGATGGGCAAAACACATGCGCGCGATGTCTTCAGACGAGCCAGCAAATTCCATCGCCACGACCCCTTCATGGATCATCTCGCCCGCATTGACGCCGATGATATGCACGCCGAGAATCCGGTCGCTTGTCTTATCAGCGATGATCTTCACAAAACCATCCGTCGTCTTGTTCGCCTTGGCGCGCCCATTAGCGGTGAAGGGAAACTTGCCGACGTTATAGTCAACGCCTTCGGCTTTAAGTTGCTCTTCGGTCTTGCCGACCGACGCCACTTCCGGGCTGGTATAAACAACCGCCGGAATCAAATCATAATTGACCGCTCCATAATGGCCCGCCAAGCGTTCAGCCAAAGCCACGCCTTCTTCCATCGCTTTATGTGCCAGCATCGGCCCGGCGATCACGTCGCCAATGGCATAAATGCCATCAACATTTGTCTTGAATGAACCATCAACCTCGACACGCCCGCGCTTGTCGATTTTGACGCCCGCGGCCTCTAGCCCAAGCCCTTGCGTATAAGCCACGCGCCCAACCGCGACGAGCACCACATCGGCCTCGATCACTTTGGCCGCGCCACCCGCGGCAGGCTCAACCGAAACTTTTAAGCCCGCCCCGTCCTTCCCGACCTTGGTGGCCTTCTCGACCTTGGTCACCTTCGAGCCGAGCGTGAACTCAAAGCCCTGCTTTTTCAAAATACGCGTGAAGGTTTTCACCACTTCACCGTCCATGCCGGGCAGGATCGCGTCGAGGAACTCAACAACCTGCACCTTCGCGCCAAGCCGACCCCACACTGAGCCCAGCTCCAGCCCAATCACGCCACCACCAATGACGAGCAAACGCTCGGGCACTTTGGCCAGCGCCAGCGCACCAGTTGATGAGATAATTGTTTTTTCGTCGATCTCAATGCCGGGCAGCCGCGCGACGTCTGACCCCGTCGCAATGACGATGTTCTTGGCGTTCAGCACGCGCGCGCCAACCTTCACCTTGCCCGTGCCGACAACTTCGCCCAAGCCCTTCACCCATTCGATCTTGTTCTTTTTAAAAAGAAACTCGATGCCCTTGGTGTTGCCATCGACCGCTTCATCCTTGAAGGCGATGAGCTGCTGGACGTTGATCTTGGGCGTCCCAACCTCGATCCCCATGCCGGGAAAAGCATGTTTTGCGTCGGCAAAAAGTTCAGACGCATGCAGCATCGCTTTGGAGGGGATACAGCCGATATTGAGACAAGTGCCGCCCAGCGTCTCGTTCTTTTCCACGCACGCCACGTTCAGGCCCAGTTGCGCGGCCTTGATCGCGCATTCATAGCCACCGGGGCCCGCACCAATCACGACGAGATCGAAAGTGTCAGCCATGAGATCGGCCTTTCAAATTAAGGTTCAAAACCTTCAACGTCATTGCGAGGAGGCCTCTTGGCCGACGCGGCAATCCATCTTTACGGCAGATTGGATTGCCGCGTTTCACGCGCAATGACGGGGAGTATGAGCGATGGCGTCACAAATCGAGCAACAGACGCTGCGGATCTTCAAGCGATTCCTTGACGCGCACCAAGAACGTCACCGCGTCCTTGCCATCGACAATCCGGTGATCATAGCTCAGCGCCAGATACATCATCGGCCGCACCACCACCTGACCGCCAACAACCACCGGGCGCTCTTGGATTTTATGCATCCCCAACACACCAGACTGCGGCGCATTGAGAATGGGCGTGGACATCAGCGAGCCATAGACCCCACCATTGGAAATGGTGAAGGTGCCGCCCTGCAATTCCTCAAGCTTGAGCTGGCCGTCGCGCGCGCGCTTACCAAAGCCATTGATCTCTTTTTCAATGCCCGCCAGTGACAGGTCTTGCGCTTCTTTCAGCACAGGCACGACAAGGCCTTTTTCGGTGCCGACCGCCACGCCGATATTGTAATAGTTTTTGTAAACAATATCGTCGCCATCGATGACGCCGTTGACCGCGGGAATTTCACGCAGCGCCTGAATGCAGGCCTTAATGAAAAAACCCATGAAGCCGACGCGCACGCCATGCTTCTTTTCAAACAGCGCCTTATATTCGTTGCGCAGCGCCATGATCGCGCTCATGTCCACTTCGTTGAACGTGGTGAGCATGGCGGCTGTGTTTTGCGCTTCCTTCAACCGCGTCGCAATCGTCTTGCGCAACCGCGACATCTTCACGCGTTCTTCGCGCGCGCCCTGCTCAAGCGGTGCACGAACCGCCATCGGGGCGGCAGGCGCTTCGGCCGGTGCAGACACTGGTGCCGGTGCTGACGCAGCAGCTTGCGCATCGCCCTTGGTCACGCGGCCATCGCGGCCCGTGCCGTCAACCTTCGACACGTCAAGATTGTTTTCTTCCACAATCCGCCGCACCGCTGGCGCTTGCCCGTCTGCCGCCTTGGCGGGCGCAGGCGCGGCCTTAGCAGGTGCAGGTGCAGGTGCAGGTGCAGGGGTCGGCGCGGCTTCTGCCTTTTTGGGTTCTTCTTTTTTAGGCTCGTCTTTCTTAGCTGCGGGCTTTGCCGCTGCCTTGCCCGAGCCTTCGCCGATGGAGGCCAGCACTGTGCCGATTTCCACCGTCGCACCGCTTTCGATCAACACTTCGCTCAGTACACCAGAGGCTGGTGCGGGCACTTCCACCGTCACCTTGTCGGTTTCCAGTTCCACCAGCGGCTCATCCACCGTCACTGTGTCGCCAACCTTTTTAAACCATTGCGCGACAGTGGCTTCCGTCACTGATTCGCCCAATGCGGGCACTTTGACTTCCGTGGCCATGCTCGTCTTTCGCCTTTCAGAAAAAAATCAATCGACCTTCAGCGCTTCCGCCAGAAGCTGGTTAAGTTGCTGCAAGTGCTTGCTCATCAATCCAACGGCCGTTGCCGCCGAGGAGGGGCGTCCGGTATAGCGCGCGCGTTGGAAGCGTGCGCCCACCTGTTCCAGCACCCATTCAATATTGGGTTCCATAAATTGCCAGGCCCCCATGTTCTTGGGTTCTTCCTGACACCAAACGATCTCAGCTTGCGTGAAGCGCGCCAGTTCCGCCATCAGCGAGCGCGCCGGGAAGGGATAAAGCTGCTCCACACGCATCAGATAAACGTCGTTGATCTCGCGCTTTTCACGTTCTTCATAGAGATCGTAATAGACCTTGCCCGAGCACATAACGACGCGTTTGATTTTGTCGTCGCTGACGAGCTTGATCTTTTCGCCCTCCAGCATCTGGGCATCGTCCCACAGCACGCGGTGGAAGGTCGAGGTCGGCCCGAATTCTTCGATTTTGGAATGCACGCGCTTGTGTCGCAGCAGCGACTTTGGTGTCATGATGACCAGCGGCTTGCGGAACTTGCGATGCATCTGACGGCGCAACACATGAAAATAATTCATCGGCGTCGTGCAGTTCACAACCTGCATATTGTCTTCCGCGCACATCTGCAGATAGCGCTCAAGGCGAGCGGACGAATGTTCCGGCCCCGCGCCTTCATAGCCATGCGGCAACAGCATCACCAATCCGCACATCCGCAGCCATTTGCGTTCACCGCATGAGATGAACTGGTCCACCACCACCTGTGCGCCATTGGCAAAGTCGCCATATTGCGCTTCCCAAAGCGTCAGCGCATTGGGCTCAGCCAGTGAGTAGCCATACTCAAAGCCGAGCACCGCATTTTCTGACAGCATCGAATTGATGACTTCGCAGGGCGCTTGATTATCGGCGATATGATTGAGCGGAATATAGCGCTCTTCCGTCTCTTGGTCGTTCAGCACCGAATGACGCTGTGCAAATGTGCCGCGCTCACTATCCTGCCCCGACAAGCGCACCTTGAAACCTTCGTTCATCAGCGTGCCAAAGGCCAGCGCCTCCGCCATGCCCCAATCGATGCCTTCGCCCGTCTCAATCATCTTGGCACGCAGGTCCATGAACCGATGGATCGTCTTGTGGATGTTGAAGCCTTCCGGCACGGCTGCGATTTTCGCGCCGATTTCCCTCAGTATCTTGAGGTCAACGCCCGTCTCACCGCGATGCGCCTCGCCTTCCGAGCGCCCAAGGCCAGCCCAGCGCCCGTCCAACCAATCCGCCTTATTGGGACGGTAGGTGTTGGAGGCTTCATATTCGGTCTCTAGTTCCTGGCGGAACGCACCGACACGTTCTTTCACTTGCTCTTCGCTCAGCAAACCGATCTCGACAATCCGCTTGGTATAAATTTCCAGCGTCGTCGGATGCGAGCGGATTTTCTTATACATCAGCGGCTGCGTGAAGCTCGGCTCGTCGGCTTCTTGATGACCAAAGCGGCGATAGCAGAACATATCCACCACAACCGGCTTGTTAAAGCGCTGGCGAAATTCAGTGGCGATCTTTGTCGCATGCACCACCGCTTCAGGGTCGTCACCGTTCACATGGAAGATGGGCGCCTGCACCATCTTGGCAACATCTGATGGATAGGGCGAAGAGCGCGAGAAAATCGGGCTCGTCGTAAAGCCGATCTGGTTGTTGATGATAAAATGCAAAGAGCCGCCCGTGCGGTGGCCCTTGAGACCCGACAGGCCCAGACATTCCGCGACGACGCCTTGGCCCGCAAAGGCCGCATCGCCATGGATCAACAGCGGAATAACCGAGCCGCGGTCGCTGTCATGCAACTGGTCTTGCTTGGCGCGCGCCTTGCCCAGCACAACCGGATCAACGATTTCCAAATGCGAAGGGTTGGCGGTGAGCGACAGATGCACCTTATTGCCGTCAAACTCACGGTCTGACGAAGCACCAAGATGATATTTAACGTCGCCCGATCCATCGACTTCTTCAGGGTTGGCCGAGCCACCCTTGAACTCATTAAAGATCGCGCGATAGGGCTTGGACATCACGTTGACGAGCACGTTCAAGCGCCCGCGATGTGCCATGCCGAGCACAATCTCTTTCACGCCCAGATTGCCGCCACGCTTGATGATCTGTTCAAGCGCCGGGATCATCGCTTCTGCACCATCAAGACCGAACCGCTTAGTGCCGATATATTTGATCCCGGAAAAACGCTCAAAGCCTTCCGCTGCAATCAGCTTGTCGAGAATGGCAAGCTGGCCCATTTCAGTGAATGTGACTTCCTTGTCTGGCCCTTCGATGCGTTCCTGAATCCAGGCTTTTTCTTCCGGGTCGCCGATATGCATGAATTCGACGCCGATCGTGCCGCAATAGGTCCGGCGCAAGATTTCGAGCATCTGGCGAACGCTCGCCGTCTCCAGCCCCAGCACATGATCAATGAAGATCGGGCGGTCAAGATCGTCTGGCCCGAAACCATAGGATTCGGGCTGCAACTCGGGATGTTGCGATTTTGGCCGCATCTGTAGCGGATCAATATCGGCGTCCAGATGGCCGCGAATGCGATAAGCACGGATCATCATCAGGGCACGCACGGAATCAAGCGTGGCCGAACGAATTTCGGCTTCCGTCGCACCACTTGTGCGCTCGGCAATTTTCTGTTTGATCGGGGCTTCAACCGTTGCCCAATTGCCATCGAGCGCGCTGACCAGTTCGCCATTGGCGATCACCGGCCAATCAGCACGCTCCCAAGACGGCCCCTTGGCGTCGTTCAAAACCTCGTCGCGCTTGTCGCCGAGACTGGCAAAAAACGTCTGCCATTCCGCGCCGACAGAGCGGGGGTCTTGGACATAACGGGCATACAGATCTTCGACAAATGCCGCGTTGGTGCCATTGAGAAAGGAGGTCTGCTCGGCGCGTTGGCGAGGGCTTTCCTCGCCGGAGGTCTTGCTCATGTCAATCCAGCCTATCAACGGGGCCATGTGGCAGTCAGCCCATGTCTCCCTTGTGAGTCAGGCACAAATCCCGATGCCAATCTTGAAACCTAAGCCCTCAAGATCAACAAACTCTTCACTTCACCCTATTGTTCCCCCGCCCCACCGGGCGAGGGCACAATCAATAGAGCCCGACGTTAACACTTTTGCATCAAACGTCTTTTTTTTAGCAGCCCGCCAGCAATTCAACCAGCGTTGTGCCAAGCGCTGCAGGCGAGGAGGCAACCCGAATGCCCGCCGACTTCATCGCTTCCATTTTGTCTCCCGCGCCGCCTTTGCCGCCCGAGATGATGGCCCCCGCGTGGCCCATGCGGCGGCCAGGAGGGGCCGTCACGCCCGCGATGAAGCCCACGATCGGCTTCTTCACTTTGGAGGCTTTAAGGAATTCAGCAGCATCTTCTTCCGCCGAGCCACCGATTTCGCCGATCATAATGATCGACTTGGTTTCGTCGTCGCCGAGGAACAATTCAAGGCAATCAATAAAATTGGTGCCGTTGACGGGGTCGCCGCCAATGCCGATGCAGGTGGTCTGACCAAGGCCCGTCATTGTTGTCTGGGCAACGGCCTCATAGGTAAGCGTGCCTGAGCGCGAAACAATACCCACCGAGCCGCGTTTGTGAATATGGCCGGGCATAATACCGATCTTGCATTCGCCCGGCGTGATGACGCCAGGGCAGTTCGGGCCGACGAGCCGTGTCTTGGAACCGGACAGCGCGCGCTTCACTTTCACCATGTCAAGCACCGGAATGCCCTCGGTGATGCAAACGACAAGCTCGATGCCCGCGTCAATCGCTTCGAGGATCGCGTCAGCGGCAAACGGCGGCGGCACATAGATCGCCGAGGCCGTGGCGCCTGTGCGCTCAACCGCTTCGCCCACCGTGTTGAAGACGGGCAAATCAAGATGCGTCGTGCCGCCTTTACCCGGCGAGGTGCCGCCGACCATTTTGGTGCCATAGGCAATCGCCTGTTCCGAATGGAACGTGCCCTGCTTGCCCGTGAAACCCTGACAGATAACTTTGGTGTTCTTGCCAACCAGAACCGACATTATGCGGCCTCCTTCACGGCTTTGACGATTTTCTCAGCCGCGTCGGCGAGGTTGTCAGCGGAAATGATCGGCAGCCCGCTGTCTGCCATGATTTTTTTGCCCAGATCGACATTCGTGCCTTCCAACCGCACAACCAGCGGCACGGCAAGTTTGACCTCTTTGGCCGCGGCCACCACGCCCTCTGCGATAATATCGCAGCGCATGATACCGCCGAAGATATTGACCAAAATGCCTTCGACATTCTTGTCCGACAGGATGATCTTGAAGGCTTCCGTCACCTTCTCCTTCGTCGCGCCGCCGCCCACATCAAGAAAGTTGGCTGGTGCCGAGCCATAGAGCTTGATGATGTCCATCGTCGCCATGGCCAAGCCTGCGCCGTTGACCATGCAGCCGATCTGGCCGTCGAGCTTGATGTAATTGAGATCATATTCCGACGCCTTCACTTCGGCGGGGTCTTCTTCGCTCAGATCGCGCAGCGCCACGATGTCCTTGTGGCGGTAGAGCGCATTGCTATCAAAGCCGACCTTAGCATCAAGGCAGATCAAATCGCCTGCGCCGGTCACCACCAGCGGATTGATTTCCAGCATCGCCATGTCTTCGGTGGTGAAGGCCTTATAGAGCTTGGCAACCAGCGCCACGCCCTGTTTCACCTGATCGCCTTCAAGCCCCAGCGCATAAGCAATCTTGCGACCATGAAAAGCCTGAATGCCCGCTGCGGGGTCAACCGAGAGCGAAATGATTTTTTCCGGCGTCTTATGCGCCACTTCTTCGATGTCCATGCCGCCTTCGGTGGAAGCAATGAAGGAAACGCGCGAGGTTTCGCGGTCCACCACGATGGAGAGGTAAAGCTCGCGCTTAATGTCGGAGCCCTCTTCCACATAAACGCGCTGCACCAGCTTGCCCGCAGGCCCCGTCTGATGTGTCACCAGCGTCATGCCGAGCATCCGGGTGGCTTCTGCCTTCACATCGTCCAATGACTTCACGACCTTGACGCCGCCGCCCTTACCACGCCCACCGGCATGGATCTGCGCTTTAACGACATAGACCGGCCCGCCGAGCTTCTTGGCTTCGGCCACCGCTTCATCGGCACTAAAGGCGGGCCCACCCTTGGGAACGGGCACGCCATATTTGGCAAGCACTGCTTTGGCTTGGTATTCGTGGATATTCATTCGCTATGTCCGGGCTGAAAGGGACGGAGCAAAACCGCGCTGCCCCCATTTAAAATATCGACTCTGGGAAATATCGACTGTGGAACTTCGGTTAATGCGAGTTATAGCACCCAAGTCCGCTGGTGCAATCGCCAAATGCTGAATCTCGGTTCATCGCATTGACCGGCTTCAAATAGCGCCATTTGCTTACAAAACTCTAAATAAGTTAGCGGCAGCGAGCGCCATAAGCTCACCCTGCGTCCGATAGGCGGCGACCCCAGAGGTCACCAAGCCAGCCTCTGCCTACATCACATTATTTCCCGTAAAATAATTGTCCTTGCCCAAAACCCATTTCTTAAATTCCCGCCAATTGCCCCGCCCCGTGGCAATGATGATACAGTCGCCAAAACATGGCGCAACCGCCTCTGAGCGGTCAAGTCGTTGTATTGATCCGAGGCATGGGGAGAGCCGCACAGCGGCCAATTTCAGATGAATCAACTCAAAAACCTCTGGGCGCGTTGTGCGCCCGGCATGAGTGCACGTTTCCGTCTTGCGCTCTATATGGCCGCTGGCGCCATGGCGACCTTCACGCTGCTGCGCCTCTTTTTGCTCACCGTGCTGGCCTCACCGCCGGCTGATCGCCCGCTGGGCGACATTATCCAAGCGCTCGCCCAAGGGGCCCTCCACGATCTCGGCGTCGCCTTGATCTTCGGCACGGTCTATCTCGTTTTGTTCAATATCCGCGGGCGCGCTTGGCCGAAAAAATGGGGCCGCGGCACGCTGCGTACCATCTTGACGCTCGGCATTTTCCTGCTGCTGTTCAGCGCCATTGCCGAAATCCTGTTTTGGGACGAGTTCGACAGCCGCCTCAACGGCATCGCGCTCTATTATCTGATCTTCCCGCGCGAGGTGATCGGCAATCTACAAGAATCCTTCAATGCCGGCCTCTATACGCCGATGGTTGCGGCCCTCGCGCTGGTGCTTTCTTGGTTGATCCGCCGCCCCACCGCCGCCGCCCTCAACACGGACCAGCCCAAAGGCCAGCGCTTGCGTGAATTCGGCGCGGCCGCGCTCGCCCTCATCATCGTCCTGCCGTTGGCGCGCGCCCTGCCGCTCGACATCAGTGACAACCGCGAAGTCAGCCAGCTTTCCTATAATGGCTGGAACACCTTTATCAGCGCGGCGTTCACCAACGATCAGGACTATGACGGCGTCTATCCCGGCATGGACGAACAAGAAGCCATCAAGGTGTTGCGCAAGCTCGTCGCCCAGCCCAACACGACCTTCATTGACCCCGACAATGTGCGCTCCATCCTGCGCTATGTGGACAATGGCAACACACCACGCAAACTCAACATCGTCATCGTGACGAACGAGAGCTTTGGCTCCAAGTTTGTTGATGTGCTGGACAATCCCTCAGGGATCATTCTCACCCCCGCCCTTGACAAGCTCTCAAAAGAGAGCCTCTTCTTTACCAATATCTATCCCTCAGGCGACCGCACCGTGCGCGGTCTTGAAGCCACCGAAACGGGCTTTGCACCCATCCCCGGCATCTCGACCACACGCCGGAGCGAATCCCTCGACATGTATTCACTGCCCTATCTCCTCAAGAGCTTTGGCTACAACACCACCGTGCTCTATGGCGGTCGTGCTGTGTTCGACAATATGGGCACCTTCTGGAAGGGCATCGGCTTTGATCCCGTCTGGGATGAAGCCGACATTCGCCACGACAGTTTCACCACCGCTTGGGGTGTCTCAGACGAAGACCTCTACACCGAAGCCCTGCGACGCATGGATGAATTGTCGGCGGAGAAAAAACCGTTCCTGCTCACCATGATGACGGTGTCAAACCACCGCCCTTATGAATTCCCGCAAGATCACGTCAAATATGATCCCGAGCTGTATAACCGCTACAACTCGGCGCGCTATGCCGACTGGGCCTATGGCGACTTTATCGAACGCGCCAAAGCGCATGGTTGGTTTAACAACACCGTCTTCGTTTTCGTGGCTGACCATAGCGAAAAGGTCAACGGCTCGGCGCAGGTGCCGTTGCAAAACATGCGCATCCCGATCCTGATCTACAGCCCCAAAAACATCGCCCCACAAACCGTGCCGACGCTCGGCGCCCAGCTTGATTTGATCCCGACACTGATGGGTCAATTGGGCTTTTCCTATGTCAGCCCCTTCTTCGGCAAAGACATCATGAAACTGCCCGCCGATGGCGGCTGGACCTCAACGGCGTTCAATTTCTCAATCGCCTATAGCCGCCCCGGTCATGCCGTTGTGCTTCGCCCGCAGCAAAAAACTTTGGGCTATGCCTTCACACCTGGCCTGATACCACTCAAGCTAGAAACGCCTGACCCCGAAACCGTGAAGGAAGCCATAGCCCTGACCCAGACCGCGCATCACATGTTCTATCACCACCAGTATCATATGCCGGCTGACCACAAATGGCCGCAGTATGATCCAGCGACAAAGAAGCTCGTCGAGGCGAAACCCGTCGCGCCAACCACCACGCCTTAAGCGCATCCCCTTACAACGAAAGCCCCGTAGATAAACTGCGGGGCTTTTTTGTCGGCGCGCCTTAAGTACGATCCCAAACCTAAACCGTCATGCCCCTGCCCCGACTTGATCGGGGCATCAATCTCACCACATCCAATGACGCAAAAGAGGGATCACCCGATCAAGTCGGGTGATGACGACAACGTGTAAAGACACAAAAAAAGACCCTCATCCTGAGGAGGCGCTCTTGCGCCGTCTCGAAGCCTCATCCTGAGGAGGCGCTCTTGCGCCGTCTCGAAGCCTCATCCTGAGGAGGTGCTCTTGCGCCGTCTCGAAGCCTCATCCTGAGGAGGTGCTCTTGCGCCGTCTCGAAGCCTCATCCTGAGGAGGCGCTCTTGCGCCGTCTCGAAGGACGAGGCCACTCACGCCCCCAAGCCGTCATGCCCCAAACTCAAACTCAAACCCAAACCCAAACCCAAACCCAAACCCAAACCCAAACAATGCCTAGGCACTGTCCATTACCTTGGAAATATCCTTGATGAGCCGCCTCAACGTATAAAACCGCATCATCTGATCGCGCGCCCATGCGACGCGCGGCGATGAAACAAACATGAGCCGTGCCAGATTGCGCGAATTCTGTTGCGCCAGCTCCACGCGATGCCGCTGGCGCTTTTCATAAAGCTCAAGCGCATGGCCCATATGAGGCGCGTCGGCACGCGAAAGTTCATCGGCAAGCGCGGCGGCTGAATCCATCGCCACCGACGCGCCGACCCCTGCCGTTGGCAAAAACGCCGCCGCCGCATCACCTAGCAACACCACACGTCCACGCGACCAGACGCGCGCCCGACAATCTGCCATCGGCCAATAGAAGCTCGGCGCATCACGGTCGCGCATTTTCAACACATCAAGAAAAGGCCCCTTCGGCAACCGTGCTTCAATGGCGACGGCATAGCTTTCCGCGTCTGTCTCTTGCAACACGGCGTCTGGCCCGGCCAAAAAAATACCCACCCGCCCCGGCACTGGATAGAGCCCCATCCCCCAGCCCGCCGCCCATAATTCGCGGTAGGTGTCGGGATGTTCAACGTGCCCCTTGCTCCAGATCACCCAGCCGCCCCAGCCCGTCTCAAACGGCTCAACTTCTTTGGGCTTGAGCACCAGCGCGCGCGTCTGCGAATGCATACCGTCTGCCGCCACCACCAGATCGACACGTGTGCGCGAGCCATCATGGAACGTCACGTCCGCGCCATCGTCCTCTTGCGCAATCGTACTGACGCTGGCGTCATAGATGATCGACCCGCAGGCCCCGCGCAATAGCGCAAGCAAATCACCACGCTCAATGCCGTCAAGCGAGCCAAACCGATCCACCAGTGGGGCCATCGGATAGCGCCGGATCAGCCGCCCGCGCCGATTGTGCATGGCGTAATAATTCATCGCTAGGCTTTTTGCGCGTAACGGCGCGGCCAAGTTGAGCCCGTTCAACACGCGCCCCCCCAGCGGCATCAGGCCAAGCATGTAGCCATTATCTAAGGCATCTTTGTTGCGCTCAATCACAGCCACACGTTCGCCACGTTGGCTGAGCAGCGCCGCCAGCGTCGCCCCCGCAATGCCCGCCCCGACAATCAAAATGCGCAGCCGTGCACCGTCCAACTGGCGCGCCACTTGATCGCCAACCGACGGTGTGGGCATCTTTGCATCGCTCATGGTCAATCCCTTTTCTCAGCACATCTATCATCTGTTATCAGATTATTTTTTGGCTGGGCGCTTCACCATCGCTTTGAACATGCCCAGCACTTCGGCGTTAAGGCGCAAGGCTTCATCAGGCGTGAGCGCTGTCCAATGTGTTGCAAACCAACGGTCGGCCTCGCGTGCCGCGCCAAAGATCATCTCGACCAACAGCGTTTGCGGCAGATCATCGCGCACCGCGCCCACCGCTTGGCCCGCGACAATCCATTGGTCAAGGCTGGCACGAAACCGCGAGACGAGATCGCCGACCGCCTCAAGACTGCCTGCACTGTCATAAATCCCGCGCGCCAGTGTCGCGAGTGGCGCGTCGGCAACCAGCACCATGGTAAGCCGCGAAAACACACCTTCAACCTGCGCCCAGAAGGCGCGCGACGATGTCGGTGCCACAAAATGAAAATCCATCTGGGCGGTCAACCGCTCAAAGCCGCGCTCGATCACCGCGCGATATAGGTCGGCCTTGCCGGTGACATAATAGTAGGCCTGCCCCTTGCTCATACCCGCATCCGCCAAAATGCGATTGAGCGAAGCCGCCTCAAATCCATGCGCTAAAAATTCACGCGCCGCCGGATCAAGCAATTCAGCGCGGCGTTCTGCACTTAAGCCCAGCAGGCGATCTCGCGGCGCTTCTTTTTTAGGGGGTGCAGGCTTAGCGCGCGTCATGACAAATGTCCTTCGCCGCTGAATTTAGACCGATGGTCTAAATTTGTCAAAACCAACCCAAAGCCATGACACAAAAAACCCTCATCCTGAAGAGGCGCCCTCGCGCCGTCTCGAAGCCTCATCCTGAGGAGGCGCTCTTGCGCCGTCTCGAAGGACGAGGCCCCTCACGCCACCAAGCCGTCATGCCCCTACCCCGACTTGATCGGGGTATCAACCGGGGCATCCAGCTCTCTCCGCATGGTGAGCCCAAGATGGATCACCCGATCAAGTCGAGTGATGACGAATATGAAGCTACGCTTTCACGTCCACCATCAACCAAACCCTCAAAACAAACTGCTCACCGACACCGCCGTGGAATTTCCCGGCAGCGTAATCAACATGCCGTCTTGGCCGACTTTCGTCTCGCCATCGCCACGCGCCGCCGCCACGCCGCGCATGAACATATGCTTGGCCAAAGCGTTAGGCAGCGGCGGCACAAGATGCGATAGGACCAGCAGCTTCACATGCGCGGCCTTGGCAATCTCGGCGGCCTCGACGGGCGAGGTGTGATAATTGATCGTGTCGTTCAGCATCTTGGCCAAACGCGGGCTGCCTGCGTCCCTGACCGGGTCTTCCAGCAGTTTGACCATGTCGTGGTTCAGCGCCTCATGCACCAACAGATCAGCATTTTGTGAAAACCGCTCAACGCTTTCGGTCTTCTTGGTGTCGCCACTAAAAACCGCGACGCGGCCTGCATATTCGACCCGGTAGCCATAGGCGGGTTTGACCGGTCCATGATCAACAAGAAACGCGGAAATCTTCAACCCGTCGCGATCATAGACGGGCACCAGCTCATCCATCGCCGGAGTGGGAATCTCATGCCCCACCATATCTGCGCCATTGGGATTGAGATAATCAGCCCCGTGATGAAGGATGCGGTAGGCCGCATCATCGTCATAGGCCAAGGTGAACCCATGCACCACATCAAGCACGCTCTTGGTACCAAAATGATGACCCTTGTCGTCAGCATCAGCGGTCGGCTCAGGCAAAGCGCCTGGCCCCCAGACGTCGAGCGGCTTGATGCGCCCATTGATCCAGCTTTGCACGCCGAACTCGCCCAGATCACCAATATGATCCGAGTGCAGATGAGTGAGCAACACCGTATCGATCTTGCCGCCGGGCAAACGCATTTGAGAAAACTTCGCCCAGGAGCCGGGGCCGGTGTCGATGATAACGATATGCCCGCCCGCAATCACCGCCGAGCAGGCATTGGCCCGCGTCGGATCGGGCATCGGCGAGCCTGTGCCACACAGCGCCACATGCAGCGCACCGTCGGTGAGCAAGTTGGCCGTGGCATTGCCCGCAAGCCGCGCTTTGATGGTCCGCACCATCGCCGCGTCCTGAACGCTCGGCACGGTCCAGATGACCGCAAAGCCAGCTACCAGCACGACGCCCACTGCGACAACAATCCCCGCCACTATCTTTGTGATTTTTCTGCTCATGTCGCGCTCCCCATTGTCCCCGGTCTTTCGGGATCCAAATCCCTGACCTAAAATATCCCCAACGGGGAACATCATCTCTCCCCATGATTAATGGACAACATTAATTAGATTGTCCTCGTTTGGCAAGCGGGGATAAACGCCAAAAACAAAACGTCAAAAACAAACGGACGGCGCTTGCGCACCGTCCGTTCTGATATCGTTTCAAGTCTCGACCTACCTCGACATGAATAGGCTCGAAACAGCTCGAATTTGTGCAGGAAAGGCTCGGAATTACTTCTTCGATCCGACCGCAGGCGCGCTCTTGGCGACGCTGGGTTCGATTTCCTTGCATGCGCCGATCAGACCGACCACCGCATCGACCGACTTCTGGAAGGCCTGCTTTTCAGAGGCATCGAGTTCGATCTCGACAATCCGCTCCACGCCGCCCGCACCGATCACCACCGGCACGCCGACATAAATGTCCTTCTGGCCGTACTGACCATCAAGATAGGCCGCGCAGGGCATAACCCGCTTTTGGTCACCCAGATAGGCTTCCGCCATGGCAATGCCCGAGGCGGCAGGCGCATAAAAGGCCGAACCCGTCTTCAGCAAACCAACAATTTCCGCGCCGCCATCGCGCGTGCGCTGGATGATTTTGTCGAGCTTATCCTGGGTCGTCCAACCCATTTTAATGAGGTCTGGCAAGGGGATACCCCCAACGGTCGAATAGCGCGGCAGCGGCACCATGGTGTCGCCATGGCCGCCCAGCACGAAGGCCGTCACATCTTCAACCGAGACATTGAACTCACGGGCCAGAAACAGACGGAAACGCGAGCTATCGAGCACGCCCGCCATGCCCACGACCTTATTATGCGGCAAGCCAGAGAACTGACGCAGCGCCCAGACCATCGCGTCCAGCGGATTGGTGATGCAGATCACAAAGGCGTCAGGCGCATGTTTGGCAATGCCTTCGCCCACTTGCTTCATCACTTTAAGGTTGATGCCGAGCAGATCGTCACGGCTCATGCCGGGCTTGCGCGGCACGCCCGCCGTCACGATGACAACGTCTGCGCCTTCGATACCCTTATAGTCATTTGCGCCCGAAAGTGCCGCATTATAGCCCTCAACGGGCGATGCTTGCGCCAGATCCAGCGCTTTGCCTTGCGGCAGGCCTTCCGCAATATCGAACACGACGATGTCGCCGAGCTCCTTCAGTCCAGCCAACAAAGCGAGCGTTCCGCCGATCTGTCCGCCGCCGATGAGTGCAATTTTCTTGCGCGCCATTTGAAAAGCCTCTGTCAGTGATGGGGGCACTGTGCGACCAAAAGGACGCCGCCGCGCTCCTGTGAGAATGATGAGCGCTCATAGCGCGAATCCGCGAAAACCGCAATAAACAGCGCATCACGGTTAACTAACAATTGCACTCTTTGTTGACGAAGAACCCCGCTGGGCGCACCCTCCCGTTTTGATACAGGCAAGATGCGGGCATTTTCCGCACCAATGCCCGCCGCGGGGGCGGCGCTCAGTCGAGTGCGTAGGGGCGGTAAGTATGACAGAGCATTTTAGCATGAGTTTGGCACGACGCTTGGGCCTCGCGGCCATGATAGTCAGCTTGGCTGGCTGCACGGTCCCTGCTGTTGTCAGCCTCACACAGGCAAAAATCCTCTCGCTTGCGGGCCTCAGCGCCAACATCATGTCAGGCCATGATTTTTCAAAACAAAGCGGTTCCGCCGCCGCCGAACTTGACCCTGAATTGCTAGGCTTTGCGCCGATTGATCGCCGTGCCGCGGAAGACTTCTCGCTTGAAATCGCCCGCAAACAGAACGCGGGCCTTGAGGCCCCAATGCTCTCCTTTGGCATGTTGTCAGCCACCTTCGGCTCGTCTTACACTTACGAATTGAGTGTGAAACCCGGTCCAGACGGGGCGCGCCTTGCGGCAGCAACGCCTGAACGTGCCGGCCGCATCCTGCTCACGCCCGGCCATGGCGGCTGACCGAGACGTCTGATTTCTCTATCAAAGTTCAAAATTTTGTAGGCTAGGCAAGCGTTTAGCCATACTTTCGCACGCCTCCCACCGATCCAGACATAAAAAATAACCCGCAAAGGGCTTGGCGCCGACTAACTTCGATATATCTTAGTTATTCGGAGAAATATATGTTCAACCATCACCACGACCGGCACCGCAAAAGTTGGGGCCGGGGCCGCCATGGCATGGGCTTTGGCGGCCATCACGGCGGCCGCCGACGCGCTTTCGAGCAAGGCGACCTGCGCCTTGTCATCCTGAAACTCATCGCCGACGAGCCGCGCCACGGCTACGACATCATCAAGGCCATTGAAGCCACCTTTGGCGGCACCTATAGCCCCAGCCCCGGCACAGTTTACCCTACGTTGACCCTGCTCGACAACCAGGGCTTTGCCACCGTCACGCCCGAAGGCGCCAAGAAACTCTATGCCGTCACGCCTGAAGGCACGGCTTTTCTCGAGGCCAACAAAGCGACCGTTGACGCGCTGTTTGTGCGCATGGACAAGGCGCGCCGCGCCTTTGGCCGTGGCCTCACTCCTGAAATCCGCCGTGCCCTGCAAAATTTTCGCACCGCCTTCGAGCTACGCGTTGAGCGCGGAAACCTCACCGACGAAGGCATCACCGCCATCGCCAAAGCCATCGACGAGGCCGCCGCCGCCGTCGAACGTGCCTAATCCACATCAACAAACGGAAAACAACAATATGGGACGCTCACTTCTGCCCAAACCGATCGCCGATTATGTCCAAGGCCTGATCACCACAGAAACCGACACGCAACGTCGCCTACGCGACGAAACCGCAAAGTTACCTCAAGCGGGAATGCAGATCGGGCCCGATCAAGGGGCCTTCCTCAGCCTCATGGTGGCCGCCATCGGCACCAAAAATGCCATCGAAATTGGCACATTCACAGGCTATAGCGCCTTGGCCATCGCGCGTGCCTTGCCAAAAACCGGCACGCTCATCTGCTGTGATGTCAGCGCAGAATGGACCGACATTGCGCAACGCTATTGGAAGGAAGCGATGCTGGAACAACGCATCCAGCTAAAACTTGCGCCCGCACTCGACACCCTACAAGACCTGATAGGCAAAGGCCGCGAAGGCAGTTTCGACTTTGCTTTCATCGACGCTGACAAGACCGGCTACGATGCCTATTACGAAGCCTGTCTGAAGCTCCTGCGCCCCAATGGCCTCATCGCCATCGACAATGTGCTGTGGTCCGGCGCGGTTGCTGACCTCGCCAAAACGGACGCCGACACCAAGGCTCTGCGCGCCCTCAACATCAAAATCAGCAATGATGCGCGCGTCGATGCCTCGCTGCTGACCATCGGCGACGGTGTGATGCTGGTCCGAAAACGCTAATCTGCGGCGCGGAGGTCGAAGTAATCCGCGCTTTGCATTTCCATCAAGCGCGAGATGGTGCGTTCAAAGGCGAACACGCCATCGCCTGCGGGATAAAGCTCTTGGGGCGGCACGGCGGCTGACAAAATAAGCTTTGTCTTACCCTCGTAGAGCGCATCGATCAGCGTTACAAACCGCTTGGCCTCATTGCGGCGTTCTGGACCCATTTGTGGTACCCCGTCGATCAAGACGGTGTGAAAGCATTGCGCGATTTTTAGATAATCCGCCGCCCCAAGCGGCTTGGCACATAGATCGTGAAAGCTGAACCGCGCCACACCATGCGCCGCTTCGGGCACATGCACCGCGCGGCCTCTCAACGCCAAAACCTGTGGCTCGCCATGTGCCACGTCCGTTAAATGTTTGAACGCCGCATTAAGCGCGGCCCGCGCGGTGGCATCGGCCGGGGCATAATAAACAGGCAGACCGTGTAAACGATCAAGCCGATAGTCCGTCACGCTGTCGAGATGCAGCACATCCATGCGCTTCTTGACCAACTCAATGAAGGGCAGCAAGCGCTGACGATTGAGGCCACCAGCATAGAGATCGTCAGGCGCAATATTCGAGGTCGCCACGACGACGACACCCAACTCAAAAAGCTGCGTGAAGAGCCGCCCCAAGATCGAAGCGTCGGCAATATCTTGCACTTGAAATTCATCAAAGCAGAGCAACGCAGCCTCTTTGGCCAGAGCAGCGGCGACCGGCGGAATAGGATCGCCCGCTTTCACTTCGCCCGTCTTCTCGCGCTGTCGCCAGACAAAGATGCGCTCATGCACATCCTGCATGAAGGCATGAAAATGAACCCGTTTGCGGGCCGCTACAGGCGCGTGCTCGAAGAACAAATCCATCAGCATCGACTTACCGCGCCCGACCCCACCCCAGATGTAAACGCCTTCTGGCGGCGTTACCGCGCGGCCAATGCCAAACACCGACAGCGCCCCCACCTTCTTGCCGGGCACCCATTCGCTGAGGTCTTCGTGCAAACGCTGGAGGCGCTGGGCAGCGCGCGCCTGCGCTGGATCGGCAGCGATGTCGCCGGCCGCAACACGCGCCCGATAGGCATGAAGCGGTCCTTCAGTCATGTGCGGGGATATCTCGCATAGAACGTCTCATGAACATATTGGACCGACTATTGTTTCTATTTATCAAGGAGACGTACATGAAGGCCCTGACCGAGCTTGTCCACCGTTTCGAAACCGCTTCCACAACCTAGGCAGAGGCCAACGGCATAACGCGAAACGCGGATGGGTTCATCCTGAAAATGCACAAGGGACTTGGCGAGTTAACGCAAGCTAGGATGAAACTAACGGCGTGTGGTCGCGAGCATTGCGTTTCGGACAATAATTTAACCCGCAATCTAACGGGGGCCATTCCATACAAATTGCAATTTAACCCAACAACGTTGAATCCCGTGCATCATAGAGGTTCGATCCGAATAGTAAGGTGAGCTATGTCGTTTTCCGGACTTGCCCTTGAATTGGGTTGCCCACTCAGAGTCGTTCGACAATCTTGGAGTGCAATAGCGCCCAACGGTGAACGAGCCATATTCACAATCTGGGCTGACCAACTTATTGATGGCCGTTGTATCCTCTGGCCAACTGGCCACTACTCTTACATGAAAAGATTTGGTGCAAAGGAGCTACACCGAATACTCCTTCGTACGCTCAGCGAACCCAACATCGAAACACTGGGGATCAGATGCGAAGCCCGCGATCGGGACGCAGATACGCGGTCGCGCAAAAACTACGACAAACAAGACATCCTCTTACTATCCATAACAAGACAAGCAGAAGGTATAGTTGCTAACGTCGTTGGACAAATGCCGACACTTATTGCGATTAATCGATCACCTGAACGCCCGCTGCAACCAGTCCCGTACGCGATTGACGACTTGCATCTCCCGCTAGTCGGAAATCCTACTCCCGACCGAATTGAAGGCCGCACATTTGGCTACCTACGCAATCCTGAAATCAGGTCAGCGGTGCTCGCACGCGCAAATGGCCGGTGTGAGTATTGCGGTGAGCTCGGTTTTCGTAAATCCAGCGGAGACAATTACGTCGAAGCTCATCACATAATCGCGCTCGCAGAAGATGGGCCAGATACCTTGAACAACGTCATCGCTTTATGCTCAAACCATCATCGCGAAGCTCACTATGGCGAAGATGCTGAGTTACTAGAAGATAAATTCGTCGACATACTTCGCAACCTTTAGCCAGTATCTCCCATCGCCTGCCAGTGCTTAAAATGCGGCGCGAGCATGCGAGCTTTCTCGTCTTCTGTGAGGTGAAGGTCGAAATGCGTCGCCAGCACCTCGGCCATCTCATCGACACTGGCGAGATGGCGGATTTCTGCCGCACCGTTCAAATCCCGGATCGTGAATTCCGTATTGAACATCGTCTTGCGGCACTCCGCGGTGGGTCGCCCAACGATCAGGAATTGTACAAAGATCGAGGAGGGGTGCGTTGAGGTGAACCAGCTCGCCTGCTCATAGTCGACCAGCCCGTTCGGTTCCAGAGTAAAGCGATAGATGCTCGCCCAGCGATCCCCCAGCTTTCCTTGCAACTCAAACCCACCGTCATGCGCGAGCAAGCGGCGCGGCTCATGCGGGGTGGCAAGCTCAATATCTGTCTTGAAGGGGATAGGGCCCGTCATAGTGAGGCCACCAAATCCAACGTCGCAGAGGAAATCCCCCTCCGGCAGATGAACGAGGCTCAACATATGCGAGCGATTGGTTTCAATGTCGTCCGGTGCCTTCCAGCGCACACGCTCGATCAATGTCGTGACCTGAAAACCAAGCGCCCGCAGAACGGCCACAAAAAGCCCGTTGATCTCAAAGCAATAACCACCGCGCCCACGACCCACGATTTTTGTCTGCAAGGAGGCCAGATCAAGCAACACAGGCTCACCGCCAAGCACGGTTAGGTTTTCAAACGGGATCGAAAGTGCATGGGCATAGTGGACAGCCTTCAGCACCTCCAGTGTCGGCGCGCGTGAGCCCGCATAACCGATACGGGCAAAATAAGCATCAAGGTCAATTAGGTCGCTGGTCATGGGTGCCTCTGCGTTGGGCGTCGAGAAAAGCAAATGGCGCTCCCCGTGGGAAGCGCCATTTTTGATGAGCCCCTTAGCAAAGTTGCTCTATCTACAAATGATCTCCCAAGTCATTCCATCGTGGGGATAACAAAGGACGCGCCTTCTTTGACGCCGCTCGGCCAGCGCGATGTGATCGTCTTGACCTTGGTCCAGAACTTCACACCTTCCGTGCCATGCTGGTTGGTATCGCCAAAGGCCGACCGCTTCCAGCCGCCAAAGGTGTGATAGGCCAGCGGCACGGGGACAGGCACGTTGATGCCGACCATGCCGACCTGCACACGCGAGGCAAAGCTGCGCGCCGCATCACCGTCACGCGTAAAGATGGCAACGCCATTGCCATATTGATGTTTAGTAGGAAGCTCAATCGCTTCCTCGAAGGTCTTGGCGCGCACAATCTGAAGGACGGGGCCGAAAATTTCCTCCTTGTAGGTTTTCATGTCCGGCGTCACATCGTCGAACAGACAGCCGCCAATAAAGAAACCATTTTCATAGCCCTGCAACTTGAAGTCGCGTCCATCGACCACAAGTTTAGCGCCCTCTTTAATGGCAAGGTCGATATAGCCGCGCACCTTCTCCATATGCGCCTTGCTAACCACCGGGCCATAATCGCTATCGGGATCGGTTGAGGTGCCGACCTTGAGGCTCTGCACACGGGGGATAAGTTTTGCAATCAGACGGTCGGCCGTGTCCTTGCCAACCGGCACCGCCACCGGCAGCGCCATGCAGCGCTCGCCAGCCGAGCCATAGGCCGAGCCGATCAGATCGTTCACCACCTGATCCATATCCGCGTCTGGCATGATGATGGCGTGGTTCTTCGCACCCCCCATCGCTTGCACACGTTTGCCGTTGGCGGCACCCGTCGCATAAATATATTCAGCAATGTCCGACGAGCCGACGAAGCTGACCGCTTGTATCGTCGGATCGGTCAGGATCGCGTCCACCACTTCCTTGTCACCGTGGACAACATTGAGCACACCAGCAGGCCCCCCCGCTTCAAGGAACAATTCGCCAAGGCGCAGCGGCACGGAAGGGTCTTTTTCCGACGGCTTCAAGATGAACGTATTGCCAAGCGCGATAGCAACACCGAACATCCACATCGGGATCATGGCGGGGAAATTAAATGGCGTGATCCCAGCGACGACGCCCAGAGGTTGCCGCATGGAATACATATCGATGCCGGGGCCCGCACCTTCCGTGAACTCACCTTTTTGCAGATGCGGGATACCGCAGGCAAATTCGATGACCTCAATGCCGCGCTGCACATCACCACGCGAATCTGCCAGAACCTTGCCGTGTTCCGACGACAGCATATGAGCCAGTTCGTCCATATTGGCTTCGAGCAGGCGTTTGAACTCAAACATCACACGCGCGCGGCGTTGCGGATTGACCGCCGCCCAGGCGGGAAAAGCCTCAGCAGCGTTGGCGACGGCCGCACGCAATTCGTCCGTGCTCGCCAGAGGCGTCCGTGCTGTCACTTCACCCGTGTTCGGGTTCGTCACATCGTAAAAACGTCCACTCGTCCCTTTCACATGGCGTCCGCCAATGAAATGCGTCAGTTCCTTGACCATCAAATTAATCCTCCGCGCTGCCTGTTTTTGTGGCGCCCTCCGTTCAATCCCGGATTTCGGCACTTTTTATGGACATTAGTTAGCGCGTGAGCCGGTAAAGGAGCAAGCCTTTGCACCTAATTTTGGGTAATGAGAGCCTTTACCAGCGTTGCATTTTTGCAAGTCGTGTCTGGCTTAAAGCAGCAAAAATGGGGAAATCTTAAGAATTGTCCACCTTTGGGAGTGCCACTCCCGCACCATTCCATTAGCATCTTTCTTTGGTCTCCCCGGATTCGCTGGGGAAACCTGGCAACGCTAGAGGGCCACATTCGGCCCAAGGCAAACCCGGCCTATGGATTCTGGGGAAGAGGAATTGCAATGTCCAATACTGTAAAACTCATCATCGCCATCATCGTGATCGCGGTGGTGCTTGTCATTGGCTACAAGATGACAAACAAAGGCGCCGAGCCGGATGCCATGGCGCCGACGAGTGAAATGGCACCGACTGATCAAATGGCACCGTCCAGCGACGCGGCTCCGGCCGAAGAACCCGCACCAGTTGAAGAGTCGGCACCTGCCGAAGCAGCACCGACCGATCAAATGGCACCTGCTGAAACACCCGCGGAACCTGATACAATGGCACCGGAATCAACACCGGATGACACCGCACCTGCAGACGCGCCTGCCAAAGAAGAGCCGGCTCAGTAATCATTTCGTACTGTTTGCCGACATTCCCGCGCGCCATCATCCATGGCGCGCGGGTTTTCTTTTGCACATGACGCAATCAACATTCGGGGGATAAGCGCATGTCCAATCTTATGGTGATCACAGGGCGCATGACCGTTCCAAAGGCAAACAGAGAGGCATTCTTTGCCATCTCCAAGCGTCAGGTTGAGCTTTCGCGCACGGAAACTAGTTGCGTCAATTACTGGCTCTTTGAAGATTCGTTTGAGCCCGGCGTTTTCTTTTTCTACGAGGAATGGCAAGACCGCGCCGCCGTCGATTTTCACTTCAAACAGAGTTACTGCCTCAATTCGTCAAGGCGGTGCGCAAACTCGTCAACGGCGAGGCCGATATGAAAATCCGCACCATCGCGCCAAGGTCCGCAAAACCTGATACCTGATCGCATAGGGTGCCCGATGTTTCATTGGTGCCTTTACACTCGTAAAAACTCCCGTTCACCCGATATTTAGACTCTCAGCACAGACTTCTCTCACGCCGTTGTTGCGGCAAGCAGGCGAGTAAAGTTGTGTCAGGAGCGGAGCCCCGTAAAGCCTTGTCAGGTCACGGCCGATCTCCCGCCCCGTATCAAAGGCCCATGCTGGTTTACTGGCATGGGCCTTTTCTTTTAGCCCCCTGAGCGGCAAACAAAAAGGCCACCCCAAAGGGCGGCCTTTTCAAACAGATATGCAAAAGAGGCTTACGCCTGACGCTCAACCAGCATCTTTTTGATTTCTGCGATGGCTTTAGCGGGGTTCAAGCCCTTAGGGCACGCCCGTGTACAATTCATGATCGTGTGGCAACGATAGAGGCGGAACGGGTCTTCGAGGTTGTCGAGACGCTCGCCCTTGGCCTCATCACGGCTGTCCGCAAGCCAACGATAGGCCTGCAACAATGTCGCCGGACCAAGATAACGGTCGCCGTTCCACCAATAAGACGGGCACGACGTTGTGCAGCAAGCGCAAAGGATGCACTCGTAAAGCCCGTCGAGCTTTTCGCGCTCCTCATGGGATTGTGCCCATTCCTTCTCAGGCGTCGCCGTTTTA
>JBDNIY010000016.1:0-242437 GCA_041688015.1 Parvibaculaceae bacterium
CTGAGGAGGCGCACTTGCGCCGTCTCGAAGCCTCATCCTGAGGAGGCGCACTTGCGCCGTCTCGAAGCCTCATCCTGAGGAGGCGCACTTGCGCCGTCTCGAAGCCTCATCCTGAGGAGGCGCACTTGCGCCGTCTCGAAGGACGAGGCCAACTCACTTCTTATTCACAAACTTATCGCTCTCCTCCTGTGCCGAGCGGAAATTCGTGGACAGCTGGCTCTGGTCAGCATCGGCATAAGCGCTCACCCGATGCAGCGCATAGGCCGTCGCGTTGACGGCTTCCTTCACCATCTGCACGGCCGGGGCCGGCATCGCGGCGGCCTTGCCCGCCAGCGCCATCGCCGCCTCAACCACCTTGCCATCGTCGGCCAGTTCATCCACCAGCCCCCAATCCAGCGCATGTGCCGATCCCATCCGTTCACAGAGGATGCAGATGCGTTTGGCGCGCGCCGGACCCACCAGCGTCACAAGGCGCGGCAGCGCGCCCCATTGCAGGTTGATGCCGATTTTCACTTCCGGCACATAGAGAAACGCCTCCTTGCCCATCACCCGCCAGTCAAGCGCCAGCGGCAGCGCAACGCCAGCCCCGACCGCCATGCCCTCAATCGCGGCCACCGTTATCTGCGGCATGTCTTCCCAAGCCTGACAAAGTTTGACGCCACGATAATAGGTCTGGCGCAATTGCAGGTCGCTGCCCGCTGTCACCGTCCGCGTCGCGCGCTCTTTAAGGTCGATCCCGCCAGAAAACGCCTCCCGCGTCCCTGTCAGCACCACAGCATGCGTATCAAGGTCATCATGAAAGCGCCGTGCCACATCCGTCAGTTCAAGGATCGTTTCTTGATTGAAGGCGTTACGTGAGCCTTTACGGTCAAACCGTACCAGCGCCACTGTGCCCTTTTTCTCAATCGTCACGCTCTTATATTGGCTCATTTGACTCTCCTGTTTGTTTTCTGACCCAATAGTGATGTGATGTGCGTCCCAAACTCAAGCCTGCTGACAGCCGATAGAAACAGGCCCCACGAAGATCACGGAGATTAAAGTGACAGAACGCAAAATCAGGCTTGGTTTGGTCGGCGGCGGCAAAGGCTCGATGATCGGCGACATTCATCGCCACGGCGCGGCCCGCAGCGACAAATTCGAGCTGGTGGCCGGCGCTCTGTCTTCCACCAAAGCGCGCGCCGACGCCTCGGCCCAAGCCGTAGGCATCCCGCTTGATCGCTCCTATGCCCATATCGATGAAATGGTCACTGCCGAGGCCACCCGCGCCGATGGTATCCAAGCCGTCGCCATCCTAACGCCCAATGCGCTCCACGCCCCCGCCATCAAAGCCTTCGCGCAACATGGCATTCACATCATCTGCGAAAAACCGATAACCGGCTCCCTGCCCGAGGCGCTTGAGGTCGCCACCGCCGTCTCGGCGGCCAATATCGCTTTTACGCTGGCCCACAGCTACACCGCTTTTGCCATGGTGCGCCGCGCCCGCGCGCTCATTCGCTCAGGTACCCTCGGCGACATCCGCGTCATTCATTCGGCCTATCTGCAAGATGGCCGCGTCGCCTTCGACGCTGATCCTGCCAGCACCAACTGGCACCTCGACCCGGCCATGAGCGGCATCTCAGGCACGCTCGGCGACATCGGCAGCCACGCCTTTCACATGACCACTTGGCTCACCGGCCTCCCCCTTGTTGCGGTGGCCGCAGACCTCTCCGCCTTTGGCACCCACGACCGGCTCGACAATGATGGCAGCGCGCTGCTGCGCTTTGCAGGCGGCGCAAAGGGCACATTGTCTTTTTCGCAAATGGCCATCGGCAAGGCCCATGGCTTTAGCTTTTTCATTTATGGCAGCAAAGGCTCGTTGGCGTGGTCTGTTGAGCAGCCTAATGAATTGCTCTCCACCCAAGCAGGGGCCGCAACTGAAGTCCTGACGCCAGACGCCGCCGAACAGGCCGAAGACGCTCATTGGGAGAAGATGGGTTTTGGCAGTTTTGCGCCCTATGCCTCTGCCTTCACGCGGCTTTACAAAGACGCAGCCGAACGCATAGAGGCCAAGCAACAGGGCCGCGCGCCTGCCGCCAGCGCGCACCTCGCGCCAGACCTCAACGAGGGCCTTGCTGTGATGACATTCATCGATGCCGCCGTGCGCTCATCAAAAGCGAAGGCAAGCTGGATCACGCTTTAGCGCGAAACCAGCCCGCCTCTTGAGGGCACAGGTGGAGAGAATCAGCCTTCGGTCTGGATTTGCTCTTTGGCTTTAGCGAACAGTTCTTCCATCGTCCGGCGGATCTGATGGTCTGATTGTTCGATCTTCTTGGCGTCGAAATCGCCGCGAATTTTGACGAAAACGTCTTCTTCGCCCGCCTCGGCCAGATCGGCCACAACCACGGATTTGGCATATTCGTCAGCGGCAGGGCCTTCCAGCCCCATCAGGCCTGCGGCCCACAGACCCAGCAATTTGTTGCGCCGCGCCGCAACCCTAAATTGCAGGTCGGCATCGTGAACGAACTTATTCTCAAAATTGTCTTTACGATTGTCGAAGCTGGGCATGGGTAACTCCGGAGCCTTGGGCTTGAAGGGAGCATAGGCATAGCCGCGCAAGCCGCACAAATCAACCGCCTGCCCCAGCAGAATAGCCTCAACCCAGCCCTCAAAAATGTTACAAATCCGTAGCCTTTTGCTGCCCATGCGACATTCCGCGCCTCTACAACCCAAGGAAATCAGCAATCATGCCTGCGCCCTATCAAGGCGGCTGCCAGTGTGGGGCCGTCCGCTATGAACTAACCGAGGAGCCCCTTGGGCTCATCGCTTGCCATTGTCATGAATGTCAGTGCCAGTCCGGCAGCGCCTTCGGCATGTCCATGCATATTCGTCTGTCCGCCCTCAAATTGACCGGCCCCACCCGCACCTTCACCCGCAAGGCGGACAACGGCTGCGACAACACCGGCACCTTCTGTCCCGATTGTGGCAACCGCCTCTTCAATGCAACCAGTCGCACCCCTGGTATCGTCTCGCTAAAGCCTGGCACGCTGGACGACACAAGCGGGTTAAAACCAACCGCCTATATTTGGCTGGAAAGTGCTCAAGGCTGGGTGCCCCGGCCTGAAGGCATCGCCGCCCATGAAGGCCAGCTTCGCGCCAAAGACTAACCGAGTTGTCGCCCAAGGCGTCGCATTGTGTCGCGGGGGGGCTTAGAGTAAGTTCCGCGCCATATTAGGAGGCGATTCCAAGCCTCCTTATCTTTGACGCATCGTGGCACCGACCTGAAGTCTCAAGATTTCAGGCCAACCGATTGGAATCATGACATGAGCCGCCGCAGACGCGTTTACGAAGGCAAGGCCAAAGTCCTGTACGAAGGCCCGGAACCGGGAACGCTCATCCAGCACTTCAAGGACGACACCACCGCGCTCAACAATCAAAAGCATGCAACGATTGAGGGCAAAGGCGTCCTGAACAACCGAATCTCGGAGTTCATCTTCACCAAGCTGAACGACATCGGTGTGCCCACCCATTTCATTCGCGCCATCAACATGCGCGAACAGTTGATCCGCGAAGTCGAAATCATCCCTTGCGAAGTCGTCGTGCGCAATGTCGCGGCAGGCTCACTCTCCACCCGCCTCGGCATCGAGGAAGGCACGCCCCTTCCCCGCTCCATCATTGAGTTTTACTACAAAAACGATGAGCTGAACGATCCGATGGTGTCCGAAGAACACATCACCGCCTTCGGCTGGGCCACGCCCCAAGAGATCGACGATATGATGGCGCTCGCTTTGCGCATCAATGATTTCCTCGCCGGTCTGTTTCTCGGCATCGGTATCCGTCTGGTGGACTTCAAAGTTGAGTTCGGTCGCCTATATGAAGGCGACATGGTCCGCGTCGTGCTGGCCGACGAAATCAGCCCTGACAGTTGCCGCCTCTGGGACATCCGCACCAACGATAAGCTCGACAAAGACCGCTTTCGCCGCGACATGGGCGGCCTCATCGAAGCCTACCAAGAAGTTGCCCGCCGCCTCGGCATCCTGTTCGAAAACGAACCCAAACGCCGCGGCCCGATATTGGTGAAATAAACTCTTACTTCCACCCTCCCTTGAGGGGAGGGTCAAAAAATTGAAAATTTTTTGGGGAGGGTGCTGGGCCTATCAATTGGAGTGACAATCCACGCAAAGTATCGTGGCCTCACCCCCACCCTAACCCTCCCCCCTCAAGGGGGAAGGGATCTAAAATGAAGAACACAAACCAACCATTCCACCTCCCCCTCGTGGGGAGGTCAAAAAATCCCCCGCCCCGTAAGGGGCAAAGACAAAAGTGGATTTTTTGGGTGGGGGGCAGGACCTAACCGAAGGACACAGAGACCCATGAAGGCCCGCATCAAAGTGATGTTGAAAAACGGCGTCCTTGACCCGCAAGGCAAAGCCATCGAAGGCGCGCTCGGCACGCTTGGCTTCCCCAATGTTGCCAGCGTCCGCCAAGGCAAATATTTCGAGGTCGAAATCAACGAAACCGACCTCGCCAAAGCCCGCGCCACCATTGACGAAATGAGCAAGAAGCTTCTTGCCAATACCGTCATTGAAAATTACACGATCGAGATCGACGAGAAGTAAGCATGAAATCCGCCGTCATCGTCTTCCCCGGATCAAACCGCGAGCGCGACATGCTCACTGCGCTTGAAAAAATCACCGGGACCAAACCCATCGCTGTCTGGCACGCCGAAACCGAACTGCCCAAGGTCGATCTCGTCGTCATGCCCGGTGGCTTTTCCTATGGTGACTATCTGCGCACCGGTGCCATTGCCGCGCGCGCGCCCATCATGGCCGACCTCAAAAAGAAAGCCGACAGCGGCGTCCACATCATGGGCGTCTGCAACGGCTTCCAGATCCTGTGCGAAGCGGGCCTTCTCCCCGGCGTCCTGATGCGTAACAACAATCTCAGATTCGTCTGTCGTCATGTGAAGCTTGAAACGGTGAATGCCAAGACCGCCTTCACCAACAAATTCAAGCAAGGCGAAGTTTGGCGCTGCCCTGTCGCCCATGGCGATGGCAATTATTTCACCGACCCCGATACGCTCGCCCGTCTCGAAGGCGACGACCGCGTTGTCTTTCGCTACGCGCAAGGCACAAACCCTAATGGCTCACTCAACGACATCGCTGGCATCATCAATACCAAAGGCAATGTCATGGGCCTAATGCCGCATCCTGAAAACGAAATCGAAGAGTTGAACGGCGGCACCGAAGGCCGCACCCTTTTCGAAAGCCTGCTGGAGACCGTAGCGTGAGCGCCAACGACATTGAAATTACGCCAAAGCTCATCGCCGAACATGGCCTGAAGTCCGACGAATATCAGCGCATCCTCGACCTCATCAAGCGCACCCCCACGCTCACCGAGCTGGGCATTTTCTCAGCCATGTGGAACGAGCATTGCTCTTACAAGTCATCCAAAAAATGGCTACGCACGCTGCCCACCACCGGCCCCCGCGTCATCTGCGGCCCCGGCGAAAATGCAGGCGTCGTGGACATTGGCGATGGTCAGGCAATCATCTTCAAAATGGAAAGCCACAACCATCCTTCCTACATCGAACCTCATCAGGGCGCGGCCACCGGCGTCGGCGGCATCCTGCGTGACGTCTTCACTATGGGGGCTCGCCCCATCGCGGCACTGAACGCGTTGCGCTTTGGCGCGCCCGACCATCCGCGCACGCGCCATGTTGTCTCCGGTGTCGTCGCTGGCGTCGGCGGCTATGGCAACAGCTTTGGTGTGCCGACCATCGGTGGCGAAGTTAATTTTGACGAAAGCTACAACGGCAATTGCCTCGTCAATGCCTTTGCCGCAGGCCTTGCTGACACCGACAAGATTTTCTACTCCGAAGCCAAGGGCGTCGGCCTGCCCATCGTTTATCTTGGTTCCAAGACAGGCCGCGACGGCATCCACGGCGCGACCATGGCGTCAGCCGAGTTTGATCAAGACACAGAAGAAAAACGCCCAACCGTCCAGATCGGTGATCCCTTCTCCGAAAAACTCCTGCTTGAAGCCTGCCTTGAGTTGATGCAGACGGGCGCCGTCATCGCTATTCAGGACATGGGGGCGGCAGGCCTCACCTGTTCGGCGGTTGAAATGGGCGCCAAGGGCGACCTCGGCGTCGAGCTTAATCTCGACATGGTGCCGTGCCGCGAAGACGCCATGACGGCTTACGAAATGATGTTGTCTGAAAGCCAGGAGCGCATGCTCATGGTACTCGACCCGTCGAAAGAAAAAGAGGCAGAAGCCGTTTTTCGCAAATGGCAATTGGATTTCGCCATTATCGGCAAGACCACCGATGACCTGCGCTTTCGCGTCTTCCGCCACGGCGAGCTGATGGCCGACCTGCCGATCAAAGAGCTTGGCGACCAAGCCCCTGAATATGACCGTCCATGGGTCGCCACGCCCAAGCCCGCGATGGTGCCCACGTCCGAATTTGCTGCGCCAAACGACATCACCCAGACGCTCGCCAAAATCATTGCCCTGCCCGATATGTGCTCGCGCCGTTGGGTCTGGGAACAATACGACCACCTCATCCAAGGCAACACGGCCATCGGCCCCGGCGGCGACGCTGCCGTGATCCGCATTGGCGATGGTCCCAAGGCGCTCGCCTTCACGCTCGACGTCTCGCCGCGCTATTGCTTTGCCGACCCCGAAGAAGGCGGCAAGCAGGCGGTCGCCGAATGTTGGCGCAACCTCACCGCCGTCGGGGCAGAGCCGCTCGCCATCACCGACAACTTGAATTTCGGCAATCCTGAAAAGCCCGAAATCATGGGGCAACTTGTGGGCTGCATCAAAGGCATCGGCGCAGCCTGCATCGCGCTCGACTTCCCCGTCGTCTCTGGCAACGTCTCGCTCTACAACGAAACCAACGGCACGGGCATCTTGCCAACGCCCGCCATCGGTGCCGTAGGCCTGCTGCCCGACATCGCCATCCGCACCACCATCGCCTTTAAGGCGGCAGACGAGGCCATCGTCATTATCGGCGCAACGGCGGGCCATCTCGGCCAGTCGATCTATGCCCGCGATATTCTCGGCCGCCGCTCGGTTGATGCGCCGCCACCTGTCGATCTCGCGATCGAGCGCCGCAATGGCGACTTTGTGCGTGATGAGATCCGCGCCCGCGCCTTCACCGCCGTCCATGATGCCTCTGACGGCGGCCTCCTCGTCGCCGTCGCCGAAATGGTTATGGCAAGCGGCATCGGTGCCACCGTCGAAGCGCCCGACGACATCGCGCTCCACGCTTGGGCCTTTGGCGAGGATCAGGCGCGTTATGTGGTCACTTTGCCCCAATCGAGCGTGGCAGGCCTGCTGTCGCGCGCCGAAAAAGACGGGATTCCCGCCATTGTCATCGGCGCAACCGGTGGCAAGGAATTGACACTCAAGGGCTCCGCTCCCATATCATGTGAGACATTGAAAGAAATGCACGAAGGCTGGTTCCCCGCCTATATGGCCGGGCCCAATCTTCTGAACGCCTAAAACCAACACGGAGAGATAAACGCTATGGCTATGATTGCGTCAGATATTGAAAAACTGATCCGGGAAGCGCTGCCCGACGCGATCATCGACATCCGCGATCTCGCTGGTGACGGCGATCATTATGCGGCCAACGTCATCTCCGAGGCCTTCCGCGGCAAGACCCGCGTCCAACAACACCAATTGATCTATAACGCCCTCAAGGGCGGCATGGGCACCGAGCTTCATGCTCTCGCTCTGCAGACCTCAGCACCCACCGACTAACAGGACCAAACCCACAACGCGCCGCCGCGCGAAAGGATATTGAGATGAACGACAATCCGGTCTTCGACCGCATCCGTGAAGAAGTCTCCAGCAGTGACATCGTGCTTTTCATGAAAGGCACCCCCGTCTTCCCGCAATGCGGCTTTTCAAACGCCTGCGTGCAAGTGCTGACCTACCTCAACGTCCCCTTCAAGGGCGTCAATGTGCTGGAAGACAACGACATCCGCGAAGGCATCAAACAGTTCTCCGATTGGCCCACCATCCCGCAGCTCTACGTCAAAGGCGAATTCGTCGGCGGCTGCGACATCGTGCGTGAAATGTTTGAACAGGGTGAACTGCGCGAATACCTCGCCCAAAAGGGCATCGCGTCGGAAGCGACGCAAGCCTAAAGCGAAGCCGCGACTGCCTGATTAAACTCCCCTCCCCCTTGAGGGGGGGAGGGCTAGGGAGGGGGTGAAGCCACACCCACTCTCCTCACCGCTCACACACCACCCCAACAAAAAACCCCACTCTTGCGAGCGGGGTTTTTCGTATCTGTAATCTGTAAACCCGTTAGCTGCGTGAATAAAATTCCACCACCAGGTTCGGTTCCATCTGCACCGGATAAGGCACATCGGCAGGCGCGGGCGCGCGCAGCAGCTTCACCGTCAATTTGTCATGGTCCACGTCGAGATAGTCCGGCACATCGCGTTCGGCGCTCAGGATCGCTTCTTGCACAAGGCCAAGCTGCTTTGACTTCTCGCGTACTTCCACCACGTCGCCGTCTTTCAGACGCATCGAGCCGATGTTGACCTTCTTGCCGTTCACCAGCACATGGCCGTGATTGATGAACTGACGTGCCGCAAAAACCGTGGCCACAAACTTGGCGCGATAGACAACCGCGTCGAGGCGACGTTCCAGCAGGCTGATCAGCAACTCGCTGGTGTCACCACGCAAACGCTGCGCTTCATTGTAGATGCCGTGGAAGGATTTCTCGGAAATATTGCCGTAATAGCCCTTCAGCTTCTGCTTGGCGCGGAGCTGAACACCAAAGTCCGACAGCTTGCCTTTGCGGCGCTGACCGTGCTGGCCGGGGCCATATTCACGACGGTTGACCGGGCTCTTGGCGCGACCCCAGATGTTTTCGCCCATCCGGCGGTCGAGTTTATACTTAGATTCAATGCGCTTTGTCATCGCGGTTTCCTTATAAATAACGGGAAACGCGCCCTCCTTTGCCATTTCTGGCCGACAGGAATCAGCTACAAGCGTCGCCTTTTCCACGGGTGCGTAAAATAGAAAACGGCCCATCTGGGGCCGAATTCGTGGTGGTTTTTAGCCCGCTCACCCGCTGATGTCAAACCCTTCCCATCCTTCGAGACGGGCCAAGTGGTCCTCCTCAGGATGAGGCAGAATTTGATGAAATAAACCCTCATCCTGAGGAGCCGCTCTTGCGGCGTCTCGAAGGACGAGGCCCCAGCCCCCTACTTCTCCTCTGGCTCCCACATCGCCCGCCTTGTCGCCAGCGCCCCCACGATGCCCCGGAACGTCCGAACCTCTTGCTCGGTCATCCCCGCGCGCTGAAACAGATTGCGGATATTGCGCACCATCGAAGGCCGCTTCTCCAGCGGCTTCAAAAAGCCAAACCGGTCCAACTCGCCTTCCAGATGCATGAAAAATCCATGTATCTCTTCCTTGGTGGCTGGCCGCGTGCCCGGCGTGTCGTGCCGCACAGCCGGTGTCTCGTCGCCGGCCTTAAACCACTCGTAGCCCAGCAAAAGCACCGCCTGCGCCAGATTGATCGAGGCAAAGGCGGGGTTCACCGGCACCATCACGATAGCGTCGGCCAGCACCACATCATCATTACTCAGCCCCGTGCGCTCCGGCCCAAACAGCACGCCCGCTTTGCCGCCCGCTGCCATCACCTCACGCAGCTTGGCCATAGCTGGCCCCGGCGTAAACACGGGCTTGGTCATGTCGCGTGAGCGCGCCGTTGTCGCAATCACATAATCAAGGTCGGCCACCGCCGCCTCGGTTTCGCCATAGATCACCACCTGATCGATCACCTGATCGGCACCCGACGACACCGCGCGCGCGCGCTCATTGGGCCAGCCGTCGCGAGGGCTCACCAGCCGCATCTCTGTAAGCCCAAAATTCAGCATGGCACGCGCCGCAATACCTATATTTTCGCCCATCTGCGGGCCTACCAGAATCATGGCCGGCCCCCGTTCTGAGGGCGCGAGATTGCTTTTCGTCTGGTCAGTGCCTGCCATCGGTCATATTTCTGCTACCGTTTGTCCAAGGGCGCTGAATAAGCGATCCCCCGCCTTTAATCAAATGGCGGGCAATGTTATAGGATCATATCCTCTGCGCGAGGCTCCGCGTCGCGCACCTCGCCAGCTTACGTTGAGCGGCCTATTTTCCGCCTGCTCACGTCTCGAAGGGTTCAGAACCGTATGTCCAAAATTAAAGTCAAAAATCCGGTCGTTGACCTCGATGGCGACGAGATGACGCGCATCATCTGGAAGATGATCAAGGACAAGCTGATCTTTCCCTTTCTCGACCTCGACATCGAATATTACGACCTCAGCATGGAACACCGCGACGCCACCGACGACAAGGTGACCATCGACGCCGCCGAAGCCATCAAGAAACACGGCGTCGGCATCAAATGCGCCACCATCACACCAGACGAAGCCCGCGTCGAAGAGTTCGGCCTCAAGAAAATGTGGAAGTCGCCCAACGGTACCATCCGCAACATTCTCGACGGCACTGTCTTCCGCGAGCCCATCATCTGCCGCAACATTCCCCGCCTCGTGCCGGGCTGGACTGAGCCGATCGTCATCGCCCGCCACGCCTATGGCGACCAATATCGCGCCACCGACTTCCTCGTCCCCGGCAAAGGCAAGATGACCATCAAATGGGTGTCGGCCGACGGCAAGGACACAATCGAGCATGAGGTCTTCGACTACCCCTCATCCGGCGTCGCCATGGCCATGTACAACCTCGACCCCTCGATCCACGACTTTGCCCGCGCCTGCCTCAAGTTCGGCCTCGACCGCAATTTCCCGGTCTATCTCTCCACCAAGAACACCATCCTCAAAGCCTATGACGGCCGCTTCAAGGACATCTTCCAAGAAGTCTATGACGCCGAATTCAAAGCCGATTTTGAAAAAGCCAAGATCGTTTATGAGCATCGCCTGATCGACGACATGGTAGCCTCCTCCATGAAATGGTCCGGCGGCTATGTCTGGGCCTGCAAAAACTACGACGGCGACGTCCAGTCCGACAGCGTCGCGCAAGGCTTTGGCTCACTCGGCCTGATGACCTCCGTGCTGCAAACGCCCGACGGCAAAATCCTCGAAGCCGAAGCCGCTCACGGCACAGTCACGCGCCATTACCGCCAGCATGAGCGCGGCGAGCAAACCTCCACCAACTCCATCGCCTCGATCTTTGCTTGGACGCGTGGCCTCTCGCATCGCGGCAAACTCGACGGCAACGCCGCCCTAGAAAACTTCGCCCACACGCTAGAAAAAACCTGCGTCTCCACGGTTGAGAGCGGCCACATGACCAAAGACCTGGCGCTGCTCGTCGGCTCGGAACAAAAGTGGCTCACCACCGAAGGCTTCCTCGACAAAGTCGCCGAAAATCTCGCCAAGACACTAGCCAAGCAAGCCTAAGCCCTCTCTTTCTAGCCCTCTCCCCGCCGCCATCCTCCGAGACGGACACAAGAACGTCCTCATCAGGATAAGGTCAGAATAAAAAGCGAAAAATAAACCCTCATGCTGAGGAGGGCCCCTTGGCCCGTCTCAAAGCACCCTCCACACACACCACCTTGCCTCCCCCCACCCATCACATTACGCTCCCACGCATCGCATCAACGAGAAGCCGATGATATGCCTACGGACAAAACCACCCGCCACAGCAAAACCTTCTTCCAGCGCATCAGCCATTTCCTGATCATTGCCGCCTATCTCTGGCTGCTCCTGAGCGTCTATACGCTGCACAACGCCATCATGGCGTCGCAATGGAACTTGCTCGCCCATCTCGGCGACGTCACCCTCAAGGCACTTCTTTTCGGCAAATTCGTCCTCATCGCCGAACATCTGCATCTCGGCAAACGTGCCGAACGCCTGCCCCTCATCTGGCCGATCCTCATCAAGGCCGCTCTCTTTGCCGTAGTCATCATCGGCTTTGAAGTGCTAGAAGAAATGTTGATCAAGGCGCTCTGGCCCGCCCATGCCGTATCCGCCAGCCCGGCGATCCCGCTCTCAGATCCGGCCCAGATCATCACCATCACCTTCATGATCTTCGTCGCCCTGATCCCCTTCTTCGGAATCAACGAACTCACCCGTCTCATCGGCCAAGACAAAATGCGTGACCTCTTCTTCAAACGGCCCGCCTAGCGTCCTGCTTTCGAGCCCTCCTCCCTTGAGGGGGAGGGCTTAGTCATGTCAGGCCTCCCGCCGCCAATCCCACCCCACTAGCCCTCATAATCACCTTGCTAATTGCCTTCATTAAAGTACACTCAAATTAAGCCTATCGGCATACGGATAAACTCCGACGCGCTGACGGCCAGTCGGGCGGCATGTCCGCCCGGAAACCGGGGGAATACCATGAAGCAAACATCGCATTCACGCCTGAAATCCGCGCGGTCCACGCTCGCCATGATCGGCCACCACACCGATACCCTGCCCTACCTCGACAGGTAACACGCCGCTCGCTCCAAGCGCGCGCGCATCAAGAAGGTGAAACATGATGCTGTCATCCCATCAGGAAAAAATGGTGGCTCTGTTCGAGCGCCATGTCGGTGCCGAGCTTGAAGGCGATCTCGAAACGACGATGAAGACGATGAGTGTCGACCCCTACCTCAATCATGTGCCCACCATGCAAGGCGGCGCGGGCCAGGAAGGTGTTCGGGTCTTTTACCGCGATCATCTCGTCGGCAAATTCTTCCCGCCAGATGTCGAAATGATCGGCGTCTCACGCACGGTGGGGCATGACCGCATCGCCGATAAAATCTATATCAGCTTCACCCACACCGCCGTCATTGACTGGCTCATGCCCGGCGTCGCCCCGACCGGCAAACCCGTCGAAATGGTGGTCGCCGTCATTGTCGGCTTTGCCGACGACAAAATTTCCTACGAGCATGTCTATTGGGACCAAGCCAGCGTCCTCGCACAAGTCGGCCTCATCAACCCCAAAGGCCTCCCCATCACCGGCGCCGAAAGCGCCCGCAAGGTGCTGGCCCGCAAGGCAGAAACAAAATTTGAACTCTCATGCCTCAAGGAGGCGCCCTTGCGCCGTCTCGAAGCCTCATCCTGAGGAGGCGCACGAAGCCTCATCCTGAGGAGCGGCGAAGCCGCGTCTCGAAGGACGAGGCCCCAACCTCAAGCCAATTGCAGCCCTCAAGCCGCCACAGCCTCAAGCGCCGCTTTCACGGCCGCCAGCGCGGCCTCTGCCTTGTCGCCATCAGGTCCACCAGCCTGCGCCATATCGGGTCGGCCACCACCGCCCGCGCCGCCCATCGCAACAGAGCCCGCCTTCACAAGCTCTACCGCATTGAACTTCGCCGTCAGGTCTGCCGTCACACCCACAGCAATCGCGCCTTTGCCATCTTCGCTGACCGTCACCAGTGCCACGACGCCAGAGCCGATCTGCTTGCGCGCTTCATCAATCAGTCCACGGAGGTCTTTGGGGCTGACGCCGTTTAGCACGCGCGCCACCACATTGACGCCACCAATACTTTGCGACGCGGTCGCCTCGCCACCGCTCGCACCACCACCCATCGCGAGTTTCTTCTTGGCGTCGTGCAATTCACGGTCCAGCCGCTTGCGCTCATCCATCAGCGCCACCACGCGGCTCGGCAAATCTTCGCTCGCAATTTTCAGCGCGCCCGCCGCTTCGCGCAATAAGCGATCCTGTTCGACCAGATAGAGCCGCGCCCCTTCCGCCGTCAACGCCTCGATGCGCCGGATGCCTGAGGCCACTGCGGTCTCGCTTACGATCTTGAAAATCGCGATGTCACCAACGCGATGTACATGCGTGCCGCCGCAGAGTTCAACCGAATAGCTACTGCCATTGCCATCCGCGCTCAGCGCATCGTCGTTCACACCCATCGCCAGCACGCGCACTTCATCGCCGTATTTCTCACCAAACAGCGCCAGCGCACCCGCTTCAATCGCCTCATCCGGCGTCATCAGCCGCGTTGTCACATCGCGGTTCTGACGGATCACGCGATTGACCATATCTTCAACCTGCGCGATCTCGTCTGCCGTCATCGGCTTGGGATGGCTGAAGTCAAAGCGCAACCGGTCAGGCGACACCATCGAGCCCTTTTGCGTCACATGATCGCCCAGCACACGGCGCAGCGCTTCATGCAACAAATGCGTCGCCGAATGGTTTGCCCGCGTCGCCCCGCGACGCGTCGTGTTTATTTTCATTTCGACAATATCGCCGACGCTCAACTCACCGCGTTTGAGCGTGCCAAAATGCACAACCATATCGCCAAGTTTTTTATGCGTATCGCTGACGAAAAATTCAGCGCCCGCGCCCGCGCCCGTGAACAGCAGCCCCGTGTCACCTACCTGTCCACCGGACTCGCCATAGAACGGCGTTTGGTTGGTGATGATCGTCGCCGCTTGTCCAGCCGCCGCGTGCCTCACCGACGCGCCATCGACCACAATCGCGCTCACCTTGCCTTCAGCGCTTTCATTCTCGTAACCAAGAAATTCTGTCGCGCCGAGTTTTTCGCGCAACTCAAACCAAACCGTCTCGGTTGCCTTCTGGCCCGACCCCGACCAGGCCGCGCGCGCATCTTCGCGCTGCTTCTGCATGGCGGCATCAAAGCCCGCCAGTTCCACCTGAATGCCCTTGGAGCGCAGCGCATCCTGCGTCAGATCAAGCGGGAAGCCATAAGTGTCATAGAGACGGAACGCGACATCGCCGGGCAGCACCTTAGCATTGCCGAGTTGCTCCAACTCCTCGTCGAGCAATTTCAGGCCGCGCACCAGCGTTTCACGAAAGCGGCGTTCTTCGAGTTTCAATGTTTCCGTGACCAGCGCTTCAGCACGGCGCAACTCAGGATAAGCATCGCCCATCTGCCGCACCAATGCAGGCACCAGACGCCACATCAACGGTTCGGCCACGCCCAACAATTGTGCATGGCGCATGGCGCGCCGCATGATCCGGCGCAGCACATAGCCGCGCCCTTCATTGGACGGCATCACACCATCGGCAATCAAAAAACAACTGGCGCGTAGATGATCGGCGATGACGCGGTGGCTCACCGCATGAGCGCCGTCCGGGTCCGTGCCCGAAGTCTCCGCGCTCGCCACAATCAACGCCCGCATCACATCGGTCGCATAATTGTCATGCGTGCCTTGCAGCACCGCCGCCATGCGCTCAAGTCCCATGCCTGTGTCAATTGACGGCCTAGGCAGATTGCGCCGCTCGCCTGCCGAAATTTGGTCATATTGCATGAACACCAAATTCCAGATTTCGATGAAGCGATCGCCGTCCTCATCCGCGCTACCGGGCGGCCCGCCTGGAATTTTGTCGCCATGATCAAAGAAAATTTCTGAGCACGGCCCGCAAGGCCCCGTCTCGCCCATCGACCAAAAATTGTCTGCCGTCGAAATGCGGATGATCCTGCTGTCGTCAAGCCCTGCGATCTTCTTCCACAACCCATGCGCTTCATCATCGTCGTGATAGACCGTGGCGATCAAGCGCTCCTTAGGCAGACCAAATTCACGTGTGATCAAGTTCCAGGCAAATTCGATGGCGTCAGGTTTGAAATAATCACCGAACGAAAAATTGCCGAGCATCTCAAAGAATGTGTGATGGCGCGCCGTGTAGCCGACATTATCGAGGTCGTTATGCTTGCCGCCCGCGCGCACGCATTTCTGCGACGAGGTGGCCCGCACATAGGGACGCTTTTCCTGACCGGTAAAGACGTTCTTGAACGGCACCATGCCCGCGTTGGTAAAGAGCAGCGTCGGGTCATTGTTCGGGACAAGCGAGCCCGAGGCAACGATTTCGTGCCCGTTCTTGGCAAAGAAGTCCAGATAGGTGCTGCGGATCTCGTTGAGGCCGGCCATTGCGTGTGTCTCGCTCAAAAATACTGCTGATTGTCGCAAGCCCCACCGTTGCATCGGAAAGCAAGCCACACCAGCTGGATCAGGCCCAGCTTTTACCTTTCGCCCTGCCCTCTGTCTAGAAATCCCCCAAAACCAATTATCCCCGCTTTTCGCCTCCCAAGACGACGCCCCCAAACAACAACCTCAAGACAGCGAAACGGCGCCGGTGGGGTCCCCGACGCCGCTTCCTGCACTCAGGCAGAGAAATATATGGTCTCGTTCAAGCTCGACAGGAACAGGCTCGAAGAATTGCAGGAAAGAGCTCGTTTTCGAGCCGAGCCTCGAGCCTATTTAAGCGCTCACTTGCCCATCAGGCCGTTGCTTCAACATCACCGTCATCGTCATCCGCATCAGGTTCCGGCTCGCCTTGCAGAACCTGATCGGCAATAAGACCGGCATTGGCGCGAATGGCCTTCTCGATCTCATCGGCCATTTCGGGGTTTTCCCGGAGGAAAGTCTTGGAGTTTTCACGCCCCTGCCCGATCCGCGTGCTGTTATAGGAAAACCAAGAGCCGGATTTCTCGACAATCCCCGCCTTGACGCCCAGATCAACCAGCTCGCCCATCTTGGAGATGCCTTCGCCATACATGATGTCGAACTCAACCTGCTTGAAGGGCGGCGCCACTTTGTTTTTGACCACTTTCACGCGGGTCTGGTTGCCCACCACTTCATCGCGGTCCTTGATCGCGCCGATCCGGCGGATGTCGAGACGGACAGAAGCGTAGAATTTCAAGGCGTTACCGCCCGTTGTCGTCTCCGGGCTACCGAACATGACGCCGATTTTCATACGGATCTGGTTGATGAAAACGACCATCGTGTTCGACTTGGAAATCGAACCGGTCAGCTTGCGCAGTGCTTGGCTCATCAGACGCGCTTGCAAACCCGGCAGGCTGTCGCCCATTTCGCCTTCCAACTCGGCCTTGGGTGTCAACGCCGCGACGCTGTCGATCACCACCATATCCACCGCACCCGAGCGCACCAGCGTGTCGCAGATTTCAAGCGCCTGCTCGCCAGTATCGGGTTGTGAAATCAGCAAATCATCAAGCTGGACGCCAAGCTTGCGGGCATAAATTGGATCAAGCGCATGTTCTGCGTCGATAAAAGCGCACACACCGCCAGATTTTTGAGCTTCCGCAATGGTCTGCAGCGCCAGTGTCGTCTTGCCCGACGACTCCGGGCCATAGACTTCAACCACACGGCCCCGCGGCAAACCACCAATCCCAAGCGCAATATCAAGCCCCAACGAGCCTGTGGAAATGGATTCGATCCCGACCAATTGCTCGTTCTTACCGAGCCGCATAATCGAACCCTTGCCAAACGAGCGTTCAATCTGGCTCAAGGCCGCCTCAAGCGCTTTTTGCTTGTCCATTTCGCCTTTACCGCCCTTGTCAGAAAGCTGCACTACGTTTTTCGACATCCGGTTCCCCTTATTTCACGCTGGTTGCGCTGAAGCAATTGAAGGTTAATGTACCGGGTTTGTTCTCATGAGCAAGGAAAATTTTAAACCATTGATAAAAAAGAGAAATTCTGTCCAAGTTCCCTTGATGTTCGTTTTCTTAAACATCAAAGCGGACCACTAGATCGAGAATCGTCTCAACCTTGGCTCATCACATCCTTGACCGCCTTCGCCAATTGCCTGAGCGAGAACGGTTTGGGCAGAAAATGGAACGCTTGGGCGGGGTCGAGGCTCTTAGCAAAGGCGTCTTCGGCATAGCCTGAGACAAAAATAATCTTCACGCCGGGTAGTTTGCCCACCAGTTCCCGGATCAGCGTCGGCCCATCCATATTAGGCATCACCACATCGGAGACGATGAGGTCGATCACCCCATCATGGGCTTCAACAAGGGCCAGCGCCGCCTCGCCGCTCTCGGCTTGCAGCACATCATAGCCGCGTGTGGCCAGCGCGCGCGCCGCAAAGGTCCGCACCGCGTCTTCATCCTCAACCAGCAGAATCGTGCCCTTGCCCGTGAGGTCAGTGGCCTCTGGTGCGGCTTCAGCAGCCTTGGCTTCCGCCGCTTCCTTGACGTCGGCCGGGGTCTCAAAATAGCGCGGTAGATAAATGCGGAAAGCCGTCCCCTTGCCCATCGTCGAGTAGGGAAAGATGAAACCGCCGGTTTGCTTGACGATGCCATAGACCGTGGACAAGCCCAGCCCCGTCCCCTTGCTCGGGTCTTTGGTCGTGTAGAAGGGCTCAAAAATCTTGCCCAGATTTTCCTTCGGGATGCCGCTGCCCGTGTCGGCCACTTCAATCAGCAGATATTCCGCTGGCGGCATTAGCGCATGATCAAGCGCCCGGCTATCTTCCTCAGATACATTAGCCGTGCGGATCGTCAGCTTGCCGCCTTCGGGCATAGCGTCGCGCGCATTGACAGCAAGGTTCATGACGACCTGCTCAAGCTGGTTCTGATCGACCTTGACGAGTCCCAGATCGCGGCCATGCACGATCTTCAGTTCAACTTTTTCTGTCAGCAGCCGCGACAACAAGTTTTGCAATTCGGCCAGCGCGTCCGTCAGCGACAAGACCTTGGGCCGCAGCGTCTGACGACGCGAAAAAGCCAGCAATTGCCGCGTCAAATTGGCCGCGCGATTGGCATTTTGTTTAATCTGCATGACATCGGCAAAGGACGGATCGCCCGCCTGATGCCGCGCTAAAAGAAGATCGCAAAAGCCGATAATGGCGGTCAGCAGGTTGTTGAAATCATGCGCCACCCCGCCCGCAAGCTGGCCAATCGCCTGCATTTTCTGCGATTGTGCAAATTGCAGTTCCAGCGACTTTTGCTCGGTCGCATCAATCAGATAGGCCACCGTCGAGCTGGCGCCCTCTTCCACATCGACGCGGCTGACATAGAGCAATCCCACGCGTTCCGAACTATTGGCAAGCCGCACTTCGATCGCTGGATTGGATGCCCGCCCGGCGCGCGAAGCGGCAAGACCGTCCATCACACTGGCGCGATCATCTTCAATAACCAGATCGACAAGCCCCGTCCCGCGCTTCACGCCCGCACCCACATAGGCCAGAAAGGCGCTATTGGCATTATCAATGCGGCCATCGCTATCAACGGTGGCAATGCCGACGGGCGCATTGTTGAAGAAGCGTGCAAACCGCATCTCGGCATCGCGTGCGTTTTCTTCTGCCTTGTCGCCCGTCGTGCGGCTCAGCACGATGCCCCAATACATCGGCCCTCGCGTCGCGCTGGCGGGCACAAGATTTTGGATGACATGCACCGGAAACACGCGGCCGTCTGCGTCGCGCAGATCAATATCAGCCACCACGGCCTCATCACCTTCTGCGTCGCGCGTCAGGGCGGCCATATCACCGACAATAAATTGCGATAGTTTGGAGGGGGTGGCCCCTAGACGTTTAACATCAATACCTAACCATCCAGCCAGCTTGGCGTTGGTGAAGATAATATCCCCATCCATCTGCGTGGCATAAACGCCAAACGGCATCGCGGCGAGAAAATTGATTAGTAAGCGCCAGCTTTGCTCGACCATGTCAACGCGTTCGCGCTCCACCGTCAGATCGCGCAACAGCCACACAGCCCCGCCAGCCGCCCCTCGCAGCGGACGCACAACCACCTTGTACACGCGTTCCAGCGTGCCCAGGCGCGGCGCAAATCGAAGCTCTTCTTCGGCGGCAAACCCCGTCCGCGCCGCTTGCGCCAGTCGGAAAACCGTGTCGGCAAGATTGTCACGCCCGGCCAACAGCCGCTCCAGCGGCACCGGACGATCATCGTTCACGATGCCCAGCAGGCTGCGGTAAGCCTCATTGGCAAACAGCACCGCACCGCGTCGATCCACCACAAAACACGGGTCAGGCAGCGTATCCAGCGCCTCACCCGCCGCTTCATGGGTCTGGCTCGGGTCGCGCACCAGCGCCGAGCTGAGCGCCAGCAACATCATGGCGGCAGCGACAAACACACCGATCAGCGTCAGCGCACCGCTCGTCCCAAACAGATGAATCTGAAAAATATCTGCCACAGTCGCGCCCACACCAACCACGACAGCGGCCAGCACCACCCAGCGCCGCCGCGACCAGCGTCCCACGCGTGGCGCGTTTGCCGGGTTCAGCCCGTCCGTTGGCTCAAGCAATTCACCAACTGGCTCAGACAATTTAATTGGCATCTCACTCATCGGCTAGCCCCCACAGCGCCGTTTTCATCAAGCCTGTCCACGCATTTTATCATGATGGTTCGCTGTGCGCGCAGGCGAATCATCATGCACTGCGCCGACTTCCGATTTTAGCCCTAAGACGCATCACATAGCCAATCACCTCAGCCACCGCTTTATAGTGTTCCGGCGGCACTTCCTGATCCAGTTCCACCGAAGCATGCAGCGCGCGCGCAAGCGGCGGATTGACCACCACCGTCACATTGCTTTCCTCGGCCAATGCACGGATGCGCAGCGCCAATCCATCAACACCCTTGGCGACACAAATCGGCGCGCCCATGCCTTTTTCATATTTTAACGCGACCGCATAGTGGGTCGGATTCATGATCACAACACTCGCTTTAGGCACTTCGGCCATCATCCGGCGGCGGCTGCGCTCGATACGCAATTGGCGCAACCGACCCTTGATCTTGGGGTCCCCTTCCGCCTGCTTGTGCTCGTCCTTGATTTCCTGAACAGACATGCGCTGCTTTTTCATCCACTGGAAATACTCAAACAGATAGTCGAGCCCCGCCAGAATGGTCATCACCGCAATAACACCACCAAACATCTTCAGCGCCATGCTGCGCACAGCTGGCAGAAGCATGGACACATCCCACGTCATCATCAAAGGCAGTTGGTTACGATCCGGCCAGACAATTGTGATAACCACCCCACCGACCACAGCAAATTTGACGATACTCTTGAGCAAATTCATGACGCTTTTTGCGCCAAACATCCGTTCCAATCCCTTGATGGGCGAAATTTTGGAGAACGATGGTTTCATGCTTTTGGCCGAAAACACAGGCGGGTTCTGCACCACATTGCCCGCAATGGCCGACACCACAAGAATGCCGAGCGGCAAGGCCAGCGCACCAAACATGATGGAGCCCACATGCATAACGACCAGACGCAGATGGTCACGGTCCATGGGGATATCCTGAGGCGAGGCCAGAAAAACCCTCAGCGTGTCGAGCATAGTGCCCGCCATCGAACTGCCCATCAAGCCAACCGCCAGCGCGCCGCCCATCATCACGAACCAGTAATTGACCTCCTGGCTCTTGACGATGTCGCCTTCTTCGCGGGCTTTTTCAAGTTTTCGCCCGGTCGGTTCTTCTGTTTTTTCCTGATCGTTTTGTTCAGACATGCCGTTGGTTTCCTAACGTCAATGCACAAACAGCGACATCGTCTGCTCAAACCCTTGCAGGAACCACGTCATCATGGCACCAAGGATAAGAAACAGAAGCGCAAGACCAAGCCCGATATTGGCGGGCATGGCGATAAAGAAAATCTGGATCTGCGGCATCAACTTAGAAAGCAGCCCGATGCCGATATAAAAAACGAGGCCAAACACCAGAAATGGCGAAGCCAATTGGACACCCAGCACGAAGGCGCCCGACGTCATCTTGACGGCCAGCGCCAAAAAATCCCCCACCGGAAGGACATCACCGGGATGGAAAAGCACATAGCTGTCGCGCATCGCCGCAATCAGTAAATGATGAAGGCCTGTCGTGAAAATCAGCGTCACCGCCAGCAACGACAAAAAGCTCGACACCAGCGCGCCTTGCGTGCCCTGCGTCGGATCGACGTTCTGCGCAAAGGCAAGGCCGGTCTGCAAAGCAATGATATTGCCCGCCACATGCAGCGCACTCATAATGAGTTTGGCCGACATACCAATAAAAATACCGATCATGACTTCCGAGGTAACGGCCATGGCAAGACCGGGGATTGTTGGCGGAATGGCGGAATAGGTGTCTGCCACCAAAGGCATCATGATGGCCGAGAGCATAAGGGCGAGGATCACGCGAACTTGTGCTGGCACCGCCACTTCGCCAAGAGCGGGCATGAGCATGACCATCGAGCCCAGCCGTGCAAAGACGAGCATGAACACAAAAGCGGTCTGGGGAAGAAATTCAATACTGATCATGCGCGGTGCGTTCCTAAGCGGCTTGTGACCTGCGGCCTAGCCTGAGACGATCTTTTGCGCGATGAGGTTCATGTAGCTTGCCATTGCCTGTCCCATGAACGGCAAAGCAAGCAGCAAGGCGAGAAAGATGGCGACGATCTTGGGCACAAACACAAGGGTCATTTCCTGCACTTGCGTCAAAGCCTGCAGAAGCGCAATCGCCACACCAACGACAAGCGCCACTATCATCATCGGCGCAGCGACGAGCAACATCGTGTAGATGCTCTGCCGCGCCAGATCGACCACTTCAGGTCCGTTCATTTGCCCATATCCCCGTTCGTCTTATGTCGTCACTCAAAATACATTCAGAAAATCTATCGCCGACCTAGATCGGCATTTTGATGATATCCTGATAGGCCGCGATCACCTTGTCGCGCACAGCCATCACGGTCTGCAGCGTGGTTTCTGCTTCCGACACAGCCGTCACGACATCAATGATATTGCCGCTCTTGCCCGTCGTTGAAACGGCCATCTGATGTTCGCTGGCTTTGCTCACATCAATCGTTTTGTCGATGGCTTTTTCGAGGAAATCCCCGAAGCCACCACCAAGGGCCTCTTTGGCTCCACTTGCTGGCGCAGAGGCGGCCCCGCCACCCATACGGGCGGCCTGGGCATATGCATTTAGTGCTGCGGCTGGAATGGCCATGTTGCTCTAGCTCCTGCGCCCGTTATTTCTTCAAAATATCGATGGTTTGCGACATCATGCGCCGCGATGCCGTGATCATATTGAGGTTGGCTTCATAGCTGCGCTGCGCTTCGCGCATGTCCATGGCTTCAACGAGGCCATCAACATTAGGCATTTTCACATAGCCATTGGCATCAGCGGCAGGATGACCCGGCATAAATTTAAGTTTGAAATCGCTCTGGTCGAGCATCGGGCGGCCAAGCTGCACGGTCTGAGTGCCCAACTCACGATCCATTCGATCCTCAAATGTCGGCACCTTGCGGCGGTAGGGGTCCGAACCGGGCGTCTTGCCGGTCGAATCCGCATTGGCCATATTTTCCGCGATGATACGCATACGGCCGCTCTGAGCTTTAAGCCCGGACGCTGCCACCATCATTGATTTTAGAAGATCCATGTCCCTACTCCTTCAAGTCGCTGATTAGCGGCCAATCGCGATACGAACGAGGCCCATGCCCTTGTTGTAGAGCGCGGTCACTTCCTCATAATCCATCTGGTTTTGGGCAACCTTCACCATCTCGTCTTCGAGCGTGACCGAGTTGCCGGTCGGCGATGTTTCAAAATCCGCCTGCTTGATAATTTCGCCGCCGCGCGCCTGACCCAGCATTGAACCTGTGCCAGCCCCCGCGCCTGCAACCGGACTACCGATATGCCCTGCATTCGTCGCAACAGGCGCGAGCTTAGGACCGCTCGCATCTACCATTGCGCCAAAATCCAACTGTTTAAGATCACGCGCCTCATAGCCCGGCGTATTCGCATTCGCGACGTTCTGCGCCAACACCTGCTGACGCTCGGTCAGCCAATGCAGCCGCTGCTTCATCATCGCAAAGATGGGGAGATCACCAATCGCCATAGTCGAGTGCCCAATTGGAGCGGCCTGTCCGTCCCTTCTGGGCGCTGGATTTGTCCACTCACATCGTCAATTTCGGGCCACGCATTTCTTGGCGGCTAGGGGAGTTTCAGCCGACAGAGTTAAAATCATCCTAACGACGGCAAAAATGACCTAGCGCCTCAAGATTTTGGTAACCACCAAAGTCGAGGTTTTTTGCGCGTCTTAACCCGCCATTAAACATGACACGGCAAATTATGCCCTGTTGGTGCCCCGTCATGGGACACCCTGTGTTTGGGCATACACATGGAACTTTCTGAAATCTTCCGCTTCGTGGCATCGCTCCTTTTCATTCTGGGGTTGATCGGCCTTTGCGCCTACGCCGCCAAACGACTTGGCTTGGCAACCGGCGGCGCGGTACCGACTGGCACGCAAAAACGTCTTTCAGTCGTTGAGGTAAAAGTCATTGATGGCAAGCATCGCCTCGTCTTGATGCGCCGCGATGACCGCGAACATCTTGTCCTGATCGGTGGCGAACGCGATTTGCTGATCGAGGCGGGAATAGAAGCGCCCGCAAAAGCCGAAACAGACATCACGCAGACACAATCCGCCCCGACAGGTGCGGTTCTGCATGTTCAAAAAATAGTGGACTTCATCAAGGAACGCCGCGCATGAGACAGCCCGTGAACTTCATGCTGCGCCAAACGCCGCTGCTCGCAGGCATTATCGGTGCCATGCTCGTCTTCGCTATCACCGGGCCCGCGCTGGCTGATACAATCAAAGTTGATCTCGCCGACAACTTCGGTCTGACCGATCACATCGTCCAGATCGTCGCGCTTATCACCGTATTAAGCCTCGCGCCGTCCATCTTCATCATGGTGACGTCCTTCGTGCGCATCGTGGTCGTGCTCTCACTCCTGCGCACCGCCATCGGCACGCAGCAGACGCCGCCCAATTCCGTGCTGATCAGTCTGGCCCTATTCCTGACAGCCTTCGTCATGGCACCGACATTCACCAAGGCCTATCACGACGGCATCGAGCCGTTGATGAACCAGCAAATGGAAATCGGCGAGGCCTTCGAAAAGTCAATTGACCCTTTCAAGACCTTCATGCTGACCCAGGTCCGCAAGGAAGACTTGAAGCTCTTCGTTGATCTCTCCAACACGCCCGAACCGAAGGAAGCCAAGGAACTGCCAATTCAGGTCATCGTCCCGAGCTTCATGCTGAGCGAGCTACGCCGCGCCTTCGAAATCGGCTTTCTCATCTTTCTACCTTTCATCGTCATCGACATGGTGGTGGCCTCCGTCCTTATGTCGATGGGCATGATGATGTTACCCCCAGTCACCATCTCCCTACCTTTCAAGTTGATCTTCTTTGTGCTGGTAGATGGCTGGACCCTAGTTGCAGGTAGCCTCGTCCAGAGCTTCGGGCACTGACGAACACAGCGCATCGGTAAGCAACAAAAAGCCACGCTGGTTCATCACCAGCGTGGCTTTTTCTATTCCTCAATAGCGCAAGGCTCTTAGTTCACCGCCACGCCCTTGGCACTGGCAGCGGCGGCCGCCTTGTTAGGCTCGGGCACAGTCGCTGAAATCGGATCATCCTTGAGCGAGGTTACGAACCGCTCGATCATGTTGATCGATGCCACCCGCCCCGCCAGCTGGCGAAACGCCACGCCCGTCGTTTCAATCGGATCACTGACCACGGCAAAGGCGCTGCCATCGACCGAGCTGGCCATACGGGTGCCAAACTTCGTCCGTAGTCGCGCAAGCCCCTTGTCGTTTCCACCCATCGAATAGGCAATCGCTGAGCGCATCACGTTGAAGCGCACATCATCGGACAATGCCAGAGTGGTTGCATGGTCTGCACTCGCCGCCTCAGCAATGGCTTCTGTCGCCTGGCCAGCGGCGTCCCAATTTTGGCTTTCCCAATAAACTTCGGCGCGCAAATCCTCGGCTTTAGAGCCCTCAATCTCTGACAGCAGATCAAGCGCGAGTTCATAATGCTTGAGCGAGGCCAGCGCGCGCGCCTCAATCAACTGGCGTCTATCGCGAAGGTCTTGAGGCAACTGGTTCTGTATGGTCGAACGCAAGGTTTGCAAAGCCTCTTTGGGCTTGTTGTCGAGCAGATAGACACTCGCAAGCCGCGCCGCCACCTGCGCCTTGGCGACACTGCCATAAAGGCGCTGTTCGACCTGATATTTCAACAGCACTTCAGCCTGCGCCAGCAGATCAATCGACACCAACCGCTCGGCCAAATTGCGGATGAGCTCGTCGCCCCGCTGCCCGATGGGTGTCAAATCCTGAAATTCAAAATAGACAGACAGCGCTTGCACGCCGGTCAGCTCCTTAGAGGCGGGGCCCATGAAATAGTCAGCAAATATCTCGGGCATCTTGGCACCGAGAACCTGCGCTTCATCGCTCAGCGGAAAATGACGCGTTGCCACACGCATGGCCTCAAGCGCATCAACAGCTTTGCCCGCCGCCAGATCTTTCTCTGACAACTTCACCAATATCCGCAATTCCAAATCGTCACCGCGCCACATCATGCGCAAACGATTCAGTTCTGCGATCACCTTATCATTGCCAAGTTTGCCCATGTTATTGAGCAGCAAAGTCTTGCCCAACCGGGCCTGAACCATACCCTCACGATCATCGACCTCGATAGCACGGTCATAGAAATTCAAGGCTTCCTGCGGCTTTTTGAGCGCCTCAAGCAACTGCGCGCGCAGCACCAAAGAGCGGGCCTGCAGTCGGTTGTTTGCAAGCTTGGCAGGCAATTTGCCCAGATGATTATGGGCGGACGACACATCCTTCATCGCCAATGCCGCTTTCGTTGCGGCCAATTGCATGTCTTGCGAAATGGCCGGGTCAAGCTCACCGATCAAGGCACCTGCAAAGTCGAAATCCTTGTTGGCTTTGTCCATCTGACCAAGCTCAACCTCTGTCAATCCCCGCCATCCGGCCGCATAGCGGTCCAGATCAAGCGCGCTGACCGACAAATCGGCGACAGCCCGCGCATTCCTATGCGCCATCACCTCAGCCACACCGCGCAAGGCTTTAAAGCCCGGATCGTTGTCCAAGTGAAGGTCTGCCTTCGACGCCATCGCAAATTGTACCAAGGCTTCCGGCGCGAGCCCATAGCCAAGAAAAAAGCGACCATAATCGAGCCGTGTGGTGGCTTCATCAGCCGGCGCAGCCATCACGGCGCGCACCATAAGGGCTTGTTTGGTTGGCAGAAAATCGCCCTTTCCGCGCCACGCCGCAAAATCCATCTCGGCCGGTGACGGGCCAGCTCCAACATAGTCCGACGGGGCCGCTCCCTCGCTATTATCGGCTGACAAGGCAAGGCCTTTTGGTCGCGAAATGATGATCGCGTCAGGCGCTGCCGCCACGTTAAGGTCATCTGCAAGCGGTGAAATGGCAAGGCCCTGCACGGTTTTCAGCGCCTGAAACTCAATAAAACTACGCGACCCTTGCATGGACTGAGACAATCCGCGTGCCGTCGCCAACATCAATGTGTCATGCACCTGCGGATCAACAAACTTGATGATCTTGCGCGTGCCAACCATGTCAGCCGAAACATATCCCTCGCCAGACGCGCTCCAATTGCGCGTCAGCGCGATGGACCGACCCGTCCTAGCTAATGAGCGAGCCACAACAATATGCCATTGCGTGCCCGTCTCCTCAGCGCCGACAAGCATGTCAGGATCGGTCAGCGGAATAGCCAGCGCGCTCGCACCGTCCAGACTGACAACGACAGGCTCACCAAACCCTTTCAAGACCGACATGTCGAGAGCAGTCAGGTCGAACTTGGTATGCCGATCAAACACCACCCACAGCGTATTGGACCGCTGGAAGACCGCAGCACCAGTTGGGACGGCCCAGGGAAAGACAATCTCACTGCGATTATCGGTGTGCGAGCCGATCAGCTTGAGCAAGGTCGGCGTCTCGGCATCATCAGCAACCGGGGATACCGTCGGCGCTTCCGCCTCGGGCTTTACTGGCTGTTCGGCCACTTCAGTCGCTTCATCAGCGGTTGGCTCTGCAACCGGCATGATTGCCTTTGGCGCATGATCGACCGCCGCAGTCTTCTCTCCCTTCGGCCCTGCGTCAGGCTGTTGGGGCGGCAACGCCGTGGCTTCATGCTGATCGGCATCCGTTACGTCACGATGCGGCTTGATGTCGAGAACAATGCCGAGATCCTCACGGAAATCAGAAACCACCACGCCACTGTCGAGCTTCATAAACACAGATAGACGACCATGACGCTCAAGAGCGCTGATCGACTTGAGAAACGGGGGCGGATTGACGCGAATTTGCGCCAGCGCCACTTTGGCGGTGCGATCAAATGTAATTGTCGCAGACCCGTCGTGTTGCATCAGTGAGTAAAGCACCGGCTGGTTCCAGTCGAAAACAAGCCGCGTAATTCCGTCATGGCGCGCCACACGCACACTGAGGTCAGGCACCGGCGCCGTCGGATCAATAATCCCGCTTGCCTTTGCCGCTTTGTCGGCAGCCGCAGCCTTAGCCGCCAAGTCAGCCTTGGCCTTCAGACGCGCCACCACATCGGCAGGCAAGGGTGGCGGCGGGCCGCTCCAATCAGCCGACAGTAAATCCAGATAGAGCGAATTTTCGGCCTGTTGAGCGTTCAGCCAGTAATCATATTTGAGCCCAATGCGCAGCGTTTTGCCGTCGCTGCCTTGTCGCGCAAGCGCAACCACGTCGGGCATCTGGCGCACGAACTCGTTTAAATCCAGGGCAAACGGCTTGTCGAATTTAACAACCAGCACCCCCGCCGTGATGGCCTCAGTGTGATGCGGCATATCGACGGGCCAATGGAGCACCATGCGCCCATAGCCGTTGAATTCCGTCAGCGTGGTAGCAACATTGGGCAGCGCATAGGCCGACGACGTAGCTGAGAGGGCCATGACTAGGGCGCAGAGCAAACCCATGCCCGCGCGCATGAAACGGCGCGACATACCAATTGCACGCCGCCCCTCATCCTGCCACCGAGCTTCAACCAATTTGCTCACTCGCCTTCAATCCTTCGCCCGGCGCAATAGGCGCACAAAGCCGTTTCTCGCCCTATTACAGGCCGATCGCGCTGCAAGTTTAAGTTAACGGGGTTAAGAGAGGTCTAAGGTGCCCCCAAAGGCTCGCACATTTTAAGAGCCAAACTATTAGCTCAGCCAGCCTTGCCGAGCGGGACAACTGAACCATTGTGTGCTGGCTGCCGGGTCACTTCAGCCTTCTGGGCAGGAATCTCAGGTAAACGGTCGCCTGTCGCCAGTTCAACGGTCAAATCTTGCGCTGCCACCGGGTCCATTACCGCCAACACAGCCGCCATCTTGCGTGGGCTCATGCGCTTTGCGACGTCAATCAGCACGCCCATGTCCAGACGCTCAAAAATACGCGCCGCATCCTTCGGCTTCATCGTTTCGTACATCTGAACAACACCATTGAGACGGTCTTCAGTCGCCTTGTCATTAGTCGCGATCTGGCTGTTGATCTTTGCCTCAATAGCCTTTAATTCGGTGATCCGTGCCTCTACCCGTTTTTCAGCGGCGGCAAGAAGCTGTTCGCGCATGTCAAATTCCTGCGCGCGCTTATCAATTTCCGTGCGGCGGGCCGACAGACTGCCAAGCACCGCGATTTCCGCCGGCGTCATGTGCGTTTGAGTGAGTTCTTGCGTCTGAGCAGCCAGCGCGGCCTTCGTCGCCTCAACACTCATCGGACGGTCTGCGCCGCCATGGGCTTTTTCTTCTGCCGGTTTTTTGCCATGTTCACCGGCTTTAGAAAGCTCGTCCGCCGCAGGTGTCTCGGGTTCCTTGGCCGGTTCTTCCTTTGCCTGCGCCTCAGCCAAACCAATGACTGCAACATCACCAAGCCCGCCAACCATATGCACGACCTTAAGGCCGAGCAGCATGGCAGCTACCAGCATAACAGTCGGCAAAAGACGAAGACGATCAAGCATTCTAGAACCCTTATTCAGACGACATTCAGCGCGCGCGTTTCATTTGATCAAGCAATGAGCGAGCCTCACTGGACGCTTTAGCAGCTGGGCGCAACGTAACGAGACGCGTTTGGACAATGCGTGGTGCAGACGCAGGCTGCACTGAGGGAGAGGGCGCGGCCGGACGGCGCGTTTCGATGCCGCCAAGACGATTAGCAATGTCGTTTCCAGCCTGAACCATCAGCGACAACTCATCGGCCAAAGCCCCGCCGCGCTTAACCTGTTCGGTCAGCGCCACACCTGTCGCATCACCTGCTTGGCGCAAATGAGATATGGCGTTCATGGCCTGACTTGTCGCGCTCGATAGGTCGGTGATGAGGGCGCGCAATCCGTCTTGGCCGGACCTCATGGCACGCAAACGACGATCAATCGTTGCGCAATAGCCAATTGTCGCGATCAGAAGCACACACACAATCACCTCAAGCATCATATCCAAGGGCAAATTCATTTGCGCTCTCCATTTACATGGTCGTCTTTATTGGCCATACCCGCTTGGGCGTGCGGCTTAAGTCTGATGCCGTTTTCGATACGAACCGCCACATTGTTGCTCATGCGTCCCATGCGCCCCTGCGCCAACGCAATGCCACCGCAACGCATTTCAACCAGCGCGTTTGGCCCACTATTCAACATCAGCGTCTGACCAACCTTGAAATCCATCACCTCACGCAGTGTGATTTTCTGTTCGTCGAGAACTGCATCCAACGGCACTTTTGTGGACCACAATTCAGTCGCCAAATGGCTTTCCCAGATGGAATCGCGGCCGAATTTTTCACCCATGAACATCTGCAGCAAAAGCTCGCGAATGGGCTCCAACGTGGCATAAGGCAACAGCATTTCGATGCGACCGCCGCGATCTTCCATATCGATGCGCAGCTTGACCAGGATGGCTGCATTGGCCGGACGCGCAATGGCAGCAAAGCGGGGATTGGTCTCGATGCGATCCAGTTCAAGCGTGACGGGCGACAACGGTTCAAACGCAGCCTGCGCATCTTGCAGCACGACTTCGATCATGCGCTGAACAAGATTGAGTTCAATCGTCGTGTAGGGACGGCCCTCGATACGCATGGCCGCCGTGCCGCGGCGTCCGCCCAGCAATACGTCAACAATTGAGTAAATGAGATTGGAGTCGACTGTAAACATGCCGTAATTGTCCCACTCCTTCGCGCGAAACACGGCGAGAACAGCAGGCAACGGAATGGAATTAAGGTAGTCGCCAAAACGGATCGACGAAATATTGTCAAGGCTCACTTCCACGTTGTCCGACGTGAAGTTGCGCAACGACGTGGTCATCAGGCGCACCAACCGATCGAATACGATTTCGAGCATCGGCAAACGCTCATACGAAATGAGCGCCGAATTGATGATGGCACCAATACCCGTGCGCTCACCGGCCTGTTCTTCTTCAACCTCAAAGCCCAGCAGGTTGTCAATTTCATCCTGATTAAGCACACGTTCAGGCGAAGCGCGATAAGCACCTCCAGCAGCCGGGTCGCTTTGCTCGGTATCCATGGCGGCCATTGCAGCTGCCATTTCGTCCTGATCGATTGCTTCGGTTGTAGCCATGAAATGCGCCGTACTTTTCTAATGTTATCCGAACGGAACTAAAAACTAAATGCGAGAAGCCCTACTGAACGATCACTTCGCGGAAAAGAATGTCTGTCACCAGCGGCGGCTGTACCGCCAGATTAATGCGTCGCAACAGTTCTTCTTTCACGCGCAGCATCCCCGCCGACCCTTGAATGTCCTCAGGGCGCAACTCGCGCAGGAAAATCTGAAACGCATCGAGAATGCGCGGCAACTCAGCATCCAGACGCTTTCCCGCATCCGCATTGACGATTTGCAAGGTCACTTTCATTTTCAGAAAGTGCTGCGGGGCGTCCCCGCTCAAATTGACGAGAAAATCAGGTAGATCATAAAAGACCGGAGCAACAACGACGTGCTCTTCTTCATGAGCCTTGTCGCCACCGCCAAGCAAGCCGGACATATAGACGCCGACGCCCGCGCCGATCAGCACGATCAACGGCAATACAACATAGAGAACAAGAACCTTACCACTCAGCTTGCGCTTGACCGGCCCGTCTTCTCCGCCGTCTTCATCGGTTCCGTCGACGTCACTCGCTGACATATTAGGTGCCCACCTTGCCGCCGGTAGAAAGGCCAAGGGCCTCTGCCGGTTCATCTCACATACGCTTGCCCGTCAAAAGCATGGATCCATGACAAAATGGAGATGCCTGAAGCGCATTCGGATATTCGCTGATTTTAGTTAATGAAGAGTTGCCAGCGCCTGCACCAAGCGGCAATTCCTGCCCGGTAAAGCCTGCCATGATGGCATCCGCGTTCCCGCAAAAACATCACTAACACGTTGATTTTACTTACCTCTGATCGTGGCACGGCCCCTGCACTGTTGGGATCGGACGCAAAGCCGTTCACCCGATTGCTCAAACCACATTGGTTTCCAGATGGACAATGCACTTCTCATAGGCCTGTCGCGCCAATCCGCCATGATGCGGGAAATGTCCACGATCGCGAACAATCTCGCGAACATGAACACGACGGCGTACAAGTCGCAGAGCATGCTGTTTGACGAATACCTGATGCCCGTCGCCAAGGAAGACAGCCCTGAAAAGTCCCTGTCATTCGTGCAGGACTATGGTCAGTTCCGCAATCTCTCCGACGGCGAACTGAAGCCTACTGGCAACCCGCTTGATGTCGCCATTTCCGGCGAGGGCATGTTTCAGGTGCAAGCGCCACAGGGGACGGAATATACCCGCGACGGCCATTTTCAACTCGACGATCAGGGCCAGCTCGTCAACTCCCAGGGCATGCCGATCCTCACGACATCAGGCACAACCATCAGCTTTGCTAGCGACGAAGGTCAGATTTCGATTGCCAGCGACGGCACGGTCTCAACCGACCGTGGTCAACGCGGAAAGCTCAACTTGGTGACTTTCGCCAATCCCCAGGACATGAAGGCCACAGGTTACGGCCTCTATTCGACCACCCAGACCGAAACCCCGGTGACCGATCCGCGCTTTGTTCAGGGTTCGCTGGAAGGCTCGAACGTCAATTCAATCGCCGAAATGACCAACATGATCGACGTGCAGCGCTCCTATATCAGCGCCGCCAAACTCGTACAAACAGCCGACGATATGCGTCGTCAAGCCATCTCCCAAATCGGCGGGGCGGTATAAGCCTCCCCCACCCACCTATTTGAAATTCGTTAGAGACACAGGCCAAGGAACAAATTAATGCAGTCGCTTAGCATCGCCGCCACAGGCATGATGGCCCAACAGCTCAATGTCGAGGTGATCTCCAACAACATCGCCAACATGAGCACTTCCGGCTTCAAGCGTCAGCGCGCCGAATTTCAGGATTTGCTCTATCAGAACCTGCGCCGCGTCGGCACCAACTCATCTGATAGCGGGACCATCGTTCCCTCCGGCGTCCAGATCGGCCTCGGCGTCAAGACGGGTTCGGTCTATCGCGTTATGACGCAGGGCGACATGAACAACACCGGCAACAAGCTCGATCTCGCCATCCAAGGCCGCGGTTATTTTCGCGTCCAGATGCCGAGCGGCACCGATGCCTATACCCGTGCGGGTAACTTTCAGTTGAGCCCGACCGGCCAGATCGTGAATTCAGACGGCTACACCGTTGCGCCTGGCATCACCATTCCGCCGGAAGCCACCGACATCACCATCAGCAAGGATGGCCAAGTTCAGGCAACAATCCCTGGTCAGACCGCACCGCAGATTGTCGGCCAGCTTGAACTGACCAACTTCCAGAACGAAGCGGGCCTCGAAGCGCAGGGCGACAATCTCTTCATCGAGACAGCCGCCAGCGGGTCGCCATCGACCGCCGCACCAGCGTCCATTGGCTATGGCAGCCTTCAGCAGGGCTTCCTCGAAACCTCAAACGTCAACGCGGTCACCGAAATTTCCGACCTCATCACCGCCCAGCGCGCCTACGAGATGAACGCCAAGATCATCACCGCGTCGGACGAAATGATGTCCGTCACATCGAACCTGAAGTAACGCAGGCCTAGAAGGACCTTAAAAACATGCGCCTCCGTTCACTCTTCACAGCCCTCGTCTTTGCCCCGGCCTTCATGGTCGGTGCAATGACGGCTGCCAATGCCGCCGAGCTTCGTGCAACAACGGTCGTCAGCAACGACGTCGTGACATTGGCCGATCTGTTTGACGACGCGGGCGATGCTGGCAACACAGTGGTCGCCTCTTCGCCCGCGCCTGGTGCCTCGCTTAATATTTCCGTGTCACGCATTTCGCTCGCCGCGCGGCGCAATGGCCTTGCCTGGCACAACACGACCGGCCTCAGCCACGTCACGGTGACACGCAGCGGCATCGCCGTTCCTGAAGCTCAGGTGTCCAACGCCATCGCCGTCGCCATCATCGCCAAAACCCCGTCGATCCTGTCAACAGCCACCATGCAAGTAGATTTCACTGGCGGCAATTCCGGTGTTCAGGTGGGCGACAGCGACACGCCGAGCGTTAAGGTCGAACAGATTGCATTTAACCCCCACAATGGCTCGTTCGACGCCATCTTGCGCGCGCCAGCCGACAATCCCGCCGCGCCGCTCCATCGCGTCTCAGGTCGCGCCTATCCGGTGACAGAGGTTCCCGTGCTCTCCCATAGCGTTGCTCCCGGTGACGTTGTGCGCGCTCAAGACATCCAGTGGGTTCGCCTGCCTTCCACACGCGTCGGCAATAACGTTGTGACCACGCAGGCCGGTATTGTCGGCATGTCGCCGCGCTATCCGGTGCGCAGCGGTGAGCCTGTGCGTATAAGCGACATGCAGCCGCCGGTCGTCATCGCCAAGGGTGCGATGGTGGACATGAACTATGTCTCCGGCTCGCTGATCCTGCTGGCACGCGGTCGTGCGCTGGAAAGCGGTGCCGTTGGCGACACCATCGACGTTCTCAATCCGCGTTCTAATCGCACTGTCCAAGGCGTCATCCAAAGCCCGAACTCGGTGCGGATTGAAGCCATGACGGCACCGCGCCTTGCCAATTTCAAATCCTGAACCCGATCGATCCATCATTCGTTTAATGCACTACACGTTCAAAGAGGCTGTCATGTTTATCCGTCGCGCTCTGGGCCTAATGGCCATCACCACCCTCGCCGCATCGCTCGGCGCTTGTGGTGCGCTCGACCGCATCGAGGCAATCGGGTCGCCGCCCGCGCTCGCACCAATCAACAACCCAAATGCATCTCCCGGCTATAAGCCGGTGAGCATGCCGATGCCTGCGCCCGAACATGTTGTCTATCAGCCAAACTCGCTTTGGCGGTCTGGCTCGCGCGCCTTCTTTCGAGATCAGCGCGCCTCCAAGGTCGGTGACATTCTGACGGTCCTGATCAACATCACGGACAGCGCCAAGGTTAATAACGCTACTAAGCGGTCGCGGACCAATTCCGAAAGCGCAGCCCTACCAAACTTCCTCGGTCTTGAATCGCAGCTCAGCAAGGTTCTGCCCGAAGCGGTTGATCCCAAAGCACTGGTCAATGCGACGTCCGATGGATCAAGCGCCGGGAATGGCTCGGTGGATCGCAAGGAAACCGTTGACCTGACCGTCGCAGCCATCGTCACGCAGGTCCTGCCCAACGGCAATCTTGTCATCGAGGGTCGTCAGGAAGTACGGGTCAATTTTGAAGTCCGCGAACTGCTGATCGCTGGCATTGTGCGACCGGAAGATATTTCCAGCACCAACACGATCAAGCACACCCAGATCGCCGAAGCGCGCATCTCTTATGGCGGACGGGGCCAACTCACCGACGTGCAGCAGCCCCGCTATGGCCAGCAACTGTTCGATGTGGTCAGCCCCTTCTAAATCCCTGAGGTGGGATGGGCCCGGCCGCCCGTATGGTGCGCGCCGAAACGCAAAACGCGGTCCCTGCAAAGGGGCCGCGTTTTCACATCTCATATGGCTCACAAGCAAGTGTTAGTCGTCTCGATAGACCTTTTCGCGCCGCTCATGGCGTTCCTGCGCTTCAATGGACAGCGTCGCAATAGGACGCGCATCCAACCGTTTCAGGCTGATGGACTCGCCTGTCTCTTCGCAATAGCCGTATGTCCCCTCTTCAACGCGACGCAGCGCAGAGTCGATCTTGGAGACAAGTTTACGCTGACGGTCACGGGTACGCAGCTCAAGCGAGCGCTCGGTTTCAGTCGAGGCGCGATCAGAAAGGTCAGGGTGATTCACTGTCTCTTCTTGAAGATGCTGAAGCGTCTCGCGATTTTCGACGAGAATATCTTCTTTCCACTGCTCAAGTTTCCGACGGAAATACTCGCGCTGCCGCTTATTCATAAACGGCTCGTCATCAGACGGCGTATAGCCCTTAGGCAACCGAACAACCATACGTTCATCTCTCCAGAGACTTCCCCGTGACGCAGGGGCCTTATAGAAAACGCGGCGGAGTATAGGGAGAGGAGTCTCGATTCTCAACTATTCTGGACTGAATCTCAAAAATCATCGTAAGCCATTGATAAAAATAAGTATTTTTACCATGGCCAAGGTCATTCAAGGGCAAATCGGGAATTTTTGGATGTGCGTCTGAGCCCGAGTTCAGCTCTCGGTGAAAGTCCCGAACTTGGCGAGCTCAACGCGCGCGCGCAGTTCGATATGGTCCAGAATATCAGCCAACCCAGGATCGCGGACTTGCGTCTGCTGGCCTTCTACAACGCTCAATAAACGCTTCAATTTAGACTTCGGGATCTGTCCGCCGAGAATAGACAATTTGATGTCGTCAAGTATATCGAGCATTTTCTCGCCGCGGGCGACGGCCCGGCGAGGCGCAGATGTAGCATCGTCCAATCCGCCTGCTTCTTGAAGCGCCAGAAGGCTATCGACGGCAGCCAGCGAAGCAGACGCACTGAGGCCCGCAAGGCCGCGCGCACCCTCCGCCTGGTCAACGGCAAAGCCCGACCCTGTGCTGCGCGACGATGACGCCCGCTTGCTTGAGGTCTGACCGATCTGGCGTCCAGCGCCAATCTTCATTGCTTTGCCCTCTACCCAAGCCGCTGAAAACTCTGCGGCTTCTTCAACGCCTAGAATGACCAACAACTCTTAAGACCGCGTTAAGCCTAAAAAAGTGTAGCGGTAGATTCTGCCCAGTGGCGTTCAGCGAGCGGGAAAGACATGCCGACCCGCCCCGTCGCGCGCCCAAACGTTTCCCGACGACCAAAAATAAAACACGCAAAATCAAAGGCTTAGAAAATCATCCGCCAAAACGGCTGAATGGCACAGGTTTCGCTTATCAGGGTCTGTGTCCTTCCGCGACCAGACGGGTTTTGTATGTTCAGGCTTCTCGCCACTCTCCTCCGATCCATGATGAAAATCACCGCCACAGCTCTGGTGGTAACTTTAGTTATGGCTCAATCGGTTTCTGCCGCCTCCCGCATCAAGGATATCGTTGATGTCGAAGGCATCCGCGACAACTTGCTAGTCGGTTACGGCCTTGTCGTTGGCCTCAACGGCACGGGCGACACACTGCGAAACGCACCATTCACCCAGCAAAGCCTCACCGCCATGTTGGAACGCCTCGGCGTCAACACACGCGGCAGCCAGATCAAGACAGACAACGTCGCCGCTGTCATGGTGACAGCCAGCTTGCCGCCCTTCTCCGCTCAAGGCACACGCATCGACATTTCGGTCAGCGCGCTTGGCGACGCAACCAATCTTCAAGGCGGCGTCTTGCTGGTCACCCCGCTCATGGGCGCTGATGGCCAAGTCTATGCCGTCGCGCAAGGTTCCGTCGCCACTGGCGGGTTTGCCGCCAAGGGCGAAGGCGCATCCGTCGTGCGCGGCGTGCCCACCAATGGACGCATTGCCAATGGCGCCATCGTGGAGCGCGAGATCGACTTCAAACTGGCCGACCTGCAAACCCTCCGCCTGTCGCTCCGCAACCCGGACCTGACAACAGCGGTTCGCGTTTCTGATGCCATCAACACCTTCCTCGGCAAAAAGGCTGCCACCGCCGACAATCCGACAACGGTTCAGCTCGACGTACCCCCCTCCTATCGCGGCAATGTTGTGAACCTGCTGACCGACATCGAACAACTGCGCGTCGAGCCGGATCTGCCTGCGCGCGTTGTCATCGACGAAGGCTCCGGCATCATCGTCATGGGCCAGGATGTGCGCGTCAGCAAAGTGGCAATTGCACAAGGCAACCTCACCATCAGCGTCACAGAAACGCCTCAGGTCAGTCAGCCCGCCCCCTTTGCAGCCAATGGCCAAACCGTTGTTGTGCCGCGCACTGCCGTCAATGTGGATGAAGAAAAAGGCCGCAAACTGGCCCTCGTCGATGGCAGCATCAGCCTCAAGGAACTGGTCGACGGCCTCAATGCGCTCGGCGTCAATCCGCGCGACATGATCAATATCTTGCAGGCGATCAAAGCCGCTGGCGCACTGCAAGCTGAAATTGAGGTAATGTAATGAGCGTTGCTCCCGCCACCCTCGTCCAGACCTATCTGCATACTCCCATGCCAAGCGCACAGAAGCACAGCGACGCTCGCGCTTGGGCAACTGCACAGGATTTTGAGGCCCAGTTCATGTCCTCGATGTCCCAAACCATGTTTGAAGGCATCAAGACCGACGAAACATTTGGCGGCGGCACCGGCGAAGACATGTTTCGTTCCATGCTGGTTGACCAATACGGCAAGGAAATGAGCCGCGCGGGCGGCATTGGCATTGCCGACAAGATTTATGGCGAAATTCTGAAACTTCAGGAAAAAGCACAATGAGCGCTGCCCGCCCCTCTGCCGCCGATCTGAACCCCAGCGATCTCGTCGAACGTGTTCTCGCTGTGAGCCTGCAACTCACCGACGTCGTATTACGCGAAACAGAGTTTCTGGAGACGCATCAGCCCATGCGTATCGGCGAACTGCATGCCGATAAGATCCGACTTGCCAATGAATATGCCATGGACATTCAGGCCATCGGCCGGCGCAAGGAAATGATTGACCGGGCGCCCGCCGAAAAAATCGCCCGTCTCAAACTCGCCATGACCAAGCTTGATACGGCGCTGGCCCGCAACCGCAGCGTCCTTGGCTCAGCCAAATCGGTCTCCGAACGCATCCTGAAGTCGGTCGCCGACAGCATCAATGAGCAAAGAGCCCCAACACTGGGCTATGGACGCAATGCCGCCATGGCAGATCGCAAGCATATGCGCTCATCGCCCATCTCGCTCGACAGCCGGGTCTGACGTCGATTACCCACACGACACCAACTCCCAACAAACAAATTAACGTTTTGCTAACCCTGTTTGAACAAGGTTAGAGCAATGGGCAAAGACAAGGGCAGCGCCATGAAAAAATCGGCAGCAAAAGTCACGCGCGACAATTCCGGGCAGATCGACAAGATTTTGAACGGGGCCGTGGAACTGCAATCTAATGGCTTCACTACCCAAGCCGAAGACATCTACCGCAAGATATTACAGAAATTCCCCAACCATCCGGGCACACTCCGCCTCATGGCCGTTCTCACCCATCAGAACGGCAATAATAATGGCGAAGCCATCAAGCTGCTCAAGGAAGCCCTGAAGGCTGACCCGAACTTCACCCTCGCCCACAAGAATCTCGGCTATCTCTTCGCTCTCGAAGGCCGCAATGCAGAAGCGATCTTCCACTTTAACGAAACAGCAAAGCACGATCCCAAAGATATTGAATGCCGCCTAGAAATGGCGCGCCTGCATGACATAGAAAAGCAGCCCAACGAGGCGCTCACCCTCTATCACGAAATCATACAGATCGCGCCCGACGATGCGCGCGCCTATCGCGGCATCGGCAATATTCAAAGCGAAGTGCCAAAACACGAAGCCACGAATGGCGAATGGGAAGAAGCCGCCAAGGCCATGCGCGCCGCCATGCGCCTCGCGCCTGGAGATTACACCACCCAAATCCATGCAGCGATCAAACTCGCGAAACTCGAACAGATTGACGATGCACGCATGGCATTCCAGCGCGCCAGCGAACTCGATCCCGAAGCTGTCGACCCGATTTTCCTTCTCGGCAATCTTGAGCGCGAACAAAAAAACCCGCAGCTCGCCATTGATCTCTATTCACGGACAATTGAATTAAAGCCCGATCACGCTTTCGCCTATAGCAATCTCTGCGTCACTCTGGCCGAAAATGCGGTCTTTGAAGACGCAATTGCCTGCGGACTGATGGCCATTCAGCTGCAACCAGAACTGCAGGAAGCCTATCTGAATCTAGCCTCTGCTTATCAGAATACGGGCCGCGTTGAAGAAGCGCTGGAAGTTTATCAAAGGGCCGCCGCGCTCGAAAACGAGCACGACCCCAAGCTGCTTTGGAATATCGCCCTTTGCCTGTTGTCCGTGGGGCGCATTAAAGAGGGTTGGGATATTTATGGCTTCGGCTTCGAAAGCGGCCAACGCAAACCCTTCCGCCCATTTCCCGGCCTGATCTGGCAGGGCGAAGATCTGAGCGATAAGATCATCATGATCACACGCGAACAGGGGATTGGTGACGATATCCGCTTTTCGACTTGCTTCCACGAGATCGTCGCCGAAGCAAAGCACGTCATCATCGAAACAGATGAGCGCCTCGTTCCCCTCTATCAACGCACATGGCCCAGCGCTCTTGTGCGCAAAGAATTGAACCGCTCCACAGGCTTGCAAAACCTGCCCGCCGACGAGGTCGATTTTGACCTCACCGCGCCCGCAGGCTTAGTTGCCTCGCTCCGTCGCCGCTCGCTCGACGCTTTCCCCAGCAATCCACCTCATTTTGTTGCTGACCCAGACAAGCGTCAGGCTGCCAAAGCATGGCTCGACAGCCTTGGCGATGGCCTCAACATCGGCCTCACCTGGCGCTCAGGCATCCGCGAAAGCCTGCGTGACATCATGACCATTCCGCCTGCCGAATGGCGCGATTTCCTCGAGCACAAACAGGCAAATCTCATCAGCTTGCAGCACGGTCAGCCGGCAGAGGAAATCGCCGCCGCTGAAGCGGAATTCGGCGTCGTCATCCACCAGATGCCCGGTCTCGACACCCATAATGACTTGGATGGCACAGCCGCCCTCACCGCAGAACTTGATGCCGTAACAGGCCTCTGGAACGCCGCCACCGAGATGGCTGGCGCATTGGGCGTTCCCGGCGTCATTTATATGCATGCCAACCACCAGGCACAGCTCGGCTCAGGTCGTTTGCCTTGGCATCCCAGCCTCGACATCATTTCAGTTGTGCCCGGCTTTGACCACGCACAACTGCTTTCAGACCTCGCCACCGGTATTTCACGGCGTCTTGGTTACTGAAATCTGATCACCTCGCAATATTTTCATATTTATGGAAAGGCCGGAGTCGCATAGCGCTCCGGCCTTTTTATTTCGGCAAATTCGGCAATTTGTCCCCAGGCAAAAAATGCCGGATAAGGCAGTATTTACCATATCTTCTTTCCCGACATCAACATAAGCCATTGATTTATAAGGGTATTTTATTTGGCACGCTCCCTGCAATTTTGCTAGCAGACATTGGTGTCTTAGGGAGTCCAAATAAATGAATGGTAGATGCAATCCAACTCTGACATCCCCATCGGGAGATTCGCTACAAGCAGGTTTGGGAAAATACATCTCCAGCGTTTACCTGGAATTAAGTATTAATTTTCAGTATGAGAGCGAAGCCGGGTTGCAACACACCGGCATGACCCCGGAGGGTTACTAATATGGCTGATGTGGTTCTTTCGGGCGCAATGCGCTCAAATCTACTGAGCATGCAGAACACGGCGAAACTGCTTGATCAGACGCAGCAACGCGTATCGACTGGCCTCAGGGTCAATTCGGCGATCGACAATCCGCAATCGTTCTTCACCGCTCAGGGCCTCGACAACAGAGCCTCAGATCTAAGCTCATTGCTCGACAGCATGGGCTTAGCGGTTCAGACGCTCAAGGCGGCAAGCCAAGGCATCGACGCCATCCAGAAACTGGTGCAGCAGGCGAAAGCCACTGCCATTCAGGCTCTGCAAACAACGGTGTCCCCATCGACCAGTGCCCAGGCCTTTACGCCAACGAATTTCAGTGGCGCGACTAAGACCATGATCATTCAGGTCGCCTCCGGCGCACCCAAGACAGTGACACTGTCCACGGATATTACTTCAGTCGGCGCCCTTCAGGCCGCCCTCACCTCTGGTGGCGTCAGTGGCGTCACTGTGACAAGCGTGAGCGGCAAAATCCAGTTCGCCAATGCGGACGGTCAGAACTTCACGGTCTCGGGCACCGCAGTCAGCGGCATGATTGCGACAAGCGTCGTCGCTAACAATGGCGTCAATCGAAATGCCCAGGTCGACAGCTACAATTCGCTCCTCGACCAGATCGACCAATTGGCATCTGACTCGAGCTTCAATGGTATCAATCTGTTGCAGAATGGCAGTGAGCTCGTCGTAAACTTCAACGAGCGCCAATCTTCACAGCTCAACATAAAGGGCTTTGATTCTTCATCGAATGGCATCGGCCTGACCAAACTGTCCCACTCGGACTTCGCCACAAATGATGCGATCAAAGCTGTTCAGGAAACGGACGACAAGGGCACACAGCGCTTGCGTACAAGTTCGACAGGCTTTGCCTCAAGCCTTTCGATCGTGCAGTCCCGCCAAGATTTCACAAACAACCTGATCAACACCTTGAAGACAGGATCTGGCAACCTCACTCTGGCCGATACGAATGAAGAGGGCGCCAACATGCTTTCACTTCAGACACGCCAGCAGTTGGGCACCTCGGCCCTCTCGATAGCCCACCAGTCGCAGCAGAGCATTCTCAAGCTTTTCTAATCAAAGCGACAAAAAAACATTTTTTGAACGGGGTCCTTTAGGGCCCCGTTTTGTATTTAAAAACAATAGGAAACGAAGATAGTACTGGCAAAAAATATTTGTTTTCCGAAATTTTTAGAAAAATTTTTGAACAGATTTACCGGTCATTAAGTTATCGAGGATCATAGTTCGGTCATGGCTCAGGAAGAGCTGATCAATTTTCCTAGAAAAGGAAGCAATTATGTCCACAGGTATCACACTTTCAGCCGGCGTTCGTAACAACCTCGCCGCTCTTCAGAACACAGCAAAGATGCTGGCGACTACGCAGGCCCATCTTGCGACCGGCAACAAGGTCAACTCCGCCGTTGACAATGCGACCTCCTTCTTCACAGCCCAAGGCCTGAACAACCGTGCATCTGATCTGTCAAACCTGCAGGACAGCATGGGCCTCGCGGTCAAGACCGTGAACGCCGCCAGCACGGCCATCGACTCCATCCAAAAGCTCGTTACACAGGCCAAATCTGTTGCCAACCAAGCTCTTCAGACGACACCTGCTGCTGCTTCAGCCGATGTGACCGTCTCTGCCACCAGCGCCAATGCGACGGCCGGCGCCATCAAGCTCATCGTGAGCGTCGATGGTAAGGATGCGAAAACGGTTTCGATCACGACCAGCATCACCAGCGCCGGCAGCCTCAAGGCCGCCCTTTCGGGTCAGGTTTCGGGCATCACGGTCAGCGGCAGCGGTTCATCGCTGACGATCTCCGATTCGTCGGGCCATAACTTCTCGATCGCTGCTGCTACGGGTTCGTCTGCCGCAGTTATCGGTGGCAGCCTCGCCAAGACCTCGAACGGTGCGAACCGTGACAGCTTCATCAGCCAGTACAACGATCTGCGCGATCAGATCGACCAGTTGGCGGCAGACGCGAGCTATAACGGCATCAATCTGGTCAACGGTGCCGGCGACACGAAAAACCTGACGGTGAACTTCAATTCCAGCCAGACATCCTCGCTGACACTGAAGGCCGTTAATCTGACCTCATCCGGTCTTGGCCTTGGCACCGCGACCGATTGGGCCTCCAAGTCCAACATCGACGCCGTGACGAATAGCCTCAACAGCGCCACGTCAAGCCTGCGTACGCAGTCTTCCTCGTTCGGTTCAAACCTCGCTGTTGTTCAGAACCGTCAGGACTTCACGCAGTCCACAATTGACAACCTCCAGGCTGGCGCTGGCGACCTCACGCTGGCGAATACGAACCAGGAAGGCGCGAACCTCCTCGCCCTCCAGACGCAGCAGTCTCTGGCGACGACGGCCCTCTCGCTGTCCAACCAGTCTCAGTCTGCAATTCTCTCGATCATCCGTTAATCGAGAGAAAAGATCCAAAAAGGACGGCGGGAACGAAAGTTCCCGCCGTTTTTGTATAGGATTTTCACAAAACCCTGAACTCTACCTGACTGCCGCTTCGGTTTGGGAGTCCATTCACCTATCATCAGCGGGCAAGAATCAAACAGACTGGGAATAAAGGCCATGGCGCTCAAAGTTGAACTGAAACCCGGCGAACGGTTTATCCTCGGCGACAGCGTCATCACCAATGATGACCAGCGAACACGTCTGTTCATTGAAGGCGACGCACCGATCCTTCGCGAAAAAGATATCCTCCGTCTCGATGACGCCGACACCCCCTGCAAGAAAATCTACCTCATGGTCCAGATGATGTATTTGTCCCCCAACCCCACCCCACATCACGATCTCTACTTCTCTTTGATAAAGGACGTGCTCGAAGCCGCCCCGAGCACCGCGGCAATGATCGACGACATCAACAACAAAATTTTAACCGGCGACATGTATAAAGCTCTTAAGCAGACTCGAAAATTGATCGAGTACGAACGGGAGCTAATGGGTAATGTCAAAAGCGCATGAGGCCTATGCACAAACGGCTCGCACGGGCGGTAGCCATCGCGAAACCGAAGCAACGGTTCTCCTGAAAGCTGCAAGTCGCTTTAATCAGATCAAGACAAACTGGGGCGAAACGCCGCCTTCAGACCTTGAACCCGCCCTTCTCTATAACCGTACCATCTGGACGATTTTCGCGACCTCGGTGACGAGCACGGAAAGCGAGCTCCCTAAGGAAATTCGACAAAACATTGCCAATCTTTCGATTTTCATCTTCAAGCGCACGCTGGAAATCCAGACACTCCCGGCGCCTGAGATGCTTGACGTTCTCATCAATATCAATCGCCAGATCTCGGCAGGCTTGATGCAGCGCTCGGCCTGAGACGCAAACAAATTACAAAAAAGGGGTCAAATCATTGACCCCTTTTTTTGTCTGCAACGTCAATCGATCAGAGGAATTTCACCAGCGAAAGCTTCGACAGGCTCGATGTGACCTGATAGCTCGCCTGGAGCTGTGTCATCAGCGCATTGAGCTGCGTCGCCACAGCATAGGGATCAGCGTTCTGCGTATCGGACAAGACGCTTTTGCTGGTCGAAATCTGCGTCTGTAATCTGCTCTGTGCGCTATCAAGCGTCGCCGATTTCAGCCCCATATCCGTGATGACACTCTGCAGTGACTGTCCTCCGTTATCATAGTTGAGGGCGGAGCCGGTCCGTTTGGTCAGTTCCGAATAGGCCGCCGCAGAATCATTGTCATTGCCGCTATAGGTGACGGCCGCTAGCAGCGCCGCATTCTTGACGACCGTGCTCAATGCGCCCTGGTCTGCGCGAGCGCCATAAGCGACCTGCGATCCATCGCCAATCGTCGCAATAAAATTATTACCCGCCGTGCCGCTATCATCGCCCTGATACCAGATCACCGTATTGTCAGGCGTCCCGGCGATGGTCGCGGTTGCCGTATTATAAGGTGGGCCATCAACACGAACCGGGGGATTGGCGAAAAAATCATTCCCCGCTTGCACGCTCGAAGCTGAAATCAGCGAACGCTTGGCCTCCGTCTGTAGGCTTGAGCCGAGAGCTGCCTGAAAGTTGCTCGCCGTCGTGGCAGCATCCGCCCCAATCGTGAACTGGCCGGCGGCAGGTGGCGAATCCGTCGTCGCCGTCAATTTAACGGTCGTCGATGTCCCATCGGGCAAAGTCAGGTCAAACAAAATGCTCTGACCAGCGCTCGGCAACGGTGCCCCAAACGCAACATTGGTTGCAGCAGGCGAGCCAGCCGGGCCTGTCACCGTCGCACCGGCGAGTGACGAGCTAACGTTGGAGAGCTTGAAGCCGTAGGGGCTGCCTGCTGCATCTTCACTCACCGACACAGTACCCGCCGACGGCGAAGTTAGCGCCAAGCGCCCCTTGCCATCCCCAAGGTCAGCAGCATTGCGCTGAGCAATGACCGTCTTAAGGCCCGCATGGGTCGTATCGCCGTTCAGCATCAAGGTCGAATTGACCACCGGTTCTGTCTGCGTGTTTTTCCCGCCAAACAGTTGACGATCCCCGACATTCAGATTGAGCAGGTCAATCGTCTGGCTCAACCGCATACCAGCTGTGATCTGAAGATTGGTTTGGCCACCACTGGTCAGATCGAAAGGGCCAGTCAGACTGCCTGTTTTAAGTTCTGAGCCGATGTCGTTCATGCTCGTCAATACATCCATGCTCGACTTCATGCGCAATTGCGTCGTTTGAATCGTGTCGAGATAGGAATTGGACTGAGACACCTGATTGTTAAGCGACAGCACCAACGAACGGGCATCGCCAAGACTGGCAAAATTGTCCGTCTTCAGTCCTGTTGTCAGCTGTTTTTGTAAATCCTGAAGCTGCGTCTGAATATTGTTGATGCTATTGCGCATCGTCAGCGACTGGGCATATGAGGAAATCTGCATGATTTACCTTCCGATGCTCAAAAGAACATCAAAGAGTTGTTTTACCGTCGTAATGACACGCGCATTTGCGGCATATGCATTCTGGAACACGATCAGGTTCGACATCTCATTGTCGATATTCACGCCGGTTTCGCTGTCAAATTTTTGCTGCAAGGCGTCGGACACCATCGATTGCGCGGATGCATTATCGCTAGCATTCTGCGCTTGGGCCGCCTGCACGGACACAATGCGGCGCGCAAAACTATCAACCGAGCCACTAAATGGCGACGTCGCGCTGCCAATACCGCTCGTCGCCGAATATTGACGGCTGGTGTCGCCCAAGCGCGCCAGAAGGGCGTTGGGACGGGTATCATCGCCGATCAACGTCTGCGGGCTGGTGCGATAGACAACCAATGAGGTGTCGTCAGCGATCACGGCCTTGTTAACCGTAATGCGCCCGGCAAAACCAACCACCTGCGGCGGATTGCCAAGACTACCCGAATAGGTCGCCTGCCCGTTTCCATCGACAAACAATGGCAATCCCGTGCCCGAATCCGTCAAGCCCGTTGACGTCACGGTAGCGCTGACGGCATTAACGTCAGACGCGCCGGTCGCACCGTCATCAAGAAACGAAATGACATTGCCACTGGGGTTTGACACCGACACCGATGCTGGCAGAGCGGCTTGAATATCCGCAACGATGCCCACCATCGGTTGGTCGAAATTGATCCCGATAACGGTGTCATTCGGATTGGCCGTCGTACTGTTGGAAAGCGGTAAAACGGACGGGTCTGTCACCTTGACGATCGTCACTTTGTGCTGTGTGCCGCCCGGCGTGTCGGTATAGGTCAGATTGAGCGAGTTGCCCGGCAGAAGCGCGCTGGTGTCGATGCTAAAACCAGTTGCTGCTCCGCTTGTCGCCGCCGTCCCGTTCATATTTTCCTGTGACATGGACAGCGCAAGCTGGCTCGCCAACTCATCAAGCTGCGATTGTGCCTGCGGCAACACTTTGTCGCGCATATCGAGATAGCCCGAAATCGAGCCTGTCCGAAATGCGCCCGACGCAATCAGATCAACCGAAGTCGTGCCGTTTTGCAGTGTGATCGTGCCAACCGTGCGCTTGGCCTGGTCGATATTGTAGCTCGACGTCGCATCGAGGCTGGTGTGTTCATCAAACGTCAGTTTGACCGGCTGCTTGTCCAGCAAAAGCTGTCCGCCACCGGTGAAGATCGACACTGTGCCATCATCGTGCTGCACCGCCTTGACGTCCATCAACGTGGACAACTTGTCGATGGCAGCGTCGCGCTGATCTTGAAGATCGGCCACCGACACATTCGTCGCCTGCCGCTGCGCAATTTGATTGTTGAGATCGGCAATAGTCTTCAACTGCGTATTGGCAGTATCAACCGATGTCGAAATGTTCTGCTCCGCCTCAAGGCGCATACCCTGAAGCTGTTGGCTCATCGAATTGAGCTGTGAGGTAAGATTAGTGGCCGAATTAAGAAATGTCTGACGCGCGGCAGGATCATCAGGCGACGTCGCAACCGCCTGCAGCTTCCCGATCATTGCCGTCACCGAGGCAGCCATCGAGGAATCGCTATCAGGCGAGCCGAACATATTGTTCACACGCGACAGAAAGGAGTTGTAAACACCAAGCTGTGACGACTTGCCTGTTTCCGTGCGGATTTGCTGCTGCAGAAAGTTATCAACATTACGTGTGGCGGCCAGCGTTTGCACGCCGATCCCCTCGCCGCCCGCTACGTTGTTGGAGACAACAGACGTCTTGCGTGTATAGCCCACCGTTCCCGAGTTCGCGATATTGCGCGACACAAGATCAAGGCCAGCTTGGCTCGCGTTGAGCCCACTCATGGCACTGCCGATGGCGGAATAAAGGCTCATTCTAATTCAAACCCTAAGGTGTTGATGCTGGACTTAACGCTTCATATTCAGCGTTTCCTGGATCAGCGTATCCGAGGTGGTGATAATGCGGGTGCCTGCTGTATAGGCCTGCTGCGCAATGATGAGTTTGGAAAACTCGTCTGCCAAATCGACATTCGAAGATTCCGTAGACGAGGCAATAATATCCCCGGTCGCGCCATAGATCGCGGACCCGGAGTCTTGCGTTTCGGCAAAAGCTGTGCCGTTCATTTTTTGCAAGCCATTGGGATTATTGAATTTCGCCAGCGACACCTGGAAAATGTCGATGGTCTTGCCGTTTGTATAGGTGCCTGTCACACGGCCATTGGCTGCCACGGCAACATTCACAAGCTTGCCAGACGCATAGCCGTCCTGATCGATTTTGTTGACCGTCACCGTCCCATTGTTGTCGGCAAACTGGGTCATGTTGCCCGGCCCGTGCGTGAGCGTCACGTTGCCGAGATTGTCGCCATCAACCGTCAGGTTCGCAATGGTCGTGCTGTCAACCGACGGGTTCAACTGCCCCGAGGCGTTGAATTGATAATTTTGACCCATGCTGGTCCATTTGGCAGCCGTTCCCGTCGCGCTGTCATTTGACTTGTAGAACGCCGACCATGTGTCGCCGCCACCTGTGCCAGCATCATCAGCCGCATTATTGGTTTTGACCCAACGGACCTGCACGTTGACCGGGTTGCCCTGGCCGTCATAGGCCGTGATCGCGCCGCCTGAAACCGAACGGTCGAGGAAATTCTGCTCATCATTGGCCTGAATAACGCCGTCGCCAGCGCCTGTGCCCGTCGGATCATTGGCAAATGTCGTTCCGCCCGCGATCTCGGCAGCCGTCATCAACAACTCGCTGCCGGGCGCATTGGAAAGCTCCGTCGCGCGAGCGGTCTGGGGAACATTTGGTAGATTTGCGGTATAACCGATATTGGTCGTCTTTGTCGCCGTGAGGAAGCCATTGTTGACCTGCATGACGCCGGGCGTATCGCCAATCGGGTTGTTGGTGGCAGGATCAATCGCCACGCCCTGCAGATAGTAGCCACCGCCATTGACGAGATAGCCGTTCTTGTCCATCTGGAAATCGCCGCGACGTGTGTAGTAATTCACGTTCTGGAATACCGGATTGTTATCAACCGTCGCCACACGCTGCGACACAACGAAGAACCCTTCGCCGTTGATGGCCATATTGGTGGAAACCTGCGAGGCATCGACCGAACCCTGCACCGTGTTGGTGAAGCCGGGGCGCGCGACGACAGCGCCGGGTTGATGAACCTGCGAGTTTGACGCGGTCACGATGTCATAGAAACTTGCGTCGGTACGCTTGAAGCCGGTCGTCTGGCTATTCGCGATATTGTCGGAAATATATCCAAGCGCGCTGGACTGCGCGCGGATGCCGGTGATCGCGGTGGTCATTGACCCAAAGAAACTCATGGCTTGTCTCCATGCCGAGGTGCTGTTGCACGAATGCTTGGATCAGAAGGAGCAAGGAGCAGGCCAGAACGAAACTCTATAAAAATCAACCAGTTAGAAACAATTAAGGGCATCTTTACCGGTATTTTTCGCCGCCTCCCGGCAGCTTTTGCCGAGCACCTGCACGCAAACGATCAGCTGAGAGCGGTGTTTGGCTTGAACGATTTGAGTCCAAGCCCTAGTTTCGTGCGTCACGCCATTACCATAGGGAGGCCATCGCACAAGCGAGCGAGCCTTGGAGAGAAAGCCGATACAAATGAAGTTCGAAGGTACCAAGAATTACGTTGCCACCGAGGACCTGCGCGTCGCCGTTAACGCCTCGATAACTCTTCAGCGCCCCCTGCTTATCAAGGGTGAGCCGGGCACCGGCAAAACCGTGCTGGCCGAAGAAGTCGCTAAGGCGCTCAATGTCGAACTCATCACTTGGAACATCAAGTCCACCACCAAAGCCCAGCAAGGGCTTTATGAATATGACGCCATCACGCGTCTGCGCGACAGCCAGCTTGGCGATGCGCGCGTCAAGGACATCGGCAACTACATTGCCAAGGGCAAGCTCTGGGAAGCCTTTGAGCGCCCGAACCGCCCGATCCTGCTGATCGACGAAATCGACAAGGCCGATATCGAATTCCCGAACGATTTGCTTCAGGAACTCGATCGCATGGAATTTTACGTTTATGAAACCGACCAGACGATCAAGGCCGCCCAGCGCCCCATCGTCATCATCACGTCGAACAACGAAAAAGAGCTGCCCGACGCCTTCCTGCGCCGCTGCTTTTTCCATTACATCAAGTTCCCTGACGACGAGACGATGCGCGCCATCATCGAGGTCCATTTCCCCGGCCTCAAAGGCAAGCTGGTGCAGGAAGCCTTGAACATCTTCTACGAAATCCGCGAAGTGCCGGGTTTGAAGAAGAAGCCGTCGACATCGGAACTGATCGATTGGCTGAAACTTCTCCTCTCTGAGGATATCTCGCCCGAAACCCTGCGCGAAAAAGACCCCTCCAAACTCATCCCGCCGCTCCACGGCGCGCTGTTGAAGAACGAGCAGGACGTTCATCTCTTTGAACGTCTCGCCTTCCTCGCCCGCCGCGAACGGAACTAATCGACCGAAGAAAAGGAGACGTCCATGTTCGTCCATTTCTTCCACGAACTGAAAAAAGTCAATATTCCCGTGTCTTTGCGGGAATATTTGATGCTGCTTGAAGCGCTCGACAAAAACGTCATCGAGAACAAGGTAGAGGATTTCTATTTTCTCTCCCGTGCCTCGCTGGTGAAGGACGAGCGCAACCTCGACAAGTTCGATCAGGTGTTCGGCCATGTCTTCAAGGGGCTCGACCTGACGATCGACGACCACACGACGCAACTGCCCGAAGAATGGCTGAAGGCGCTCACTGAAAAATTCCTGTCCGAAGAGGAAAAAGCCGAGATCGAAAAACTCGGTGGCTGGGAAAAAATCATGGAGACGCTGAAAAAGCGTCTCGAAGAGCAGGAAAAGCGCCACGAAGGCGGCAACAAGATGATTGGCACGGCGGGCACCTCGCCCTTCGGCGCCAATGGCTATAACCCTGAAGGCGTGCGTATCGGCCAGAAGGAAGGTCGTCACGGCAAAGCCGTCAAGGTCTGGGACAAGCGCGAATATAAAAACCTCGACGATCAGGTCGAGCTTGGCACGCGCAACATCAAGGTGGCGCTGCGCCGCTTGCGCAAATTCGCCCGTGAAGGCGCGCAGACAGAACTTGATCTGCCCGATACGATCAAATCAACTGCCAATAGCGGTTATCTCGACATCAAGATGGTCGCCGAACGCCGCAACAAGGTGAAGCTGCTGGTGTTGTTCGATATCGGCGGCTCAATGGACAGCCACATCAAGCTCTGCGAAGAGCTGTTCTCGGCAGCGCGTACTGAATTCAAGAACATGGAATATTTTTACTTCCACAACTGCCTTTACGAAGGCCTGTGGAAGGACAACCGTCGCCGCCATAACGAAAAAATGGCGACGTGGGATGTGCTGCATAAGTACCCGGCCGACTACAAGGTCGTGATCGTGGGCGACGCCACCATGTCACCCTATGAGGTCACCTATGCGGGCGGCTCGGTTGAACATTGGAACGAGGAACCCGGCGCCATCTGGCTTGAACGCTTCACCCAGATCTATGAAAGCGCCGTCTGGCTCAATCCGGTGGCTGAACGTCATTGGGAATACACGCCATCGCTCCAGATCATCAAGCAGATCATAGGCGAACGCATGTATCCGCTGACGCTCGAAGGTCTCGACCGCGCCATGCGGGAATTGTCGCGCTGAACCGGCAAAGCCTCATCCGCGCCATCGCCTGGGTTGATCTCACCATCACCCTGCCCTTTGCCGTGCCCGGCCTTTGCCTTTGGGCCATCAGCCTCATCTATCATCTTGATCGACAGATGATGCTGATGAGCCCTGTTCCCAGTTTTGACTCCGTCGCCCTGATGTTCGTCAACATCATGGGCGTGCTGGGCGTTATCTGGGCGATGGCGCGGCTCGCCAATCCGACCGAGGAATTGGCCCGCCTCGATGCGCTTGGCCGCTTAATCGTCGCCGCGCTCATCATCCATGCGATCACATGGGGCGCGACGCCCATCCTCTGGCTGTTCGTAATGACGGAACTGGCTGGCAGCGCCGCCCAGCTTATCCAGCGCCGCACCTGAGCATTGATGAAAACCCGGTTTTTGGGCACAAATGGCGCAGCCCGCGAAGGTGAGCGGCACCTGACGCGGCCAACTTGGCCCTGTTTTCGCCTTGTTCCGCTCTCAAATTGGCATCGCATATCGCCAATCCGAAAAAAGGAAGACGAAATGAAACGAACCATATGGATAGGTACCCTCGCCGCACTCGGCCTGAGCCTCGCGGCCTGCGCCAGCGACAAACCCGCCGAACAGGCACGGATCGACAGCATCGACAATCAGAACTGCATTGATCTGGGTTTCCAACCCAACACCGAGGCTTATGGCAATTGCCGTTTGAAGCTGAAGGAAATCCGCGCCCAACAGGCAGCTAATAACGAACGTTCGTCCGGTGTTCACTTCGGCCTCGGCCTTGGCGTATCCAAAGGGTTCTAACATCAGGGGGATTGAAAACGGAGACACACATGTGGAAATGGATCGCCCTGACGGGATTTTTGGCCCTAGCTGGTTGCGTTAGCCCCGAACGGCAAGCCGCCCAAGACGCCGCCCAGATGCAGCTTGACCAAACCGAATGCCAAAAGCTCGGCTTTACGCAAGACACGGAAGGCTTTGCCAATTGCCTGCTGAAGCTCAAGGAAATCCGCGCGCAGAACGCAAACACGGACGAAATTCGCCGCGCCAACGCGCCCCAACCCTGGGGTCCATGGGGTCCTTATGGCCCTTACGGGCGCCCTTACAGCCCCTATTGGTGATTACGTGGGCTCACATCTTGAAGATGTGTCCAACTCAGGCAGCTTGCGCCACGCCCCAGTAATTGAACCCGGCAAAACGCGGCGTCGAAGGCAGATACATGCTCTCAAGATTGTCGATCTTGAAACCTGAGCCTTCGATGATCGTGTCAATCTTGCGGTTAAGGTTGCACCCGCCAAACAACACTTTCCAGACCGGATTGATGCGGTTTTGCGTCTTGGCCACATCGGCGTCGGGTGCGGCCCCATGCTCGCAGAACACAAGTTTGCCGCCCGGCTTCAAGACGCGGCGCATACCCGCCAGCGCCTGCATGGGATCGGGGATTGTGCAAAGGCTATAAGTGACAAGCACCGTATCAACGCTGTTGTCGGCAAGAGGGATCTGTTCACCCGGCAGGCCGATGAATTCAACGGGAAACGTCACGTCTTTTGCGCGTTCACCCGCCAGTTTCCATGAGCGCTCAGAAGGATCGAGACCAATCACCTTGGTCACTTTGGAAGCGTCATAATAAGGCAGGTTGAAGCCCGTGCCGATGCCGATTTCCAGCACCGTGCCTTCGCAAAGCGGTACGACTTTCTTACGCTGATAACGGATCGGCTTTGCCCCGCAGGCACAATTGATGATATGCGGAACAACAAATCTTTCGTATAATCCCATGATGGCTCTCTCCATAAATTCTTTGAGACAGTATGAGCGCGAGGCCGCGCTAGCACCACTCCGAAACGCCAAAGCGCAGCAACCGGTCGCCACCGACAGGCCCGACCGAGCGCCCCCGCCCTTTGAGCGCAAAGGCGGCGGCCAAGAACAGGCGTTTGTCCCGCAGAAAAGCAGCGCGTTTCATGCCCTTGGAAAGTGTCTCCCAGATATCCTCAGGTGGCATCAGCCCCGGCGCTTCAACCAGCGGATGAGTGCTAAACGCCTGCGCCACCAGCGGATCGACAATGCGTCGCCGCCGCACCCGAGCCCGCGGCCAGACAAGCGCATCGGCGAGCGAGGCAACCGACAAGGCGGCGAGCGCGGCATTTTCTGATTGCGCGACAACAAGATCACCGACGCCAGAACTGGGAAAGGCACGGGCCACCCCCGCAATGGCGACGCCACCTTCCAAACGGCCCGCGCCTTGCGCAAATTCGGCCGCCACAGGCGACAGCCCGCCCCAAATGGCAGGCTCAACCGCCGCCTCCATATGGAAGGCCAGCGCATCACCGAGCGCTACGGCGCAAAAATCCAACGCCTCGACCCGCCGCATGGCGGCCAGCACCATATCGCAGAGCGCACCGGGCAAAGCGACCAGAAGCGGCGGCACGGGTTGCGCCCCAAAGCCGGGAACTGCCGCCCGTGCCACCTCCAGCGCATGCCGCGCTGCGGTGCCGCGCGGCAGGACATCCAGCGAGCCCCGCGACAAAAGGTCAGCGTCCGCCATCAGGCTTTCAGACGCTTCACGCACAGCATCCATGCCCGCGTCAATCGCAGCATGCGCGCCCGCCCCGGCTGCGGCCAAATGCAGGAGACCCGGCCAGGTTTCAAAAGTTTTTTCAGCATGTGAGTCGAGTGTTAACATGTCTCTTTTTCTCAAGTGCCGCGCCACTTGTCCAGCATTGCCCCTGTCACCAAATTGTTGATGCGGTCACAAAGGTGGGGGGCCATCCGTCTTGATAGCAGAACACCCAACCAAAGGACTGATCCGATGAAACAACGCCTTAACACCCATCAACTCGCCGGAGACGCTATCGCCAAGCTGGTGGGCCTGCATGAAAGCCTCTCAGCGCAATTTGACCATAAGCTCCACCACATCATCGACATTCGCGTGTCTTTGATGAACGACTGCCAATTCTGCATCAATATGCACACCAAGGAAGCACTTGAAGGTGGCGACAGCGAGGCCCGCGTCGCGGCACTGAAACACTGGCAGAATTCAGACCTTTTCGATGCCCGCGAAAAAGCCGCACTCGCTTGGGCCGAGGTTCTGACCCGCGCCGGATCGCAAGCCGAGATCGACGCCGTTTATGATGATCTCGCACCACATTTCGACAAAGAAGAAGCCGCCTTGCTGACCATGGTGGTGGCACATATCAACGCCTGGAACCGCATCGGGATTGCGTCCTACGTGCATTGATTGAGTGGATTACCTGACCACAAATTCTGTGTCGCCCCGGGGCTTGACCCCGGGGTCCAGCGATCTTCACAAATGCGGCTCAGAAAGATAGGTCCCGGGACGACACAGAAAATTGAAGAGAAATTTGTGCAAATAAGTCCACGTCATTGCGAGCGTTTTATGTGGGAAGCATCAGGGTGCGATGAGATTTCCCCGCTTGCAAACGCTCAGGCAATCGCCATTTCAAGCGGTATCAGCAAGCACAACATTCGCGATGATCGCGGATCACTTAACGCCGAGTTTTTTCTGCAAGCTGGTGGACGAGGTCGTGTATTGGAAAGTCAGCTTGGCGTCTGGATAAACGATACGGAACGCAGCTTGCGCCATCAGCGCGACTTCGTGGAAGCCCGACAAGATGAGCTTCAGTTTGCCGGGATAAGTGTTGATGTCGCCCACCGCAAAAATGCCGGGCGTCGAGGTTTCAAACGTTTCGACGCTCACGGGCACGAGATTTTCATGCAGGTTGAGGCCCCAATTGGCGATGGGGCCGAGCTTCATGGTGAGGCCAAAAAACGGCAGCAACATATCAACTTCGATCTGAAATTCTTTCTTCTCGTTGTCGAGAATAGTGACGCCTTCAAGTTGGCCGTCGGTGCCATGCAGCTTGCTCACCTGCCCCATGTGAAACTTCATCTTGTCCTCGGCAACGAGCTTCCTCATGTCGTTGACAGAGGCGGGCGCGGCGCGAAAACCATCGCGGCGGTGAATAAGCTGCATCGTCTTGACGATGGGGTGAAGATTGTTGACCCAATCGAGCGCGCTATCGCCGCCGCCTGAAATCAAAACCTTCTTGTCGCGGAATTTTTCCATCTTCTTAACGGCATAAAAAACCGACGTGCCTTCATATTCTTCGATGCCGGGAATGGGCGGGCGCTTAGGTTGGAAGGAGCCGCCACCGGCTGCAATCACGATCACCTTGGCATTGAACGTCAACTCGCCATCGGTCTTCACCAGCCAAGACCCATCGGCCTGACGCTCAACCACCTCCACTTGCTCATTGAAATGGAACTGCGGCTTGAAGGGGGCCGCCTGCTCCATCAAGCGGTCGGTCAAATCCTGACCCGTCACCATCGGCAGACCGGGAATGTCATAGATCGGCTTTTCAGGGTAAAGCTCAGCACATTGGCCGCCGGGACGGTCCAGAATATCGATCAGATGCACCTTCATATCGAGCAGGCCCAACTCGAAGACAGCGAAGATGGCAACGGGGCCAGCGCCGATGACGACAACGTCGGTTGTGATCGTTTCTTCAGCCATCTCGAAGAGTTCCTGTTTTATCAAAGCCCATAGAATAAATGTCATTTATTCTATTTTACAAAATATGATGCCTATGTAAGTCGCTCATTCACCACCACCAAGCAAAGATCGCATGAAAGCACACGAATAGCTCTGGCACATAGTCACACCTACCATTTCATCCGGTGACTTTCGCACAGACATGCTTATTTTATGGCAGCGCAGCAAGTCTGATTCAGCGGGAGACCAAAATGGTGAAATGTCACACAATGGCGGAAGTCCGCAGCGAAATTGACCGGATCGACCGGGCGTTGGTGAAACTGCTGGCCGAACGCCTGACCTATATCGAACAGGCCGGCCATATCAAGCCTGATCGCAACGCTGTCCGCGATGACGCCCGCATCGAGGATGTGGTGGAAAAGGTGGTGAAGGCCGCCGAGCCTGACGGCCTCCCCCGCGCCTTTGCCGAGCCGATCTGGCGGTTGCTGATCGAAAAATCTATCGAACATGAATTCACTGTGTTCGACGCCAAGCCCAAGAAGTTGGCCTGAATGGCTATTTGAGGAAAATCGGGCATCAGCGCGCTCAGACGCCGCTGCTCGCCAGCTCAAACTCCTCAACCAGCGCGCGCCACAGTGGGCCGCGCCGCGATGCGATCATAATAGGCTTTGAGAACCGGCTATGGTGCCAGATTGACCTTGGCAACCGGCGCCAGCGTCAACGCAAAAAACGCATAGGCGTCGTCGGCAACGCTGAAACCGCTATCAAGCAGATAATCCCGTCCCTCAAGCTCACGCGCCAACAGGGCAAATTTTTCGGCGCTACCACGTCGCGGGCATAAGCCTTGCCTTCCGTCGGCATGCCGGGGTCGAAAATCTGGGCCAGCACCAGTTTGTGCAACTCGGTCGCCACGAAACTCAGCGGAGAAATTCTGGGAAGGCGGGTTCGCGGCCACCTCGCTCGACGCGCTGGCGAGCTCAACCGGCATGAATCGGCCAAGCCTCTATGCCGCCTTTGGCGACAAGAAGGCGCTTTATCTAAAAACGCTGGACCGTTTTGCGGCGGAATTGCGCGACGCACTGGGTAAAACCTTGTTTGAACACAAGCACATAGCCGATGCGCTGGCGCATTTCTATGCAGGCGCCACCGACATCTATCTCGGCGAACCAGGCCGCCCACGCGGCTGCTATATCGTCTGCACGGCCCCTGCCGAAGCCATCACGGACGAAGATGTCCGCACCCTGCTCGACAAGATTTTGCTGGAAATCGACGTCGCGATGGAAGCCCGGCTAAAGCAGGCACAAGCCGATGGTGAGCTTGCCCCCAACGCCAACCCGGCCACGTTGGCCATGCTGGCGGGCGCGACGATGCACTCCATCGCCATCCGCGCGCGCGCCGGCGAACCGCGCAACGCACTGGAATCATTAGCGTCTCAGGCCGTGAGCCTGATCGCCCCACGTCTCAATTGAATTTTTAGAACTGCTTTTCCGGCAGATCGACGCGCAAGCCATCCAACTCGTCCGTCACCTTGATCTGGCAGGACAGCCGCGAGTTTTCGCGCACGTCGAAGGCGAAATCCAGCATGTCTTCTTCCATGCTTTCGGGCTTGCCGACCTTATCCACCCAAGCTTCCCCGACGTAAACATGGCAGGTGGCGCAGGCGCAAGCGCCGCCGCAATCGGCATCAATCCCGGGAACCATATTCTTGATCGCGGCTTCCATGACCGTCATGCCGTTTGTAACGGTGACTTCATGCTCTTTGCCGTCATGTTCAATAAAAGTGATCTTCGCCATGTTTGCTGCCGAATTTAGGATATGGGGATAACGCCTCGTGCGGTCCGACCCCATCTTGACGCGAGGCATGGACCTGCACGAGTTAGCATGCGTGCCTACGCACGTAAAGCGAGCTTTTCCTGCAAGAGTTCGAGCCATTTCCTGCCGAGCCTCACGAGCCCTGCTCCTCCCGTTGCGCGCGCGTCAGCGCCGCCCCATAGTTTGCCCCAATGGCCATTTATCCCCGGGGGACATCTCGATGAGCACACCGCTCGACATTATCTTTATCACCGCCGACCAATGGCGCGGCGATTGCCTCTCGACACTCGGTCACCCGATGGTCAAAACCCCCAACCTCGACGCGCTGGCCAAAGACGGCACGCTGTTTCGCCGCCACTATGCCAACGCGGTCCCTTGCGGGCCGAGCCGCGCCTCGCTGCACACCGGCATGTACCTGCAAAACCACCGCTCGGGCACCAACGGCACGCCGCTCGATGCGCGCCACACCAATTGGGCAAAGGTTGTGGGCGCGGCGGGCTATGACCCCGTGCTGTTTGGCTATACCGACACCAGCCAAGACCCCCGTATCCTCGACCCCGACAGCCCTTGGCTCACAACCTATGAAGGCCCGCTGCCCGGCATCCGCCCCGTCTGCATGTTCGGCTCATGGCCCACACAATGGGTCGAATACCTGAAATCCAAAGGCTATGAAACGCCCGACGACATCCGCTTTGCCTATGGCGTGCGCGCGCCTGGCCCCGACTATGAAGACGGCGCGCCCCACCCCAAACCGCTCATTTATCCGCAAACAGATGATGATACGTCGTTTCTGGTGAACCGGTTGATCGACTATATCGACGAGACGACCAAGCCCTTCGTCGCCCACGCTTCATTCCTGCGCCCCCACCCGCCTTTCGTTGCGCCAGAACCCTATAACGAGATGTATGACCCGGCGGACGTGCCGGGCTTTGCACGCCGCGATACGCCCATGGATGAAGGCGCGCAGCACCCTTGGCTCGCGCATCAACTGGCAAAAAAACTCTATCGCGCCCCCGCCAATGAAAAGAAACTGCGCCGCCAGAAGGCCGTCTATTACGGGTTGATCTCGCTGGTGGACATGGAGATCGGTCGCCTTGTCGCGCACCTGAAAAAGACAGGCCGCTGGGACCGCACGCTGATTATTTTCACGTCCGACCACGGCGAGCAAATGGGCGACCATTGGCTCTTGGGCAAATGCGGCTATTTCGAAGGCTCCTACCAGATCCCACTGATCATCCGCGACCCGCGGAAGGAAGCCGACAGCGCGCGCGGCCGCGTGGTCGAAAATTTCTCTGAAAACATCGACATCATGCCGACCATGCTCGACTACCTCGGCTTGGGCCTGCCCGTGCAATGCGACGGCGCGAGCCTGCGCCCCTTCATGGAAGGAAAGCCCGCCCCCAAAAACTGGCGCAGCGAAGCCCATTGGGAATTCGACTTCCGCGACCCGACCGACGACGCGAGCGAGCGCGCGCTGAACCTGACGCTGCACCAATGCACCATGAACATCATCCGCGACGAGAAGTGGAAATACGTCCACTTCACGAAACTGCCGCCGCTGCTGTTTGATCTGGAAGCCGACCCGCAGGAGTTCAACAATCTGGCGGACGACCCGGCGCATCTGCCCGTGTTGCTGGCGATGGCACAGAAGATGCTCTCATGGCGGATGAACCACGACGAGCAAACGCTGACGCATATTGCTTTGACGGATGACGGGCCGGTGGAGAGGGTTAGTGGGCGGTATTGAATGCGGGGTCGCTTGATCATATCCAATGCTTCCCATTTCACAAGGACACGTCTTATGCTAACTTAAGCAAAAGTGATTTGGTCGACAATATGCCCATAAAAAAGCAAGAGTTCTATGAAGGTGCCGCTATATATCGACTGGCTCGTAACGCCCAAGATTTCAACATTCAATACCGTGCGCCTTTCTTTTTGATAAACAAAAAAAGACTGATTTTTCTCAAATACAGCACACAAATACGAAGCCCTTGGGCCTTCACATTCACGGTAGACGAACAAGCTCAACTTCACGACAGTACACTCAAATTCCCGATCGTAATCGGTCTTATTTGCGGGGCCGATGGAGTTGCTGCTCTCAATTTCCGGTCCTTTCAGAAAATCGCTCCGGCTAAAAAGACCGCGCTTCACATCGCATGTCGTCGCAGCCACGGCTCCCACTATGAAATAAGCGGCCCGAAGGGCAAAGCCAGCAACAAAATCTCTCCTTCTGCTTGGCAGAAAATACTTGAAAATAGGGCGATAAAAAATGAAGCATGCTGATCAAGTTCTTGCGTTGCTCAAAATGCAAATCGGAAACGAAGAAGAAGTCCAAGACATAGAGAAGGCTGCAAAAGAAGTTGTCAAAAAGTGGATTCGACCTCTAAGCGGCGGCAAGGGCAATATAAACGGCTTAGTCTACGGCCTTGTGCAAAGTGGCAAAACAGGTGTTTTGACCGTCACCGGGGCAATGGGAGCCGACGAGGGATATAGAACAATTATTGTTCTGACATCGGACAATGATCCGCTATACGATCAAACTCTTGGTCGCGTCCAAGAAGCTTTTCCCGGAATCGATATTCTTGGAAAAAAGGATTTCAAAGACACAAACGCATTCCTGCAACGCATAAAGAGTGGAACGTGCGCAATAGTTGCAACTAAAAACTCCAGCATATTAAATACTCTAATAGAAAACCTAAAAAAGGGAAATGTGAAAGGCCTAAGTTGCTTGATCATTGATGACGAGGCAGATCAAGCAAGCCCGAACACACGCGAAAGTCGCGAAGATGGCAGCAGAAGCAAAATAAACTAAGAAATATCGACCCTACGAAACTTCTTCGACAAAAATACATATCTGCAAGTGACCGCGACACCACAAGCGCTTTTTCTCCAATCTCCAGATCACAGCTTCAGGCCAAAGTTCACGGTTTTAAGTCATCCCGGAAAACAATATGTCGGCGGAGATGATTTTTTCGCAGACAAATCAAAATTAGTTGTCGAGTTTCCAATGAACGACGTATCCAAAGTCACCCCTGGGAGCCAGCCTACTCCAACACTGGAAATTCCAAAATCTCTACAGAGTGCCCTCGACACTTTTATGGTTGCGGCCACCTACAAGCGAGTTAAGGAAGCCGACCAAAATTGTGCATTTCTCTGTCATGTGAGCACTTCAAAAAGCGATCATCAACACATAGTCAATCTGCTACGAAAGTACAAAACAGATTTAGCCGCGGGGCTAAAACGGAAGAATACGAAAACGATCGACAGATTGAAACTTGCATATAAGGATTTGTCGACAACGCATTCAGGAATAAAGGCAGAGAAATTCTCTAAGCTACTCGAATCTATCGAATTCTTATCACCCGGAATTGCGGTCAAATTGGTAAATGGCGATACCGACGAAGACGTCGTTGTAAGATCACCATACAACCTATTTGTCGGCGGAAACAAATTGGGGCGAGGAGTAACAATCAAAAATTTGCTGGTGAGTTACTACGGACGTAATCCCAAGAAGCCCCAAGCTGATACGGTTCTTCAACATGCTCGAATGTATGGATACAGAAGAGAAGATATTGGACTTCTAAGGCTGTTTCTTCCAAAAGAACTGCATCTGGTATTCAAGGCCATTCACAAAATGGAAACGAGCCTACGCAAACTAATTGCAGAAAATCCAAACGAAGAATTCCGAGGAGTTTATATTTCTAATGGAGTAAAGGCTACGCGTCGAAACATTCTCGCGCCTGGGTCTATTGGAATGTATACAGGCGGCAGCAACTACAACCCCTCTCAAGTTTTACGTAACAATTCGGTTAGGACATCTACTGCAAAAATAGACAACTTGCTTGAGTTAATTGCCAACAAGGATTTTGCAGAAATTCCTATCTCCAAAATTAAAATCCTCATCGAACTTGTTAAACAGGACGAGTCCAAGTCCGAGCATGTTTGGAATTCGAGGGCTATTTCAGAATCACTTGAGCAATTTGCGAAAATCCATGGGCAATCAACAGGGTATGTATATGTAGATCGCAATCGCGCGGTCGACGCTGACCGTCGCGAAACAGCGGGTATTTTGGAAGGCGGGGAATTCAGGGCGGTTCCTAATGACAAGATCGCCATATATATGCTTCGAATCAGGCCGCGTGGCGGAAACAATGCCACTTGGTGGCCTCAGATTCGATTTCCTGATGGTCGATACGCTTTCGCATTTGCGATATAAGAAATCAATTACGCCAACCAAATCTTCACAAGAACATCGTCAAAAACATGTCCCAACACAAAACACAACCCATCGCTGTCGATTTGTTTTCCGGGTGCGGAGGCCTGACTTTAGGTCTCAAGCAAGCTGGCTTCAAAGTGCTAGCAGCTGTCGAAATAAACTCGACAGCTGCGGTGACTTACAGCACCAACCATAGCGATGTGTTGTTAAAGACGATGGACGTTACCAAGCTTGCTGCGAAGACATTTCGGGAGGAGTTAGGTCTGCGTATCGGTCAACTTGATCTTCTTGCAGGTTGTCCACCTTGTCAGGGATTTTCAAAGTTACGGACCCGCAATGGCGCCCGAAAAAATCGTGACCGTCAAAATCAACTTGTCCTTGAAATGCTAAGGTTTGCTCGCGCATTTAAACCCAAAACAATTATGATGGAAAACGTTCCCGGACTGGTGGGACGCAATCCATTTAACGAGCTATGCCGAAAACTTCGGGAACTTGGATACCGAATTAAATTTGAAGTAAAGGACGCTGCAGACTTTGGAGTACCTCAACGCAGGCGAAGACTCATACTTCTTGCCAGTCGCGGTTTTGACATCGCTTTTGCAGACGAGGCTTCACAACTGGCAACTGTACGTAAAGCAATAGGACGCTTGACTAAGACCAGTCACAGTAGAGATCCGCTTCACGAATTTCCCGAGTCAAATCGGAGCGAGAAAGTGAAACAATTAATACGAGACATTCCAAAGGATGGTGGAAGTCGCGGCGACCTACCTAAAAACCGGCAATTGAAGTGCCACATAGAGAACAAAGGATTTAATGACGTTTATGGACGAATGGCTTGGGACAAAGTAGCTCCCACGATAACCGGGGGATGCTCCAACCCTTCAAAGGGTCGTTTTTTGCACCCACAAGAGGACCGCGTAATAACTCTTCGTGAAGCAGCTCTTCTTCAAGGTTTTCCTAAAAATTATTTCTTCGATTTGTCGTCGGGAAAGCAAGCAGTAGCCTTGATGATCGGAAATGCTCTTCCGCCAGAATTCATACGTCGCCATGCTTCGGAGATTCGTAAAGCCCTAGAAATCCAAAAATAGGGAAATGCGGAATCCTTAATCATCAAAAATAGCGCGAGATTGTGCTCAGTGACTGTGGATGCCCCGGTCAAGCCGGGGCATGACGGGGAGGCTTTGCACTTTCAGCCCCTCTCCCGTTGGGAGAGGGGGGAGCGAACGACAGTGAGCGGAGGGTAAGGGTCTGGCATTGGGCTCTGAATTCCGTAGAAAGACCCCCTCCCTCCGCGCGTGAGGACGCGCTCCTCCCTCCCCCGCTTTGCGGGAGAGGGTTTTAAAGCGCCGCCACCGTGCTAGGCTGCGCCCTTCAAATTTTCGGGGGAAACAACATGCACATTAAAACCACCTTGCAAGCCGCCAGCCTTGTAGCGCTCACCATGTCGGTGGCGCTGCCGGCACTCGCCGCGTCGATGGACGCGCGCTATGGCAATACCGTTCATGCCACGCGGCCGGACGGGACTGAGATCAATCTGTTCTTCAACGCCGACCAGACTTTTACCGGCAAGGCCTCGCCTGCCAGCGTGCCGTTTTCGTTTTCCATTGCGGGGACATGGCGCATTGATGGCGACAAGCTCTGTATTTTGCAGACCGAGGGGCGCGGACCGAACAAGGGCATTGAAAAATGCGAGCCGCTGGAAGGCGACAAGATCGGTGATAATTGGACGGTCAATGTGACCGACAAGGACGACAAGCCGGTCGTCCAGACCATGACGATTACCGAGGGCCGTTGAGGGGATGACGATGCGTATTGCGCGTTTGAGTTTGGCGACCCTGATGATGGGTGTCGTGGCGCTGCCCGCGCTCGCCGCCAGCATGGAGCCGCGGTTTGGCAATACCATGCTGGGCACGCGGCCCGATGGCACGCTGATGAAGCTCTTTTACAACAAAGACCACAGTTTCTCCGGCGAGATCACACCGGCGGGCTCGACCGCGACCTTTGAGGCCAAGGGCACATGGCATATGGAGGGCGACCAGCTCTGCGTGCTGTCCGACACCAATCCGGGCGAGGCCAAAGCGCCCGAAAGCTGCGCCACGCTGAGAGGCGACCATGTCGGCGACACATGGGAAACCACCGTGCAGGGCGTGGACGGCAAGCCGGTGGTGCAGAAGGTCGAGATCATCAAGGGGCGGTGAGGCCCCTTTGCATCCCGCCCCCCTTGCAATCCACACCTGAACGCGGCACACCCTCCCTCACGCGCGAGAGGGAAACATGAGCGACACCGGAACGGTCGAATGTGTGGTGGTCGGCGCGGGCGCGGTGGGTCTGGCTTGCGCCCGGGCGCTGACGATGCGCGGCCATGAGGTGCTGGTGCTGGAGCGCCATCAGGCCATCGGCACCGAGGTTTCCGCGCGCAATAGCGAAGTCATTCACGCAGGCCTCTATTATCCCGCCGGATCGCTGCGCGCCAAGCTCTGCGTCGAAGGCCGCCTTCAACTCAATGAGTATATGCAAGCCCATCATGTGGCCCACCGGCAATGCGGCAAGCTGATCGTGGCAAGCGATGAGGCCCAAGTGGGCGCGCTGGCCGAGATCGCGGCGCGTGCCCGCGCCAATGGCGTCACGGATGTGCGCGACATGACGGGCACCGAGGCCAAAGCGCTGGAACCTGCGCTGAAAGCCCATGCGGCGCTCCTCTCGCCCTCAACCGGCATCATGGACGCGCACGGCTTGATGCTGGCGCTGCGGGGCGACCTTGAAGACCACGGCGGGACCATCGCCTTTGGCGCGCGGCTCACGTGCGCTGAGGCGACACGCGAGGGCTTCAGCTTGCAGGTGGGTGAGACAAAGCTAAACTGCCGTGTGCTGATCAATAGCGCGGGCCTTCATGCCATAGCCCTTGCCCACCAGATCGACGGGCTGGAGCCACGCCACATCCCCACCGCGCATTTTGCCAAGGGCAATTATTTCACGCTGACAACCCGCGCGCCGTTCTCGCACCTGATCTATCCGGTGCCTGAAGCAGCGGGCCTCGGCGTTCATCTGACGCTCGACATGGGCGGCCAAGCCCGCTTTGGCCCTGATGTCGAATGGATCACGCCTACCAATGCCGATGAGATCGACTATGGCGTCGATCCAGCGTGTGGCGAGGTGTTCTATCAGGCCATCCGGCGCTATTGGCCGGGGCTGGCCGACGCGAGCCTTCAGCCCGCTTACGCAGGCGTGCGCCCCAAGGTGCATGGGGCAGACGAGCCTGCCGCCGACTTCATTATCTCCGGCCCTGAGGCACATGGGCTCACGGGCCTCGTCAATTTATTCGGAATTGAAAGCCCCGGCCTTACATCCGCGCTGGCAATAGCTGATACTGTCGTGCATAGGCTTGATGGGCGATGAGGGAAAGGGCGTGGCGTATGAGGATTAGGGCAAGGCTTGCGACCCTCAAACGATTTGTAGCGGTTCGCTTTGTCTTGTTGCGCCGGTCACTCCGAAGCTCTGAAGCCAGCATCATCCTCCTCTGCGCGCCTTTGGGCGTGCTGGTCGGTGTCGTTGTCTTTGTACTACGCGAAATCATCTACACCCTGCACGACTTCGCATTCGGTCTCGAACCCGGCAGTTTTTTGAGCCAACAGACCTATATTGACCCTATCCGCCTTGTCGTTGTGCCGATCGGCATGAGCTTGTTTTTCGGCTTCACCGCCTGGTGGATCCGCAGACGTCGTGCCGCTGAAGTCACTGACCCGGTGGAGGCCAACGCGCTGTTTGGCGGGCGCATGTCGATGTTTGACAGCTTTCGGCTGGTGGTCGCCACGATGGAGTCGAACGCCGCTGGTGGCTCGCTTGGCATGGAGGCGGGCTATACGCAGGCCGGTTCGGCAATCTTTTCAGCGGTCGCGCAATATTTCAGGCTGCGCCGTGACGAGGCCCGCATCTATGTGACCGCAGGCGCGGCCGCCGCCATTGCCGCCGCCTTCAATGCGCCACTGGCAGGCGCTTTTTATGGCTTCGAGCTGGTGCTCGGCAATTATGCGCCGCGGGCGCTGGCGCCTGTTGGCATTGCCGCGCTGTGCGGAACCCTGACCATCCAGATCCTCGGCACCGATGCGCCGCTCTTTGCGGTGACGCAAAGTTTCACCATCACGCCGCTCCTTTACTTCCTCTTTGTCCTTGTCGGCATCGCGGCAGCGGGCTTTTCGATCCTCACCATGCGCGCGGTGACATGGACCGAACAATCCTTACGATGGCTGCCCATCTGGATCCGCCCTGGCGTCGGCGGCGTGGCGCTGAGCATCTTGGCCTTTGGTTCGCCGCAAGTGCTGGGCTCGGGCCACGGCGCAATCCAATATGCACTGGAGCATGATCGCACCTTCGTGATGGTCACCTTTCTGCTGGCAGGCAAGCTCCTCGCCTCTGTCGTCTCGCTGGGCTCGGGCCTCAGAGGCGGCATGTTTTCATCCTCACTCTTTCTGGGCCTCTTGCTCGGCGCGGTTCTGGCCTCCGCCATGACCTTTGTCGCGCCGGGATTGGCCGACACCAAGGTCGCCTTCATGCTGGTCGGCATGGGCGCGGTGGGGGCCGCCATCATCGGCGCGCCGATCACCATGGTGTTGCTGGTGCTGGAGGGTACGGGCAATTTTCAGGTGACCATGGGCGTGCTGGTGGCCGTTGTCGTCGCCTCGACCATCATGCGGCTAACCTTTGGCTATTCTTTCTCGACATGGCGTTTCCATCTGCGCGGTGTGCCAATCACCGGCGCGCATGACGTGGGCTGGATCGCCGATTTGGTCGTGGCGCGCGCCATGCGCTCAGACCCCGTGATCGTGCCCTCCAACGTGCCCTTGTTGAAGCTACGCGAAATCGCGCCACTGGGCGGCGCCAAACGAGTCTTCGTGGTCGATGGCGACAAAAAATATCTCGGCATCGTCAATATGGCGACGGTGCATGACCCTGAAATTACCGATGCTGCCGACACGCTGGTGGCAGGCGATCTGGCACGCGGCGCAGGCATCTATTTGCAACCGAAAGAAAACCTGCGCGTGGCGCTCGGGCGATTTGAGACGGTGGAGATGGAAACCCTGCCGGTATTGAACAATGTGCAGGACATGCAGGTGGTCGGCTACCTGACCGAAGCCTATGCGCTGCGCCGCTATACACATGAACTGGAACGCCAGCGCAGCAGCGAGACGGGCGCCAGCGGCCCCTTCGGGCTCGGCATCACAACAAAGACGTGAGCCTCAGCTCATCACCTCGTCGATGAAACCATTGACCACGGTAATGGCAGCCCGCAACCGCGTAATGTCATCGGCGCGGAGGTTTTCGTCATCAAAGTCGTGATGTTCGATCTCCTCGGCAATGTCGCCCAACGCCCAAGCGCCAAGCCCACGCGCGGAACCTTTGAGGCTATGAGCGGCATCGCTCCACTCCTTGGCGTCGGCAGCAGACGCGAGCCTCTCGACATAGATACCGGCCTGCGAACGAAAGAGCCCCAGCAACTCGGTTTCAAGCCCACGATCCCCAAAGGTATATTTGGACAAATGAACCAGATCGAGCGGCCGGCCAGAGGCATGCCCCTCGGGCATCGCTGTTTCATGGGTCACCCTAGCTTCAGAGGGCGTTAGGGCACGGATTGTATTCATGGGTTGCTCCTGCCGGTTGGGTCGACAGGCAAAGCATACCCTCGTGAAATGTACCGAACGGTTAACCGCGTTGGGGCTTTGGCCAATTTATCTCCCCAAAATCATTAACCAATCCGCCATTCACCCCTCCGCCTAGTTGACGCGGGCGACCTCATCCAGCACCCTTAAAAAGCGAGGCAAGTGGAACAGGCATATGGCAAATCTGGAATTGGCGGCGGGCAAGCCCGCAAGCGGCGCACCCGTGAAGGCTGCAAACGAGGACACGCCAACCGGCGGCGCCCTTTATCGCCTGATCGCGCGACGACCCTCCAAGCGCATTCCAGCCGCCGCCCTGCTCGCCACGCTCTTTTGCGCCTGCATCTGGGCGGCCTATGTCGGCGGTTTCTATGGTCTCGACGCGCTGATCACCATGCAAGCCCCAACGCTAGCGCTGCTGATCGCGGCGGGCCTTGTGCCGGTGCTGTTGATCTGGCTGGCCGCCTGGTCGATCTGGCATGGGCAGGAAATGCGCCTGATGGCCGAGGCATTGGCGCGTACCGCCATCCGCCTCACCGACCCGGCTGATTCGGCGGCAGGCGAAATCGGCAATATCGCCAGTGCCGTGCGCGCCGAAATCGACCGCATGAAAGCGGGGCTGGCCGACGCGCTGGCCGAAACCCAACGCCTGCGCGAGATGGTGGGCGAAAACCTCGAAGCCATCGACGAGGGCGGCACACGCGCCGAAATGCGTGTTGCCCGCATGGAAGACCTGATCACCCATCACCATGGCAGCCTGACCGAGCTTGGCCGCATGATGGGGCAAGAAAGCGACATGATCTCGCGCGGCATTCGCGGCCAGGTCGAAGCTGTGCGCGGATTGCTCGGCCAAGCCGAGAAGACGCTGGAAGCCGCAGGCCACCGCGTCGTTGCCGAAACCGAGACGCTGTCGCGCGTCAGCGAAGCCGCCCGCGCTGGGGCCGACGCCACTGCCTCAACGCTCGACCGCCAAGCCTCGCGCCTCGAAGTCGTGGCAAACTCCGCGCTCAGCAAAGCCGACGAGCTGACCACGCGCTATGAAACCCAGCGGCAAATCCTCACCGCTGCCGCCGACAACCTTTCCAACGAAAGCACGCGGCTGCAGGCCTTGTTTGAAACCCACCGCGACCACATGGCTGAAGCTGGCAGCGTGGTGACGGCGCGCACCAAGGAAATTTCCGAGGCGGCTGAAACACTGGCCAAGCAAATCACCACGACCTTTGATGCCGCCGCTGAACGCGCCACCACGGTGCGTCACGAAATTTCAAGCGAGGTGACCGCTGCTATCGCCGAAGTGACCGACGCGTCCGGAACAATTAGCCGCTCAACGGGCGCGGCAACGCGGGCTATCGGGGCCACAATCGACGAATTGCGCACCGCCGCGGGCGCGCTGAACGATGATCTCACCCGCACCGCCACTGAGGCGATTGCGGCAACCACCGACGACCTGCGCATCGCCACCAATACCATGACCTCGGAAGTAACGCGCGCCACCTCTGCCTTGGTGGAAAGCGTCTCAGCGCGCACGCATGAAATGCGCGATGTCGTGAAAGAGTCGCTGGCCGACAATGATGTCGCTGCTGATCGCTTCAACGCGGCCATGATCCGGCTCGGCGGCACGGCGCGCGAGGCTGGCAACGCGCTTGACCACGCGGCGGCCGAACTTGAAGCCCGCATGGCGCTGCTGCCTGAAGAAGCCGCCTCGGGTGCTGCCGCCCTGACGCAGGTCTTGCAGGAGCAAGTGACGGCGCTGGCCTCAATCGCTGAGATCGTGGTGCGTCATGCCCGCGTGCTTGACCGCTCAGCACCGATGCCAGCCGTCACCGCACCCGTCGCCCCGCCGATGATACAACCAGCCCCCCCGCCCCACGCCATGCGCCTGGGCGAACCGACCAACCCGTCGATACGTAGCTGGGGCATTCCTGAATTGCTGGCCAATGCTGGCCGTGATCAGACCAAGCCAAATGCGAGTGCTACGGCCCAACCCATCGAGAGTGAAAGCGAATTTCAGCGCACGTCCTTGCAGGTGATCGAAACCTTGCAGGCACTGGCCGTTGATCTTGATCGTGCGCTGGAAGAAAGCCCCTCGCCTGATCTCTGGCAACGCTATCAGGCAGGCGAGCGCCATGTCTTCACGCGCCGCCTCTACAACATGGCAGGCCGCCAGCTTTATGACAGCATCGCCGTCAAATATCGCGGCGAAGCGGAGTTCCGCGAGAATGTGGACCGCTTTGTTGACCTGTTCGAGCGGTTGCTGGGCAATGCCTCATCGCGCGACCGCGATAATATTCTGGTCGAGACTTATCTCACGTCGGATACGGGTAAAGTTTATCTGATGCTGGGACAGGCGAGCGGGAAGCTGGGCTGAGGGGCTTACTTTCTTAAACCACATCCAGCGGTCGCAACGTACCCACCGGCAGTTCCACGCGGATCATATCGCCAGCGCGCACCACACCACCGGCAATCACGATGCTCATCACGCCGCTCTTGCGGATGAGCTTGCCATCAGCGGCGCGGCCTAACACGGCTTGCATCAAACCTTGCTGAAAACGATCAAGCTGCACGCAAGGGTTGCGCAAGCCCGTGACCTCGACCACGGCGTCGGCCCCGATCATCAGCCGCGCGCCCACAGGCAAGGCCAAAAGATCGATCCCACGCGTTGTGATGTTCTCACCCATCTCGCCGGGAGTGACGGCAAAGCCTGCCGCCTTCAATTCGTCAAACAACTCGCTGTGGATCAAATGTACTTGGCGCAGATTAGGCTGGTTCGGGTCACGGGCGACACGCGAGCGGTGCTTGACGGTGAGGCCTTGATGCGCGTCACCCGCAATGCCGAGGCCGACCACAAGCTCAATCTCGTCGCAGAGCGGTTTTGAAAAATGATGCGTGGCATCGCGCGCGACAGCAACGACAATGGCGCTCACCTGCCCGCCTTTCGAGGCGCGCGCGGCGCTTTGGCGACTTCATCGGCTGTCCATGCTGTGATGTCGTTCAACACCGTTGAAAGCGCCTTGTCGTAAGCGGCAATGACGACACCGATACCATGGCCGCTGATAGGCTCAACGGCAGAAAAATCCTTCGCCGCTAAGACGCTGCGGTCATTGCGGCTGACTAGGCGCATAAATAAGTCAACGCGCACATTTGTTTGTTCGCCGTTGGCTTCAGCGGCAAACTGCCGAATGTCGCCTTTGAGAAAATAATCGCCGCTGATTTCGGCACCGCGCGGCGCGACGGAAGCAAACCGATGAGAGTTTTCCAGCGATTGAATGGTAAGCCGCCGTACCATCAAAGGCGCAAGATCAACCCAGCGCGCGCCTGCATAGAATTTCAACTCGTTAGGGTTGGGCTGAAAGGCGATGCGGGCGCTATCCAGCGCCGCGCTAGCTGAAAAATCATCGACCAGAATGCCAACCGAGGATGCTGCCGAGGGCGCAACAATCTGGGCTGGCAGGAGCGCCTGCAAAGTAAACAATTGCGGCGCGGGCGAACTGGCGACATTGGCCAGCGCACAGCCGCCAAGCGTTGCGCCAAGCAAGCATAATGCGGCAAGCCTGATGTGCATTTTCATGGCGCTTGAACCTCCTGAACATTATTGCCGATGACGAAGCGCGCCGGATCGTCTTGCGCGCGCGCCACGACGCGGTCCAACGAGCCGATAAGCGAGCGCATCTCGCGGATCATCTGCGGCAATTGATCGAGCCCGTTGTTGGCGAACCGATCAATAACCGGGCCATTGGTCTTGACGATGTGATCAAGGTCGTCGGCCAATTGGCGATAGGAAGCGGACGTCTTTTGCGCATCATTGATGAGGCGCTTGCCATCATTGCGCACAAGATCATCGGCGCTCTCACTCATCTTGCGTAGGTGTTTTGAGGTTTCCGACAGGTCATTGATTGCTTGGCGCATCTCGTCCGAACCGCCTGCCAGCGCCGCCGACAACTTGTCGAGATTGGCCAATGTATTGGCAATCGACTGCTGATTGGTCTGGATAACTTTGTTTAGATCACCAATGAGCTTGTTGGCGTTCTGCAAAGTCTTAGGCACCGCCTCCGCCAATTCTTGAAGCGTCGAGGGCGCGCCGCGCAACATGGGATAAGTCGCATCGCTGACATCACGCAACAGTTTGGAGCCGGGGCTGCCGCCGGTCAGTTGGATCACGGCGACGCCGGTGATGCCAGAGGCTTCAAGCTGGGCAATAGAATCTTCCTTCACGGGCGTGCGGGCATCAACCTGAATAAGAGCAATGACTTTGCTCGGATCGTTCTCCGCCAGCGACAGATCAATGACGCGCCCAACCGGCAGACCGTTGAACTGCACTTGGCCCGATTTGCTTAAACCCGACACGGAGCCCTGAAAGACAATCTTGTAATAGGCATATTGCCGGTCAAGCTGCACCCGGCTCAGCCAGAGGGAGAACAGAAAGATACCTAGCAACGCAGCAAGCGTCACAATGCCGATGAGGACGTTGTTCGATTTGATTTCCATATCGAAGCCTATATCACCCGCGTTAAGTCGTCGGAGCGGTCGCGCGCGCACGCGGCCCCTGAAAGTAAGAACGCACCCAAGGATGCTGACTTGCCAGCATGTCCTTCATCGTTCCAATCAGAATAACACGTTGTTCAGCCAGCACCGCTATGCGGTCGCAGGTTGCGTAGAGTGAGTCAAGATCATGCGTCACCATGAAAACAGTGAGGCCGAGCGTTTTCTTCAAATCATTGATCAATTCATCAAAGGCCGCCGCCCCGATGGGATCAAGCCCTGCCGTCGGCTCATCGAGAAAGAGAATTTCAGGGTCCTGCGCTAAGGCGCGCGCCAGCCCCGCCCGCTTCTTCATGCCGCCCGACAACTCGGATGGATAAAGACACGCCGCGTCTGCCCGCAAGCCGACCATGGCGATCTTGACGCCAGCCAGCTCATCCATCAGCTCTTGGTTCATTTTCAGATGTTCGCGATAAGGCACCTGAATATTTTCAGCCACCGTCAAGCCCGAAAAAAGTGCGCCATCCTGAAACAACACGCCCCAACGGCGCTCTTGCACGCGTCTGTCATCATCACTCAATGTGCTGAGGTCTATGCCAAACACTTCAACCGTCCCGGCATCGGGTTTTTTCAACCCGACAATAGAACGCAACAACACAGACTTGCCGGTGCCCGAGCCGCCGATAATGCCGATCACCTCACCGCGCTTCACATCAAGATCAAGCCCGTCATGGATTACATTGTCGCCAAAGGCGTTGACGAGCCCTCTGACCTTGATGATGTTTTCATCGCCCGACGTGCTCATGTCATAACCCCACGGCGGTAAAGAACATGGCAAACAGCGCATCGAGCACGATCACCAGAAAGATCGACAGCACCACCGAGCGCGTGGTTTGTGAGCCAACAGACTCCGCGCTGCCCGTGACATCGAGCCCCGCGCGACAGGCAACAAGCCCGATCGCCAGCGCCATAAAGGGCGCCCGCAGAATGCCAACGCCGAAGGTCCAGAACACCGCCGCGTCATGCATGCGCCCGATATAGATGCTTGGCGACATATCAAGCTGTATCGCAGCCACTACGCCACCGCCGATCAAGCCCATGATGTCGGCAACAAAAGTCAGCAACGGCAAGACGATGATGAGCGCCAGAATACGCGGCAGAATGAGCATCTGCATCGGGTCAAGGCCGAGCGTGCGCATGGCGTCAATCTCTTCGCGCATTTTCATCGAACCGATTTCGGCCGTGAAGGCACTGCCCGAGCGCCCGGCGACGATGATCGCGGTGAGCAGCAACCCGACCTCGCGCATGAAAATGATGGTGATGAGATTGACCGTGAAGATATCCGCGCCAAATTGTTTGAGCTGCGAGGCCCCCTGCTGCGCGATGACAGCGCCAATCAAAAATGTGAGCAGGCAAATCAGCGGCAAAGCATCAAGGCCTGCCTTTTCCATGTGATGCACCAGCGGCACACGGCGCAGCTTGCGCGGGCTGACGATCACCTCACCCAAGGCCGAGACGACTTCCCCCAAAAAGGCGAGGACCACAAGCGCCTCATCACCAAACCGACGAACACCAGCGCCGATGCGCGCCAGAAAATCTTCAAATGTGGCGGTATGGTCGATGCGCTCGGCGGGCGGGCATTCCAACTCACTGACCTTGTCGAGCAGGATACAGTGTTCGGGCCGCAAGCCTTCATAGCGCGGGCGCAGGCCCAAGGCCGCGAAGTCCTTCGACACGCGCCCCAGCACAAAGGCCCCGCTGGTATCGAGCCGCGTGACGCCGCTGAGATCAAGCACCGTCTCGCGCACGCCCGCGGCCAAATTACGCAAATTGCGTAGATCGGCATCGAGACGCACCACCGAAGCGATGGACCAATCCCCTTCGGCATGGAGCCGCAGCACGTCACCAACGGTCTCAAGTTTGTAAGATGCCTCGCTCAACCTGCCTCCCGACGGCTTCTGGTCATGAAAAAACCTGAATACCGCGCCAGTTTGACGCGCAACGCACGCCCATAATGCGCGGTAGTGTAGCTTGGCATCGCGTTTGAAGGCCAGCGAAGCCCCGCCATTGGTGTCTCGCGCTGCCTTGATGCCCTCCCGGCTTTAATAGCCGCACTGTCTCATTATCTATGTTGCCTGAATACCTGATTAGTTGCCTGAATAATTGTCAAAAAAGGAGAGGTCCATGAAATCGATTGCCATAAATTCGTTCCTCAAAAGCACCCTGCATGTTGCCCTCGCTGTCGCGTTTATCGGCGCATTTTCTAGCTTTGCCCGCGCTGACGAACTCGGTGGCGATGCGGCTCACGGTGAAAAGGTCTTCAAGAAGTGCGCCGCCTGCCATACCATCGAAAAAGGTGGTGCCGACCGCGTTGGCCCCAATCTCCACGATGTCATGGAACGCGGCGTTGCCGCCAAGCCGGACTATAATTATTCCAAGGCTATGAAGGCCTTCGCCGCGACGGGCGCAAAGTGGACAGAAGACACGCTGTTCAAATATCTCGAAAAGCCCCGCGCTCTTGTCCCCGGCACCTATATGTCATTTGCCGGTCTGAAGAAGCCGCAGGACCGCAAGGACTTGCTCGCTTATCTGACAGAAGCCGAGAAATAAGACCCAACAGGCCCTCAGGCTTGCTGTCCTTCAAATGGTGATCACCACCATTTGAAGGACGCAGCCGCCTGTTTCTGCCCTTTTCCGCCTTTTTTCGCCACGGGCCCCCGCGCCCCGCCGACCGACTGGAACAAATGCTGCAAATTGTCTTGCAGCGGCATCTGATACTGTCTCTCAAAGAGACGAAATCAGGGCGAATGTTCTGAAATAGGTCAATTGTGGTCCGTTCTCGAACGGGCCCAGGCGTGAAAAGATGAATTCGACCCCTATTTTTCGCAGGCTATCGGCGATCCTCCCCGGACTGGTTCTGGTGGTCGGGCTTGTCCTGTCGATCTATGACCTTCGCGGTCTGGCGACGGCCATGCAAAATCAGGTGTTCGACCTCTATCAGCGCATTGAACCCCGCGCCGCGACACCCGAAGGCCCTCGCGCCGTCTATGTCGATATTGGTACCCCCAGCGCCGAGCAGTTTGGAACCTGGCCCTGGCCGAACAAGCGGCTGGATGACCTCATCGTCGCGGTGAAGGCTGCAGGCGCCAGCAACATCTTGCTCGACATGCCGCTCGAGGAAGTCGATCCAACCACGCCCACTGAATTGCTCAAACTCTGGGGCAACCTCGATAACGTGCCCTCGGCCCTAGGGCTACAACAAGGGCTGGTCGACCTGCCTGATTATAGTGCCAAGCTGACCACGCTGCTCACCGACACGCCGACCGTCACGTCCTTTGTCCCCGGCAAAGCGCCCATCGGCACCTTGCACCTGCCCGCCATCAAGGCACCCGCCACCTCGGAAGGCAGCGACGCCCGCCACTACATGCATACATTCGACATGTGGCGCACCAGCCTGCCCAATATCGAAAATGCCGCCCAAGGCAATGGCGCGACCCTGTCTGATCTGGGCGAGGGATCTGCCGTGCGCGGTCTGCCGATGCTCGTCAATCTCAAGGGCACGCTCTTTGCCTCCAACGTGCTGGAGACGCTCCGCCTCTATCGCGGTGGCACGGGCTATCACGCCATGGTGGCCGAACCCGATAACGGTTTCGCGCTCGGCATGGTGCCCGGCCTTGTGCAGATCGGCATTGACGACACGAACCTCAACGCCATCACGCGGCCCGACGGCTGCCTGTGGCTCTATTTTGGTGGGCCGAATACCCGCGTTCAAATTACAGCCGCCGACCTCCTCAACCACAAAGCCGACATCCCCTCGCTCACTGGCCGGATTGCCGTAATCGGTGTTTCGGCCAATGGCAGCGAACGCTATTACGACACGCCAGCGGGCGTGCGCCTACCGTCGGGTGCGATTGCCGCCAATGCCATCAACCAGATATTGCAAGGTAGCTTTCTCCAGACGCCCGGCTGGGTGCCGCTGGCCGAACAGCTTTTCATTTTCGTCGGTGGCATTCTCGTCATCCTGATCGTCGGTCGCTTTCGCTTCCGCTGGAGCTTCTTGTTCACGCTGCTGCTGGTCGGCAGCGCCATCTATGGCTCATGGTGGGCTTTTGACACGCATCGCTGGTTGATTGACCCCTCGTTGGGCGGTGTCACGCTGATCATTGCCAGCTTCACCTGCGCATTGATGCGGCGTCTGCATACCGAAAGCCGGACGCGCTTCATTGATGGTCAATTCGCGCGCCGCTTGTCATCGCGTGGGTTGGCCAAGATGCAGGCTCGCCCCAGTCTCATTCAGGCTGAAGGCGACTTGAAGCCCATCACCTCGCTGGTCGTGGGCCTGCGCGGCTTCAACATCATCGCTGACCGCTACTTTGAAGACCCCAAGGCCTATGCCGACATTCTCAATCGGTTCTTCTCACCCATGACCAAGCTGGTGCTGGACCGCAACGGCATGGTGGACCGCACCGTGGGCGACACCATGTATGCGGTGTGGAACGCACCTTTTGATGTTTCCGACCATGCCTCCAAGGCTTGTGACACAGCCCTGCGGATGGTTGAAAATCTGGAAGCTTTGAACGAATTTCTCGAAACCGATGCGCTGCGCCAGCACTTGAGCCATGTGCCACTGAGCCTTTCCATCGGCGTTGACAGCGGCATGGCCATCACCGGCAATATGGGCGCGATCCTGCGTTTTGATTATGGCGTGTTGGGCGAGCCGGTGAGCTTTGGCGCTTATCTACAACGCAATGCGCGCAACTACGGCCCCGCCATCATTGTTGGTGAAGGCACCCAGCGCGTGATCGGTGACCGCTATGCGCTGCTCGAAATCGACCTGATCTCGACCCCGCGCTACCCCGAAGGCCGCCGCGTCTTTGCTCTGCTCGGCGATCCGATCATGCGCGCCAACCCTAAATTCCGCGCGCTTCAGGAAGCCCACGCCTTGATCTTCTCGGCTTATCGCAGCAAACGCTGGGCAGACGCGCGCGCCGTCATCGCCGAATGCCGCAAACTCAACGGCGCCATCCCGACGCTTTACGACTTCTATGACGCGCGCATTACCCATTATGAAACAACCCCGCCCGGCGAACACTGGAACGGCGCGTGGTTTGCCGGTCGCATCTAAGCAAGCCGTATCTAAGCAAGCCATATTTAAATAAGTTCATCCGATCCGAATGAGTCACCGCTTTGCACTTGGCCTGACCTGCCCGGCACGGCATCATCACGCCGAGTTGCAGCGAGGCCATTTGTTATGCGTGATATTTCAGTCGAGATCGAAGCCTGGCCGATTGCCGGGTCGTTCACTATTTCTCGCGGTTCAAAAACACAAGCCGACGTCATCACCGTGACGATCCGCGAGGGCGCACATGTCGGACGTGGCGAATGTGTGCCCTATGGTCGTTACAATGAAACCGTCAAAGACGTTGCCGCCTCAATCAAAACTATGGCCAAGGCGCTGAGCCAAGGCCTGACCCGCGACGAGTTACATCGCGTGATGGCGCGCGGCGCTGGCCGCAACGCCGTCGATTGCGCGCTGTGGGATCTCGAAGCCAAGATGAGCGGCATTCCGGTCTGGAAGCTGGCAAGCCTTGCCGAGCCACAACCACTAACCACCGCCTATTCGCTGAGCCTCGACACGCCCGAGGCGATGGGCGCCAGCGCGCGCAAAAACACCCATCGTCCGCTCCTTAAACTAAAACTCGGCGGCACCGGCGATGATGTCGCCCGCGTCGCCGCCGTGCGCAAAGGCGCACCCGACGCTATGCTGATCGTGGATGCCAATGAAGGTTGGACGCCCGACAATGTGCTCGATATGGCCAACAAGCTCGCGCCTTTCGGCGTGGCGCTGATCGAGCAACCATTGCCCACCAAGGAAGACGAAGCCTTGCGCGGCTTGTTGACGCCCATCCCCTTCTGCGCCGATGAAAGCGCTCATGGGCTGGAAGGCCTAACGCGGCTGGTTGGGCTTTATGAATATATCAACATCAAGCTCGACAAAACCGGTGGGCTGACCGAAGCGCTGAGCGTGATGCGCTGCGCACGTCGCCGCAATCTCAAGGTCATGGTCGGCTGCATGGTGGCCACGTCTCTTGCCATGGCCCCTGCCATGCTGATTGCGCAAGGCGCGGAATTTGTCGATCTCGATGGGCCACTGCTGCTGACGAAAGATCGCGACCACGGGATCAGGTTTGAAGGCAGCGTGATGCTGCCGGCAGAGCCAGAGTTGTGGGGGTGAGGATGCGGCTATCCTTCGAGACGGGCCTTTGGCCCTCCTCAGGATGAGGTTGAATTATGATAATGCCTCCCTGAGGAGCAGCGAAGCTGCGTCTCGAAGGATAGCAACGATCTCATCACGCGATATTGAGCACGATCTTGCCAAAATGCGAGGCGCCTTGCATCAGGCGGAAAGCGTCTGCGGCGTCTTCCAGCTTGAAGCGTTTGTCGATGACGGGGTGAATGTCGTTCTGCTCAATCGCACGGAACATGTCTTCGACCATCGCGCGATGACCAACCGTGACACCGGAGATTTTCGCGTTCTGCGAAAAGATCGCCGCCACATTCAGGTCTTTGGTCATGCCCGACAGCAAGCCGATGACGGCAATATGACCGCCCAGGCGAATGGCGGAAATGGACTGCGGGAAGGTATCCGCGCCGCCCACTTCGATCACATGATCGACGCCCTGCCCGCCAGTGAGCTTGCGCGCCGCGCCGGACCAGTCGGGTGTCTTTTTATAGTTGATGAGATCGTCTGCCCCGAGCGCCTTGGCACGTTCAAGTTTTTCATCCGACGATGAGGTGATGATCACCCGCGCGCCAGCGGCCTTAGCAAATTGCAGCGCGAAGATCGAGACGCCGCCTGTGCCCTGCACCAGCACCGTGTCGCCCGCCTTGAGCTTGCCCTCAACAAAGAGGCCGCGCCACGCCGTCAGCGCCGCGCATGGCAGACAGGCGGTTTCTTCGTCGGTGAGGTTCTTGGGCGACAGCGTGACGCCCTCGGCAGAGACTTTTAGATAGTCTGACGCGCAACCGTCATAGGGACTGCCCAGTGCTGCAAGTTTGGCAGGCGTCGGTGCGCCAGATAGCCAATGGGGAAAGAAGCTCGGGGCAACACGGTCACCCACTTTGACGCGCGTGACGCCTGCGCCAACTTCAACAATGTCGCCCGCGCCATCGGACAAAGGCACCAACGGAAATTTGCCGCCCATGTAACTCACGGTCGCGAGGTCACGATAATTAAGCGACGCCACCTTGAGGCGAACCACGACTTCGCCTGGGCCCGCCTTGGGCACAGGGCGGTCAACGAGTTTTAGATTTTCGATGCCAATGGCGGTCTGCAATTCCAGCGTGCGCATGGATTATCCTCCAGGTTTTTGAATTTCGTTAACTTAAGTACTGCGGAGGAAAGCGGGCTTGTCAAATGGGAGGGCGTTGACGTTGGGGAGGTGTGGGTAAGCAAGCCCGCAAAAAAACGAAATGTCATCCCAGGCTTGTCCCGGGGTGACAGATAAATTGAAGCTAAAGTTCAAACCGGTGCATCGCCCTTGATTTGCGTGCGGTGCATGACGCGGCGCTCGGAGCCGTTAAAGCTGTCGCGTCGGTGGATGGCACAGCGGTTGTCCCAAACCAATAGGTCGCCAACACGCCATTGATGCGTCCAGACAAATTTAGCTTGCGTGCAATGGGCCCGAAGCGCATCGAGCAGGGCTTCGTTGGTGGCAAGGTCAAGGCCTTGCACATAGCCATTGAGGCGACGACCCAAATAGAGCGCCTTGCCGCCAGTGGTAGGATGTGTACGGATCATTGGATGCTTGGCACCGTGCGCGCGGCGCACATCGACCACCTCGCCCGCGCCTGCTCGCAATTCCCCGACGCTGGTCATAGAGCTATCGTGATTGCAAAGACGGTGCTCGATTTCGCGGCGCAGATCATACGGCATGGTTTCGAGCGCCTTATACATATTGGCAAAGCTCGTATCGCCACCTACCTTTGGTATCTCCAGCGCATGTAGCACGCTGGCCATCGGTGGTTCGGCGACATAGGACATATCGGTGTGCCACTCGGCTTCCTTGTCGCCCAGCGCGCCAATAGGTTTGCCGTTTTCGACGACGTTGGAAATGATCCAAATTTCAGGTCGCGATTTTTCCTGCGTGCCAGCTTTGTCAGTGGCGCTGGCAGGCGCAATATCGAGCGCGCCAAAATTTTCAGAAAATTGAATGAGTGCATCGTCAGAAAGCGACTGGCCACAAAACAACAGCACCGAATGGTCAAACCACGCTTGCTCGACCGCATCGAATATTTCTGCATCCAGCGGTGCGGCGAGATCGAGCCCGCGCACCTCAGCCCCTAGAGCTGCCCCCGTTGGAATGACCTCAATCGGCATGGTCTTCACCTTCGCTCTCGTCTTTCAATAGCTCCTCGCCGCTCCATCGGCCGGCAAGCAACAGACAGCCGATCAAAGCTACTACGCCCGCGCCCGCTGGCAGCCAGTAAGCATAGGCACCATGGGCTTGATATAGTTGCCCGGCCGCCAGTGTCATCCCCCCCATGATGACACCAGCAGATAGCGAAGCATAAAGGCTCTGGCCGGAGGCGGCGAGAGAGCGCGGCGTTGAATGCGTGATGAAATGCAGCGCGCCAAGGTGGGCGGCGCAAAATGTCAGCGCATGCAGCGCCTGAAGCAGAAATAACATATAGAGCGGCGGGTTGAGCGCCATCGCTCCCCATCGGAAAATCGCCGCGATGGCACCAAGCCCCATCAGCCGCGTGGCACCAACCCGCTCAACGATCCGCCCGGAAAATGCAAAGAGCGTAATTTCCGCAACGATACCGACGCCCCACAACATACCAATCGTGCCATCCCCATAGCCTTGCCGCTGCCAATTCAACGAGCCGAACGCGTAATAAACCGCATGGCTCGACTGGATGATGCTGGCCGTTGTGATGCCCAGCATGAACACGGGCTGGCGCAAAATATCCATCATGCCTTTGAGGGGATTGCGAGGTTTGGCAGTCTTGGCCCGCGTTGGCAATTCAGGTGCCAACAGGTAAGCGCCGATAAGGTTCACGCCGATCGCGCCGATGAGACAAATGGCGATGATCGAGGGGGGACGAAAACCAAGCAGCCAGCCTGTGCCGGAACTACCGACAATAAAGGTGATCGAGCACCAAAGCCGCACGCGGCCATAGTCCACGCCCTGCTCGCGCGTGGCGGCCATAGCGATTGTTTCGATCAAGGGCGAGATCGACGGCCAAAGCGCCATCAGTATCAGCGTCACGCCAAAGATTTGCCAGAAGCCATCGGTGAATAAAAATAGGCAGACCGAGACAAGCGAGGCCCAAGCCAGCGCAATGACGACGCGACGCCGGTCATCCAGTCGCTCGGCGATCAGGGCAAAAACCGGCCCGCCCACGATGCGCAGGAACATGGTGGCCGCGATGATAATGGAAATTTCCTGAGGCCCGAGCCCCTTGGCCTTCAGCCAAACCGGAAAGAACGGAAGCTGCACGCCGCCAAACAGGCAGAGCGAGGCATAAAAGAGTGATAGGCGAAGGGAGAGCGACATGAGTGCGGCTCAATGAGGGTGCTGCTCACTCATAGCTGAAGGGGCGCGATTGGCAAGAGGCCTCAGGCCTCTTCGGTTAACGCCGCAATCTCCATCATCGGTACGCCACTGCGCCGCAATTCGGTGAGGTGGCTCGCCGACAGCAGATCGAGCACCGCTTCGGCCTCGCCCGTCAAAACAAGAATAACCTGTCGCCGGTCGTCCACGCTTGCCACCTTATCAACAAGGCCCGCCATGACCAATCGGTTCACCAGTTCCACCGCGCTATTGTGGCGGATCAGCAATTGCGCCGCCAGATCGCCGATGCTGACCGGCCCACCGGACGGGTGTCCTTTGATGGCGAGTAGCGCCTGATGCTGTTGCGGCGTCAGCCCAGCCTCGCGCGCCACCGTCTCACTGAAGGCCAAAAACAAGCGAAGGGCGTGACGAAACGCTGCCAAAGCCTTGTAGTCGGCGTCCCGGATGGGCCGGGTTCTGGCCTTTTTAGCATCTAGGTGTCGCGTCATGGTCAGCTCTCTTGAATTATATCGTGTCACGATGTAAATGCTGACCACCTTCCCCGTCCAGCCAAAAATGACCCAGACAAAATCATAACGAGCCGCATTCATGCCCCCTGCCCGCCCTACCAGCACCGGCCTCACACGCCGCCAGACCAAGCTCGGCGATTTCACAACGGATCGCCGCGTTATCCTCTTGGGCGCCATGGCAGCCTTTGTCGGCGCAGCCAGCGCAGGCTCGGCCTATATTCTGATTAAGCTGATTGCGCTGGTCACCAATGTAATGTGGTTTGGCAATTTCAGCGTTGCTCATACTTATCTGACGAATGTTAAACCGTCACTCTGGATGGTTTTAGCACCCGCCGTGGGTGGGTTGATCATCGGCCTCATGGCGCGCTTTGGCTCAGACAAAATCCGCGGCCACGGCATTCCCGAAGCCATTGAGGCTATTATGATCGGCGGCAGTCGGTTGCAGCCCAAGGTCGCGATCTTAAAGCCCTTGTCGTCAGCGATCTCCATCGGTTCGGGTGGACCGTTCGGTGCAGAAGGCCCGATCATCATGACGGGCGGTGCCATCGGTTCGCTGTTCTCGCAATTCTTCAATCTCTCGTCAGCCGAACGTAAAACACTTCTAGTGGCAGGTGCTTCTGCTGGCATGACAGCCATCTTTTCGACACCCGTCGCTGCCGTTCTACTGGCAGTCGAGCTGCTGTTGTTTGAATGGAAGCCGCGCAGCCTTATCCCCGTTATGGTCGCAACGTGTGTCTCGGCCGCCATACGCCCACTGATGTTCGCTAGTGGGCCGCTTTTTCCTTATACCGGCATTCCCGATTTGCCGATCTGGGGGCTTGGCCTCTGCGCCGTCATCGGTCTTGTCGGCGGATTGCAATCAGGCCTGATGACCATGCTGCTCTATGGCATGGAAGACCTGTTTGAACGCTCGCGCGTCCATTGGATGTGGTGGCCGATGATCGGCGGCATCGGCGTCGGCATCGGCGGCTTGTTCGCACCCCAAGCCTTGGGCGTCGGCTATGATTTCATTGGCGATCTGCTGGCAGGCAATGTCAAGATGCAGGTCGTGGCAATGATGTTGCTGATCAAGTCAATCATCTGGATCATTGCGCTTGCGTCAGGCACATCGGGCGGCATTCTCGCGCCCCTTCTCATTCTAGGTGGCGCGCTTGGCTGGATAGAAGGCCAATTCCTGCCAGGCGACCCTTCCTTCTGGGCGTTGCTCGGCATGGCATCTATTATGGCCGGCACCATGCGTTCGCCCTTAACGTCCATTGTATTTTCCATCGAGTTGACCGGCAATATCCATGTGCTGCTGCCACTGCTTGCCGCCACGGCCATGTCACATGCCGTGACGGTGTTGCTGCTTAAGCGCTCCATGCTAACCGAGAAGATCGCACGACGCGGACACCATATCACTCGGGAGTACGGTGTGGACCCGTTTGAGCAAATGCGTGTTGAAGATGTGATGGTGCGCCAAGTGGATACATTACCAGCCTCAATGCGCGTCGCTGAGGCTGTCGCTTTCTTCACCACGGACGAACACCACCATCGCTCCTATCCGATTATCGACGAAACCCGCCTTGTCGTGGGTGTTGCAACACGCGCCGATGTTTTGCGCTGGAGCAGGGAAGCCGACGACAAAGAAGAAACGCTCTATGATGCGGCATCTGACGCCTCGCTCATCACCGCCAATCCGGAGGATTTGCTGGGGCGTCTCGTTGATCTCATGGTGGAAGCTGATCTTGCGCGCGTTCCCATCATCGAATCTGAAAGCCGCAAATTAGTCGGCCTGATCGCGCGCAAAGACCTCTTGCAAGTCCGAGCCGTCAACCGCAAGACAGAGGAAACCCGTCAGGTGTTTTATCCCGCGCCCTGACACCCTCTATCCTCAGTCGATCTCGACCATCTCGAATTCGCTTTTGACGCTGCCGCAATCGGGGCAAGCCCAATCGTCAGGAAGGTCCGCCCAGAGCGTGCCCGGCGCGATACCGTCGGCGGGCAAGCCTTCGGCCTCGTCATAGATGAAGCCGCAAACTTTACATTGCCATTTTTTCATTGCGTCGTCCCTCTCTGCCTCATTGTACCGTTAGCGCATCTTATAGCGGATCGGCACATTCTTGGGGCCGCAAACAAAATTGGATACTGAATTTAGCGGCTGGCCTGCAAGTTCGACATGCTCGACACGGCGGAAAATTTCCTCCCAGAAGAGGCGCATCTCGAGTCTGGCCAAATGCTGGCCGATGCAGACATGCGACCCATAGCCGAAAGCAAGTTGCTTGTTGGGCGTGCGATCGATTTTAAATTCAAAGGGCTTATCAAAAACATCTTCATCGCGATTACCCGAAGGATAGCAAAGCATCATCCAGTCACCCTTGGCGATTTTCTGGCCTGATACTTCAGCATCGGCTGTGGCTGATCGCATGAAATGCTTGACCGGTGTTCCCCAGCGGATCGTCTCTTCCATAAAGGCCGGGATCATCGAGGGATCAGCCTTGAGACGCTTAAAATCGTCCGGTCGCTCGGCCAGTGCCCAAAGGCCTGATGACGTTGTGTTCGAGGTCGTGTCATGGCCAGCCGTTGCAGCAATGATGTAGTACGACATGGCCGCAAAATGATCGAGCGGCTGACCGTTAATCTGACCATTGGCAATGACACTCGACAAATCTTCGCGCGGATTGGCGCGGCGATCTTCGGTTATGGCGTTAAAATATTCCATGAAGTCGCCAATCGTCGCCTGTATGGCGGCAATGCCTTCTTCAAAGCTCGTTTCTTCTGCGCCGGTGCGATTGAGGTCGGGGTCCTGACTACCAAAAAGCTCTTGCGTCAGCTTCAACATGCGTGGCTCATCGGCTTCGGGCACACCCAATGTTTCCATGATGACATGCAGCGGAAAATAGAGCGCAATGTCCTTGGCAAAATCGCATTCGCCGCCCATGTCGGCCATCCGGTCCACAAATACCTTGGCGATGTCCTTGATGCGCTCTTCAAGTTTTTTCACGTTCTGCGGCAGAAACCACGCCTGCGTCAGGCGGCGATAGGCAATATGGTCGGGATTGTCCATCTGCACCAACGAGCGCACCAGATGGGGCGAGCCACCCATGAGCTGACGCACCTTCTGGTCAACCTCAATGGTGGTCATCACAGTGGCCAGATCGCCGTTGTGAAACAGATCGTTCTGCTTTGCCACTTCGAGAATGTCGGCATGTTTGGTCACCGCCCAGAACGGCGCGACCCCTTCAGGCTCAGCGCGCGCCAAGGGCATTTCCTTGCGCAAAAACTTGAACGCCTCATCCACGGGCTTTTCAGCTGCGTAAGCCTTTGCATCTACAATCGTATCGGCAATGTCCTGCGGAATCATTTGAAGCCTCTCCCTGAAGTTTTTGAGCGCATGTCCGTTGCTAAGGCCGCACTTGATTATCTGTTTTGTCCATGTTGCTATACGTCCAACAACTAAGTAAATGAAAATATGAGCAAGCCCGGCGAAATCGGCACCCTTCCCCAGCGTTCGAGCGGCCCCCGGCGCACGCAGGCCGAACGGCGCGCCGAAAGTGACCATAGCCTGCTGCTCGCCGCCGCCGAACTTATCGCCGAAGAGGGCTTCAGCGCCGCCACTTTTGAAAAGGTGGGCGCACGCGCAGGCTATAGCCGCGGGCTGGCCAGCCAACGCTTTGGCTCCAAGGACGGGTTGATCGAAGCCCTGATTGACTATCTCCACGAACGCTCTGAAGAACTGGTCTTTGCCGAAGGGCTAAACGGCGTCAAAGGTCTCGACGCCATTCTGGCCTCGGTGGACATCTATATGCGCAACTTTGAAACCGAACAGGCGATCCGCGCCTATTTCGTCGCTATGGCCGGTGCGGTCGGCACGCTGTCACCGCAGCGCGCTGCCTTTGCCGCCTCGCATATGAAAGCCAAAGAACGCTTTGCCCTTCATCTGCGTGAGGGCCAAGAGATGGGCAATATCTCAACGCAGATCGACGCCGACGCCACCGCTCTGATGATCGGCAGCTTGATCTTGGGCGTCAGCACACAATGGCTGATTGATCCGACGACGGACCTTGCCCGCGTGCGCCGGACGACACTGACGGCATTGCGGCGGTCGTTGGGGGTTTGAGTTTTCGTCTCTGGGTGCCGCCATCCTTCGAGACGGACCTACGGTCCTCCTCAGGATGAGGCGGAATTTTAGGACACCCTCATCCTGAGGAGGCGCACTTGCGCCGTCACGAAGGATCAGGCGGAGAGCCGATAGCCGAGCAGCGGCATATTCCAAGGGTGCGGCTCCTGGACCCCGGGACAAGCCCGGGGTGACACCTTAGGTTTGGGCAGCGCACAATCACACCCACATCGCTACACTGCCACCCCCACACCGCTACACGACCACCAAAGGACAAGACCTATGAAACTCTGGCTCACTCTCGGCGCATTTTCGGGCTTTCTGGCCGTCGCCTTTGGCGCATTTGGCGCGCATGGGCTGGCCAATCGCGCGACACCGGAAGAGCTCCACGCCTTTGAGATCGGCGCGCGCTATCACATGTATCACGCGCTTGCGCTGCTGGCGGTCGCTTGGCTCACCACGCAAGGTGACAGTGCGCTGGTGACGACCGCCGGGTGGGCCTTCATTGTCGGCACCGTGCTTTTTTCAGGGTCGCTCTACGTCATGGGCATCACCGGCAGCCGTGCACTGGTGCTGGCGACCCCCATGGGTGGCGGCGCTTTTCTCATCGGTTGGCTGTGCCTTTTTGCGCGCGCCCTCAAATTTTAGGACTAATCCCCTATCTTTTAACTAGACCAGAGTCTATTTTTAGACTTCGGTATGGTTAGAGGCTCCTTTGGGAGCGCAGGAGGAGAGGCCTATGGCTGAAAAGGTACTGATTCTGGGCGCGGGTATTGCGGGCCTTATGACGGCTTTGGCGCTGAGGTGTGAAGCCCGCGAGATCACAGTGATCGACCGCGATGCACCGCCGCCTGAAACATCAGCCGATGAAGCATTTGACCATTGGGAACGCCGCGGCGTCGGCCATGTGCGCCACAGCCACGCCTTCCTCGCGCGCCTGCACAACATCATCCGCGACAATTATCCAGACCTGTTGAGCGACCTGCTCAGTGCTGGCTGCCGCGAAATCCTGTTTGACCAACATCTACCGCTCAATCAGCAAGCAACATATATCGCCGAACCCGGCGACCACGACCTCACCATTCTGACGAGCCGCCGCACTACGCTCGAACTGGTGATCCGCCGCTATGTCGCCCGCCAACCCGGTGTCGCTTTCATCACCAATACATTGGTGCGCGACCTCATTTGCGAGCAGCAAGGGGCGGCCCAAAAAATATTAGGCGTCATGGTCGAGGACGACACCGGCACACATGAAATGCGCGCCGACATTATCGTCGATGCCAGCGGCAAAAATTCGCAAGCCATCGAATGGTTGCGCGCCAAGGGCGCAACGATCAGCGAAACTTCTGACCCCTCCGGCATCATCTATTTCACACGCCACTATCATTTGCATGACGGGATAGAAGAACCTGCCCGCACAAAGACACCCGGCGCGGGCGATCTCGTCTATCTCAAATATGGGCTCTTCCCCGCTGACAATCGTTGCTTTTCAATCACGCTAGCGGTGCCCGAAATAGAGATGGAAATCCGCCGCGCGGTCGTCCACCCCGAAATATTTGACGCCATTTGCGCGCAACTACCCGGCATCGCCCAATGGACGGCACCCCAAACAGCCGAACCCAAAAGCAAAGTCTTCGGCATGGGCGAGCTTTGGGCGCGCTGGCGCAGCATGGTGAACGATGGCGCGCCGGTGGCACTGAATTTCTTTCCCGTCGGCGACACGGTGATCCGCACCAATCCGCTTTATGGACGCGGCTGCTCCTTTGCTGCCGTCGAGGCGCATGTGTTGCGCGACGTGCTGAACGATCACGCTGATCCGGCGGCGCGCGCGCTGGCCTTTGAACGCAACGTCGAAAAAGAACTCCGCCCCTATTACAATGACATGCTGAAACAAGACGCCGCCTCAACCCGGCGCGCCGTTAATGCGCTCGACCCTGCCTATAAACCAAGCCTCAGAGGCCGCCTGCTCAAGAGCTTTGCCGAAGACGCCATCATCCCCGCCATGCGCGGCGAGGTGCGGCTGCTGCGCGGCATCATGCGGGGCTTCCACATGATTGACGAACCGAGCTTATGGCTCAAGAACGTCCGCAACATCACCATTGTTCTGCGCTACTGGCTGCGCAGCAAGAAAAGCAAGGCGGACCTCCATCCCCCGACACTCGGCCCCAAACGCAACGACATGCTGACAAAGCTCGGCTTGTCGGCCAGCGCAGATGTGGAGCGGCTGAAGCAGGCGACCTAAAAAGGCTTTTTTACTTCCACCTCTCCTCAAGGGGGATGCAGCATTCATTGTTTAGACTGACTGCGTCAGGCATTTTTCAATCGTACACCCCCACCCTAGCCCTCCCCCTCAAGGGGGGAGGGCTATCAAAGCGCCAGCAAAAAAAATTGGAATACCCCATGACCTTCCCTGCTCCTCACTACGTCGCCACCAATGGTCTCAAGATGGCCGTTTACGAACAGGGCGACAAAGGCGCGCTGCCTGTCGTCATGTGTCATGGCTTTCCTGAAATCGCTTATTCATGGCGTCACCAACTGCCCGCTATCGCAGACGCAGGCTTTCGCGCCATCGCGCCCGATCAACGCGGCTATGGTTTTACCGACGCGCCCAAAGGCCAAGACGCTATTCCGCTCTATGACATGGAACATCTGACGAATGATCTCGTCGGTATGCTCGACGCGCTGGAGATCGAGAAGGCAGTTTTTGTCGGTCACGATTGGGGCGGCATGGTGTCGTGGCAGATGCCGCTGCGCCATCCAAGCCGCGTTGCAGGCTGCATCGGCGTCAACACGCCCTTCCTACCACGCGCGCCGATGGACCCGATTGCCGGCATGCGCATGGTCTATGGCGAGGAGATGTATATCGTTTACTTCCAGCAATATGGCGTCGCCGAAAAAATATTCGATGCCGATGTGCCGCGCGCGCTGCGTTTTTGGTATCGCAAGTCAGGCATGACGCTGGCGGACTTCGACGCTCGCCCGGCGGAGGAAAAAAACCTCGCCTTCCTCAAAGGCTTCAATGTCGATGAAAACCTCTGGCCGGGTCAGATGCTGCTGACGCCAAACGAACTGGCCTATTACATCGAAGCCTTTGAGCATTCCGGCTTTGAAGGCGGCATCGGCTGGTATCGTAACTTCACACGCAACTGGGAGATGACGGAAGGTCAGGTGCAGAAGGTCGATGTGCCCTGCTTGATGATTTCAGCCGCCAATGACTTCGTACTGCGCCCGGAGCTGGCCGACGGCATGGAGCAATATTGCCCTGACCTCGAAAAACACGTGATCCCCGATTGCGGCCACTGGACACAGTCTGAAAAGCCCGCAGAGTTGAACGCACTGATGGTCGATTGGTTGCAGCGCCGGTTTGGGTAAAAATAGCCGCAGCGGCCTCGTCCTTCGAGACGCCGCCTTGCGGCTCCTCAGGATGAGGGTCACAAAAAATAATGCCTCATGCCTCAAGGAGGGCCACAGGCCCGTCTCGAAGGATAGCGGCACATTGTGCGGATTGAGCCTACGCAAGGCGTCTTCTTTCCTTAGCAGCCCCATGCACTTACAAGCCTGTAAGCCGCTTGTTGCAGGCGCTCTCATTGGGTATGATCCGCCGCCGGTTCGAATGCGGCGTAGTATGGGCTGCATCTGGAGCCCCGACCCCGTAGCTCGCCATCGGCGACACCCGATAAAAGACAAGGAAAAACACGCATGTCGCAAGTGCTTGAGCGTGACGATTCAGACGCGGATGCAACTGCGGCTAAGCCCATCCCCCTTGATCGCCCTATTTTGAGCGGGCCACGCCTCGAAGCGGCCAAAGGCGACCGGCCTTTACGCATCCTGCTGCCGAGCTATCGCTCAAACCCGACAACCGGCGGCCAGGGCGTCTATATGCGCCATATCGCCAAGGCACTAGCCGATATGGGCCATCAGATCGACGTGATTTCCGGCCCACCCTATCCGATCATCGATCCACGCGTGAAGCTGATCAAGCTGCCCTCGCTCGATCTCTACGCCAATCCACATCCGATCAAGGCGCTGCGCCCCTGGATGCTGGCCACCCCCATCGACGTTTACGAATGGTGGAGCCACAACACCGGCGGTTTTTCCGAGCCCTATACATTCTGCGAACGCATGGCGCGCTATGTGCGCGGCACGGTTGATGACTATGACATCTGCCATGACAACCAGACGCTGGGCTGGGGTCTGCTGAAGCTGCGCGACATGGGCTTGCCAATTGTCGGTACCATCCATCACCCGATCACGATGGATCGCCGCATCGACATTCAGCACGCTAAGACCCTGACCCTCAAGCTCCTGAAACGCCGCTGGTACACATTTCTCGATATGCAGATCAAAGTGGCTCGCCAGCTTGATCCGCTGATCGTGGTGTCGGAAAGCACACGCCGCGATGTCGTGCGCGAATTTGGCGTCAAGAAAGAGCACACAAGGCTGGTGCTGCATGGCATCGACCATATTCAGTTCCGCCCGATCCCCACGATCAAACGCCGCGACGATCTGATCGTTGCCTGCGCCAGCGCCGATGTGCCGCTCAAGGGCCTGATCTATCTGATCCGAGCCTATGCCGAGTTGTTGAAGACGCGCCCCGACCTCAAACTCAAGGTCATTGGCCGTCTGCGCGAAGGCAACACCACCGACGAGCTGCACCAATTTGGCATCATGGACAAGGTCGAGTTTGTCGGCGGCATTACAGATGAAGAGATCACCGAGATTTACGCCGAAGCCACCATCGCGGTGTCGCCGTCGGTCTATGAGGGTTTTGGTTTTCCTTGCGGCGAGGCCATGTCCTGCGGCACACCGGTGATTGCGACAACGGGCGGCTCGCTGCCCGAAGTCGTGGGCGATGCCGGCCTCATCGTGCCCCACTCCAACCCACCGGCGCTCGCCAAAGCCATCGCCACCTTGCTCGACGATAAAGACCTGCGCGACCGTCTCGGCCATGCCGGGCGTCAGCGCATTCTCGATAATTTCAAGTGGGAACGCGCAGCCCGCGAAGTCACTGACATTTACAGGCAGACAATTCTTGATGCAGACCATCGACTTCAACACGCTCGGGCTTAAAGACGGCCAGCGCGTTCTCGACCTCGGTTGCGGAGCGGGCCGTCACGTCCATGCCATGTATTACGCGGCCAAATGCCATGTCGTCGGAATCGATCTCGGTTTTGAAGACGTCAAGCGCACGCGCGCGGGCTTTGAACAAATTCCAGACATGGACCCAGCCACCGAGCGCCACTATTCGCTGTCGGTCGGCAATGCGCTGGCGCTGCCCTTCCCGGATGCGAGCTTTGACAAAATCGTTTGTTCAGAAGTCATGGAGCATATCCCCGATTACAAGCAAGCCATTGCCGAATGCGAACGCCTATTAAAGCCCGGCGGCACGCTGGCGATTTCCGTGCCGCGTTTCTTTCCTGAATGGGTTTGTTGGAAGCTGTCAGACGACTATCACAATGAGCCCGGCGGCCATGTCCGCATCTTCCACGAAAGCGTGCTGAAGGATGCCGTCGCCGAAAAAGGCCTCACATTTTACCATCGCCATTGGGCCCACGGGCTGCACTCGCCCTATTGGTGGCTCAAATGCGCCTTTGGCGTGAAGCGCGAAGATGTGGGCATCATCAATGCCTATAAGAAGTTTCTCGAATGGGACATTCTGCAAGCGCCACTTCTCACCCGCACCCTCGAAAAAATTGCCGGTCCTGTGATGGGTAAAAGTGTCGTGTTCTATTTTACCAAGGGGACCACATGACGTTTCTCACCTATGGCGACAAGATTCCAGATGGGCATTTCGACGGTGCCAAGGCGCGCATCATCGAGTTGCAACGCCCCAACGGCGCGATCCCTTGGTATAATGGCGGCGTGATCGATCCGTGGAACCACATCGAAGCCGCCATGGGCCTCAGCGTCATCGGCGAAGTGGACCGCGCCCGCCTCGCCTTCAAATATTTGCAAGACACACAGCTTGACGATGGCTCATGGTGGGGTCAGCTCGGCTCTGCTGTCCCTTTCGATGATGAAGCGCATTACACCGGCGGCGACGAAGGCGCGGGCAAGCCGATCCGCGACACTAATTTTGCCGCCTATATTGCGACGGGCGCTTGGCATCATTTCCTCATCACCCGCGACCGCCAATGGCTGAAAGCCATCTGGCCCAATGTCGAAGCCGCCATCCAATGGGTCGTTAAGCATCAAAGCCCGCATGGCGACATTCGCTGGGCGGCCAACGATCCGCATACGCCTGAAAATGATGCGCTCATCACCGGCTCATCCTCAATCTACAAAAGCCTCGAATGCGCCATCCACATCGCCAACGAGTTGCGCGTCTCCTCGCACGACTGGTCGGGTGCGCGTGTCCGTCTCGGCGAGGCACTACGCGAAAAGCCACACCGCTTTGACCGCACATGGGAATCCAAAGAACGCTATTCGATGGATTGGTATTACCCCGTCCTCGCTGGCGTCATCACCGGCGAAGCCGCACGCCGCCGCATCGCCGCCAAATGGGACATCTTCGTCGCCGAGGGCAAGGGCTGCCGCTGCGTGCTGGATCAGCCTTGGGTAACGATTGCCGAAAGTGCCGAACTGACCATGGCCCTGTTGGTAGCCGGTCAACGCCGCGAAGCCGAAAAGATGCTCGCCTGGCAACACCAATGGCGCGATGACCAAGGTGCCTATTGGATGGGCTTCCAGTTTGAAGAAAACGTCGCCTGGCCATCAGAAAAACCCGCATGGACCGCTGCCGCCGTCATCTTGGCGACCGACGCCGTGACCGGCGCAACGCCTGCCTCGCGATTGTTTGCCGAACGCACGCTGGCGGAGGCTGCGGAGTAAAGACCATCCTTCGAGACGGGCACAAGAGCGCCCTCCTCAGGATGAGGTTTAAATTTTTTAGCTTAGACCCTCAACCTAAGGAGGGCCAAGACCACGCCTCGAAGGGCTAGATCGACGCCCGCAACGATAAGTCGTCGCCATGTCTAATCCCGCCACCCGCCTCGACCGTGCTGCATGGTTTGCCACATTCGCCGGATTGTGCGGCAGTCTGGTCGGCATTGGCCTTGCGCGCTTTGCTTATACGCCACTGATCCCCTTACTCATCGAAGCCCATTGGTTCACCGCCGCCAATACAGTGACGCTGGGGGTTGCTAACTTCGCGGGCTATCTTGCAGGGGCCGTGCTTGGCCGAGGTATCGCCAAGGTGTTCGGCAATCGCGCTGCCTTGCGTTATTCGATGCTGTTTGCCACAGCCGCCTTTTTTGCCTGCGCATGGCCACTATCGATCTCATGGTTTTTCGTCTGGCGGTTTATCTCCGGCCTGACCGGCGGTACCATCATGGTGCTGGTCGCCACGACAATTCTGCCGCATATCCCGGCGGCGCGACGCGGCTTTGTCAGTGGCATGGTTTTTCTCGGCATCGGGCTGGGCATCGCTGCATCGGGCACGCTCGTTCCTGAACTCATTCAATATGGTTTGCGCACCACATGGATCGGGCTTGGCCTGATTTCGCTAGCGCTGACCGCACTAAGTTGGTTTGGCTGGCCCGCCACCAATCCGCCTATGCCCGAAGGCGTCACCCCAAACATCAAAACCCAACGCCATAAGCTGTCGCTTTGGCTCCTCTATACACAATATTCGGCTAACGCATTGGGCGTAGTACCAGTCATGATTTTGCTGGTTGATTACATCGCCCGTGGGCTCGGACGCGGGGCCAGCGCAGGCGCTGAATATTGGGTGCTCTACGGGCTCGCCGCCACAGTCGGCCCTGTTCTCAGCGGCCTCATGGGTGATGTCACAGGCTTCCGTCTTGCCTATCGCCTGTCCCTGACGCTGCAAGCTGTGAGTGCTGCCGCACTCGCCATCTCAGATAATTGGCTTGTCATCGCCGCTGCCACCATCGTGTTTGGTCTCTTTACACCCGGCATAGTGACATTGGCGCTTGGGCGCATTCAGGAAATTCTGCCGCAAGACCACGACAGGCAACGCGCCGCATGGAGTAACGCGACCACCGGCTTTGCACTGTTCCAGATGCTTGGCGGTTATGGCTATGCATGGCTGTTTGCGCAAACGGATGGCAACTACGCGCTGATATTCTTGATCGCTGCGGGCGCGCTGGTGTTTGGCGTTTTCGTCAATGTTGTGAGTGCTCTACGCGACCGGCGGTTGGTGCGGCTCGGTTCAAACGTGGCGGGGTGAATATGGGTGAAAGACTTTCTTAAATCACCCGCCTGAGCACCCGCAAACTCATCACCGCCCGCTCCTCAACAAACAACCCTGACACAATCGCCAGTTTATAAATCTCGTAAGGCGGGCGACCCCCATCCTTGGGATCAGGAAACACATCATGGATGGCGAGGATGCCACCCGGTATGACGCGCGACGCCCAATGGCGGTAATCGTCCATCGCTGGTTCCAGCCCATGCCCGCCATCGATAAAGACAAAGCCGAACGAGCCTGCCCATTGCTTCGAGACGACCTTGGAAGGCGCAACCAACGGGATCACCGTGTCTTCAAGCCCCGCCAGCCGCATGGTCCGGCGAAACAGCGGAAAAGTGTTGAGACTGTCGGTTTCGGCGTCATAAAGCGTATCGTCGTGATGCTCCCAGCCCTTCTGATTTTCCTCCGACCCCTGATGATGGTCGAGCGCATAGAGCACGCCGCCATTGGCCTGCACCGCCACACCGATATAGACGGTGGACTTGCCACAATAAGAGCCGATCTCCAGCGAGGGGCCAAGCTTAGAGGCATCCGCCGCGGCGTCATGCAACGCCCAGCCCTCTTGCGGATCCATAAAACCTTTGATGCTTTCAATATCAATTGGAAGAGCGCGCATTATTTATCTGCCACATAAGTGGTGCGCTGCTCGCCCAGGCCATCAATGCGGATCGTCACCACTTGCCCCGGTTTCACCCAGCCAGGCGGCTTCATGCCACCAGCAACGCCTGCAGGCGTGCCCGACGCGATGACGTCGCCGGGATAGAGCGTGAAGAATTGGCTGAGATAAGAAACGATATGCGCCACCGAAAACACCATGTCTGATGTGTTGCCACTCTGCCGCCTCTCGCCATCAACCTCCGTCACCACATTGAGCGACTGGCAATCAGCCACCTCATCAGCGGTGACGAGCCACGGGCCAATGGGCGCGAATGTGTCGCCGCTCTTGCCTTTGGTCATCTGTCCGCCACGCTCGCGCTGCATATGACGCTCTGAGACGTCATTGATAATGGCAAAGCCCGCGACATGATCCATCGCATCGGCTTCGTTCACATATTTGCCCGCCTGCCCGATCACGATCGCCAGTTCAGCTTCATAGTCCATCTGCACAGAGCCGCGCGGGATCGCCACGTCGTCATAGGGGCCATTGATCGCGCTATTGGCCTTCATGAAGAGGAGCGGTTCTGTTGGCAGATCATTGTCGAATTCGGCGGCATGTTCGCGGTAATTGCGCCCGATGCACATGATCTTGCCGATGCCACTGAGCGGTGTCCCAAGACGCGTACCGACTGCCACCAGCGGCAACGAAGCCGGATCGAGCCGGGCCAGACGGGCCAAAATGTCGGGCTGAAGCGCCACGCCTGTCACATCGCTGAGATGCGCAGAGAGATCACGAATGCGCCCATCAGCGTCCAAAAACCCCGGCTTTTCAGTCCCCAACGGACCGAAGCGAACGAATTTCATGAAATGGATGTCCTCTAAACGCGGGCGCCCCAATGGCTATTTAGACCAACAAGGGGCTATTCAGGCCGATCATGCCTCGCATGTTCCAAAACATGGCGCAAGACTTTCGGAAACAAACAGAAAAGTAAACAATGCCACCGATACTTTCGGCACGTTCGACTTTGAGGCAGGCCATGAGCATACCGGAACAGACGCCGCGCAACATTGAATATGAGGCCATTGAAGAGGCCATCATGCAGAACCCGCGTGGCCGCTGGTTCCTGAACGAATATGCACGCCGCAACCGTGCTGCCGATACCGACCGGCTGGTGGACGCGATCGAACATCTCTATCACACAGCGCTGGAGAACCGCACTAAGCAGCAAGAAGGCACCGCGCCCAGCGCCAACCTCCCCAGCGCCAATCTTGATGTCATCCGCCGCGCCCTCCACGACATGCGCCACACCATCAATGCCGCCCGCACCGACATGGCAGCCGTGAAGCCACACGGGTCCGACCACTTCCCCAATCCCGAGCAAGACGCCACCAGCGTCGCCTCGACGGCCGAACGCGCCACGCTCGATATTCTGGCCGCCGTCGAACGCCTGCAGGATATGGCCGATACACTACGCACCAGTGGCATCGACGCCGATCTCTGCGACGAAATTGAAACGCACGCACGTGGCATCTTCATGTCGTCGGCTTTTCAGGACATGACCGGCCAGCGCATGGCACATCTAGTGACCGCGCTGACAGCGCTCGACCGTCGTATTGGGGCGATCCTCGATCTCGACGACTTCAACGACGACTAGGCATCGGCCAGCACACCGGCAAAAAGCGCCGCGTCGACATTGCCACCGCTCAACACAATAGCGACGGCCCGGTCTCGCATATCAACCTTGCCCGAAAGCAGAGCCGCCAGCGCCACAACCCCGCTGGGCTCGACTACCAGTTTCAGCTCGTTGAAGGCAAACCGCATGGCGGTGGCAACCTCGGCATCGCTGACGCAAAAGCCGCCGCTCAGATGCGCCTCATTGATCGCAAAGGTCAACTCGCCCGGTATCGGCGCCATCAGTGCATCGCACATCGAGCCGTCGATCCGCTCATTGCGGAGGCGAGCATGAGCATCGAACGAGCGGCGATGATCGTCAAAGCCTTCAGGCTCAACGGCATAGATTTTCGTTTGAGGCGAGAGCTGCGCAAAGGCAAGCGACGTGCCCGCGACCAGCCCGCCACCACCTGCGGGCGCAAGCACCGCGTCCAGTGCTATGCCAAGTCGCGTCACATCTTGTACGATTTCCAACCCCGTCGTGCCTTGCCCGGCAATGATGTGCGGATCGTCATAAGGCGGCACGATCACCGCGCCGTGTTGCGCCGCCAGCGCCCGACCTATTGCCTCACGATCATCATGCAAACGATCATAAAATATGATCTCAGCCCCAAAGCCTCTCGTCCGTGTGAGCTTGATCGCTGGCGCATCTGACGGCATGACGATGCGCGCAGGCATGCCCAATAGTTCAGCCGCCGCTGCCACGCCTTGCGCATGATTGCCCGACGACCACGCGACAACGCCCGCCGCGCGGTCAACTTCCTCGATTTGCGACAAGCGATTGTAAGCACCGCGAAATTTGAACGACCCCGTCCGTTGCAGCACTTCCGGTTTGACGAACACGCGGCCACCCACCGCCGCATCAAGCGCCGCATTGGTCAGCAGTGGTGTGCGAACAGCAATACCGTCAAGACGCGCGCCCGCGCTCGCAACATCGTCGAATGTCGACAAGGCACTCATGCAAGCCCAAACTCGGCATTGAGGCCACCAACGCTCCATTGCGCCACGCCATCAACGATGCGGCAGGTCAGTCGTGACAGCGACAGAGGGGCAATCTCAACGCGCATCATTGCGGCGGGCGTCAGGCCTAGCGCATGACCAACGGCGGCGCGGATGGTCGTCTGGTGGCCCAGCGCCACGATGGAGTGGCCCGCGTAATGCTCGCTCAAGCGATCAATCGCCGTGCCGACACGCAGACAGACATCGGCGAAGCTCTCGCCTTCCTGAGGGCGAATGTCGGCAGGGTTCGACCAATCGAGCGAGCGATTGGCAGCATAGGCATCATTATGGCTGCGTCCCTGCCAGAGCCCGTAGTCTTGTTCGTTGAAATCAGGAATGGCGATGGGATCGACACCGTCACGAATGGCAAGCCCGGTCATGCGGGCGCGCAAGAGCGGGCTCGACAGCCAGACAGCGACGGGCGGCAACCGCCGCGTCAGCGCCGCCGCAATGCCTGGATGGATGGGTTCAGCGGCCACATCAAGTTGGCCGAAATAACGCGCCTCCTGCCCCTGCACCGGTGCATGGCGTATCCATACCCAATCGGTGCGAGACGTCGTGCTCATGGCTGAACCGGGGACAGCGTGGATAGCGGCAACAAGCCCGGCTTGCGGATCACCTTGTCGCCTCCTCGGGGATGGAAATTCACAGGGTCATCGAAATCATACCAAGGGTCGCAGATCATCGCGCCGCCATCAAAGATGGGTTGATTGGACAGCGCCATCGCTCGATCGCTGCGCGCGATTACGCACATGCGTTTGGGGAGACCATCCTTTTCCCAGCTTGTGAATTGCCGCGTCCGCACCACCATAAATACGAGATCAGGCCCGTTCCATATTTTAGCAAATTCTTCCGCAGTCATCACATATTTACTAGTGTCTTCTTGCGTCATACCAAATTCAAATTCAGCAGTATTGTTGACCACAACGACCTTGTCATTGATATAGACCGGCAGATCGTAAAAGAACGTGCCGTAGCTGGCCACCGTCTCATGGTGAAGGCGGTATTTGTTGATGACGTCGGCCACATGCTTCACCGAATTGGGATCGGCAACCGAGCCGACCAAACTAACGCCAGTCCAACCGCAAGCCGCCGTCAACACAATGGCAATCAGTGTCGCTCGTTCGCCGTAAAATCGCGGCAGAACAATTGCCGCGATGCTGCCGATGGCAAAGACCACGGCCATGGTGAAAACATAAGGCGCAACCGGGGAAAGATAAGATCCTATATTGTCGTCAGCTCGCATCGAGGGCAGGTTATAGACGACAGGCACCGCCACCGCGAGCGCCCCGAACACCACCGCAAAGAGCCAGCGGCCCATCGGCAAATCATCAACAGACGAAAGGCGTGGTCCAAGAACACGCCCCACCAGCACAGCCAGCGGCGGAAAAATCGGCAGGATATAGGGCGGTAGCTTTGAATCTGAAATCGAAAAGAAGACGAAGATGATGCCCGCCCAGAGCAGCAGATACATCTCGACCGGGCGCGATCGGCGCGAATTCCATGTTGGTAAGGCGTCGCGCACCGCATGCCAAAGATAGCCCGTCCAAGGCAGGAAGCCGACGAAAAGAACGGCTACGAAATAGTAAAGGGGTCCGTCGCGACGATGCACCGTCGTCGTGAAGCGCATCAGATGTTCATGGACAAAATAGAACCAGAGAAAATCATGGTTCCGCAGCGCCGCCAACAGATGCCACGGCACGGTGATCAACAGGAATAACGCAATGCCCGTGGGCGCAAGCGCCCGGCGCACGAAGCTCCAGCGGCCAATCATCGCAATCCAGATGAGCCCGATCAGGCCCGGCAACATGACGCCGATCAGTCCCTTGGCGAGCACGGCAAGGGCGGCGGCCACATGGCCACCACGTGCCCACCAGATCGCCTTGCGCTCGTCCTCCTCTTGCGCTGATAACAAAAAGGCAAACAGGGCCGCGCTCATCGTGACACTTTCCAGCATGTCGATGATGACAAAGCGCGCTAGCGCGTAATACATCAACGAGGTGGCCAAGACGCAGCCCGCCACCAGCCCCGCCGCGCGCCCATAGAACCGCCGCGCCACGCCATAGGTCATCAGCGCGCCAAAAATGCCGAGCAAGGCAGGCCAAAGCCGCATGGCCCATTCAGACGTCCCTAACGCTTTGATTGCCGATGCTTCCAGCCAATAAAACAGCGGCGGTTTTTCAAAATAAAGAACGCCGTTGAGGCGCGGCAAAATATAATCACCGCTCACCACCATCTCGCGGGGAATTTCGATATAGCGCCCTTCATCAGGCGAAGAAATATTACGCCCGCCAATGTCGAACAGGAACAACGCCGCAAAGCACACGACAAGAAGCAGCGTTAATGCCCTGCGTCGCTCCAGCATCATTATCAGCTTTGAACTGAAACTATTCACCCTGCGGCTCCTAAAATCATACCCGGCTTGAGCGGCGCCAACACAGCGCGGCTGGGCGCGGCTTCGCTCTCGCCCTCAAATCCAAAATAAAGGAGCACGACCGCCCCCTCACCCGCCGCCACAGTAAGCGGTTCACGTGACAGGATTTCGCCTGGGGCCCCATGTCCCGCTGCAACGCCTGCGCGCCACACCATGATTTTGCGGCCATCGGCAAAGGTGAACGCACCGGGAAAAGGCACGCTCACCGCGCGCACAAGATCGACAACCTGCCGGGATGTTTGGGCCCAGCCGATCAGCCCATCCTCCGGCTTGCGAATACCGTAATAGGTGACGCGAGCTTCGTCTTGTTTGTGACGCGGCGCGCTCCCCGCCTTCAACGCATCGATCTGGCGCGCCACAACGGCGACGGCGGCGGCGGGAATGCGCATCGCGACATCGCCTGCTGTGTCGTCCGGGCCAATGGGCACCGCCTGCCAGTCAATCATGTCGCCTGCGTCTGCCGCCTTCACCATGACATGCAAGGTGACGCCCGTTTCGCTCTCGCCATGAATGATCGCCCAATTGAGAGGCGCACGCCCACGATAGCGCGGCAGCAGCGAGCCATGCATGTTAAACGCGCCCAACCGTGCCAACGCAAGAATATGCTCCGGGATCATCTTGCGATAATAAAACGAGAGGATCAGGTCCGGCGCGATCTCAGCCACGATGCGCGCCACTTCATCGCCGTCGCGCGGCTCCACCGTATAGACAGGCACGCCATGCTGGCGCGCCAGATGAGCGCAGGACGAAAACCATTGGCGTTCGCCCGCATCGTCTTCATGCGTGAACAGCGCAGCAATCTGCTCGCCACGATCCAGCAGCAGTTTCAGGCAGGCATGGCCCACCTCGCTATAGGCGAAGACGACAATGCCACCGGCCATTTGCGCTCAACTCTTTTCGTGAATGGTGCGAATACGAAACCGCGCACGTGAGCGCACCTGCTGATAGATGCGTCCCACATATTCGCCAACAATGCCAAGCCCTGTGATAACCACACCAAGCAGGAAAAAGAGAATGGCAAACAGCGTGAAGATGCCTTCAACTTCCGGCCCGATAAAGACGCGGCGCAGCACCATATAGAAGACCAGCAGCAACGAACCGCCCGACACCGCCATGCCGACCATGGTGAAAAGCTGTAAAGGCACAAGACTGAAACCCGTCATCAGATCGAAGTTAAGACGGATCAGCATGTAGAGATTGTAGTTCGACGCGCCCGCGTGACGTGCCGCATGTTCGACTTCAACTTCTGCCGGACGCTCGGCATAAAACTGCGCCAAGGCTGGAATGAAGGTCGATGTCTCGCCGCTCTCGACGATGATTTGCACAATATCGCGGTGATAGCCACGCAACATGCAGCCTTGATCACGCATCTTGATGCCGGTGATGCGCTCGCGCAGCAGATTGACTATGCGCGACGGCAGCTTACGCAGCAGGCTATCCTGACGATTGTGGCGATAGGAGCCGACGACATCGTGCCCTTCATCCATCTTGGCGATGAGCTTAGGGATTTCTTCGGGCGGGTTCTGAAGGTCGGCATCGAGCGTGATGATAAATGTGCCCCGCGCGGTCTCAAAGCCCGCCATCACCGCCATGTGCTGGCCATAGTTGCGGTCAAATTCGACCACACGTGTGAGATCGGGCCGCTCAGCAACAAAGCCCTTCAGCAGCGCGAGCGAATTATCCTTACTGCCATCATCGGTGAAAATGATCTCACAGGATCGCCCTATCTGATCGGCAACTGCGCACAGACGCTGGAACAGCAGTGGCAAGTTCTGCTCTTCATTGTAAACCGGGATGACAATGCTGATCTCAGGTGCGGCCACCAGCGTCTTTGTCGGCGAAGGCATGGATGTTTCGGTCATGTCGAATGTGCCATTTACGTTCTGGAGATCATGAAGACGCCGACCATGATGACGGCGATGCCTGCAATGCGGACGGGGGTTAGCGCCTCACCAAAGACATAGTAAGCCGCCACCGCTGTCACGATATAGCCGACAGACAGCATCGGATAGGCAAAGCCGACATCGACGCGCGACAGCGCCAGCAGCCAAAAGGCGACGGAGATGACATAGCAGGCCAGCCCGAAAATCACATAGGGGTTGGTGCCAATTCGCCAGCTCATGTCCCAGAGCACAGACGGCGTGAAATCGAATTGCCCGATCTGGCGCATCCCTTGTTTCAGGCAGAGCTGAGCAATGGCGTTGAGAAAAACGCCGGTGAAAATCAAGGGAAGTGAACGGGCCATCATACTGCGAATCCTCGGGTTGGTGCGCCTTCGACCGCCAATGTACCAGAGCGTCCGTCAACAGTCCCTTGCGCCAGCGCCACGACCGGCACGTTGTCAGGGTCAGCCTTGAGCCGTTTTGCCTCTTCGGCAGCCGATACAAAGCAAACGCCAGCGGCCTTGGCACGATCTAGAAAGTCTGCAAACCAGTCCAGCATGTTCATGCCTTCGATTTCGGCGTGAACGGTAAATTGATTAAATTGGCCAGGGACAAGCCGCGACAGCATTTCATCGGCAAGCCCATCGGTTGGATATTCCGGGCGGCCCATCAGTTCATCAAGCGTTGGCAGGGTGGTCGGGATCTGCAAAGTGTTAAAGCGTTTGCCATCTGCGGTCGGGAAAAATGCCGCGCGCCCCCGCGCGTCCGTGGCATAGTCGAGCCCCGCCGCATCGTAAGCAGCTAAGCTCGCCGCATTGGCCTGCCAGCCCGCCGCGCCTGCGGTGCGTGCCCGCGCGCCAAACACATCTTCATAGGCGTCCATCGCCTTTTGAAATTCACCCATCACGCGCTCATCGCTCAGTATAAAGAGCTTGTCTTGCCAAAACACATGATCCCAACAGTGAATGCCGGTTTCAAAGCCCTGATCGGTAACGGCCTTCATCACGGCGCGATTTTTGCGCGCGATATTTGGCCCCGGCAGAACGACACCGTTCATCAACGTGCGCAAGCCATAGGTTGAGACGACACTGGTGCGGCTGACCTTGCTGAAAAACCCAGGCCGAAATATACGCCGGATGGCGCGGCCCGTATTGTCAGGCCCGAGCGAAAACAGAAACGTTGCGGGCACGCCCTTCTTTACCAGCAGCGCGGCAAGCGCCGGCACGCCTAGACGCGTGCCCCGGTCAGTATCAACGTCGATCTTGATGGCCAGACGCGGTTCGCTCATCTCAAGTGATCCCGATCGCACTGTCACAGAAGCTCGTTCTCGACCGTACCCTTTTGCGAACCCACGCTGAACTCATCAATGTAATATTCGACTGTCTTGCGAATGGCCGTGCGCACATCGGTGCTGGGCTCCCAGCCCAATTCCCTGATGGCATTGATCGCGGGCACGCGCACCAGCACGTCCTGATAGCCCTTGCCATAATAGGCACCGCTATCGACATGGACCAGCTTGACCCTGTCGCGGACATCTTTGTAACCCGGAAATTCCGAGACGACATCGAGCATCATGTCGGCAAGCTCAGCCACCGACAACTCCGCCTCAGGAAAACCGATATTGAAAATGCGCTGGTCGGCAATGCCGTCTTTGTTTTCGATGATTTTCATCAGCGCCACAATCGCGTCATCAATATAGATGAAACAACGCTTCTGCGCCCCGCCATCAACCAGTTGAATGTCCTTGCCGCGCAGAATATTGCCAAGGAACTGCGTCAGCACACGGCTCGACCCTTCGTTGGCCGCCATGATGTTGTCAAGACGCGGTCCAATGAAATTGAACGGGCGGAACAGCGTATAACGAAGCTGGTTCTTCAAGCCATAAGCGTGGATCACGCGGTCGAGAAGCTGCTTGGAGCAAGAATAAATCCAGCGCTGCTTGCCGATGGGCCCGAGTACCAGATTGCTCGTCTCCTCGTCAAACTCCTCGTCCTGCGACATGCCATAGACTTCAGAGGTCGAGGGGAAAACAACGCGTTTATTGTAGCGCACGCAATAGCGCACGATGGCAAGGTTTGCCTCGAAGTCGAGTTCAAACACGCGCAGTGGATCGGAGACGTAAATCGCCGGCGTGGCGATGGCGACCAGCGGCAACACCACGTCGCATTTGCGGACGTGATATTCGATCCATTCCTTATTGATGGTGATGTCGCCTTCAACGAAATGAAAGCGCGGATCGCCAATCGAGTCGCCCAGCTTGTCGTTTTGGAGGTCCATGCCATAGACCTCCCAATCGGTGGTCTTGAGAATAGCCTCGCTCAAATGGCTACCGATGAAACCGTTAACGCCTAGAATCAAAATTTTGAGGCTCATTCGTCCCTCTAAAGTATGGCGTCGCACAAAGAGCGCGGAGCCCAAGCTGAAAATTGGTAAAAAAGCCCGAAATCGGGCGGTTTTATTGGATGCAAGACCCCGTCAAAACTGGCCGTAGTCAACTTCCTTTTGCCCCCCTCCGCAAGGGCATTTCCCTAACAAATGCGCGGCTCAAGGTCGCTCGCAGATTAAACCGTAGCCACAAACTCAAAGCCAACCGCGCCGCTTGAAATACCAATATGGCAAAACCGCTGAAATAATCATCACGCCGATAGCCAGTGGATAGCCGAAGGCCCAGTCCAACTCAGGCATGATACGAAAGTTCATGCCATACATGCTGGCAATCAACGTCGGCGGCAGGAACACGGCGGCGGCCACCGAAAAAATCTTGATGATACCGTTCTGCTCGCTGTTAATCATGCCGAGCGTGGCGTCCAGCACGAAGCTGATATTGTTGGACAGAAAGCTCGCATGGTCCGACAGCGCCATGACGTCACGCGAAATGGTTTTGAAGCCACGCCCGAAATTCTTGGTCAGCTTAGTGTCAGTTGGCCGCCCCAGAAAGCTAAGCAAGCGCGCAATGGACACAAGGCTTTCGCGTGCCTGCGCTGTTAGCGCATGGTTGCGTCCAACGCGCCGCAGCACTTCATCAAAGTTGATCTTGCCATGTTCAGGCTCTCGCACGAAAATTTCGCCAGACAGCGTATCAAGCTGGCCTTGCACGCGCTCCAAAATGTCGGCCACACGGTCAACCACCGCATCGAGCAACCCCGCCAGCACTTCCTCGCCCGTGCTCGATGGCACCGAATGACGACGCGCCTTGGCCGCATAGACACGGAACGGCAGCGGCGTCGCATAGCGCAGCGTCAACAATCGATGACCAACAAGAACGAATGTCACAGGCGTGCGGCCGGGCGCTGCCGTATCGGCACCGATGATCAACGTCGCCGTCATATAGAGGGCGTTGCGCTCCTGATAGAGACGGCTGGAAACCTCAATCTCCTGCATCTCTTCTTCGGATGGCACATCAAGGCCAAGCGCCTCATCGACAAAGCGCTCTTCTTCGGGCGAGGGTTCGACAAGATCAATCCAGACGACTTCCTCAGGGATCACGCCATGCGTTTCTACTGGCAGGGGACTCAATGTGCCGTTCGATCTGACATAGGCAGTGATCATGGCATCTCCTCAATCAGTCGATGGGCGCGCACAGGCAATTGGAACCGATTTGGCCAGTTCGGGCGGATCATGCCCAGAATGTGCCGCCGGGACAATCCGCAACTCCTACAATCGGGCAAGTAATCGTAAAAACATCATGTTGACCACCATTGATACTCATTTTTGAATGGGTGCCGTCTGCCTGCGTCACAGCGCCTTTACGGCACGCAACCGGGCGTAAATGACGACGACCGGTTGACTTTCGCACTGCAATAGCGCATTTACGCCGCGACTGCACTCGTGTGCGCGCTCTGCGCCGTCCCAAATCTCATGGACGCCGCCTATTCCGCGAGCCAGTCAGATCCCCTCGATCCAAGCGCGTTGGACGCGGCAAACCCCGCGTGGAGACCGACCAGCATTCTGGCCGGTACGACGTGCTTGTTAGAAAGACTGATTCTCATATGACGACCCCTATCATCGAAAACCCGACATTCGCCGATCTCGGCATCACCGAGCCTCTCTGCCGCGCCCTGAGCGCAGAAGGCTATGAACACCCCACCCCCATTCAAGCCCGCACGATCCCTGCGCTGCTCGACGGCCGCGACGTGCTCGGCCTCGCCCAGACGGGCACTGGCAAGACCGCCGCCTTCGCGCTGCCGATCTTGCAAAAGCTGCTCTCCGGCGAAGGCCGCCGCAACCCCAAGACCGCCAAGGCGCTCATCCTTGCGCCGACGCGCGAACTGGCCATCCAGATCGATGAAAGCCTCTCCACCTACGGCCAGTATCTGCATTTGCGCCATACGGTGATCTTCGGCGGCGTCAATCAAGGCCGCCAGGTTAAGGCCATGGCCCCCGGCGTAGACATCTTAGTGGCCACACCCGGCCGTCTGCTCGATCTCATCAACCAGCGCTTCATCAACCTCAACGACACCTTCACGCTGGTGCTGGACGAGGCCGACCGCATGCTCGACATGGGCTTCTCGCGCGACGTGAAAAAGCTCATCGCCATGATGCCGCGCAAAAACCGCCAGTCACTGCTTTTCTCAGCCACCATGCCCGCCTCCATCGAAGCGCTAGCCGCTGAAATTTTGAACGAGCCCGTACGCGTTGAAGTGACGCCCAAAATCATCACCGTGGATCGCATCGACCAGCATGTGATGTTCGTTGAGCAGCGCCGCAAGCGTGAACTGCTGGCCCGCCTGCTCGAAAACGCCGACCTGAGCCGCGTCATCATTTTCACGCGCACCAAACATTGCGCCAACCGCGTCAGCGAACAGCTTGAAAAAGGCGGCGTACCGTCCGAAGCTATTCACGGCAACAAGTCGCAAGGCGCACGCCAGCGCGCGCTTGAAGCCTTCCGCAATGGCGAGGCCCGCGTGTTGGTCGCCACCGACATTGCCGCGCGTGGTATTGACGTCGATGGCATTACCCATGTCATCAACTACGAATTGCCCAACGAGCCGGAAAGCTATGTCCACCGCATTGGCCGCACCGCGCGCGCAGGTGCCAGCGGCATCGCCTATTCCTTCTGCGACGGCACCGAGCGCCCCTATCTAAAGGCCATCGAACGTCTGACGCACCGTGCACTGACGGTCTATGATACCAAGCCCCTAATCGGCGACCAGCCCTCGCCCGAATTTGCCAATGAACCGCGTGAAGAACGCCGCTCCAACGGTAATCGCTCCAAGCAAGGCCAGCGCCCAGGCGGCAAAAGCAAAAGTGATGGTGGCAATCGCCCCGCTGCTGGAGCAGGCAACAGAAATGCCAAGCCACAGGGCAACCGCAATCACAGCGGCAAGCCGACAAGCGATGCCCGCAGCGACACCAGCGGTCGGCCTGACGCGATCAGCCGCAACCGTCCCGGCAGCAAGGCCCGCAAGCGTATTCACTCTGGCAGTGCAGCCCAATAAATGCGTTGAGGTAAATTCGTTACATCGAAAAACCGCGATTGCAGCATGAAAGAACGCCCGGATGGTCCCCGCCATCCGGGCGTTTTTTGTTCAAATCGCAGTCTCAATACCATCGTACAACTTGCACCAAATCCCCGCTTCTTAATGGCCGATTAAGCTCGACTTGAGAAAATCGAACTCAATCGAAACGATATTGGCTTATCCATTTCAATATCGACATGGGTGCCTCTTGCACCAAGGAATTTCGTTAATGAGGGTTTTCTCCCCCACCTATCCCTATATCCGGTTTGCCAAATTTCATCAGATCCTCGCGATCGCATTGATTTTCGGTATCTTGGCTTGGCTTGGCTTGGCTTGGCATCACACTGACGCGTGAGACAGGACGCATCGCGTTCATCTGGCTCGCCAATGGCGTCATGATTGCCATCCTGCTGTCCACTGCGCGCTCAAAATGGCCGATCTATCTCACCGCAACATACCTCGCCAATATCACCGTCAACTATGCAACGGGTGACCCCCTCGCCGTCGCCGCAGCGCTTTCTGCTGTCAACAGCATCGAGATCATTATTGCCATTACGATAATGCGCCGGGCAGGCGACCCGGTGCCCGATCTGACATCATGGCAGACCTTGTTCCGATTTGGCCTTTGGGCGGGACTGGCTGCGCCCTTGTTTGCCGCTGCAGCCGCGTCAACATTTCTGCATTTTTACGCCGGGATGCCATATCTCGCCGTCTTCAATCGATGGCTGTTTGCCGATGCGCTCGGCATCATCATCATCACGCCTCTTGTTCTCGCCATCCGAAATCGCGCCTTCATAGGGGCTAAGGCGGCCGCACAACCTATCGAATTTGCCGGCATCCTTGGCCTTGTCACGCTTTGCACTGCCAGCGTCTTTACCCATACCGCATTTCCTCTTCTTTTTCTGGTCTTCACGCCACTTGTCGTTGCCACCTTTCGCCTCGGTTTTGCGGGCGCGGTCACGGCCATCTCTATCGTCACAGCAGTAGCAATCAGCTTCACGTTGACCGGCCATAATCCCTTCGCTCTTGTTGACGGCACCACGCTGGCCGAGCGCATCTGGCTGCTCCAGCTCTTTATCGTTAGTTGTTCATTCACCACCCTGCCTATCGTCGCGGCGCTTGCCGAACGCAAACGCATCGCTCAACGCCTCACTCAAAGCGAATCCAGCCTGCGGTTTTTTGCTGAAAATTCGACCGACATGATCATCATCAGCGATCTCACCGGGAAGAGACAATATGTGTCGCCTGCATCGCGCAAATTGCTCGGCTATTCTCCCGAAGAAATGCTCAATCTGTCAGCGCTAAGCCTGATGCATCCCGATGATCGTGTACGGGTGGAAAAGGCCGTCCGCGCCATGTCGATTGGCGAAGCCGATCCCATTTGTTCCTACCGCATGTTGCACAAGGACGGCACCTATATCTGGATTGAAGCCAGTTTTTCTTTTAATTTAGACCCCGCCACGCACGAGCCCATCGGCTATACAGTTGCGACACATGACATGAATTTCCGCGACGCCAATGAACGTGAAATTCTAGAAAATGCGCTCAGCCTAAAAGAAAGTCATCGGCTTCTCGTCATGGCAGAATCCATATCCGGCGTCGGCTACTGGCGTATGGACGTGTCATCAGAGACGCTCTTCTGGTCGCCGGAAGTGTACAAAATTCATGGCAGGCCGGCCTATTACACGCCGAAACTCAGCGACGCCATGAATAGCTATCATCCCGATGAACGCGATATGATCGAGCAGTTCGTTGCGGACGCCACAGGCCAAGGCAAGTCTTTTCAATTCGAGGCGCGGATCATACGCGACGATGGAGAAGTTCGACACGTTCTGTCACACGGCCAAAGTGAAATCGCGCCCGACGGCACCGTCACAGGAATTTTCGGTACCTTTCAAGACATCACAGAACGAAAAGAAGCCGCCATCAAACTGGGTGAACAATACGCCGAGCTTCAGGATAACTACGAGCGCCTCGAAGAAAGTCGTCAGAGATTATCAGACATGACAATCGAGCTGACGGTCGCCCGCGACGAAGCGGAAGCTGCCAACCGCGCAAAATCCGAGTTCCTTGCCAATATGAGTCACGAAATCCGCACGCCCATGAACGGCATTGCGGGCATGACTGGCCTTCTGCTCGATACAAGCCTCGACGACGAACAACGCAAATTTGCGCGCGCTGTGCGTGAATCTGCTGACACGCTGGTCCTCATGCTCAATGACATTCTCGATCTGTCAAAGCTGGAAGCGGGCCGCGTCGAACTTGAAGCCCTGCCGTTCTCGCTGACGCGTCTCATCGAGAGTGTGGTCGAAATCATGCAGCCGCAGGCGACGATAAAGCATGTCGCGGTGACCACGGACATGGCCCCCGAGCTGGACGGCTTCTTCCTCGGCGACCCCACGCGCCTGCGCCAGATCGTTTTCAATCTGATTGGCAATGCCGTCAAATTCACCTCGGAAGGTAGCGTCAAAGTCAGCGCTGTCAGAGCAGGCAATGACCGTGCCCGCATCTCCGTCACAGACAGCGGCATCGGCATGTCTGACAAGGACATGAGCAAGATCTTCACCAAATTCTCTCAAGCCGATTCCTCCGTCACCCGCAAATTCGGCGGCACCGGCCTAGGCCTCACCATTTGCCGTCAATTGACCGATCTGATGGGTGGCGAAATCGGCGTGGAAAGTGAATTGGGTGTCGGCACTACCTTCTGGTTTGAAATCCCGCTGCCTGAAAGTGCAGAAAGTACGGTGGCGCTTGACACCGCCGAGGCACCTTTGCCCTCGCGCCGCGCAGGCGACCGCCTGGGTTCACATGCCGATGACCGTCACCACAACGCTGGCAGCGCGGGCAACAAGCGCATCCTGCTCGTCGAAGACAACCATATCAATCAGTTGCTTGCCTCGACCATCTTGCAAAAAGCGGGCTATCTAGTGGACATCGCGAGCGACGGCAAGGCCGCCACCATGTCTCTGGAAGTCGCCGACTATGATGCCGTATTAATGGATATCCAGATGCCGATCATGGACGGTGTCGAAGCGACCCATGAAATGCGCACCAACGCCTCAACACAGATCAAACGCAATGTGCCGATCATTGCCATGACAGCCAACGCTATGGCTGGCGACCGTGAGCAATATCTTGAAGCCGGCATGAACGACTATATCAGCAAGCCGATACATGCCGCCCGCCTACTCTCCATCCTCGACCGCTGGACCAACACGACGTCGTCAAGGTTGGCCATGAGTGTCGTCAATGACGACAGCGCGCCCGAACCCGCTGCCGATAATATTGGTGCCGAGGGTACGAGCAGCGACATGGATTTTGCCGAACTTGAACGCCTGACAAATCGTATAGGCACCGCCAAAGTGCTCTCCCTGATCGACAGTTTCATCGACGACAGCCGCGAACAGATGGTCCGCTTAGCAACAATTTGCGCGCACCCCGAGCCCGATGCTGTCGAACGCATCGCCCATGAAATTGCCGGGACCAGCGCCAATTTCGGGGCCAAAAAACTGGCCGAACTCGCCCAGGTTTTAAAGCAACATGCAACGACCCATCCCGGCGACACAGACTATCTGCAACGCTCCGCCGAGATCCAAGCCCGCGCGAAACTCAGTTGGTCGGCCTTGCGTCACAAGTTCCCACTCAAAAAATCCAACGGCTAGCCCACGCCATTAACGCGCTCAAACCGCCAAGCGCTAACCGCCCGACGATGCCCCGTCAGCGGATCAATCGTCGCCGGATCATCACTTTAGGGGGCTTGTCCGTGGCTTGAACATGGCTACCATGGCAGCCATAAACCAGCACGATACCAAAAACGCCGACATGCTTTCTCCCTCCGCACCTCAGAATGCGGACGGTGCCGCGCCGCAGGCGGCCCATCAGGGTCCTCCACCCGAAACCACCTTCGGGATCAAGCCGGAAGTCAAATTTAGCTCGCCGGTCTGGGTTAGACAGGTCAACAGTTTCGCGGTCATAAATGAAGCCATGGTGTCGAAGCTCACAGAGATCGAAGCCGCCGCGCCGGCCATCACACGCTCCAATGTGGGCGGCTGGCACAGCGAGACCATTCTCCACCGCCTTGAGGCGTTCAAGGACATTCGGCATATCATTGAACAGGTGGCGGTGGGCTGTGCGCATAATCTCGGGCTCGATTTCGAGAAAGCCGACCTTGTGTTTCAGAGCATGTGAGCCAACCGGAACGGACCGGGCGACTACAACACGCAGCACGTTCATCCCAATTCATTTCTGTCAGGCAGCTATTACCTGAAGGTGCCACCTGAAAGCGGCAACATCGAATTCGTCGATCCCGTGCGCGAACGCGTCATGTCCGGCTATCCGATGAAGCCGGGCTTCACCCAGCAGCCACGCCGGATTGTCTATCGCTGCCGTGAAGGCTTGCTCGTCATGTTTCCCTTTTGGCTCTCACATGGCGTCCAACCCAACCGCAGCCAAGACATGCGCCTGTCGCTCGCTTTCAACATCGACTGCGTACCAAAGCCGCTTCAAAAGATGAAACCCGCCGATATCAACGCGGTTCAAGCGCCTTCATAGGCGATCTTCACCACCTCGATGATCTCGATGCCATTGGGGGTTTTGATCTCCACCTCGTCGCCCTCTTCCGCCTTGAGCAGTGCACGCGCAATCGGCGAAATCCAACTCACCTCATTGCGGTCAATATCGGCTTCATCAACGCCGAGAATACGGATGGTTTTTTCCACGCCCGCCGCGTTGGCATAGGTCACCGTCGCGCCAAAGAAAACACGGTCCCGGTTTGTCTGCTGGGCAGGGTCCACGACTTCGGCAATCTCAAGCCGTTTTGTCAAAAAACGAATACGACGATCAATCTCGCGCAACCGCTTCTTGCCATAGATATAGTCGCCGTTCTCTGAGCGATCCCCATTGCCCGCCGCCCAGCTCACCGTCTCGACCACCTTGGGTCGGTCAACGCGCCGTAACTGCAGCAACTCGTCGCGGAGCCGCGCATAGCCGCTTGATGTGATGTAATTTTTTGCGCCCACAGGCAACGCAACCAAAACCTCCGGCTCGTCGTCTTCCGCGTCGTTTTCTTTGGTGAAGGCCTTGCTCATCGCTCTCGCCTGCCGCCGTCAAACACGCCGACCACTATACGCGCTTAAAACTCGCCACGCGACGCAGCCGTCACCACCAACCCCAGCCGCCCCAGCCACCCCAGCCACCATTGTTGCCGTTGTTGCCGTTGTTGCCGTTGTTGCCGTTGTTGCCGTTGTTGCCGTTGTTGCCGTTGTTGCCGTTGTTGCCGTTGTTGCCGTTGTTGCCTGATGAACCCGACGAGCCTGAAGTATCAGAACCGCCTGACGTACCAGTATTCCCTGATCCACTCGAATCGCCGTCCCCGCCAGATCCACCGGACGTGGCTGCGCTGCCCTTTCCAAAATTCGACAAGGTATCGAGATCCATTGAGCCATTGGACACAACAACATTGTCTGAGACAGATGATTCAAACTGTATGGCCGCCGTCGCAAAGGCAAACGACATGGCAGCTGCAATCAGGCCATATTCTATCGCTGTAACGCCGCGCTGATCACGCTGGAATGACTTAAACACATTCATTTTTCATCCAATGTATTGGCGTTTGCATGCCGCATCGCGTGTCAAAAAGAGACACAGGCACTGAATTGCTTTCGCATTGTTGATGGTCCCAAGCTAACGGCCGAGGGTAAACAAATGTTTTAATTTTCAATAAATATCGAACGCATCGTTAACGCCTTTAAGCGGTCAAAGTAGCGGACGAAAATATATTCTGTATACAGATATAATTGACATGATACGATGACGCGCACGGCAAAAAGAGGCAACTCTCACATAATCAATCTGCGGAGAAATTTGGTGGGCGCACACGGACTCGAACCGTGGACCCGCTGATTAAGAGCATCACTTTTGGGGTTTCGCCCACTTTCTCCACACCCCGCCAAACACACTCAAGTCATTGTTTTACTTGACGATTTAGACTTTACGCCTACGCTGCACAAACAGCGGAGAACGCTATATTTCACCTCCGCGTGCTTCCAATATGCTTCCAAAAATCGTAGGAGAACAAAAGTGTCAAAATTCAGTAAACGGACGATAGACGCATTACCAAGGGTCCAAAAAAACACTTTCGTCTGGGATGATGAATTGAAGAATTTTGGTTTGCGCCTATCCCCAACAGGTCGAAAAACTTTTCTCGTTCAGTACCGCGCCAAAGGCCGAACGCGACGGGTCAAAATTGGACTCTACGGCACCCTCACAATTGACGAAGCCCGCACGCAAGCGCGACGCCTCCTTGGTGAGGTTGCTCATGGGCTTGATCCCGCTGACGGCGTCTCCAAAGACAGACAAGCACCAACCATCTCGGAAGTTTGCAATCGCTTCGTCAGAGAGCATGTAACGCTACGCTGCAAGGCATCCACGGCCACTGAGTACCGCCGCATGATAGAGCGCGAAGTAAAGCCCCTCTTTGGAGCCCGACGCATCACAGACGTTACCCGTCCCGATATGGCGAAACTCATGTACGATATGCGCGACAGGCCGTTTCAGGGAAACCGTATGCTCGCGCTACTCTCCAAGATGTTTAATCTTTGCGAGCTATGGGGATTGCGCCCGGATGGGTCCAACCCTTGCCGTCTGGTTCCTAAGTACAGAGAGACGCCCCGCGAGCGTTTTCTCTCACCTGAAGAAATCGGCATCGTTGGCGAAATCCTAAACGAGGTTCAAGCCGATGGGACCGAACCCAAAGCCGCTTGTGACGCCATCCGCTTGCTTATTCTGACAGGCTGTCGCCTCGGAGAAATCCAGACGCTTAAATGGGAATTTGTAAAACCGCCCTACTTCATGCTCCCAGACTCGAAGACGGGCGCTAGGCGCATCCCCTTTAGCCAAGAGGTTCAAGCCATCCTCGACACCATAGAGCGCGTCCCAGACAATCCTTACGTCCTTGTGGGCCGTCTAAAGGGACAATATATCGCCGACATACGCCACCCATGGGGCCGCGTCCGTGAAACGGCAAAATTGGGCCCCGTTCGCGTCCACGATCTGCGCCACACCTATGCATCCAATGCCATTGCCAACGGCGTCCCGCTGGAAGTTGTGGGCAAGCTCCTAGGCCATACCCAATATCAAACCACCATGCGCTATGCGCATCTTGCAGACGGGCATTTGCACGAAGCAGCGGCCCATGTGGCTAAAGGCATCGGCGCGGCGCTGACTAAAACCAACAAACCGGACACAACTCCACCCCCAGAGCCCGAACCGCCTGTCCCTTTCGTAACCGGTAAAGTCATCAGCTTTCCTAAACGGCCCAGAACGCCTCAAGTTCAAAACTCAAACAGCCTGAAAGGAGCTTAGGAATGTGTATAAAAACACACCAAAATCTTGACTCGCAACCCTATAGTGTGTATTTATACGCATGAAGAGTCGGGACATCATCAAGGCACTTCAAAGTGCCGGTTGGGTCGAAGTGGCTCAGGCGGGAAGCCATAAGCAGTTCAAACACCCGGACAGGCCCGGACGCGTGACAGTCCCTCATCCAAAGAAGGACCTCCCCGCTGGCACAATCCGAAGCATTGAAAAGCAAAGCGGCCTAAAGCTGAGGTAAGCGACATGACGACTTATATCGCAATCATCCACAAAGAAGCCGCTAGCGATTATGGCGTGTCGTTTCTGGATTTCCCCGGCTGCGTCTCGGCAGGTGCAACGCTCGAAGAAGCGCGCGCAGGCGCGGCAGAAGCCCTCGGCCTTCACATCAAGGGTATGGAAGAAGACGGCGAGACAATCCCCAAGCCCTCGAAGCTCGACGACATCATGAAGCACCCCGATTTTGCCGATGGTGTTGCCGTGCTGGTTGATGCGCCTAAAGTCACAAAAGCAATCCGCGTGAACATCACCGCGCCCGAAGATGTCATGCACACAATCGACGCCTATGCCGAACAGCATGGCTATACGCGTTCGGGTTTTCTCATTCAGACGGCGCTTGAAAAAATTCGCGCCGCCTAAACACATCCGCCTATAGAGAATGCCTATAGCCGAGCGCCCTCCAAGACGAAGGACGCGGCAACGCTTTTGCCTATAGCCAATGCTTTAGTGATTTGCCCATGCGCATCTTGCCGACAATCATTTGCACGGCGCAGCGCCGCAGGTGGCTAAAGGCATCGGCGGGCACCAACTAAAGAAAATAGCTGCCCCCGTCGCCAGATCGACCTACCCTTCAAAAAATCGCCGCGCTTTAGCAAAACCTAAAGCGCAAGGGCTTAGGCGAAATTCGCATCCATCGTAAAGGCGAGAACTAAAGTTTGATTCATCGAATCCCTTTAGGGTTTTGCCTATTCGCATCCGATTGATCGGATTTCATGCCATTTGCTCAATCCGCTAAAGCTGCAATTCTTGTAGCTCCGCTTTGAGCAACAACTGCAAGCGTCAACGCATATGAAAAAGCCATCCCCAAAAAAGACGACTCCAAATAAATCTTCAAAACCTGCCAAGACAAAAAAGATGAACGAATGGGATGTCGCCGAAAAAGCCTACAGCGATGAAGTCATCTCAGAAATTGCTGAGCGCTATAACTTTTCCGCTGAAAAAACCAATTTCAAAGACGTCATTCATAAAGGCGCTGTCTATTTTGAAATGTTCTCTGAAAGCGACGCAAACTATACGCCTGAAAAATTAGGCGCAGAGCAAAAGCATCTTGAGAAAGAGGTTGCAAAGATTAGGCAATTTCAGGAAGCACTCGGACTTGAATCCTATTCCCGCCGAAAACTCAAAGAACCTGCGCCCAACCCATTCATGGAAAAGGTCTTGGAAATCGCCTACGCGGCGATGCGTCATCAAAACCCCAGTATTCTCGAAGTCGAACTTTACCGCCTGCAACATGATCGAACGCAACTAAGCGATGCGTTGACTCAAATCCTCTATGACGACGAAGATCAAATCGACGACCTAAAAGGACGCCGCCGCGGACGCCCATCTAACAGAACCACATTTGAATTTGTCAGCCGCCTATCTCGGTTCTGGCAATCGGAACTAAAACGACCGCTGAAATTCGATTCTCACCAAGGCGAGCTACTTACGGACGCCGCCCACTTTATCAAGGATTGCGCTGAGCCACTCGTTCCCCTGACCAATAGCCAAGTCATATCGATGATGCGAAAGGTGCGTGGATAAGAATTTTCTTTCGAATTCAACAACTTGCAAAAAGTCATCGAAATTTTCGCCGACTTTTTGCAAGCACTTTTGACTGACATCACGCCAATCTCCTCCTAGCGTCTCCCTATCGCATTCAACCTTTCGCAGCGCATTAGCCTCGAAAGATAAGCTGTAAGAGAGAGACGCAATGGCAGACGAAAACAACACCTCCGAATATCTGGACCAACTCTTGAACGAACAAGAGGCGGCCAAATCCCTAAGCTATAGCGTGCGCGCCCTCCAGAACTGGCGCTTGCGTGGTGGCGGACCCAAATATGTAAAAGTTTCAGCTCGCTCAATTCGCTATCGCCGCCGTGACTTGATCCGTTGGATTGAAACCCGCACCCGCGCCAACTCCTCAGAAGCGATGCAACACTAATTCAGTTTTGCCCTTGCGGGAGGTCGTAGCCCCGCAAGGGATTTTGGGGGCGGAGCCGGGGCGCAAGCCCCGGCCCCAAACCAAGCCTCACACTCTGGCGGGCTCAGGCCCGCCCCCAAAACAACCTGCTACGGCGCACGAAGTGCGCAACCTTTCTTAAATATGGGAGAAAAACATGGATCAAATTCTGTGTACGGAAAAACTCGTTCAATCGCCCGGCTTTGCCGACAACGCGTTGCCTCACCGGGCACGAAAGAGGGGGATCCCTGTAACACCCCCCTCATCAATTACATCCCTCAATCAGGAATAAATATCATGTACCAAGTTCTCTACTCCGGCTTTGACAGCCTCGACATCTCTTTTCAGGGTGCGTTCTCACCTTCGGTCCTCGAAGCTCTTGAAACAGCCCGTACCGCCGCTGAGACCACCCAGAAGGTCCAACCTACTCAGATCGGACCCAAGGCCCTCCCCGTGCTTGTGAAGGCCACCGGACGACGCGGCGGATACCGCTTTGTATTCGACAATGGCCCAACCGGCGCAATCTTCGCCGCTAAGAATAATTCTAGCCAAACCGAACCGAACCTTTTTGTCTCACTCCGCGCCGCCTGCCTGCTCACCCGTGGCTATGACGGAGCCAAGGCTTGGCTCCGCGAGACATTAGAGGGCATGGGGTTTCGGGTTACAGGCGTCGCCATCAATCGCTTTGACTACGCCATCGACATCCTCGCGCCCGACTTCGTCCTCAACCTCGAAAATGTTCTAGCCCCAGCGCGCGCAAAGGTTCGCCCCTATTGGTCAAAGGACAACTCAGAGGAAAGCGACCCAAGCGCGCCTAAGGCAGTCCTGCGTGGACGCCATTGCGAAAGCGCCACCATTGGCGGCATGCCTAACCGGCAAGTTATTCTTTATGACAAACGACGCGAAGCTATCGACAAAAAAGCGTTCCATTGGTTTGAGACGTGGAAGGTTGATCGCAATGACCCAAACGCCAGAGTGTGGCGTATTGAAATCCGCGCCGGACGCGACGCGCTCGCCAAGCTCATGCCTTTTCGGACCTATGAGGCGGTCGAAGCCAACGCCAAGCCGTACCTCATCAAAGCGACAAATGACATCCGCTATCTCGACGGGACAACAAAACAAGGCAACGTCTCCCGCATCCCCTCACATCAAATTTGGCAAACCGTACAGGCCGAACTCGCCAGCATGACCGACAAACCTTTGCCTGCCTTGCTAGAGCCTCGCGCCATCGAAATCATGCGCCTTCAAAGAGAGGACATGGCCCTCATGCAAGGGTGCGGAAACTTGCTCAACTACCTCATTCTAAAAGGCATCCCGCCAGACGAAGTAGGCACCCAATTCCGCCACCACATGAACCGCGCCGCAACCACATACGAACGGCAAATCGGGCGGCAATTGATCCAGAAAAAGGCTGAAGAAATCGACGGTCGCCTCGCGTTCCTCAGACCATAGCAAGTCGAACTACTTCGACTTAATCATGCCCGGTAACTTCGCCTTGACCTCACTCATCAAAACCAATGAGCATTCGACGGTCTCACCGTCTTTGATCAACTCAAGCGTCCCTGCGCTTGCTGTACTATCCCAAGCGAAGTTCTCGGTCATGAGACTCAAAACCTTGTCTTTATAGGCGGTGTCCGGATTGTCTAAGTGGTCTCCTTTGGTTTCAAGGACCAACAAACGATCCGGACCACTTCCACTTTGAACAGCGAAAATAAAATCCGGATAGATTTTCTCGCGTTGCCAACCCTGAATACCATATTGAGTTCGCGCGACGTTGCGATGCCACCACTTAAGAGCCTTGTCACCGTCCAGATAAACCGCAACGTCCCTTTCGTCATTATTGAAATCATTTTCATAGATAGGCGAAAACAAACTGCGTTCCAAAGAACCACCGTCTTCCCCAACCAATTGACGCTCTTTCTTTGCGACAACGCGCGACATAGCATCAGGCATCACCCAATTATTGCCGTCTGCGCGAAGTCGGAACTGAATGTTACCCGCCTCTACCTCTCCTTTGAAAAGAACTTCCGCGCGTTTGTTCCGCTCCTTGTCCAAACCCAACCGCAACTGCTCAACAATCAAGCCGCCCAAAACACCGATCTTCTCCGCCGCAAAGCCTCTCTTTTTGAGACGAGCAAGAAGCCGCTCGACAATCTCTCGTCCGACAAAGGGATTTGGCACCAAATCCGAAATCGCACGAACAGCGTGAACAGCGTGAACAGCATCAAAGGAAAACCCTTCATCGCCGCCCGCCACAATCTCAGAGACAATGCGCTCATCGCCCTTATCAACAAGCTCAATGCGTTGAAGCTGATTTTGAGCCGCCCGCGCGTTTTCGGGTATCTTGTCGGCAATGGTTTTGGGATCGAATTTCCGCCAATCGATCATCGACAAAATGTCGGTCTCATAGTCAAGATCACGAGCCCCCGTCTTATCAACCAGCAAAACCTTCGGCAGATAAATTTTGGTCTTCTGAAACGTAGCGCGACGCTCGATCCGCTTGGGGATACCGTCCTCTCCGCCGGTCTCATCATCGCCGCCAACGGCAAGCACAAGATCACCCAAGCCGTCTCTCTCCAAGCCCTCCTTAATGGCCGTCACAACATCGCCGGTCTTTGCGTGGTGGCTTACCACATAGCCCTCATCCAACGCGGCCACGCCAGTCTTCATGGCGTCCGGTTGCCGCAAAATGCGACCAACGAGCTGGGTCATCGCGCTTTTGTTTGAACTAGCAGCAAGCGCGCACAGCACATAAGCAAAAGGACAATCCCACCCCTCCTGCAAAGCCTGTTTAGTAATGATCACTCGCACCCGATTTTTGGGTGACATCAATTCCTGTTTTTCAGGTTGCTTAAGATCATTTTGCTCCGCCGTCTTAATCGCAATTTCTTCATCAGCTAGACCGACAGTCATCAGCCAATCGCGCACGTCATCGGCATGAATATGACCGCCTTCCCGTTGGTCTTTGCCAGTACGTTCAACCTGCACAAGCATGATCGGGCGAATATAGCGCTGCGTCTCGGCTCGCAAGGCCACCGCCGCTGCGGCCAAACTTTTCAACCGCTCAAGGGCGGTATTCAGCGTAGCCTTCCAGTCCACTCCCTGCCGTGCATCCAGATTAAGCGGCATTTTGATCATGCCCTCGCGGTCCAGTTCTTTGCCCGTTACCTCCACAAGCACATTGGCAGGCCGCGCGGCGACGGGATTTTTGCCACCTTTGGCAAGAACGTCCTTTGGTGTCGCGGTCAACTCCAAAACAAAACTAGGATTGAAACCATAGAGCGTTTCAACTGCCAGCGGAGAGATAGCCCGGTGGCCCTCATCCATCACGACAACAGGCCGAATAATCCGAAGCGCATTACCCAGAGAATCCTTCACCATGGGAAACATATCTTCATAGGCATCAAGGTTAGGCGTGCGCGCCAAGGCTTCGGCATGCGCTTGTTGATCGCCTTCAGCAGGCGTGAACCCGTGAACATCTCCTCGATCTCTAAAGATTTTCAACGTGTCTTTCGTTTCACGATTTGCTGATTGCAACATCAAAAGCATGACACAAAGATTCGCTTCCACGTCGCGCACATTGAGAACGTCATTTTTCTCAAGAATAAGCACCTTGCCCGCCGCTGCACGGTCCAGCGCTTGCCGATAATGATGTTGACGGTCTTTCAACGCTTTCAGCGTTTGCGTATAAATCGCCTCATTTGGAACAATCCAAAGGACAAAGCCTGTATTTTGATTGAAATATTTTCCGAATATGCGCGCTAAAGCGTCAATGGCAATATAGGTTTTTCCCCCACCCGTCGGTACTTTCAAAACCGTATTTGGAACAGAATTTCCCATTCCATCTCTACGCGGAGAATATGGGATAGCGGATCGACTGACCGGTAGCTTGCCTTCACCGCGCAGCCCTTCCCATGTCGCTTCTGAAAAATCCGGCACCGACAATTTGAGCTTTGGACGCTCAGCAAGCAATTCCGCCACTTCGTCAGCGGCCATCTTCTCTACCGTCAACCGGTCAAGATAGACTTCAAGTGCCGTCAGCACTCGTTCCTGATATTCAAGGGCACGAAACATGGCGCTTACGCCCGTTCGATGCGATAGAGCGCATATGGCAAGGGCACAAACTCAACCGACAAATTATTCTCTGCTAAGAGTTTTTTTGACACATACCGCGCGGGAGCAAAGACCAGATGCCGCTTTCCCGGCTTGCTTTCGGCATACTGTTTGGCCTTCGATAAGGTCAAAGCAGCATCGGGCGATTTCAGCCAATCAAGATCGGGCTTGTAAAGCATCCACACATGCGCCGCATCGCTTTCGCCAAGATAAAATTTGGACGCCTTCATTTTCTTTGGATCGAAGGAAGTATTAGTGGCCATGTGAAACAGCGCTGCACCAAGCCCCGCATAGTCTGGCAGGGTCTTACCGGTCAGAATTTTATCTAATTCAATCGGCTCGCCCAATGTGCAGTAGGTAAAACTCCCACCAAGTCCTTCGGTGTGTCCGTCTATTTTTTCTCTCCGGTAACAATCAACTCGCCGTCTTTAACTTCTTTTTTTATTGTTTCAAATTCATGCCCGTGAAGGTTTTCTATACCTTCGACGCTATGAACGAGATCAGACGCCTTTTTGATTGAGGTCCAAGTCAAATTTTGCCGCAACAGCTCAGTCTTTTGTACGCCGGAAAAAACATAGCCTCCAATCACTCTCCGAATGCGTTCGGCGGTGAGTTTGTCCGCATACTTTTCAATTTCTACCAAAATAAATCGACGATTGCCTCCATCCTCTGCATTTGCTGATAACACTGCGTGTGCGGTGGTTCCGGTTCCTGCAAAAGAATCAAGCACCACTCCCTCTTCTTGAACAACTTGTTCAATAAAATAACGCACAAATGCGGATGACTTCGGAAACTCGAAATCACCGTCACCCATAATTTCCGACACTTCACGAGTTCCCATGCCAGTATTAAACTGCATGATCATCGAAGACAGGCCTTTGAATTTGTTCTTAATCTCACGTTCAAAAAGTTTGTGTCGCGGGCGACCATTGTGATCCGACGGCCAAAGAATTCGCTTTTCCGCGATCTTCTTCGCCATAGATGTCGGCTCAAATCTCCAACCTTTGGCCGGGCATCCGTAGTTAATGCCTGTCGCTGGATCGATCAAATCATAATGCAGATTTGGCCTTCTATCCTTACTTGCCAATCCTGTTAAATCAGCACTACGCCATGAACCACGCTCATCATCATCAAGATTTGAAAACTTTGTTGAATCTTTTTCCGCACCTTTGAGCCGCACGCCGGAATGCCCACCAAAGCAAAGAACATACTCATGGTCGCTTGAAACGCCCGTCTTACTCCGCGTGTCTTCACTTACCCGCGAACGCCAGACAAATTGCGCGATGAAGCTATCGGGTCCAAAAATTTCAGATGCGATACTTTTAAGGCGCTCGACCTCATTGTCATCAATGCAGATAAAAACAATACCTTCGTCTGACAAAAGCTCAGCAAGCATCCGAAGACGAGGCCACATCATCGCACACCATTTGTCATGTCTCAGCCCATCTTCAATCCCTACTGGATTAGCTTCGAGCCATTCTTTGATCATTGGTGCATTTACATTATCATTATAAGACCAATCTTCAGTGCCAGTGTTGTAAGGCGGATCGATAAAGATGCAGTCCACCTTGCCCGCATACATTGGCAGAAGCGCCTTCAATGCGTGAAGGTTGTCGCCATGAATGATCAAATTGCCATCAAGTGACGCCGCGCCAATGCCTTTTTTGGGGTGCGTCACAAGCGGGCGGAAGGGCACGGCCAAGTGGTGGTTATAGACAAACTCTTTGCCCTTGAAATTTAGTTCGGTCACAGCCGCCCCATCTCTTGCTTGTTGCTCAAATCCCCCGCCCGCGACGCCGCGCACGACTGAAAAGACCTTCGCTCAATTCAGTGATTCAGGCCAGAAAACGGATACGCGCTTTTTGGACAAAATGGGGCATGTGGAAAAAACGAAGCCCTGAGAGACAGAAAGTTTTCTCTCCGCCTGCTTCCAAAATGCTTCCAAAACGGCAAGCGACGAAATTGGCCCGAAGGCCAATCATCGCAACACATTGATTTCATTGAATTATTTGGTGGGCGCACCAGGGCTCGAACCTGGGACCCGCTGATTAAGAGTCAGCTGCTCTACCAACTGAGCTATGCGCCCGCCGAGGCGTCAACCTTAAGGTCATCGCCGGGTGGGGAACCACCAATCCTGTCGGAAAAACCCGGCAAGGAGGCAGCTAATAGCAAAGGAATTAGGGCCTGTCCAGCGACGCTCACCCGGTTTTGGCGCTCAGAGCCCAATGAGCCGCGATTCAGAGTCAAAACTGGGGAAAACAGGGGCGCGGCGCGCAAATTTGTCACGTCTTGGCCCGCCCGCGCAGGCATCGCCACCCCATCGAATCGACGCTAGAGTCGCTCAGAAAAAGGTCGCTGGCCCGCGCGAGATTTCGATGTTGCGGTGGATGTGGCAGCTCATCAACAGGCCAAAGGCGAACATGATCGAAATCATCGCCGTGCCGCCATATGACACCAACGGCAGCGGCACGCCGACGACAGGCAACAGGCCCATCACCATAGCGATGTTGATGAACACATAGAAAAAGAAGCTGATCGCAATACCGATAGCAAGCAACCGGCCAAACTGGTTGCGACACTGCAAGGCGACATTGAGCGCAAAGCCCAGCGTGATGCAATAAAGCGTCAGCAAAAAGATGCCGCCAACAAAGCCAAGCTCCTCGCCCAGCATTGTGAAGATAAAGTCGGTTTGCTTTTCAGGCAGAAAATTCAGATGCGCTTGCGTCCCTTGCATGAACCCTTTGCCAAACAGCCCACCCGACCCCAGCGCGATCTTCGATTGGAGAATATGATAGCCCGCCCCCAGCGGATCGCGCTCAGGGTTGATAAAGGTAAAAACGCGGTCGCGCTGATAGTCATGCAAGCGGTCCCAGATCACAGGGATCGCGCCCAGCACGGCAAGCCCGCTGATGATGAAATAGCGCCACGCCAAACCGGCAGCAAAAAAAATCGTGGCGCCCGAGATCGTCAGCAGAATGGCGGTGCCAAGGTCAGGCTGCTTGACCACCAGCCCCACCGGTAAGGCGACCATCACCAGCGGCACAATAAGATTGCGCAGCCGCGATACTTCATCATGTGCAAGCCCGTGGAAATAGCGCGCCAAGGCGAGCAGCAGCGCCACCTTCATGATTTCGGACGGCTGCAACTGAATGATGCCCAGATCAAGCCAGCGTTGCGCACCCATGCCCTTGAAACCGACGATATCAACCGCCGCCACCAACGCCAGCGCCACCGCATACATCGGATAAGCAATGCGCATCCACAATCGAATGTCGATCAGCGCCACCATGATCATAATGCCGACACCAGCCGCAAAGCGGATCATCTGGCGCATCGCCCATGGCGAAAAACTGCCATCGGCAACCGAATAGAGCATGGCGAACCCCATGCAGGCGATCGCCGTGATCAACAGCAGAAAGCCCCAGTTGAATTCCATCAGTTTTTCGCTGATCCGCATGTCGCGGCCGGTAAACCGGCTCAGATCGAACATCAGCCTTCCTCCGCGCGCGACGCAGGCTTCGCGCGCGCTTGCTCTGGCGCAATGTTGCGCTGCATGACTTTGAGCATGATATCGCGTGCCGCAGGTGCCGCCGCTCCCGAACCCGATCCGCCATGTTCGATCACCAGCGACATCGCATATTGCGGATTGTCATAGGGCGCAAAGCAGATGAACAGCGCGTGGTCGCGCAAGCGCCATGCCAGCATATCGTTCTTGCGGATGCCGCTCTCGCGTTCCGCCATCGAAATACGCCGGACCTGCGCCGAGCCGGTCTTACCGGCCAATTCATATCCCGCTTGTGTGATGCGCGAGCGATAGGCCGTACCGCCGGGCTCGTTTGACACGCCGTTCATGCCCCTCTGTACGATTTTCAGCCACTCAGGATCAACATCGATCATCGGTGCCGGTGGCAGCGGCAACATCTCGCCATCGACCGCGCGCGTAATACGCGGCACCACCGCCTTGCCGCCATTGGCAATGCGCGAAATCATCACGGCGAGTTGCAACGGCGAGGTCAGCAAAAATCCCTGCCCGATGCCCGAGATCAACGTCTCGCCCTGCTGCCAGCCTTCGCCCGTCACCGCGCGCTTCCAGGCTTGCGTGGGCACAATCCCCTTCTTCTCGCCCGGCACATCAAAGTCATAGGTTTGGCCAAGGCCAAACTCCGTGGCCGCCTTGGCAATCGGATCAATGCCAACACGTTTGGCCACATCATAAAAATAGATATCGCAGGAATGCTTGATGCCATTATGCATGTCCATCAGGCCGTGCCCCCCTTTCTTCCAGCAATGGAAGAGATGGTTGCCCAGTTGATATTGGCCGGTGCAATTCACCCGCTGCAGCGGGTCGATGCCCGCGCGCAGCGCCGCGATGGCCGTCACGGTCTTAAAGGTCGAGCCCGGCGGATAAAGCCCGGCAATCGCCTTGTTGGTCAATGGCAGATAAGGATTTTCCAGCAGCGCCTTATAGGCCGCCACGCCATAGCCGGTGTTGAACTGATTGGGATCAAAGGCGGGCGTCGAGACAAACGAGATGACTTCGCCCGTATGGATGTCCATAACGACAGTACTCGCGCTCTCGTCCTTCAGCCGCTCACAGGCAAATTTTTGCACTTCCATATCGAGCGTCAGCACCACCTCGGCGCCCGGCTTGCCGTTGTCTTTGGACAATTCGCGAATCACGCGTCCAAAGGCATTGACCTCAACATGGCTCGCGCCCGCTTGCCCGCGCAGTTCTTTGTCATAGGTCTGCTCAATGCCGCTCTTGCCGATGCGAAACCCCGGCAGCTTCAGCAATGGTTGATCGGGATCTTTGTCGATGTCGCGCTGATAGACCGGCGTCACATAGCCAACCACATGCGCAAGGTCCGTCGAAAAAGGATAAAACCGTGTCTCGCCGACATCCGGCTGAAGCCCTGCCAGATCAGGCTCGTTCACATTAATCTGTGCAAACTGATCCCACGTCAGGTTCTCGGTCACTGTCACCGGCATGAAACGCGGCGCGCGCGCGATATCGCGCAAGATGCGTTTGCGCTGATCCGGCGTGATCTCGACAATGCGCGCCAAGCGATGCAGCGTCTCATCCACATTCGGCGTCTGCTCTGAAATCAGCACGGCGCGATAGTTCTGCCGATTGGTTGCCAGCAGCGTTCCGAAGCGATCAACAATGCGCCCTCTGAGCGGCGCGATGAGGCGCACGTTGATACGGTTTTCCTCCGACAACATCTGATATTCGTCGTTCTTGGAAACCTGCAGATAATACATCCGCGAGCCAAGCAGCAGAAACGCCGCCGCCTGACCGCCACCGAGAATAAAAGCCCGGCGCGTGAAGGTCTTGTAGCGCGATGTGTCTCTGCGATCGATGGCCATGACTGTGCGCTCCCCCTACGCCGACGGCAGAATGCGGCGCTCAATGCGGCCGAAGAGGAAGGAAAAAAACGGAAAGAACGCCACCGTCACTAAGATATGCGCCAAAATTGGCCAGACGGGCAAAAACATTCCGTAACTGATGGAAGCAAGCCCCCAACTGACCGCGCCCACCAAAACACCCGCCAGCCCGAAACCGAACCAGAAAACAGAGAACGGCGCGTTGATAATGAGAAACCGCTGTGTCAGCACAACCGTATAGGTAAACACGTAGGTAAAAGCCCATAGGCCAATCGGTCCCGCTGACAAAAGGTCTGTCAGCAACCCCACGACAAACACCGCATAAACCGAAAACATGTTAGGCCGCACCACCGCCCAATAATAAATCGCCATCAGCGCGAAAGCCGGCATCGTCGACGAACCAAAGATACGGCTGATGGGCACGAATGACAGCAACACACAAAACACACCGATCACAAATGGCAACACCATGACAACGACGCGGCTGGCGCGCGCCGCTGGCGTCGGCGTATAGGGATCAAGCCGCGCCATCATTCCGTCCCCGGTGTATCAGCACCACCGGGCGTGATGTCATCGCTTGGCGGCGGCGGCGTATCAACGTCATCGGCGTCCGCCCCATTATCAGAGATAGGTGCCATGGTCGCCGATGCCGAAGCGGGCTTAGGTTTTACAACATTGGCCTTCACCGGTTTTTTGGCAGCCGGCTTTTGCGCAACGGGTTTCAGATTAGCCGGTGGCACGGGCGGCACCTCAGTTGGCGCCGGTGTCGATGTCACCGCTGGGCCCTTCAGCACATCAGGCGGGTCTTGGCGTGCTACGTTCGAAGGAAATTCATATTTGAGAACACGCACGTAATCGAGCCGTTGGCGATTGGCAAAACTTTGCACCCGCAAACGGCCATCGCTAGTCTGGATGACCAACCCAATCGGCAGCCCCGGCGGGATGAGTTTGCCATCGCCCGACGTCACCACCCGGTCGCCCGACGACACGCTACTGGTGGCCAACAGATAGTCGAGCCGTGGCCAATCGGTGTTGTCGCCTGCCAGCACTGCCTTGTAGTGGCCCGGCTCGATCACCACCGGCAAACGGCTGTTCAAATCGGTCAACAGCAACACGCGCGAGGCTTCGTCACCTGTCGAAACGATGCGCCCGATCACACCCTCGGTATCGATCACCGCATCGCCGCTCTTTGCGCCCTGCACACGGCCCACATTGACGATCACCGTATCAACGAAAGGCCCGCCATTGTCGCTGACCACACGGCCGCTGACATAATTGATACCGGGGTCAACTTGCACATTGAGCAAGGCCTCATAGCGCGAAACTTTGGCTTCCAGTTTGAGGGCGTTTTGACGCCAGGCTTGCAACCGCGCATTCTCGGCGCGCAAGCGTTCGTTCTCATCAAACACATAGGCATATTCGTCGGTGCGCTCGACCACGCGCCGCGCCGCCGACACAGGCCGCGATGCAATTTCCAGCAGAGGGGCCGCCATATCGGTCACGACTTGGCGCGCCCGATCAAAAACATAGGTCTCCGCCCGCCCCAGAAGCAGCAGTGCTGCCGCCAGCGTCAACATGAACACAAGCGAAATCCTGTTAGAAATCTCCCGGATCGGCATTGTTGAACGGTTCGGATCCATCACAAACTATAGCGTTTCCGCTGCCCTCTCGGCCCCGCCCGCCAAACCCGTGCGTTCCACATGGACGTCCATTTCGGCCTGCTCAAAACAACAATAGCCTAATAGGCCTCAGTCTTTAGTAAACAGACGACAAGACATGTTTCATCGTCTTGATGTGCTCTAACGCCTTGCCCGTGCCCAGCGCCACGCAAGACAGTGCATCGTCAGCAATGGAAACCGGCAACCCGGTCTCATCGCGCAGCACCTGATCGAGATTGGCCAGCAACGCGCCGCCGCCCGTCAGCACAATACCTTTGTCCACGATGTCGGCAGCAAGCTCTGGCGGCGTCGCTTCCAGCGCCACTTTTACCGCTTCGACGATCGCGCCCACAGGCTCGGCCAGACTTTCGGCAATCTGGCGTTGGCCGATGCGGATTTCCTTGGGCACACCGTTCATCAAGTCGCGGCCCTTAATTTCAATCGTCATGCCGTCGCCGTCAGCCGGAATAGCAGCAGAGCCGACTTCCTTTTTGATACGTTCAGCCGAAGCCTCGCCCACCAACAAATTATGGTGACGGCGAATATAGGCAATGATCGCCTCGTCCATTTTGTCGCCGCCAACGCGCACCGAGCGCGCATAGACAATGCCACCCAGCGACAGCACCGCGACTTCCGTCGTGCCGCCGCCAATATCGACAACCATCGAGCCTGTGGGCTCCGTCACCGGCAGGCCTGCGCCAATGGCAGCGGCCATCGGTTCTTCAATCAGATAGACGCGACGGGCACCCGCCGACAAGGCAGATTCCTGAATGGCGCGGCGCTCAACGGCGGTCGCGCCCGACGGCACGCACACAATGATCTGCGGATTGGCAAACGAGCGACGGTTATGCACCTTGCGAATGAAGTGCTTGATCATCTCTTCGGCGACTTCAAAGTCTGCGATGACACCATCGCGCATCGGCCGGATCGCCTGAATATTGCCCGGCGTGCGGCCTAGCATCATCTTGGCTTCTTCGCCGACAGCGAGAACCTGCTTTTTGCCGCCTTTTTCAATAATGGCAACAACCGACGGTTCATTGAGAACAATCCCCCTGCCCTTGACATAGACGAGAGTGTTTGCGGTACCGAGATCGATCGCCATATCGGCCGAAAACATGCCGAGCAGTCCGGAAAGCATGCTTTTTATCCTTCAACTATGAGGTCGTGATGCGCCGCCGTTTGGCGCGCTCTATCGACGGGTGAGATTGTCATGACTTAATGGTGGCTAAAAGGTTAACGCGCCGCATTACTGTCCCAATTCGCACCGCTTCGCTCGATTGCGAAATCATCAGGCACGTCCACAAAGCTCGGTAATCGGGAAAATTCATCAGTGCTCCGCACACGAATAAATCTGAACCGCCCGGCAGTTGCGTGTCGGAATCGCAAGGCGCATCAACATCAAAACTTGTACGCTGAAAGCCTTTGCGCACGCAACGGGAAAGACTTGTTTTTAGCGGCTTTTCAAGGGTTTGGCGATCAATTCGGTGACCTCGCGCCCTGCCCCTTCCAACCGCCCGCGATGCCGCTTCACTACATCCACCAAGTACTCCATAACCGCTCGCACATGGGCGACCTGCGCTAGGTCATTACGCGCCATAAGCCAGAGCTCAAGCGCCCCTAAGAGATCTGGTCCAAAAACGCGGGTAAGGTCACTTTCCTGATCACCATAAATGCAAGGAAGCGCTGCCAGGCCCAGCCCGAGGCGCGCTGCCTCGGCGCGGGCCGCCACGCTGGACGAGCGAAAAGCCACGCGGGCGGGCTTTTCTGCCCGTGACATCCACCAGACAGGCCCCAAAGGCATCTCCGCATGGGGAAAGCCGATCACGTCATGACCCGCCAAGTCCGCCATTTGTGCCGGCCTGCCCCGTGCTTCCAGATAGCTCGCCGACGCATAAAGCCCATAGGCCATATCGCCGACCTTACGCATCAGCATGTCGCCCTGCGTCGGGCGCACCGCGCGAAGCGCTACATCCACATCTTTCATCGGATTACCGATCCGTGGCGCACCGCCCGCCCCGCCGATCCGGGGATCGGTGACAAGCTCAAGCTCAAGCCCCGGATGCGCTTCACGAAAGCCCATCAGCCCTGGCGTGATGATATGGGAGGCCAAAACATCGCTGGCAGACAGACAAACCGTGCCTTCATTGCCCTCGCCAGTGGCCGCAAAGTCGCGCGGAAGCGCCGAAAGCCGCCGATCTACAGGCTCCAGCGCATCCACCAGCTTCTCGCCAGCCGCCGTCAACCGATAGCCCGTGCGCTCGCGTTCAAACAGCCGCGCGCCCAGATCCTCCTCCAGCGAGGCCACTCGGCGCAAAACCGTCGTCGTATTGACGCCAAGCTGCTGGCCCGCCCCTGAAAGGCTCCCCGCGCCCGCCACCGCCAAAAAGAATCGAAGATCGTCCCAGTTCATCTCTGGTCCCTCATTTAACGCAAAACACTCTTGCGCTGATTCAAGGTACTAGGCTTTGAACATGGAATAAATGCAGGATGAGAAAAAATATCATGCGGATATGCAAATGATCGGGCAAATGCTTCACATTAGATAGAGGCTGTCATCCCGGGCTTGTCCCGGGATCCAGGACCACACCCACCGAGTTTGCCGCCCCTGGACCCCGGTATCCGCCGGGGTGACATCAGAATTCTGGGGAACGACGAACGACTAATGTCTTACGATCCCTTCACCACGCTCACCCGGCTCGCCGCCTCTTTTGCCCGCGTCCGCGCCTCGGCAATATCGCGCCCCCGCGCCACAGCCACCCCCATGCGACGCCGCATATAGGCCTCAGGCTTGGCAAACAGCCGAACCTCGCTCTCAGGCACCTGCAACGCCAAATCAAGCCCCTCGTAAGCCACGCCAACCGCGTCCATTCCGCCATAAATCACAGCCGATGCCCCCGGCGAGGCCAGCTCCGTTGACACTGGCAAGCCCAAGATAGCGCGCGCATGCAGCGCAAATTGGCTCTGATGCTGGCTCGCCAGCGTCACTAGTCCCGTGTCATGCGGGCGCGGGCTGACTTCCGAAAACCACACCTCATCGCCCTTCACAAACAGTTCAACGCCAAACACGCCCCGCCCGCCCAATGCATCGGTCACCTTGCGCGCGATCTCGCGTGAGCGTTCCAACGCCACCTTGCTCATCGGCTGCGGCTGCCAGCTTTCAATGTAATCGCCTTTGGACTGCACATGCCCAACCGGCGCACAAAACGATGTTTCAATCGCGCCATCACGCCCAATCGAGCGCACCGTCAGCATCGTGATCTCATAGTCAAAGACGATCTTGCCTTCCACGATCACCAGCGCCTTGTCCACGCGCCCGCCCGCCATCGCGTAATCCCAAGCGGCCTGCACCTCCTCGGCGTTCTCAAGGTATGACTGCCCCTTGCCCGACGACGACATGACCGGCTTCACAAAACACGGAAAACCCACCTTCTCCGCGCCCACTGCCAGTTCAGCTGCACTCGCCGCAAAAGCATAGGGCGATGTTGGCAAACCCAATTCTACCGCCGCCAGATGCCTGATCCCCTCGCGATTCATCGTCAATTGCGCCGCCCGCGCCGTCGGGATCACTTCGGCCAGCCCCTCGGCCTCGATCTTGGCCAGTTCATCCGTCGCAATCGCCTCGATCTCCGGCACGATCACATGCGGACGCTCCAACTCGACCACCGCGCGCAACGCCGCCGGGTCTGACATCTGGATCACATGCGCGCGATGCGCCACCTGATGCGCCGGTGCATTGGCATAGCGATCCACCGCAATCACCTCCGCGCCATAGCGCTGCAACTCAATCGTCACTTCCTTGCCAAGCTCACCTGATCCCAGCAACATCACGCGTGTCGCATCTTTCGTCAGCGGCGTTCCAATACGCATGAATCGTCCCCTCAATAAATGGTCCCGCGATTTAGCATAGCCGGGCGGTCGTGGCACCCCTCACCCACCAAATCAAAACCTTCATGCCTCAAGGAGGCGCGCCAGCGCCGTCTCGAAGCCTCATGCCTCAAGGAGCCGCCCTTGCGGCGTCTCGAAGCCTCATGCCTCAAGGAGCCGCCCTTGCGGCGTCTCGAAGCCTCATCCTGAGGAGCCGCCCTTGCGGCGTCTCGAAGGACGAGGCCCTAGACGACCCCTGAAGCCCCCAGCCATCCTTCGAGACGGGCCAAGCAGCCCTCCTCAGGAGAAGGTCGTATTTTCAATCTTGACCCAACCCCACTCAACACACTAACATGTGAACACCTGTTCATATGTAAGCACATCATCACCATGCCCCAAGCCGCCGCGATCCACAGCCTCCCGCTCGCGCCGCTCTCCGATGATAAAGCCGTCGAACTCGCCGAGATGTTCCGCCTGCTCGGCGACCCTTCACGCCTGCGCATTGTCATCGAAACATTAAACGGCCCGCAATCGGTTGGCGACATCGCGGCAACGCTCGGCCTCTCGCCCTCTCTCGTCAGCCATCACCTGCGCTTGCTGCGCGCCGCCCGCCTGCTCAGCCCGGAGCGCCGCGGCAAGCAGATTTTCTATCGCCTGCATGATGCCCATATCGCCCATGTCATCGCCGACATGGTGGCGCACGTAAACGAAGACAATGCGAACGAAGACTCCCATGACGAGATCGAACCATGAGCGCCCACGCCCACGATCATTCACACGGCGAAACCAGCGAGCGCCGCGTCGCGCTCGCTATGTGGATCACCGGCGGCTTCATGCTCATCGAAGCCTTTGGCGGCTGGTGGTCAGGCTCGATCGCGCTGATCGCTGATGCAGGCCACATGCTCACCGACACCGGCGCGCTGGCGCTCGCATGGGCCGCCGTGCGCTTTGCCCGCAAGCCCGCCGATGGCGCGCGCTCCTATGGCTATCACCGCGCCGAAATCCTTGCGGCTTTCTTGAATGGCGCGGCCATGATCGCGCTCGCCGTCTGGATTGTCGTCGAAGCCGCGCTCCGCGTCGCCCATCCCGTGGACGTCATGGGAACCCCCATGCTGATCGTCGCCACTGGTGGCCTTGTCATCAACATCGCCTCATTCGCGCTGCTGCATGGCGCTGGCGACAGCCTCAACATGAAAGGTGCAGCGCTGCATGTGCTGGGCGATATGCTCGGCTCGGTTGCCGCCATCGTCGCCGCCTTGATCATCCTGCAAACGGGCTGGATGCCGATTGACCCCATCCTCTCCGTCCTCGTCTCGCTTCTCATTTTACGCAGCGCCTGGAACGTCACGCGTGATGCCGCCCACATCCTAATGGAAGGCACACCCACGGGCCTCGACCCCACTGAGATTGCCGCCGATCTCATCGCCCATGTCGCGCATGTTACCGATGTTCACCACGTCCACGCTTGGTCGCTCGGCTCATCGCGCCCCGCCGCCACGCTGCACGCCCGCCTCACCGACTGCGCCGACACCGACGCCGCCATAACGCAAATCAAATCCCGCCTCGGCTCGCAATTCAGTATCGGCCATGCCACCGTACAGATCGAACAAGGCGTTTGCCCCGATCACACTGAAGATGATGACCCCATTGACGATCATAGTCATACGGACGATCACAGCCACGCATAAAACCAAGGACTTTGCTTGATGGCCACAAGACTAAAACTTGACGATGATCGCGGCCTGTTCAAGCGCCTTGGCGAAATGCGTGTGATGCTGGAACTGGGCTCGCTCGGCCCCGCGCTGCCCATCCTCCTGCAAGCGCCGCATGGCGATGGCCATCCCGTGCTGGTGCTGCCGGGTATGCTGGCAGGCGATGGCTCGACCTTCATCCTCAGGCGCTATCTGAAGGCACTGGACTATCAGGTTCATCCTTGGAAGCTTGGACGCAACTGGGGCCCCAGCACCGAAATCCGCCAAGGCATCCGCATCCGCCTCAAGGAATTGTCCGACCGCTATCAGCGCAAAATATCTGTTGTCGGTTGGTCGCTGGGTGGCATCTATGCCCGCGAGCTGGCGCGCGAACATCCAACCCTCATCCGACAAGTCATCACATTGGGTTCGCCTTTTGGCGCAGGCTACCGCGTCGAAGGTGAGCCCAGCACAGAGCTTGCCGCGCGGCTGCGTCCGCCGCCGCCTGTCCCCTGCACCGCCATCTACTCAAAGTCCGACGGTGTCGTGCCGTGGGAAGCCTGCCTCGAACAAGAAGGGCCGCAAACGGACAATATCGAAGTGCAGGCCAGCCACATCGGCATGGGCGTCAACGCGCTCGTCCTCTGGGCCATCGCCAACCGTCTCGCGCAGAAAGAAGGCCAGTGGCAACCTTTCGATCGCACTGGCCTCAGTTCATACTTCTATACCGCAACGTGACCGCGAAACTTACTTCGCCGTGATCACGCCTTGCGCTGTATCTTCGTGAAACTCACCAAAAAACTTGTATTCGCCCTTTTCAAGCGGCGCCAACAAGAAGGTGCCTGTGCCACCACCGGCAATGATCTTCTCGACGTTGAAGTCATAAGACTCAAACTCTTCCGGCGTCGGATCGAGGTTCTTCACCACCAGCCGCACATCCTTGCCTGCCGGAATGTCAAATGCCGACGGCGTAAAAACGTGGTTCTTGATGGTGATTTCAAAAGTCGGCACATCTTCCGCCGCACTGGCTGAAGCCACGCCCAGTGTCAGAATGGCTGCAAGGCCCGCCATCGCAAAAATCATACGTTTCATTTTATGCTCGTTTGATTGCCGTTAGAGAGATGTGCATCTAATAATTATTCGCAAAACATGTCAATGCGCATTCTGACGCGCCGCCGCGACCGCCGCCTCAAAACCAACGAGCGGGCTCGATAACACGGGCACATTGAGATCGCCGCAGAGCAAAGCCGCTGGCGCCATTGAGGCTTGCGCCAGCACCAGCACATCCAGATTACGGGAAGCTTCGACCAACCGTTCGGCGATGCCTTGATAATAGTCGTCCAGCCGTCCCTCGCGGAACAGCGTCCACACGTCATCAAACACGAAAGTCCGCAGCGCAATTTCGCGCCCCGCCCGCGCCGCCGATGAATGAATGAGCACTTGCGTGTTGAGCACGGTCGTCGGCACACAAGCCGCCACACCGATCCGCCGCCCCTTTTGCACCGCCAGATCAGCCATCGTCCGGTCGATGCGTAAAAAGACGCGGCCCGTCTCATCGGCCAGCGCTTCCGCGCTCGCCCCCAGCGTCGAACAGGTGCAAACCACAACGCCCGCGCCCTGCTCACTCAGCGCCATCAGCGCTTCCTGCGTCTTGAGATCAATCACCGGCGTCACAAACCCCACCTTCTCCGCCGCACTCAACAAATCGTCTCGCACGGCGTGGCTGAGCGTCAACTCCGGCGCCAGCTCCGCCCCCAGCGCATTGAACGTCTCGATATGCACCGCGGCTGAATGCAGAAAGGCAATGTCTGGCTGCTTTGGCGTCGAACTCATGCTCTGCTTTCATCTTTCTTATCCTCTCCCCCCTTGAGGAGGAGAGTTAGAGGGGGGGTCCCTTTCGCAAGACTCTTTCCATGTAGCTTATCCCCCACCCAACCCTTCACATTGCGCGTAGGCGCAAAAAGAAAGAAGGGGGGAGGGCTTTAAGGAAAGGAGAAAGAAACACAAAAAAGAACCCTCTGCGACTATCGCAGAGGGCCCTTTCAAAACCATAACTCTTTGCGAGTTAAGTTTAGTTCTTCTCTTTGTCCACCAGCTTGTTGGCGGCAATCCACGGCATCATTGCACGCAGCTTTGCCCCCACTTCTTCGATCGGATGGGCGGCGGCGGCCGCGCGTGTCGCCTTGAAGCTCGTCTGGTTGACCTTGTTTTCCAGCATCCAGTCGCGCGTGAACTTGCCTGACTGAATGTCGGTCAACACGCGCTTCATTTCCGCCTTCGTCTCAGACGTGATGATGCGCGGGCCAGAGACATATTCGCCATATTCAGCCGTGTTCGAGATCGAGTAATTCATGTTGGCAATGCCGCCTTCATAAATCAGATCAACGATCAGTTTCACTTCATGCAGGCATTCAAAATAGGCCATCTCCGGCGCATAGCCGCCTTCGACCAGCGTTTCAAAACCAGCGCGAATGAGTTCAACCAAGCCGCCGCACAGCACAACCTGCTCGCCGAAAAGGTCGGTTTCGCATTCTTCCTGAAACGTCGTCTCGATGATGCCAGCGCGCCCGCCGCCATTGGCAGACGCGTAGCTGAGACCCACGTCATGGGCGTTACCCGACGCGTCCTGATGCACCGCGATCAGCGACGGCACGCCACCGCCCTTGAGATATTCAGACCGCACCGTATGGCCGGGGCCCTTGGGGGCAACCATCAACACGTCGATGTCGGCGCGCGGTTCGATCAGGTTGAAATGGATGTTCAGACCATGCGCAAACAGCAGCGCCGCGCCCGGCTTCATGTTTTCGTGAATGTCATCGCGATAGATGTCGCCCTGCAATTCGTCAGGCGTCAGCATCATCAGCACGTCGGCCCATTTGGCAGCGTCAGCCACTGTCATCACTTTAAGGCCAGCGCCTTCGGCCTTCTTGGCCGTGGCAGAACCCGCGCGCAAGGCAACGACGATTTCTTTCACGCCACTGTCGCGCAGGTTCAGCGCATGGGCATGGCCCTGGCTGCCATAACCGATAATGGCGACTTTCTTGCCTTTGATGAGGTTCACGTCTGCATCGCGGTCATAATAAACGCGCATGGGCTTCGTCCTTCTTGGTTCCGTCAAAAACTAATTCGTCACATCGCTTCCGAGCCGCGCGCAATGGCGACAACCCCGGTCCGCGACACATCCACAAGGCCAAGCGGCCTCATCAATCCTACAAAAGCGTCGATCTTGGACGGCGTCCCCGTCACTTCAAAAACGAAAGACGTATGCGTGGTGTCGATCACGCGCGCACGAAAGGCATTGGACAGCCGCAGCGCTTCAACGCGGCGCTCGCCTGTGCCCGCCACTTTCACCAACGCCATTTCGCGCTCGATCCCCGGCGCTTCCGTCGTCAGGTCCACCACCTTGTGAACCGGCACCAGCCGCTCAAGCTGCGCCTTGATCTGCTCAATCACCATCGGCGTGCCGACCGTCACAATGGTAATGCGTGAGGTGTGCCCCGCATTGTCCACTTCAGCCACCGTCAGGCTCTCGATATTGTAGCCTCGGCCTGAAAACAACCCGATCACACGCGCCAGCACCCCCGCCTCGTTATCCACGAGGACGGCAATGGTATGCCGTTCGATATTTTGTTCGGTGCTCATGCGCGTCTCTGTATTGGGATTAAGGGAGGTTGTGAAGAGTTTTCAGTGTTTCTAGCCGCCTTATTAATGCTGTCATCCCGGGCTTGTCCCGGGATCCATAGGCCGCTCGCTCAGCATGTGCCGCGCTTAGACCCCGCCTCCTTTAATGCAAGGAGGGCCGGATGACAGTCAAAATATCAATTAAACCATCATCTTGCCAGCATCCGAGACGGCATGTTCATTCTCGCTATCGCCCAAAATCATCTGATTATGAGCGGCCCCGGACGGGATCATCGGGTAGCAATTTTCCATCTGATCAACCTGACAGTCAAAGATCACCGGCCCCGGCGTCTCGATCATCTGTTTAATCTTATCGTCGAGTTCGCCCGGCGTCTTGGCGCGAATGCCGCTCGCTCCATAGGCTTCGGCGAGCTTCACAAAGTCAGGCAGGCTTTCGGAATAGCTGTGCGAATAGCGCCCACCATGCAGCAACTGCTGCCACTGGCGCACCATGCCCATATATTCATTGTTCAGGATGAAAATCTTGACCGGCAATCTGAACTGCACGGCGGTTGAAATTTCCTGCATGCACATCTGAATAGACGCCTCGCCCGCAATGTCGATGACGAGCGCGTCAGGATGCGCAATCTGCACGCCGACAGCCGCTGGCAGACCATAGCCCATCGTGCCAAGCCCACCCGATGTCATCCAATGGTTTGGCTTTTCAAAATGATAATACTGAGCGGCCCACATCTGATGCTGACCCACTTCGGTCGTGATGTAGGTGTCGCGATCCTTCGTCAATTCATAAAGCCGCTGCACCGCATATTGCGGTTTGATGATCTCGCCATTCTGATGAAAAGCCAGCGACTTCTTCGCACGCCAAGTCTCGATCTGCTTCCACCAACTGGCCATTGCCACCTTGTCGGGCTTGCGGGCCTTAGCCTTCCAGATGCGCAGCATATCTTCCAGCACATGCGCGGCATCGCCAACGATGCCAACATCAATCCGCACGATCTTGTTGATCGACGAGGCATCAATATCGACATGGATTTTTTTCGATTCCGGCGAGAAGGCGTCAACGCGCCCCGTCACGCGGTCATCAAACCGCGCGCCCAGATTGATCATCACGTCGCAATCATGCATTGCGTTATTGGATTCATAGGTGCCATGCATCCCCGTCATGCCGAGCCATTGCGGATCAGACGCGGGAAATGCCCCAAGGCCCATCAGCGTTGAGGTGATCGGAAAACCCGTCATGCGCACAAATTCGCGCAGCAACTGGCTCGCCAACGGGCCTGAATTGATGATGCCACCGCCTGTATAAAACAAAGGCCGCTTGGCATTGGCAATCAGATCAACCGCCTGTTTGATCTTGTCGATGTCGCCCTTGATCTTGGGGCGATAGGTCTTGTGAACAATGTTCTGTGGGCCGACATATTCGGCCTTGGCAAACTGCACGTCCTTGGGAATATCAACAACCACCGGCCCCGGACGGCCATTGGTCGCCACGTAAAACGCCTCATGCATGATGCGCGTCAGGTCCTTGGCCGAGTTCACCAGCCAATTGTGTTTCGTGCAGGGCCGCGTGATGCCGACGGTGTCGCATTCCTGAAAAGCATCCGTGCCAATCAGATGCGTCGGTACTTGGCCTGTCAGGCAGATGATCGGAATGCTGTCCATCAGCGCATCGGTCAGGCCGGTCACAGCGTTTGTGGCACCCGGCCCCGAGGTGACGAGAACAACGCCGGGCCTGCCCGTCGAGCGCGCATAGCCTTCGGCCGCGTGAACCGCACCTTGCTCATGGCGAACAAGAATATGACGGATCTGGTTTTGCTGAAACAGCGCATCATAAATCGGAAGCACCGCACCGCCCGGATAGCCAAAGATCGTGTCTACGCCGTGGTCAACCAGCGCCTTGACGACGATTTCCGCACCCGACATTTCCTGAGCAGCCATAGCCTTTTTCCTTCAAACCACAATCCGTCATGGCCCGGCTTGACCGGGCCATCCACCTTCTTGCTGCACACGCTCAAAAAACGAAACCCCGAAAAACGGGGCACATCACACAAAGCGCAGCCTTGGAAAGTGAGGGAAACCTAATCACCCCTCACCCCCCGGTCAACCCTAAATCGTCAATAAACGAAAAGATTTCATCCTTAAGACTTTTCGAATCTTGCGTAAAAATCTTGTTCCACGCAATCATCTGAGTGCGAAACCAGGTTTCCTGTCGCTTGGCATAGGCCCGCGTCTCCGCCTGCCCCTGCGCCATGGCCTCAGAAAGTTCAATGTTTCCAGATAGATAATTGGCAAGAGGCCGCAGCCCCAGCGCCTTCATTAAGGGCAAACCCGGATCAAGCCCCTCTGCGGCGAGATCGCGCACCTCATCCAGCGCCCCTTGCGCCAACATCATCTCAAACCTAAGGTCACAGCGCGCTCTCAGCCATTCGCGCTCAGGCGTCAGCACGATTTTGGCGAGCTTCCCCGTCAACAAAGGCCGTGGCGGCTCCAAATGCCATTGGCTCAGCGGCTTTTCCGTCCCCCGCGCCACCTCAATGCCACGCGCAATGCGTTGCTTGTCAGACGGACGGATGGCCGTTGCCAATATAGGGTCGGCTTCCACCAGCAGTGAATGGGCCCCCTCGCCCGCATCCACCACTTCGGCCCGCACAGCCGCGCGCACATGGTCAGGAATAGCCGGAATCGGCGACAAACCCTCACTCAAAGCCCGAAAATAAAGCCCCGTGCCGCCGACCACGATGGGCACGCACCCTCGTCCCTCAATCTCGCTGATCGCCTCCAGTGCCAGCCGCGCCCATTTGCCCGCCGAACAATGCGCCGCGCCTCCCAGCACACCATAAAGATGGTGCGGCACGCGTGCTTCATCGGCGACGGAGGGCCGCGCCGTCAGCACCCGCAATGCAGCATAAACCTGCATCGAATCCGCATTGACGATCTCGCCACCCAGCCGTTCGGCCAGCGCCAGCGCCAGCGCAGACTTGCCGCTTGCCGTCGGCCCTGCAATAAGGATTGCCCCTTTTGTATGATGTGGCTCGCTCACGTCATTCCTTTTTTCTCAACGGCCAGATACGGTTTCCCGATGAAATACACCCTCACCCTGATCGGCAACAGTAGCACGGCCCTTTCCGACGAATTGATCGGCAGCGCCAGCGGCCTGCTGCCCAATACGCTGGATACCGTCTGGCTCAATCCCGGCATCGCTTGCGAGTTACATTTTGATGCCGAAGATGGCGCGGCTTTTGCCAAAGGTCTGCACAAAAAATTTGCCGATACCAAACTCGACTTCGCCATCCAGCCCGACGAGGGCCGCCGCAAGATGCTGCTCGTCGCGGACATGGATTCCACCATCATCCAGCAGGAATGCATCGACGAACTGGCCGCCGAACTCGACCTCAAAGATAAGATTTCCGACATCACTGAGCGCGCCATGCGCGGCGAGATTGAATTTGAGCCTGCGCTGCGCGAACGCGTCGGCCTGCTCGCAGGCTTAGCCCGCTCCGCACTCGAAAACGTCTATGCAACCCGCATCACCGAAACACCGGGCGGTCGCACCCTCACCGCCACCATGCGCGCCCATGGCGCCACCTGCGCCCTCGTCTCGGGCGGCTTCACATTCTTTACCGAGCGTGTCGCAAACGCCGTCGGCTTCAACCTCCATCGCGCCAACACGCTGATTTTTGCCGATGACAAACTCACAGGTGAAGTCGGCGAACCGATCCTTGGCCGCCAAGCCAAGATCGACGCACTGGTCGAACTCCGCACTGAACTGAAACTCCCCGACGTCGCCACGCTGGCCGTCGGCGATGGAGCCAACGACCTCGGCATGATCGAACAAGCCGGCCTCGGCGTCGCCTTCCACGCCAAGCCCGTCGTCGCCGACGCCGCCGATGCCCGCATCGATCATAGCGATCTGACGGCCCTGCTCTATTTGCAAGGCTATAGGATTGATGAGTTTGTCGCTTGACGCCACCCTTCGAGACGGGCCTTCAGCCCTCCTCAGGATGAGGCAGACAAAAATTTAACCCTCATCCTGAGGAGGCGCACTTGCGCCGTCTCGAAGGACGAGGCCCGTGCTTCTACTTCACCGGCACAGCCACAAACCGCGCCGACCCACCCGTCACAACGCGCAACAACACTTGCGCTCGGCCGGCTTTTGCTTCCTTGGCCACTTCGGTGGCCACCGCTTGCGGCGTTTCAATATCAACCTGCCCCACCCGCACGATCAGGTCGCCCGGTCGCATGCCTTTGTCTGCCGCCGCACTAGACCGCTCAACGTCGCTCACCAAGGCACCACTGGCGTCGTCAGCCAGATTGAAACGGCCACGCATGTCGTCATCCAGCGCCACAAGCTGCATCCCCAGCACCTCGACTTTGGCAATCTTGGGGGCCACATCAGGCGTCTGCGCCTCTTCGGCGTCAGGCTCATCCAGCAGCCCAACCTTCACCGTCACCTGACGCGCCCGCCCACTGCGCATAATATCAACCTTCACCGACCGGCCGATTTCCGTTTCGGCCACGATACGCGGCAGGTCGCGCATTTCCGGCACGGGCTTGCCGTCAAATTTTGTGATGAGATCGCCCGTCTCAATGCCGCCTTTGTTCGCAGGCCCACCGTCAGCTACGCCCGCCACCAGCGCGCCATGCAAATCTTTCAAACCAAGCGAGGTTGCGATTTCCTGTGTCACAGTCTGGATGCGCACGCCGATCCAACCACGCCGAATGGCGCCATGCTTAACGATCTGCGGCACAATCGACGAAATCGTACTGGCAGGCGTCGCAAAGCCGATGCCGACGCTCTCGCCCGACGGCGAGATGATTGCCGTATTCATACCAACAACATCGCCCGCCAGATTGAACAGCGGCCCGCCCGAATTGCCTCGATTTATCGACGCATCAGTTTGAATGAAATCATCATAATTGCCCGCGTGAATATCGCGGTTGAGCGCCGAGACGATGCCCAGCGTCACCGATCCACCCAGCCCGAACGGATTGCCAATCGCCATCACCCAGTCGCCGACGCGCAAGCGGTCGCTGTCACCCAACGCCACAAAAGCCAGCGGCGCTGTCGGCTCAACCTTGAGCACAGCAATGTCGGTCTTGTCGTCATGCCCGAGCACTTTTGCCGGCAGCGTTGTGCCGTCAGTAAAAGTGACATCAATCGTGTCAGCCCCGTCAATCACATGATTGTTGGTGACGATGATGCCCTTGGCGTCAATCACAAAGCCTGACCCCAGCGACTGCACTTTTTCAGGTTGCCCCTGTCCAGGTGGCGGCGCAAAGGGCGACCCTTGCGTCTGCCCATTATCGTCAGGCTCGTTGATCGTCTGCGAGGTTGAAATATTGACCACAGCAGGCGAAAGATGCGTCGCCAAATCAGCCACGCCCGCCGGAGCAGCACGCGCCGTCGCAGAGCCGATCGACAACGCCACCCCAACACTGAACAGACAGGCCAAAAGCCTACGCGACATCCACACGGCTCTCACCCCCGCACCATCCATACGATCAAAACCCCTGCGATCAGTGAAAACATTCCGGCAAATCGCAACCCTTGCTCTGGTTGCGCAATAAGCGTCGCCAAGGTTCGCCGCATGAAGCCGGGAAAGGCCGCATAAAGCACGCCTTCAATGGCCAGAACCAATCCAAGTGCTGAAAATAGCTCGACCAACCCCGGCGTCATTTAGCGTTTGGCTCCGCCTGTTTCATTACCCATATAGCGGAAGAACTCGCTATCAGGTGACACCACCATCGTTGTTGTGTCTCCCGTCAGGCTCGCCTTATAGGCTTGCATCGAGCGATAGAACGCGAAGAACTCAGGGTCTTGATTATACGCATCAGCGAAAATCTTAGCCCGCAGCGCGTCGCCCTCACCGCGTGCGATCTGACCGTCGCGATCTGCGTCGGCCAGAATGACCGTCACATCGCGGTCAGCGCGTGACCGCAACCGCTGTGCCTCTTCCTGACCCTTGGAACGGATCTCGGTGGCTTCGCGTTCGCGTTCCGTCTGCATCCGACGGTAAATCGCTTGACTATTGGCGGCGGGCAAATCAGCCCGACGGATGCGCACATCAACAATGTCGATGCCCAGATCAGACGAGGTTTTGTTAAACGTCTCCTGGATTTTTTTCATCAACCCGGCGCGGTCGCCCCGCACCAATGTCTCCAGCGTATTGTCGCCCAGCGTGTTGCGCAGCGCTGATGCAAAAGTCGGCTGCAAACGCGGTTCGGTCAGACGCGGATCGCGCACTGTCTTAAAGAACCGCAGTGCATCGACAATCTTGAACCGCGCAAAAGCATCCACCACCAGACGCTTCTGGTCTGATGACGTGATTTCCTCGGCTGGCGCTTCCAGATTAAGCAAACGCTTATCGATGAAAACGACATTCTGCACGAATGGCACCTTCCAATACAGCCCTGCCTTGGTGATGACGTCACCCTGCGGCGAGCCAAACTGCAGAACAATCGCTTGCTGCGTCATGTTGACAGTAAAGGCAGCCGAATAGGCAAGCCCGAGAACGATCAGGAGGACAACGCCGCCTACAACGGGGAGGACTTTTTTCATTTGTTGCTCTCCGCGCTTGTCGTGGACGAGGTGGCCGGTGTGGCATTAGACCCGCTGGAAGCGCTTGTGGCGCTTTGCGGCATCGGCTTCAAAGCATTCAGTGGCAGATAGGGCAATACGCCCTTGCTGCTGCCGTCTGAATCGATCAGCACCTTGTTCATATGGCTATACACATCCTGCATCGTTTCGAGATAGATGCGCCGACGCGTCACATCCTTTGCATTCTTATATTCGCTGTAGACCGAGAGGAAACGCTTGGCATCACCTTCTGCCGCGGCCACCGTTTGCTCACGATAGGCTTCTGCGGCCTGCGTGATCTGGGCGGCCTGCCCGCGCGCCTTCGGCACGACCTTGTTGGCATAGGTATTGGCTTCAAACTGCATCCGCTCCTGGTCAGCCTGAGCGGCCTGCACATCGCGGAACGCGTCAATGACAGCCGACGGTGGATTGGAGTTCAGCAATTGGACTTCGGTGATTTCGATACCCGATTGATAGGTATCAAGCGCGGTCTGCATCAGACCCTTCACTTTGGTCTGCACGTCGCTACGACCCGTTGTCAGCAGCGCTTGAATATTCGACAGGCCCACCACTTCGCGCATCGCGCTTTCAGCAATCGCTTTCACTGTGCGTTCGGGGTCTTCGACGTTGAAAAGATATTTCGTCGCCCCGCCCAGTTTGACGCGCCAACGTACCGAGAAGTTGATATCGACGATGTTTTCATCGCCCGTCAGCATCAGACTTTCTTGAGCAATATTACTGCCACCGTCGCCCAAACCAATATCGGTCTGGTTGATCCGCGTCACATTCGGCAGAAAGAGCGTTTCAATAGGATAAGGCAACTTGACATGCAGCCCTGGCTCCGTCGCGCGCACAAATTCACCAAAACGCAGCACAATACCCTGCTGGTCGGTATCAACGCGATAGATCGAGCTTGAGGCAATAAAAACGAAAAACAGTGCAATAAAAATCAAAGCAAACATGCGCGGATTGCCCGAGCCGCCGCCCGGCATCATTTCGCGAAGTTTTTCCTGGCCCTTGCGGATCAGCTCTTCAATGTCAGGGGGCTGTTGGTTGCCGCCGCCCGATGGCCCTTTGCCCCAGGGCCCGCGATTGCCGCCGCCACCCTGCCAGCCACCACCGCCGCCGCTGCCACCGTTATTATTGCTCCAGGGCATCCAGATTCCTTTAATTAGACATAGAAAACACGCTAATCCATGTGGATTCGCGCCTCGTGCGGTTATATGACAGTCCCTCGCCCCTTGCAACGCGAGCTCCTGCGACACAAGCCGCCTTTACCTTACGGTGATTAGCGCCCATATGACACTTGCACCGCAACATTTACCTAAAACAGAGACCCCTATGGCCAGCCTCACTCGTGATGACATTCTCGCAGCCCTTTCAGGCGTCATCGACCGCACAACAAAGACAAATGTAGTCTCGAGCGGTCAGATACAAGGCCTTGTGGTACGCGATGGTCATGTTGGCTTCAGCATCGAAGTTGCACCCGAGCGTGGCGGTGTCATGGAGCCTTTACGCCGTGACTGCGAAGCAGCTGTCCGCAAGCTCAAAGGCGTGTTGAGCGTCACTGCCGTCCTCACCGCCCATCGCGCCCAGCCCGGCAGTCCCGCCGCCAAGCCTCAGCCTGATCACGACCACGATCATGCCCATAATCACGTGCACGGCAAAGCACCCGCGCGGCCCGCAGCCAAGCGGTCTGGCCCTTTGAATATCCCCGGCATCGCCGCCATCGTCGCGGTCGCCAGCGGCAAGGGCGGCGTTGGCAAATCCACCATGGCCGTCAATATCGCGCTTGGCCTCTCCCAACTTGGCCTCCGCGTCGGCTTGCTCGACGCTGACATCTACGGCCCCTCGATCCCGCGCATGTTGGGTCTCAAGGGCAAACCGGAAGTCGAAAACAAAAAATTACAGCCGATGGAACGCTACGGCATCAAATGCATGTCGATCGGTTTTCTTGTCGATGAAGAAACCGCCATGATCTGGCGCGGCCCCATGGTCCAGTCTGCGCTCACGCAAATGATGACCGACGTTGCTTGGGGCGAGCTTGATGTGCTGATTGTCGATTTCCCGCCCGGCACAGGCGACGCGCAACTCACCATGGTCCAGCGCGTGCCGCTGACTGGTGCCATCGTCGTCTCGACGCCGCAAGACATCGCCCTCATCGACGCGCGCAAGGGCTACGCGATGTTTGACAAAACCCACGTCCCCGTCTTCGGCATCATCGAAAACATGTCCTATTTCGTCAGCCCCGGCTCCGGCGAAAAATCCTATATATTCGGCGAAGGCGGCGCACGCCGCATGGCCGAAAAGCTCGGCTGCGATTTCCTCGGCGAAGTCCCGCTGTATATGTCGGTCCGCGAAACCTCCGACGCAGGCACCCCCATCGTCGCCTCCGCGCCCGACAGCGAAGAAGCCAAAAACTTCGTCGCCATCGCCACAAAGGTCGCCGCCCACATCAAAGCCACCGCCACCGCCCGCGCCCGCAAAGCCCCAAAAATCGTCATCGAAGACTGATCCCGCTCAAACTAAAAATTCAGCGTCGCCCCGACCTTAATACCGCGACCCACTTTCCCTCACCCCAAAACCAAACCCTCATGCCTCAAGGAGGCGCGCTTGCGCCGTCTCGAACCCTCATCCTGAGGAGGCTGCAAAGCAGCCGTCTCGAAGCCTCATCCTGAGGAGGCGCGCTTGCGCCGTCTCGAAGCCTCATCCTGAGGAGGCGCGCTTGCGCCGTCTCGAAGCCTCATCCTGAGGAGGCGCGCTTGCGCCGTCTCGAAGGACGAGGCCCCACTACTCAAACCCTAAAACCCGTCATGCCCCGACTTGATCGGGGCATCCACCTTGAGCCCAACCCACAAACACATCGAACACCCACCACCAATAAAAATGGCCGATACACTTCAATCGTGTACCGGCCATTTTAGATTTCAAAATTCAAACGCTTTAGTGGCCTGCCACCAATTCAAACTTCACCACGGATCCATCGGGGCCCTTGGACTCCCATGTATCGCCAACGGCGCGTGTTTCATTCGATGTGCAGAACGGCTTGGCGTCAGCCGCCGGTGCTGGATCTGTCTGCGTGTAGCAGGTCGTATCACCCACTGCTGCCCATGTGCCCTTCACGGTTGAGCCATCGGCCAGCGCGGTTGCATAGGTGTTGTCGGCATTGACCATCGCCTTGGTCACACCAGAGGCCGAGGTGATCACAACGGTATTGCCGAAAAGATTGTCATTGGAACCAGCGGCAAAGGCCACACCGGCAAAAGCAACGGACGCAACAAGCACACTGAAAAAAAGACGCATTGATATTCTCCCAAGTTGCGGCTCCTTTTATAGGCTGGAGCCGTTTCAAGGAGGTCACCTTGGCACGCATTAACTATAATTTGAAGCTGTTTCGTCCGCAGCCAGCGCTTTCCGGCTGCGGACGACCAGTGCTTTCCAACTGCGGACGAAATGCCTATTTATTCAGGAAATTAAGCGGCAGACCCGGTGTCTCCCACTCCATTTCAAGCAAACGGCCCGATGAAGACGCCGTGATATAGGCGGTCTTCAAGTCCTTGCCGCCAAAGCAGATATTGGTCACCAGAATATCATCAATCGGCACATGCTTGTTTTTGCCGTCGGGAGCAAAAATCGTGATGCCACCGTTGAGAATAGTCGCAACGCAAATATTGCCCTTCGCATCCACAGCAAGACTATCAAAATACGTATGCCCCGGTGCCGCACCAACATAGCGCCCGGCCCCACCAATACCTTCGTCTGGTCCCAGCTCGCCCGGCGCAACCACATCAAAGGCAAACAGACGCGCCGAATAAGTGTCAGCGACATAGACCGTCTTTTCGTCAGGCGACAGACCAACGCCATTGGCGCTCAAAATCGGAAAAGCTTTTTCCTTGATCATAGAGCCATCGATCTTGGCATAGAACAGCGCGCCGCGATGCTGAATGCGCCCATCGCCCTTGCCATGATCGGTGAACCAGAAGCCGCCTTCCTTGTCGAACACAATATCGTTTGGTCCGATCAGCGGGTTGCCACCACATTCCGTATAAAGAATTTTAACGGCACCCGTCTTCAGGTCCACACGTTCGATGCGCCCGCCTGAATAATCTGCTGGCTTGCCGCCCGGAATGGTCAGATCGCCCATCGAATGCCATTCAAAGCCGCCGTCATTGCAGACATAGCACGCACCGTCTGGCCCGATCGCCGCGCCGTTCGGCCCGCCGCCCAGATGTGCAATCACTTCCTTCTTGCCGTCCATCGTCACGCGCGTGAGATTGCCGCCCTTGATCTCGACTAAAATAACGCTGCCATCAGGCATCGCAATCGGCCCTTCGGGAAACTGCAAACCGTCGGCGATAAGTTTTGGCTGAGCCATAAAAACCTCCCTGTATTAGTGTCGGCGCGAAGTTTATCCCCGCGTCCTATTTTCGCTGCCCGCATTGTGGCGAGGGAACCCGCGAAGAGCAAACTTGATTTGCAAGAATGTTACTCAAAATACAGTGGTCGTCCCGGGACCCATCTTCACAGCAGCATTCTCCCGCGGCCGTTTACAACCCCGCCATCGCCTCCCCCGCCGCCCGCGCACCGCTTTCCCATGCCCCATGAATAGTCGAAAACCACGTCGCGTGTACGGCTTCTCCCGCTAGATAGAGCTTGCCCTCCACCGGCTCACTCAACACGGCGCGTTGAGCCGCGCAGCCCGGCAACGCCGAGGTATAAGCCCCCAGCATATGCGGATCATGGCCCCAACTCGTCGCCGCCATCTTCGTGACTGACTTGAGGATGTCATGCCCAAACATGTCGGCCAGCCCGTCGCGCGCCAGCGTAAAACACGCCGCTTCGCCCGCGTCTTCCATGTCGCGCGCAAATTGCCCACCCAGATAAGCAATTGCCAATTCCTGCCCGAACGGCCTGATCTGAAAACTCATGGCATGGCGGCCCGGCGCACGCTCGTCGAGCAGCGACGCATGGCTCGTATCGGGCAAGCCAAAAACGTCGCGTGAAAACTGCACCGCGATTTTATTGGCCATCCCCGTCGGCACGCCGTCAAGTGCGCGCAACAAACGCGGCGGCAGCCCCGGCGTGAATTTAATGCGTCCGCTCGCCAGCACATTGGTCGAAACCGTCACGATGACCTTGCGCGCGTTCACCACACCTCCCGATGTCACGAGCCGCACACCCACGCCCGACATGTCGATCTCGCTCACCGTCGTGTTGAGCGCCACCGGCACGCCTGCGCCACAGCGCGCCACCAGCGCCCCATAGCCCTCCACCACCGGCCAGTTTTCCTCCGTGTCTGAATAACTATGCATATCCACCGCCGACACGCGTTCAGGCGGGTTGCCGGTGATCGCCTCTTCCCAATACTCTACCAGCCGATACCACCGCCCGCCAACGTCAAAACCATCCTTGGTCGGAACATCTCTCCCCCGCGCGCCCAGCGCATGAGAGGCCTCAAATTCATGGTCCAGCACCCGCTGGCAATCCTCGCCCGTCGCCCGGTCGGCCCAGCCCGTCCCCAGATGCAAATTGAATTTGCGCGCCTCATCGCCCTTCAAATAGGGCATCCCTAAATCATCGGCCATTTTGCGCAGCGGATTGACCGAGCCCGAATGCAGCCAGTGGCCGCCGCGATCCCAAGGCGTGCCAAACGTCGTCGTATCGGTAAACGCCCGCCCGCCGATCCGTCCTTTGGCCTCCAGCACAACAAACGACCGCCCGGCCTCCTGCATTTGTCGCGCCGCCGCCAGCCCCGCCGCACCCGCGCCGACAATCGCCACATCCACATCATTGTTCATGCTGAAATCCGATACACATATTTTCCCGCCGCTTCAGCGCGCAACACACCGCCATTCGCCGTGATCACCTTCTGCGACGCAATGTTGTCGCTGTCACAACTGATTGTCACGTGGCGCAATCCTTCCGCCCATGCGATGGGCAGCAACAGCGCCAGCGCGCGCGTCGCAATGCCGCGTCGCTGCTTCCACGGCACCACTGAATAGCCAATATGCCCCGGCACATAGTCCGGCAAGTCGGCGCGCCCCGGCTGAAACCGCAAGCCAATCGACCCGCAAAAATCGCCATCCGAAATCCAAAACAACCGCGACGGCAACCGCGGCACTTTGCACCCGTCAGCGAGCTTGATCAACCCCACCTTCGCCGTCAGTTCATCCAGAAACAACGCTGGATCCGCCTCCACCGCCGCCAGTTCCTCCGCGCTCACATCGCGCATCGTGTTCGGCGACCACCCCGCTCTGAGCGCCGCCGCATAGCGCTCCAACAGGGCGGCAGCGGGTTTGACAAGCGTGATGATAGGCGTGGTCAACGGCTCACCTCATCTTCTGTTGTCACCCTGGCTCTATGCCGGGATCCAGGCGTGGCTTGCTCAATCCATTCAATAAACACCCCCACAAAATAACCATCATGCCTCAAGGAGGCGCACTTGCGCCGTCTCGAAGCCTCATCCTGAGGAGGCTGCCCTTGCAGCCGTCTCGAAGGATCACAAATGCTGCGAGAAAAACGCCACCGCAATCTCATGCGCAGTCACCATCGCCGCCTCGTTCCACTTCATCGTCACCTCGCCACCCTTGCCCTGATGCGACACCGGGTCGCTCACCACCACATCGGCCCCCGGCATATCAAAACAATGATGCGCCCCTTCGATCACCCGCACCGTTATCTTCGCCGCATCGCTTGGCCGAAGTGATGCCACCAGCTTTGGTGCCGCCTCCGGGTCATCGTCATATTGGTCCAGCGCCCCCGTCACCAGCATCACCGGCGCCTCAACCAAATTGCCAAACTCAAACCCCGGCGCTTTGTTGTACGCAGACGCCACGGGATAGACCGGCATCAACGCCTTGAAATGATCGCCCTGCAAAAACCGGTCGTTCTGCGCATGGGTCGCCGCCAGCATCGAGGCCACCCCGCCAAACGAAAAACCCATGACGCCAATCCGCGCCCCGTCGATCTCAGGATGCGCCGCCAAAAAAGCCCGCGCCCCATACACATCAGGCAGCGTCTCAACCACCGTCTTGGGCCGCCCCTCCGAGCCACCCCCGATGCCACGCGCCGACCAGAGATCCGGCACCAGCGTGGCAATCCCCGCCGCATTAAGCCGGTCGGCATAGCCGATCTCCCGCGCCGATGGCCCCGCCGATCCATGCAAAATAATCACCGCAGGCTTTTTGCCCTCACCCGTCGGCACAGACAGCCGCGCGGCAACGCTCAATGGCGCGTCATGCAACGATTTGAACGCCACATATTGCAACGATGCCGCCATCTGCATATCGCTTGAAGTCATCGTCTCGCCTCGCTTTTTACCGCCATCCTTCGAGACGGACCTGACGGCCCTCCTCAGGATGAGGCAGAATATTATTAGACCCTCATGCCTCAAGGAGCCGCCCTTGCGGCGTCTCGAAGGACGAGGCCCCAACCCTAGCAAACCCGCCGCCACCCCCGTCAAATTTCATGTAGTCTAACAAAAATATTCAACATCCCGGAGGCTCCCCATGAAGCGCATCGACCTTTTAAGCTACGGCGTGCCGCAAGACGTCGCCCATTGCGTTGACGTGCCCGATGTCGGCGATCCAGCCCCCGGCGAAGTCACCTTCGAAGTCATCGCCTTCCCCATCAATCCCGCTGACATCGGCTTCTGTCGTGGCAGCTATCGTATCAAGCCGCCGCTGCCCGCGACGCCGGGTGCCGAATGTCTCGGGCGCGTCCTCGCGGTGGGCCAAGGCGTCACCAATGTCGCCAAAGGCGATCTCGTCATCAATTTGCAACGCGAAAACTGGGCGCAAAAGCGCCGCGTCAAATCGCAAGACGTCATCAAACTGCCGCCCAATGTCGATCATCAACAAGCCGCCATGCTACGCATCAATCCGCCTACAGCGCTCCTCCTTCTCACCGACATTGTGACGGTGCCATCAGGCGGTTGGGTCATCCAGAATGTCGCCAATTCTGCCGTCGGCCGCCTCGTCATATCGCTCGCCAAATCACTCGGCCTACGAACCATCAATGTCACACGCCGCGAAGACGTGTTTGATGAACTAAAATCTTTAGGTGCCAATATTGTCCTGCTCGACGGGCCAGACCTGAGCCATCGCGTCAAAGCGGCCACCGACAACGCCCCCATCACGCTCGGCATCGACGCCGTCTCCGGCGATGCCACAGGCCGCCTCGCCGCCTGCCTCGCCGACGGCGGCACCGTCTGCACCTATGGTTCTATGTCAGGCGAAAACCCTTCCATCCCCGGCAGCGAATTTATCTTCCGTGGCCTCAATCACACCGGCTTCATGCTCGGCCGCTTCCTCGCCAAGCGCTCAGGCCCAGAAATTGAAAGCCTCTATGCCGATCTCTGCGCCCGCATCATCAGCGGCGAAATTTCCGCCCCCGTCGATCACATCTACCCGATCGAAGACATCCGCGAGGCGCTCATCCATACCCAGACGGCGGGCCGCCACGGCAAAGTGCTGGTGTCGCCCAATGGATTGATCTGACTGATTAGCCCTCTCACTCTGGCGAAAGGTCTAAGGCGCGCACCGTTCAGTCCTTGCCCTTGTGCTTCTGGAACGTGCGGATCGTCTTGTGCAAGGATTTATCCTTTGTCTTACGCCCCGCCAGACTTGTCGAATTGAACGCCTCTTCGGCCAGCAATTTCCTCCAGCGCTCCAGCCGCGCGAGATCAACGGCGCCGGATTCAATTCCTTCCAGAATAGCGCATCCCGGTTCGGACGCATGCTGGCAGTTCCTGAAACGGCATTGTTTCGTGAGTTCAAGTATATCCGCAAAAACATCGTCGATGCCTGATGCCACATCGGTCAATTGCAACTCGCGCACGCCCGGCGTGTCCAGAACTACACAGCCCCCCGGCACCACATATAATTGTCGCCATGTCGTCGTGTGGCGTCCCTTGGCATCACCTTCGCGTATCGCGCCGGTCTCGATCACCTGACTGCCCGCCAGCGCATTGGTAAGCGTGGACTTCCCGACACCCGACGACCCCAGAAAGGCAATGGTTTGGCCCTGATCGCACCACGCCGCCAGCTTTACCCTTGGCTCGTCGCCGCGGGCATCCACCGTCACAACCGGAACCAGATCCGAAATGGCCTGCGCGGCCACGACATATTCATTCACATCGTCACAAAGATCGGTTTTCGTCAGAAGAATGACAGGCCTGATCTGGGCATCAAAAGCCAGAACCACATAGCGTTCCAACCGCGCCACATTGAAATCCTGATTGCACGAGGACACGATAAAAATCGTATCGATATTAGCCGCGATCAACTGTTCACGCCGGTCAGAGCCGGGCGCACGCCGCTTGATCAAGCTTTTGCGTTCCAGAACACGACTTGATTTCGGATCGGCAGGATCAAACAAAATCCAGTCCCCCACCGTCACCGCTGGATCGGGTGGAATAGCCGCATCAAAATCATCACCGATAATACGCAACTCGTTGCGATGCACTTCCGTCACGCGCGCCGGCGGCGTATTGGTCAGATCGTCAACGCTGATCTGCTGCGCAAAAAACGTCTGCCAGCCAAGTCGCTCCTTGGTCGATAGCGGCCGCTCTGCCCCACCACCGCTCATCGCTCCAGCACCACAAACGAATAGGCGCTCGTATCCTTCTCGCCCTTCTCGTGCCGCTCGCGGCTCACTTCCTGCCAGCCCGCGCGGTCAAACTCGAACCGCGTGTCGCCCTCCAGCGTATCATGCACTTCGGTCAAATAAACCCGCGTCGCCCTGCCGAGCAACGCATGATAAATCTGCGCCCCGCCCAGCACCATCACCTCATCAACACCCAACTCGCGCGCCAGCACCTCGGCGCGCGTCACGGCATCCTCCGTTGACGGAAAAACCTCCGCCCCCGGAGCGTCATAACCCGCCTCCCGCGTGATCACCAGATTAGGCCGCCCCGGCAACGGGCGCTTAGGAAAGCTCTCCCAAGTCTTGCGCCCAATCAAAATAGGTTTCCCCATCGTCATACGTTTCAAATATTTGAGATCTTGCGACAACCGCCACGGCATCGCGCCGTCTTTTCCGATGACGCCATTCTCGGCAATAGCAATGAAAAAAGACAGATGCATGGAACTCACTGGAGGTTTTGTATTTCAATTTTGTCAGGCGTGATCGGGCGCATATGTAGAAGAATAAGCCCCATCGCTGAAACCGCCAGCACCACCATGATAATTGCTGCCACGGCCACAATAAGGCGCTGACGCCACATTAGACCGCAACAGGTGCGGCGATATGAGGATGCGCCTCATAGCCTTCGAGCTTGAAATCATCAAACGTGAAATCGAAAATCGACGTCACATCCGGGTTGATGATCATCTTGGGCAAAGAATTGGGTGTGCGCGCCAATTGCTTGTCGGCCTGTTCCAGATGATTGGAATAAAGATGCGCGTCACCCAGCGTATGGATGAACTCGCCCGCTTCGAGCCCCGTGACCTGCGCCACCATCATGGTGAGCAGCGCGTATGACGCGATGTTGAAGGGCACACCGAGAAAAATATCGGCACTGCGCTGATAGAGTTGGCAAGAGAGTTTGCCGTCAGCCACATAGAACTGAAACAGGCAATGGCACGGCGGCAGCGCCATCCCGTCAATGTCAGCGACATTCCATGCGCTCACGATCAAGCGGCGCGAATCCGGGCTCGTCTTGATCATCTCGATAAGGTTTTTGATCTGGTCGATCTTGCCGCCATCGGGCGTCGGCCATGAACGCCACTGGTGGCCATAGACCGGACCGAGTTCGCCGTTTTCGTCGGCCCACTCGTTCCAGATGCCAACGCCATTGGCTTTCAGATAGGCAATATTCGTATCCCCGGCCAAAAACCACAGCAGTTCATGAATGATGGATTTCAGGTGCAGCTTTTTCGTCGTCACCATCGGAAAACCATCGCTAAGATTATAGCGCGACTGCCAGCCGAAGGTGCTCAGAGTGCCGGTGCCGGTGCGGTCGGTTTTGACGGTGCCATGCTGGCGCACATGCGCCATCAGATCGAGATACTGCTGCATAAATTTTTGCCTCTTGGATTCGGGGATATTTTACCCCGCTTGGCCGCCCAGCGCACGGTCAATCAGACCTCATGCAGACCTCGCTTGACCTCGGCATGAATTGGCTCGATTTCGTGCAGGAAAGGCTCGCTTTTCCTTGTGGATAACCGAGCCTGCCACGCCGCTTGGTTTTTATGTCTACGCCCCCTATATATAGGGGGTCAGTTTCGGCTGACTATGGTGATAAACGAGCTGCACAATAAGCCATTCGGACCCGGGGGCGGTACCCGGCGCCTCCACCATTTATCCCCTCTGTCTTTGCAGAGCCAAATGGGGGCGAACTAGGATCGACGAGGGTGTAAAAGCTTCTCTTTTGCCCGGTATGGTTCCGCCGTTAGCGGGCCGTTTGATAGTTGCAAATGACAACTACGCTGAGGTTGCCGTCGCTGCGTAAGCAGTGCCTGCACTTCGATTTAAGCCCTTGCCCTTAGCAGGGTAAGGCGGGGTTCGGAGGTACCTGGCAACAGAAACCTCCACTTTATGCCCAAGGGAGAGCCGACCCGATGGAAAGCCAAGCCCCCCACATCGTTCCCCGCAACATCCAGTTTGAGTTTAGCCCCGACCTGCCGACAAATTGGCACTCAGGCAATCCCGCCATTTCCCATTTTTATGACGCACTGTCGCTCACCTTTCCTCAAGGCGAGCGCTTCTTCATTGATAGCGTCCGCCTCTTTGAAGGCGACATCACTGATCCCGAATTGCAACGCGATATCAAAGGCTTCTATGCCCAAGAAGCCACCCATTCGCGCGAACATGCGAGCTACAACGCGCTTTTGAGCGTCCATGGCATTCCCATCGAAGGCTTCAACCGCCTCATGGAAAAATCCATCAAATGGGCTCAACGCTTCATGTCTGCCAAATCTCAACTGGCCGCCACCTGCGCTTATGAGCATTACACAGCTCTCTTTGCCGAATCCATTCTCGGCGATCCCCGCGTCATGGCCGACGCCGACCCACTCTATCGCGACCTTTGGCGCTGGCATGCAATGGAAGAAGAAGAGCACAAAGCCGTCGCCTTCAACGTCTATCGCGCCGTCGCGCCGGGTTTTCTCGGCTATCTGCGCCGCGTTTTGATTATGGGCGTCGCTACCTTCGATTTTATGATCGCCATTCCCGTGATTCAGATATGGCTCATGGCCAAGAGCGGCGAAATCCTCAACCTGCGCGCTTGGGGCAAGGCCTTCTGGCATCTCTGGGGCTCGCCCGGCATCTGGCGTCATGTCATGCTCGGCGTCTTCTCCTATCTCTTGCCCGGCTTTCACCCCGACAAGCGCCGCGTTGACCCCAAAGTGCTCGAATGGCGCGCCCATTATCGCGCCACCCGAAAGCGCGAAACCCATATGCATCCAACGCTTTTCGGCGAAAGCTGACGAGCAAAAGCAACGAATAACCAGTGAGTAAACCTTTGGCCGACATTCTGATGCCACTTCCCGCACACGGCTTCGACCCGACCGAAACCGGCGTACCGTGCAAGATCCTCAAAGCCCTCGGTCACCGCATCACCATCGCCACGCCCGAGGGAAAACCCGCGAGCGCCGATCCGATCATGGTCACGGGCAAAGGCCTTGGACCGCTCCGCGCCGTCCTGCGCGCCAATGCCCAAGGCCGCGCTGCCTATCACGCGCTGACCCAAAGTGCCGAATTTCAAACCCCCATCAGCTATAACGCCATCAAACCTGCCGATTATGACGCGCTACTGCTTCCCGGCGGCCACGCCAAAGGCATGCGCCCCTATCTCGAAAGCCCCGTCCTGCAAAACGTCGTCACCGCGTTTTTTGCCGCCGACAAACCGGTTGGTGCTATCTGCCACGGCACATTGCTGGTCGCCCGTTCCAAGGCCGCCGATGGCAAATCGGTCCTTTTCGGCCGCATAACAACGAGCCTCACGCGCGCCCAAGAATTGCTCGCCTGGGGCATGACACGCGCCTGGATGAAGGATTATTACCGCACCTATTCAACGCCGCTCGAAACCGAAATCCGCACGCTGCTCGCCTCGCCTGCCGACTTTATCCCCGGCCCCTCCAGCGTAAAGCGCGATGGGCCTGACCGTCTTAAACGCGGCTTCACGGTGCTCGACGGCAAATATCTCTCCGCCCGCTGGCCCGGTGACGCCCACCGTTTTGCCAATGAATTCGCCGCACTTCTGCGATAGAAGGTTTAAGGGTATAACCCCTGACCGCAATTTCCAGTTCCGTGAGAAACCAGTTCTGTGAGAAAAGAGTAAGCCCGTGGCCGAAGACCAGATGCACTACGATGATATGGCGCAGGAAGCCCTCCGTGGCGTCATCCGCAAGGCGCTCGACGTCGCCAAAAATGAAGGCCTGCCCGGCGAGCATCATTTCTACATTTCATTTCGCACCCGCGCACCGGGCGTCAGCATTTCCGCCAAACTGCTCGCTCAATATCCTGAAGAAATGACAATTGTGCTTCAGCACCAGTTCTGGGACCTCGACGTACGCGACGACGGCTTCTCGGTTGTCCTCACCTTCAACAAAATTCCCGAAACGCTGGTCGTGCCCTATGCCGCCGTCCATGCTTTCTTTGACCCCTCGGTCCAATTCGGCCTCCAATTTGAAGTGCCCAAACCCGACGCCGCCCTCGAAGCGGAGATCACCGTCCCCGCGGCACCCAGTACTGAAGACAAATCCGCCCCCAAAGGCGACAGCGCCGTCGTCAGCCTCGACGCCTTCAGGAAGAAATAGGCACAATCGGTCACCTTGGCCCGACGCTTCTCGCGTGCTAAATCAGCGCCCAACGGAATTGACCCCTTGGAGCACGTAAAATGACCAAAACCCGCACAGAAACCGACACATTAGGCCCCGTTGAAGTCGAAGCGGATAAATATTGGGGTGCGCAAGCACAGCGTTCGCTCGGCAATTTCAAGATCGGTTGGGAAAAGCAACCCGCCCCCATCGTGCGCGCCCTTGGCGTCATCAAGCGCGCCGCCGCCGAAACCAACATGGGCCTTGGCCGTCTCGACAAATCTATCGGCGAAGCCATCGTCAAAGCGGCCCAAGAAGTCATCGAAGGCAAGCTCGATGCCCATTTCCCGCTCGTTGTCTGGCAGACGGGGTCGGGCACTCAGTCCAACATGAATGCCAACGAAGTCATCTCCAACCGCGCCATCGAAATGCTTGGCGGCGAAATGGGCTCCAAAAAACCGGTCCATCCCAACGATCACTGCAACATGAGCCAGTCGTCCAACGACACTTTCCCGACCGCCATGCACATTGCCTGCGTCGAAGAAATCCACCACCGCCTTCTCCCCGCCCTGCAGCAGTTGCGCAATGCCTTGAACGACAAGGCAAAACAGTGGGAAAAGATCATCAAGATCGGCCGCACCCATACCCAGGACGCGACGCCGCTGACCTTAGGCCAAGAATTTTCAGGCTACACCAAGCAGGTCGAAAACGGCATCGCCCGCATTGAAATGACACTGCCCGCGCTGATGCAACTGGCGCAAGGCGGCACCGCCGTCGGCACCGGCCTTAATGCACCCGTCGGTTTTGCCGAACAGGTCGCAGAACACATTGCCTCGATCACCAAGCTGCCCTTCACCACTGCGCCCAACAAATTCGAGGCGCTCGCCGCCCATGACGCCATGGTCTTCAGCCACGGCGCCATCAACACGGTCGCCGCCTCGCTCTTCAAGATCGCGCAAGACATCCGCTTCCTCGCCTCCGGCCCTCGCTCCGGCCTTGGCGAACTGTCGCTGCCCGAAAACGAGCCCGGCTCATCGATCATGCCGGGCAAGGTGAACCCCACCCAATGCGAAGCCCTGACACAGGTCTGTGTGCAGATCTTCGGCAACAATGCCACGCTCACCTTTGCTGGCAGCCAAGGTAATTTCGAGTTGAACGTCTATAACCCGGTCATGGCCTACAACTTCCTCCAGTCGGTGCGTCTGATGTCAGACGCCGCTGTCAGCTTCACCGAAAACTGCGTGGTGGGGATTGAGGCACGCGAGGATAACATCAAGGCAGCACTCGAACGCTCGCTGATGTTGGTGACCGCACTCGCCCCCAAGATCGGCTACGATAACGCTGCTAAGATCGCCAAGACCGCCCATAAAAACGGCACAACGCTGCGCGAAGAAGCCGTCGGCGGTGGCTATGTTACCGACGCCGAATTCGACGAGGTTGTCCGTCCCGAAAAAATGATCGCGCCGGAATAAGATTTATTCATTCCCCTATTTCGTCATGGCCGGGTCAAGCCCGGCCATGACGTTTTCCTATATTAGCGAGCCAATAGAACATGCCAGCAGAGATAAAACGCTCCGTCTCCATATCAGGGCATCGCACCAGCATCTCGCTGGAGCAGCCCTTTTGGGAAGCGTTGAAAGAGGTCGCCTGCTCAGCTGATATATCCGTCAACGAGTTGGTGCGGCGGATCGACGAGGCCCGCGACGCCGAAGGCAATCTGTCAGGCGCGGTGCGCATCTATGTGCTGGCTCACTTCAAATCAAAATCCAACACCTGCACGACTTAAGCGTATTACGGTAATACAGAGGCCGGTTGCTGAGGCTTTGCCATCGGCACAGGCACCCCGGCTACTGATGGCGCAGGGCCAGATGGCACATCGGGCAAGCCCATCAGATTCTGTAATTCCTTGGGGATCGTTTTCAGGCCAGCGGCTGCCGCACTCTGCGCAATGAAGCGCCGCGCTGCATATTGCTGCAACGCCAGCGTATCAGTGCGCCGCGAGACATCTCCTACCCTGCCAGACGTTACATCCGAAAAGCCCGGCGCGTCAGCCGGATCGCTCAGCGCCACATCAAGCTCACTGTCGATGGCAAGGCGCGGCAGATCGAACATGGCGGTCAGGCTGCCCTTAGCCCCAGCCAACACCAAATCCTTGCGTGTCATCTGAGCAAGGCCGTCCTTAATCGCAAAATCGCCATCAAGCCCGTCAATCGACGTTTGACCTTTGGTAAGAACGTTGTCTTTCAACCCAGCCAGTTGATCAATCGACGTCATGCTGTTGAGCGCTTGAGCATAGCCCGCCACATCCAGCGGTGATGCCTGCACCTTGCTCAACTTCAGTGTACCATCACCATTAACAGACGAAACCAACGCCAACCAACTACGCCCCTGCGCTTCAGCACGCATGTCAAAGCTAAGGCGCCCTGAGGCAAATGGAGTGCCGACAATCTGCGGACCAAACTTTGCCAGATCAGCGTCGTCAAGTTTGAAGGTAAGTCCTATCCCCGGCTCGCCAGACGAGCCGCCTTCGATGCGCGCTGTGATCACCGCAGACCCATCCGCCATCTTCGCCGTCACCGGTGCCGCCGACAGAACATTATCGGCCAGCGACAAATGCAGTGCCGCATCGCTAAATTGCATGGAGCCCATACGAACACTCGCAGCCTTCACATCAAGCTCACCCGTTCCCAGTGCCAATGCTGACCAATTCAGCGGGGCCGCCGACCAGACAAACAGCGGCTCTCTGTCGTCAGTAGCCGTGCCCTCAGGGCTCGCGCTATCAGCAACTGCCTTTTCATCAACAAAAATGGGTGTCAGATCAAGCCGGTTTGTAACGATCTTACCCGATAGCGTTCGGCTCTGGCGCGCATCATCTTGGGTCAGCGCAATATCCCCGACCAGATGTAATTTGCCCGTCACAACTTCGATGCTGTTGAAAAAAAGCGCCTTGGCGCTCGATTTCACATTGGCCGACAAAACAAAACTTGGGCCGTCTGCCTGTGCCACCGCAAATTGCGAGGCATAGTCCGGCGCGCCAAGCGCGGCCATCACCGTATCCAGCCCCGACGCCGACACATCCGTATGCCCGACAAAACCCGGTGCGCCCCAAGGGTCGTTCAACATGCCCTTGGCTCTGAATGTCCCCTCGCCCACATTCAGGCGGAATGTCGTGTCATAAGGCTGCCCCACAGGCCCGTCCATTTGCAACGACGCGCTACCCGCCCCCAAAAGCCGGTCAGTGGCGTCAAACCCCAATTGACGCAACAACAAACGACCGTCGCTGTTGGCCGCATTGGCAATGAGGTTGATCGTGTCGGGTGCATTGCTGCCCGAGTGGCCGCGCTTCAGCACAGCGTCAACACGGCTAGCACCCAATGCACCCTTGAGCGTCAGCGTATCAAGTGGCGCGTCACTATCCACCGCACGGCCTGATGAGAAATTCACCGCGATATCGGCGGGGCCATCAAGCTCTGGCGTGGTGACGCCCATCAGCGCAAGAAGCCCACCCGCCTTGTCCGCCTTGACTGTGCCGCTCAGCGTGCCTTGCAAAGCGTCGAAACTGCTTTGTGAAAGGCCACTCAAAGCGCCAGTGAAATCCAGCGTCGCGCCTGCAAACCCGTCAGTATGAAACCGCGTCAGCGCCATGGTGTCGTCGGCAACGCGTGCGGCTAGGTCAAACCCGGTCACATCGCTCTGTTCGACGGTCAGGTGCCGCGCCTTGATCTGTAGATCAAAGTCATAGGCATCAAGCAGGTCTTTCAGCTTTGTCTCTGCGGGCCAAAGCGCGCGCAATGGATCAAGGTCAAATTCGTTCGCCGTCAGATCGACCATCAGCAGAACGCGCTTTGCCTGTGGCGCAAATGAAACCGAGCCGCTGATATCTGCTGGGTCGGCCGCAGCGGCATAAGCCGCTCGGAGGCCCGTGAAGGTGAGACTGTCCGGCGTCACCTGAACGTGCGAGACAAAGGCGAAAGGCCGCGCTGTCGTCACAAGGTTTGGTTCGTTCATGCTCGGTTTTAACGGCAAGGAAACGACAGGGGCCTGCGCATCACCGATTGCGCTCGCGGCACTCTTCGCTGTTGTCGCAACAGGTCCGCTCCGCACTGATTGAAGCCATAGCGCCAAAGCGCCGATATTTTCGCTGGATGCAGCCAGCTTGCCTGAGAATTGCGGGACATTGCCACCACGCAGATTGCCGCTAATCTCGACATGCGAACCACCGGGAATATCCCCGCGCGCCTGACGGATCGACAGCGTGCCGTCCTTGAGCGCCAGATCGAGCGCCGCATTCTTGATCAACACATCATGCGACAACAGCCCGTCCACCTTGATCGTAGCGCTGCCGTCAATCCATTCGGGCACCGGCAAGCTCGCAAGGCCTGTCATCGGCACACCATTGCTACCCGCCACAAGCTCGCTGACCCGATCCAGCAACGGATCGAGCGTCAGGGCTTCTCCGCTAAGCTGAATTTTGGCGCTCGGGCGCCCGCGCCAACTGGCCCGTGCATCACCCTTGAGGGTTGTCCCCGCCATACCGACAATCAGATTGCGAAATGTCGCGCTATCGCCATTGGACACAATGCCTGCTTCGATACGCAACGGTGCATACGGTGCTTCGCCTTCGACAGCCTTGGTCGTGCCATATTCAAAACTCGCCGTGCCATCGACCCGCGCGTCAGACGCAAAGCTCGTCGAGATGCCTGAGAACAACAATTTGGCAGGGGCGTTCAGCGTTTGAATTTCCGTCGTAATCTTAAAGGCTTTCTTGCTGGCGAAATTGCCGATGCCAAGCCGTAAAGCAAGGGGAATGTTGTTGACGTTGAGCGTCAGGTCGGCCCGCATCGGCCCGACCAGCGATGTCGCCGTCACATTCCCATTGAGATGCTCGACCCGCCATTGACGCGCATTGCGCCGATCATTGAAACTGATCGTCCCCTCTTCAAAGCTCACCTTTTCCAGGCTGACGGACGATGGTGCAAAAAAGCTATTTCCGCCCAACAAGAAAGACGACACCAGATTGCGCCAATTACTGGTGCCGTCGCTTGCCACTTCGAGGTGAACCTGCGGGCGCGCAATCTTGATGCTTGTAGCGCTGATGTCGCCGCTCAGCAGCGGCATCAATGCCACCTCAACGTCGATCCGGCCAATCCTCATGAAATCGGGATTGTCGCCATCCGCTACATTGGCAATCGATACATTGTTGAGCGTGAGATGCGGCGCGGGCAGCACCACAAAGCTGATATCCCCGCCGATCTTAACCTCGCGGCCGGTGATCTTTTGGGCCTGCGTCTCAAATTCACCCCGAAAACGATTCCAGTCCACAAAAGTCGGGCCTGCTAGAGCAGCAACCAGAAGCAGCGCGATCAAACCAGCGAGATAGGAAAGTACCGTATTCAAAAAGTGATCTCCGCCCTTCCGGCTATTGGCGATCTTCGAAGGAAGACCTCATATAAATCCCAATACCGGCGGTTTCTTGTCGCACAACCTTGGCCTAGTCTGACAGAGATCGCGTTCAGCGAGCATATTGCGGCAAGCCGCCGCCAACTTGCGGGCAAATTATGGATTCAGATGACGGAAATATAGTAAAAATCGCCGAATTTCAAAAAATTACGCGCGATACCAAAAAGGAAAAAGCGCGAAAGGACAAAGAAACCACCGCTGCGGCGAACCGTATCCGCTTTGGTCGCACCGGGCACCAAAAGAAATTGGCTCGCCGCCTGAACAAAAAAGACGCCAAGGCACATGACGCCTTACGGCGTGAAGCACCCGTCAAGGACAGCACATCACGCACGGATGACGAGCCATCAAAGGCTTGATCATTGCGTCTGCAATTAATCTCCTCTCCTGATCTGCTCAACCCACCTGCCGTCTCCCCAACAACCCGCTTGCACTCAAGCCTATTTTCAATATAAATTACTGACCAGTCAGTTATTAATTGGTCAAAAAATGCCCAAATCCGCAGAAACCAAAGCCCATCGTCGCAAGGAAGCCCGCCCCGCCGAAATCATGGCGGCGGGCCTCAAGGCTTTTTCCGAAAGCGGATTTGCTGGCACCCGGCTCGAAGACGTGGCCGAGGCTGCCGGCGTCAGCAAGGCCACGATCTATCTCTATTTTGACAGCAAGGCCGACCTCCTGAAGGCCATTCTCCGTGATGTCGTAAGCCCTCGCATGGGCGAAATGGAAGTCATCATCAAATCCTTTGATGGCTCTAGCTTTGACCTGCTGCGTGCTGTTTATGCGCGCGCCAGCAGCGTCATCAGTTCGCCCGACGTACGCCCCATCCTCAAGCTGGTCGTCTCTGAGTCTAAAAATTTTCCAGATATCGCTGAATTTTACCGCGAGGAAATCGCCTTTCGCGGTCTCTATACCCTCGCTCACCTGATCGAGCGCGGCATTGAACGCGGAGAGTTCCGCCCGTGCGATCCCCTCGCCACCGTCCAAAGCGTCATTTTTCCATTGCTGATGAACGCTCTGGCTACAGAGGTATTCGGTCCCATGCCCGAATTTGCAACAGAACGATTTTTTCCAAGCCATCTCGATTTTATCTTGCACGGCCTCGCAGCCGATGGGGAGGCCTGATCATGCGCCTCCATCCCCTCCTATCGCTCTGCGGGGTCGTGCTCCTTCTCAGTGGATGCGGACCGTCCGATCAAACAACTTATCAAGGCTATGCCGAGGGGGAATATGTGCGAGTTGCCCCCCTTGAAGGTGGCATTGTCGCCGCCATCCCCGTGCAGCGCGGCGACAAAGTCGCCGATGGCGCGCTCCTGTTCCAACTCGACCAGACGGCAGAAATCGCCGTCCATGATCATGCCACCGCACAATTGGCACAGGCGCAAGCCCAGCTTGAAGATCTAAGCAAAGGCCTGCGCGCGAGCGAACTTGACCAGATCAAGGCCGCCCGCGCCAGCGCCGCCGCCAATGTGGTGAAGGCCAATGCCGACCTTGTGCGCGCCCGGCAACTTTTTGCCGGTGGTCATATCTCCAAATCATCGCTCGATACCGCCAAGGCCAATAGTCAAACTGCCACAGGCGCTCTGCGCGAAGCTGAAGCACGTCTGGCCACCGGTCGCCTCGCCGCCCGCAGCGATCAGATTGCGGCCGCTGCTGCCGCCGTCAAGGCCGCACAAGCCGCCCTCGCTCAAGCCGACTGGCGGCTTGCACAACGCGAAGGCCATGCCCCCAATGGCGGTGTGATCGAAGATGTCTTCTACCGCGTCGGCGAAATGACAACGCCCGGCGCGCCGGTCGTGTCGCTTCTGCCGCCTGCCAATATCAAGCTGCGCTTCTTCATTCCCGAAGGTCAGCTCGGCCGCGTCCATGTCGGGGATAAAGTTGCGCTTGCCTGCGATGGCTGCGCCGACAACCTCATCGGCACGATCCGTTTCATCGCCACCCAAGCGGAGTTCACGCCCCCTGTGATCTATAGCGAGAACACAAAATCGAAACTCGTCTATATGGCCGAAGCCATTCCCGACGCGACACCGGAAGCCTTTCACCCCGGCCAACCGGTCCACGTCACCCTCTCTCGCACCTCCGAGTAGCACCATGGCCGCACCCACTGAGCCCCTCGCTGGACCCAAGGACGACAACCTCGTCATCGACGTGACAGGGCTCACCAAATCCTTTGGTGACCGCAAGGTCGTGGACAATGTCGATATGCAAGTCGCGCGCGGCGAGATCTACGGGTTTTTAGGGCCCAACGGCAGCGGCAAGACCACAACCATCCGTCTGCTCTGCGGCTTGCTGACGCCCGACGCTGGTCATGGCACGTGTCTTGGCTATGACATCATCACGCAAAGCCCGCGCATCAAGCTCGAAATCGGTTATATGACGCAGAAGTTCAGCCTTTATGAGGATTTGAGCATCCGCGAAAATCTCGACTTCATCGCCCGCATCTATCAATTGCCCGACCGTCGCAACGCCGTCGAAGCCGCCATCGAAAAACTCAACCTGAAAGCCCGCGCCAATCAATTGGCGGGCACACTTTCAGGCGGTTGGAAACAGCGCCTCGCGCTCGCCGCCTGCATCATGCATAAGCCAAAACTGCTTTTGCTGGATGAGCCAACCGCAGGTGTGGATCCCAAGGCGCGGCGAGAATTCTGGGACGAAATCCACGATCTCGCCGATAGCGGCCTCACCGTCCTTGTCAGCACCCACTACATGGACGAAGCCGAACGCTGCCACAAGATTTGCTATCTCGCCTATGGCCAGTTGCTGGCGCGCGGCACTGCCGCCGAAGTCATTGCCGCCTCGAAATTGCAGACATGGACGGTGACAGCTTCATCGCAGAAACGCATCCTCCGCCTCGCCCACGATCTCAAAGCCCGCAATGGCGTGGATATCGTCGCGCCCTTCGGCAATATCTTGCATGTCAGCGGCACCAAGGAAGACGCGCTGGAGCGCGCCATTGCGCCCTATCGCGATGACGCCGACCTCACATGGAAGCGCGATCAACCAACGCTTGAAGATGTCTTCATCTTGATGATGAACCAGAGCCAGGACAATTTTCAATGATAGGGGGGCACTTCAATTTTCGCCGCCTCGGCGCGATCATCCGCAAGGAATTCATCCAGATGCGGCGCGACCGGCTGACCTTCGCCATGATGCTCGGCATTCCAATCATGCAGCTTCTTCTGTTCGGCTATGCCATCAACTCAGACCCAAAAAATTTGCCGACCGCTCTGTTCGACCACGACCATTCAACCTTCACGCGCACATTCGTCGCCGCGCTGGAGAACAGTGACTATTTCAAGATCACCGCCCATCCAGAATCTGTCACGGACGCGGAAAACCTGCTGGCGCGGGGCGATGTGCAATTCATCATCGAAATCCCTGCCAATTTCTCGCGCGACCTAGTGCGCAGGACGCGGCCCTCAATCCTGCTCGATGCTGATGCATCCGACCCCGCCGCGACAGGCAACGCCGTTGCCGCCATCAACACTTTGGCGCGTGACGTGCTTAATCGCGACCTCACTGGCCCTCTACTCAATCTACGCGCCAGCCCACCTCCGTTTCAGCTTATCACCCATCAGCGCTATAACCCTGAGGGTCGCACTCAATACAACATTGTCCCCGGCGTCCTTGGCGTCATCCTGACGCTGACCTTGGTCATGTTCACCGCTCTCGCCGTTACGCGTGAAGTCGAACGCGGTACAATGGAAAATCTGCTGACGACGCCTGCCCGCCCTTCTGAAGTCATGATGGGCAAGATATTTCCATATATTGCCGTCGGATATGTCCAAGCCGCACTTATCCTTCTGGCCGCACGTTATCTATTTGATGTTCCGATGGTGGGGAGTTTAACGCTGCTTTCGGCTGTTCTATTGCTCTTTGTTGCCGCCAATCTGGCGGTCGGCTTTACCTTCTCGACACTTGCGCGCAATCAGCTTCAAGCCGTGCAAATGGCCGTCTTTTTCTTTCTCCCATCGATCATGCTGTCTGGTTTCATGTTTCCCTTTCGTGGCATGCCGCTCTGGGCGCAATGGATTGGCGAAGTGCTGCCACTCACCCATTTCCTACGCATCATTCGCGGTATAATGCTCAAAGGAAATACAACCGGGGACATTCTCATGGATGTCGGCGCCATTGCGTTGTTTTTCATCGCCACAACGGTGGTCGCGCTCAACCGGTATCGCCAGACGCTCGACTAGGTAAACATCTTGCCGGGGTTAAGAATGTTCAACGGATCAAGTGCCTGCTTGATCGCCCGCATCACAGCAACGCCTTCGCCATGTTCGGCTTCAAGAAACTTGATCTTGCCCTCACCGACCCCGTGCTCGCCCGTGCAAGTGCCATCGAGCGCTAGGACGCGCATCACCATGCGATCATGAATAGCTTGGGCTTCGGCCAGTTGCTCGGCATTGTCAGAGTCAACCAGCATAATGAGATGAAAATTTCCGTCCCCCACATGCCCGACCATCGGGGCGAGAATGCCAGACGTCGCCAAATCCGCCTTGGTGCCACGAATGGCTTCAGCCAGATTAGAAATCGGCACGCAGACATCGGTGATCAAACCTTGCGCACCCGGTCGCAAAGCCAGGGCCGCATAAAGCGCGTTGTGGCGCGCTTCCCAGAGCTTGGTGCGGTCTTCGGCCAATGTCGCCCATTGGAAATCCCCGCCCCCATGCGCCGCCGCAATCTCGCCAAATCGCGTGGCCTGCTCGGCCACCGATGCATCGCTACCATGAAATTCAATCAGCAGAAGCGGGGTTTCGGGCAAGGATAATTTTGAATAAGCATTGCAGGCCGCCACCTGCACTTCGTCGAGAAACTCAATCCGTGCCATCGGCAGGCCTGACTGGATCGTCTCGATCACCGCGTCAATGGCATCGCCAAAATTTGTGAACGAGACAACCCCCGATGAAATGGCTTCCGGGATGCCATAGAGCCGCAGTGTCAGTTCGGTGATAATGCCGAGCGTGCCTTCCGACCCCACCAAAAGCCGCGTGAGATCATAACCAGCAGACGATTTGCGCGCCCGCCGCGCGGTATGAACAATCCGTCCATCGGCCATAACGGCCGTCAGGTTCAATACGTTTTCGCGCATCGTCCCATAGCGCACAGCGTTCGTGCCCGACGCGCGCGTTGCCGCCATGCCGCCAAGACTTGCATCGGCACCGGGATCAATCGGGAAAAACAATCCCTGATCGCGCAAATGCACATTAAGCGCTTTGCGGGTCACACCCGCTTGCAGATGCACATCAAGATCGGCGGCATTGACCGAAAGGATGTGGTTCATTCGGCTCAGATCCAGCGACAAGCCGCCATGACGCGCCGAGATATGCCCCTCGAGCGATGTACCCGTGCCGAACGGAATGACGGGAAAGTGATGCCGCGCGCAGATGCGCACAATGGCGGCAACCTCTTCAGTCGATGTCGCAAAGGCCACCGCCTCAGGCGCGACCACCGGATGCCAGCTTTCATCGCGCCCATGTGCCTCGCGGATGGGCAGCGATGTCGTGAAACGCGCGCCCAGAAGTGCCGCCAATGCCTCCAGAACATCGGATCGGTCGGCCCGTTGCGCTGTCGCTTCACTCATGGGGTTTATGTCCCGCTTTTGATCTACGTTACGCGTTAATCTAGCATGACCGACAAACAAAACGAACGATGCCAAATTCGGGAGCCGATACCATGACCACCGCCGCACCGCTGGAATGCCCTATCCGCAAGGTCGAACCCGCTTGGGTTGACCTCAATGGGCACATGAACATGGCCTATTACCACCTGCTTTTTGACGAATCTCTAGATACGGTTTTCAGCGGCCTAGGCATTAGTTGGGAATATACAAAACAAGGTATCGGCTCCTGCTTCACCGCCGAAGTCCATGTCTGTTACATCGGCGAATTGAAACAAGACGCGCCCGTGCGCATCACTTATCAATTGCTCGACTGGGACGCCAAACGCATCCACATTTTCGGCCATATGTATCACGCCGAAACCGGCGAACTGGCAGCAACGTCAGAACAGATGTGCATTCACGTCAATATGGCGACGCGACGCGCGAGCCCCTTCCCCGAGGATATACAGGCAAAAATTTCGACATTGATGGAAAGCCACAAAGCCCTAGCCCGGCCTGATCAGGCCGGTCGCATCATCGCCATCAAGCGGAAGGCGTCGGCGGCGTAGTCGTTGGAAGGTCAGATTCTGGTTCAGGCGTAGGTTCGAGTTCGGGTTCGGGTTCAGGCGGAGGCTTGGGAATAAATTTCAGCGAGAGCGCGTGATAGACGCCTTCCTTACAGACCAGACGCGATGCGCCTTGCGCGATCAAGGCCGACAACATGAGCGGGGCCATCAGATTATGGTTGTCGGTCATCTCCGCAACAATCACGAAAGCCGTGATGGGGGCCTGCACAACGCCGGTGAAATAGGACACCATGCCAAGCAAAATAAGCACTCCCACGGGCGTGGAAGGAAAAAGCCAAGCGATGTCCGCGCCGAGACCAGCTCCAACTGCCAACGAAGGTGAGAATAGCCCGCCCGGAATACCGCTGATCGATGACAAGGCCGTCGCCAAAAATTTGAACGGCATAAAGAGCAGCGACATATCTTTCTGCTCGTGCAGCAGGGCGCGGGCCTGATCGTAGCCCGTCCCATAAACCGTACCACCCGAAGCAATGCCGCAAAATGCGACCAGCAGACCGCAAGTGCCCGCAAATAGAACAGGGTGATCTTTGATCATCCGTCCCACACGGCCAGGAAAACCAAAGGCAAACAGGATCAACACGCGGCTGAAAAGGCCACCGAGCAAACCACCCGCAACACCGCAAACGGGTACGGCGATCCAATCAATACCAAAGGGCATCACGGCGCTCGATGTACCGAAATAAGTATAGTTGCCCATAAAGGCGAGCGATGTCAGACCGGCAGCGATGATTGTGCCGATGACAAGACCGCTGGCGCGCACTTCAAACGACCGGCTCATTTCTTCGATGCCGAAAACAATCCCCGCCAAAGGCGTATTGAACGCCGCCGCCACGCCCGCCGCAGAGCCTGCGAGGATCAAACCGGGCTGGTGGCGTCTGGAAAACCGGCCCATCGCAAACATGACAGAAGCGCCGACCTGCACGGTCGGGCCTTCACGCCCCGTTGACGCACCGACCGCAAGGCCCATCAACGTCAAAAGAATTTTGCCGACCGCAATCCGCATTGATACGAGAGCACGACGCGCTGCCACGTTTTTGGTCGTGCGCGCGGCAATCGCCTGCGGAATACCGCTGCCACCTGAATTAGGGAAATACCGGTTGGTCAGATAAAGCGTCACGGCAAAGCCGACCGGCGTCACAATCAATGGCCCATAAGGCCAGTTTGACGTGAATGAATGAAACTGATGCATAACCCAATTGGAAGCAATCGTCAGCCCAACCGCTGCCGCCCCCACAACAAGCCCACCGACAACAAACATCAATCGCCGCTGCCAATGGCGGGAATAGACGTAATAGAGCCTTCTGGCGCGCCTTTTATGCATGATTTTGTGGAGCCATAGGTCGTATCGGTATCAAAAATAGTCCGCCGAGGCCGAACGCCCCTATCTGCCGGACGCCCCCTATCTATCGGGCGTAGCGTCAGAAACCAAGCCATCATTGGTCAGTGGGCGGGAACGCCGCACCAAACCGCCCTTGCCGACCATGCTATAGTATCGGAATCAGGAATTCAGAGACAAATGACAGCCAAAATGGGCTGCCAACCTCCATTTCAAAGCCAAATACCCATGAGTGATCCCTTCGATCTCGGCACCATACCCGAACAGCAGACGGCACGCACCACCAGCGCCGCCGCCGTGGCGGGGATGCGCACGCCCTATCTCAATGGGTTGAACGAGGCCCAGCGCGAGGCTGTGGAAGCACTCGACGGCCCGGTTCTGGTGCTGGCAGGCGCAGGCACCGGCAAAACCCGTGTGCTGACCACCCGCCTCGCCCATTTGTTGGCCACCAAACGCGCCTGGCCGAGCGAAGTCCTGGTCGTGACTTTCACCAACAAGGCCGCTCGTGAAATGAAAGACCGCATCGGCCGCCTCATCGGCGGCGTGGTCGAAGGCATGCAGTGGCTCGGCACCTTCCACGCCATCGGCGCCAAGATGCTGCGCCGTCACGCAGAACTCGCAGGCCTGCGCTCCGACTTCACCATTCTGGACGCCGACGACCAGGTCCGCCTGCTGAAACAATTAATCCGAGCCGACAATATCGACGAAAAGCGCTGGCCCGCCCGCCAACTCGCCAGTGACATTGACGGCTGGAAAAACCGTGGCCTGACACCGGCCAAAGTGCCGTCGAGCGAAGCTCATAATTTTGCCAATGGCAAAGGCGGCGAACTTTATGCCGCCTATCAGGCTCGCCTCAAAATTTTGAACGCCACCGACTTCGGCGATCTGTTGCTCGAACCCTTACGCATTTTTCAAGAGCACCCTAAAATCCTCAGCGAATACCAGTCGCGTTTTAAATACATGCTGGTGGACGAATATCAAGACACCAACGTCGCGCAATATCTTTGGCTGCGGTTGCTGGCGCAAAAGCACAAGAACATCTGCTGTGTCGGCGACGACGACCAATCTATTTATGGTTGGCGCGGCGCAGAAGTGGACAATATCCTGCGTTTTGAAAAAGATTTTCCCGGCGCCAAAGTCGTGCGGCTAGAACGCAACTACCGCTCAACGCCTCATATTCTGGGTGCCGCCTCCGGCCTCATCGCCGCAAACGAGCAACGCCTCGGCAAGACGCTCTGGACCGACATGAACGAAGGCGACAAGGTCGGTGTCGCCTCCTATTGGGATGGCGAGGAAGAAGCCCGCGCCGTCGCCGAAGAAATCGAGCAATTGCAGCGCAAGGAACAGAAGCTCCACCAGATCGCCATTCTGGTGCGCGCTTCATTTCAGATGCGCGAATTTGAAGATCGCTTTCTCAATCTTGGCATTCCTTATCGCGTCGTCGGCGGTCCGCGTTTTTATGAACGCGCCGAAATCCGCGACGCCAACGCTTATCTGCGTCTCATCGCGCAACCAGACGACGACCTCGCCTTTGAACGCATCGTCAACAAGCCGCGCCGGGGCCTTGGCAACGTCGCTATCCAGACCATCCACACTCATGCCCGTGCGCGTGGCATCTCGCTGATGCGCGCGGCAGGCGATATCATCACGACCGAAGAATTGAAACCAGCGGCGCGACGCGCCCTTGCCAGCTTCGTCGAAATGGTCGGCCGTTGGCGTTCGCTAATCCCCGGTCTGCCGCATACCGAACTGGCCGAGATCATCCTGGATGAAAGCGGCTATACCGAGATGTGGCAGAACGACAAATCCGCCGACGCACCGGGTAAGCTCGACAACCTGCGCGAACTTGTCCGCTCGATGGAACAGTTTGAGAGCCTTGCGGGCTACCTCGAACATATCTCTTTAGTGATGGAGCTTGAAACGCAAGACAATGGCGACAAGCTCAACCTGATGACGCTGCACAGCGCCAAAGGGCTTGAGTTTGACAACGTCTTTCTCCCCGGTTGGGAAGAAGGGCTTTTCCCCCATCAACGCGCACTCGACCAAAGCGGCATCGCCGGTCTTGAGGAAGAACGTCGCCTCGCCTATGTCGGCATCACGCGGGCGCGCAAACATGCCTATATTTCTTTTGCCGCCAACCGTCGCATCCATGCGCTATGGCAGAGCGCTCTGCCTTCACGCTTCATCGACGAAATCCCCGCCGAGCATGTCGAAGTGACAGCCAGCGCCATGGACGCCCATTCCGCTCAAAGCTATGCACCGAGCCGCTTTGCGCAAGACTTTGCCCAAGGCAGCAGCTACTCAAGTCCCGGCTGGAAACGCGCGCAAGCAAACGCCAGCGCCACCGCCCATGTGCGCCAGCCCCACGCGGATGGGCATGGCGATCTTGTTGCCACCAGCGACCCCGCCGCCTCCAGCTATGGGCGCGGCGAACGGGTCTTTCATCAGAAATTCGGCTATGGCCATGTCTATGACATTGACGGCAACAAACTGACCGTCGATTTCGACAAAGCAGGCCGCAAGAAAGTCATCGACAGTTTTGTGGAGCGGACCTGACATATGGGCCTTTGGAAAGCATCCTTCATTGTGCCTTATGAAGTCGCAGAGATTTTCTCCGCCATTCTGGAAAATGCATATGCCCCCGAGGCTCTTGCCGTCTCGACAATCGAGACGCCGGGCTCGGACGCACCGCTGGTTCAAACCGCATCCGACTGGAACGAGGTGGAAGCCCATGGCCTCTGGACCGTCGAAGCACTTTATGAAGACGCGCCAGACGAAACCGCGCTGCGCGCCCTGCTCGTCAACGCAGAACAAGAAAGCCATTGCCGCCTCACCGACATCACCATCGCACAAATGGAGGATGTCGACTGGGTGACGCGGTCGCTGGAAGGGCTCGATCCTGTACGCGCTGGACGTTTCTTCGTCTATGGCAGCCATGACGCGGACAAAGTGCCCGCAGGCGTTATTCCCTTACTCATCGACGCGGGCCAAGCCTTTGGCACCGGCCACCACGAAACCACAACCGGTTGCCTTGAATTCATCTCAGACCTCATCCGCCCCGGCATGAAAGTGAACGCGCTCGACATCGGCACGGGGACCGGCGTGCTCGCCATCGCCATTGCCAAGCTGACACACCAAACGGTCCTCGCCAGCGACATCGATCCCGTCGCAGTGAAAGTGACCAATGCCAACGCTCGCAAAAATAGTGTCGGTCCCTATATCAAAGCGCGCACCGCCAAAGGTTTCAGCCACCCTGCCCTCAAGGCAGAAGCACCCTATGAGATGATCATCGCCAATATCCTCGCCCGCCCGCTGGTCTCGCTCGCGCCGTCGTTTCGCGCCCATCTTGTTCCCGGCGGCACGCTGATCCTATCGGGCATTCTGCGCCAACAGGAGGTCATGGTGACCAGCGCCATGCGCATGCAGGGGCTTTATCTGGCCGAGCGCAAGCCCAGAGGCGATTGGGTAACCTTGAGAATTCGCGGGTAGTGTCTTCTATTTGGTCGCATTTTCTTCACGCGAACCGCAAACACTTCGCTTGAAAACGCTTCGCGGCCGTTGCCGACGCGCTGCATCGCCCTTACATTTGATGCATGTTCCAAACTTATGACGATACAGCCAATCCCGCCCTTGGGGCCGAACGTGCCAAACGTCTGCGCGATGAACTCACGCGCCGCGGATTTGACGGTTTCCTCATCCCCCGTGCCGACGAGCATCAAGGCGAATATGTGCCCCCCCATGCCGAACGCCTGCGCTGGCTGACCGGCTTTTCAGGTTCGGCGGGCCTTGCCATCGTCCTGCTGGAAAAAGCCGCAATCTTCATTGACGGACGCTACACGCTTCAAGTGCGTAACCAGAGTGACATCAACGTGTTTGATCCCAAGCACTTGATCGAAGAACCACCCACGCGTTGGATCGAAGACAACCTGCCCAAGGGCGCAAAGCTCGCCTATGACCCTTGGCTCCACACGATCGACGCCGTGGCGCGCCTCAAGACCGCTGCCGAAAAGGCGGGCGGCACATTAGTGCCCGTGGACGGCAATCCGCTTGACGCCGTTTGGACCGACCAGCCGTCGCCGCCCGTCGCACCCATCGTGCCACATGATCTCAAATTCGCAGGCGAGCCTGCGGCCGACAAAGTGAAGCGCGTCGCCGCTTCGCTTGAAGGTGCTGACGCCGTCGTGCTCACCATGCCAGATTCCATCGCCTGGATTTTTAACATCCGGGGCCAAGATGTTGGCCATACGCCGCTGCCGCTTGCTTTCGCCATCGTCCATGCCGATGGTCACGCCGAACTCTTTATTGATCAACGCAAGGTGGATGACACCGCCCACGCCCATCTCGGCAATATCGTAACGCTGCGTGACCGCGCGGACCTCGACAAAGCGCTGGACGCCATGGGAGCAGAAAAGAAAGTCGTGCAGGTCGATCCTGCGACATGCGCCTCATGGATCAGCGACACGCTGAAAGCATCGGGCGCAACCGTGAAACGCGGCACTGATCCATGCGAATTGCCCAAAGCCTGCAAGAACACCGCCGAGATCAACGGCACCCGCGCCGCCCATCTGCGCGACGGCCTCGCGCTGACGCGCTTTCTTGCATGGATCGCCACGGAAGGCCCAAAGGGCACAATCAGCGAAATCGACGCCTCCAAAAGGCTTGAAGCCTTCCGCGCCGAAACAGGCGAACTCAAAGACCTGAGTTTCGACACGATTTCCGGCTCGGGGGCCAATGGTGCCATCGTGCATTACCGCGTCACCGAAGGCACCAATCAGCCGTTGAAGTTGGGGGAGCTTTTTCTCGTCGATAGCGGCGCGCAATATCTCGACGGCACAACGGATGTGACGCGCACGGTTGCCATCGGACGCCCGAGCACTGAACAGTGCGACCGCTTCACGCGCGTGCTCAAGGGCCATATTGGTATCGCCACATCGCGCTTTCCCAACGGCACATCAGGCTCGCAGCTTGATGCGCTGGCCCGCATGAGCCTGTGGAAAGCCGGTCTGGATTACGACCACGGCACCGGCCATGGCGTCGGCTCCTATCTCTCGGTGCATGAAGGCCCGCAGCGTATTTCCAAAGTCGCCAGCGTGCCACTGAAACCCGGCATGATCATTTCCAATGAACCCGGCTACTACAAAACCGGCGGCTATGGCATTCGCATCGAAAGCCTGCTTGTCGTCACAGAAGCTGAGATGATCGACGGCGGCGAGCGCGCCATGCTGGGCTTTGAAACGCTGACGTTGGCGCCCATCGATCTGAACCTCGTCGAACCAGCGCTGCTGACGGCGGAAGAGAAAGAATGGCTCAACGCCTACCATACTCGCGTGCGTGAGGCGTTGTCGGATGGCATGGATGCTGAAACAAACGTCTGGTTGAAGGACGCGACACGGGCGATCTAACCCCCCGCCATTTCGATCCATTCATCTTCGGAAATCACCGTGACGCCAAGCGCTGCCGCCTTGGTGAGTTTGGACCCCGCGTCCGTCCCCGCCACCAAAATATCCGTTTTGGCTGACACGCTACCCGCCACCTTCGCGCCAAGCTGCTCGGCTCGCGCTTTGGCTTCGGCTCGCGTCATACGCTCGAGCGAACCTGTGAAAACCATGGTCTTTCCTGCAACTTTCGAGGTGGTTTCCTGCCGAGGTAATGGCGTGGTCACGACACCTGCATCGCCGAGCGTTTTCAGCACCTGACGATTGTGATCTTCGGCAAAAAAATCGATTAACGCTTCTGCGAGGACGGCGCCGACCCCATCGATGGAAAGTAATTCCCGGTATGCGTCGCTTTCCCGATCGGTCGCTTTTTCCATCTCTTCGATGAAGTGGTCGAGCGTGCCATAAGACCGCGCCAGCAACCGGGCATTCGTTTCGCCAACATGGCGGATACCCAACCCAAATATGAAACGATCGAGATCAATGCGGTGGCGTTCATAAATCGCGGCAAAAAGTTTCTTCGCCGACGTGCCGCCCCAGCCTTCACGGTCTTTCAGCTTTTTGAGGTTCTTCGCGTCGCGCTGCTCCAGCGTAAAGATATCACCGGGTTGCATGATGAGGCCGTCGGCATAAAACGCCGCGATTTGCTTTTCGCCCAAACCCTCAATGTCAAAGGCATTGCGCGACACGAAATGGCGAAGCCGCTCAACCGCTTGCGCGGGACAAATGAGCCCGCCGGTGCAGCGCCGCACGACATCCATCTCGCCGGTCTTTTCCTTGATCTCGCGCACAGCATGGCTGCCACATGCGGGGCAAAGTTCCGGCAACTTATAAGGCTCAGCATCTTTTGGACGCTTATCGAGAACAACGCGCACCACTTGCGGGATAACGTCGCCCGCACGCTGTACGACGACCGTATCGCCAATGCGGATGTCTTTGCGCGCGATCTCATCTTCATTATGCAGCGTTGCATTGGAGACGACGACGCCACCTACCGTTACCGACTTTAGGCGTGCAACGGGCGTGAGCGCGCCAGTGCGCCCAACTTGAATGTCGATACCTTCAAGCACAGTGAAGGCTTGCTCAGCGGGAAATTTATGCGCCAAAGCCCAACGAGGGCTACGCGAGACAAAGCCAAGACGCTGCTGCCAATCGAGCCGGTTGACCTTGTAAACAATACCGTCGATGTCATAGCCAAGATCGGCGCGCTTTTCTTCAACCTGATGATAGAAGGCAATGAGGTCTTCGACCGAGCGGCAAACACCAAACAACGGATTAACCTGAAATCCCCATTTGTCGAACGCCTTGATGACATCGGCCTGCGTATCACCGGGAACCTCGTTCGCATCCCCCCAAGCATAAGCAAAAAAGCGCAACGGGCGGCTTGCCGTGATCTTCGCATCAAGCTGGCGCAGGGAACCTGCCGCCGCATTACGCGGATTGGCAAAGACGGGCTTGCCCGCCTCTTCCTGTCGCTTGTTGAGCGCCTCAAAATCAGCGTGGCTCATATAGACTTCGCCGCGCACCTCAAACACATCAGGAATGTTTTTGCCTTTAAGCATGGCGGGGATGTCAACGACCGTGCGCAGGTTCTCCGTGACATTCTCGCCTTCGCGCCCGTCGCCGCGCGTCGCGCCAACGACAAATTTTCCCTTCTCATAGCGCAGCGAAGCCGACAAGCCATCGATCTTAGGCTCAGCCGTCACCTCCAGCGCATCATCCTCTTTCAGATTGAGAAAGCGACTGACGCGCGTCCAAAACTCCCGGACATCATCATCGCTAAAGCCGTTGGAGAGCGACAGCATCGCAACCCTATGCGCCACCTTACCAAACGCACTGACGGGTGCCGCGCCGACAGATTTGGATGGGCTGTCGTCACGAACAAGAGCGGGAAAGCGTGCTTCGATCGCCTCATTGCGACGGCGTAGCGCGTCATAGTCGGCGTCCGAAATCTCTGGGTCATCACTTTGATGATAGGCAAGATCATGCCGCGCAATGTCCGCGGCAAGGCGTTTCAATTCGGACAATGCCTCTTTGTTCGAGAGATCATCAACCGGCTTGTCATGGGCAGAAATGGTCACGCCCTGCTCCCGATGAGTTTGGCGGCAGCCGCGCGCGCCTCATCTGTCACGGTCGCGCCTGCCAGCATACGGGCAATTTCTTCCTGACGCTCGCTATCGTCAAGACTGTCCACGCGGGTCGCAACGCGCGCGCCCTTGGCTTTCATTTCGCTCTTGGAAATGCGTAAATGATATTGCGCCCGCGCGGCAACCTGCGGCGAATGGGTGACGACCAAAATTTGTGCCGATTTTGAAAGTTCTGCGAGACGCAAGCCGACAGCTTCCGCCACCGCGCCGCCAACACCTGAATCCACTTCGTCAAATATCAACGTCGGCGCACTGCCCTGCGAGGCCAGCGACACCTTGAGTGCCAGCACAAACCGCGACAACTCGCCGCCAGATGCGATCTTGATAAGCGGCCCAAGCGGGGCGCCGGGATTGGTTGAAATGAGGAACGACACACGATCCAAGCCGTCGGGGCCGGCATGGTCCGGCGCGACGCGCTCCACAGCGGTTTTGAATGTCGCCTTATCGAGCTTAAGCGGTTTTAGTTCCGCCATGACATGCTGATCAAGTTTCGTTGCTGCTTTGAGGCGCTTCACAGACAACTGCTCGGCCGCATCAACATAGGCGCCATGCGCCGCCTCGGCGGCCACCGTCAAGGTGCCGAGCTTCAATTCGCCGTCTTCAATATCGGCCAATTGACTACGAAATTTCTCAGCTAGGGCCGCGAGCTGATCCACCGGCACATTATGTTTGCGTGCTGCCGCCCTGAGCGCAAAGAGCCGCGTTTCGGAGCGCTCAAGACGTGCGGGGTCAAACTCCAGCGCACGGCTCGCGCGCTCCAATTCGTCCCGCGTATCAGCCGCTTCATTCAGCGTGCGATCAAGCGCCGCGATGGCCGCATCAAGCCGTCCGCCAACCTGATCGGCTGCCTTGGCAAGCCGACGCATTGCCTGAGACAATCGCGCTTCGAGCCCGCCATTGCCGGTCAGCGCGTCTTGCGCTTCAACGAGATCGGTCGCTATTTTTTCGGAATGCATCATCAAAATGCGTTCCTCGGCGAGGCGCGTTTCCTCGCCTTCTTCCGGCATCAACTCGTCCAACTCGGCAACGACATGGCGCAGATAATCCTGCTCGGCCTGCGCGCGTTGCAGCTTTGAGCGATGAGCGTCCAATGCGGCGCGCGCTTCGGCGACGCCCACCCAAAGACGACGCACCTCTGATGCTTTGCCCTCAAGTCCACCGAACAGATCAAGAAGCGCGCGATGGCCCGACGCATCGAGCAAGCCGCGCTCGTCATGCTGACCATGAATTTCAACAAGGAGGTCACCCACCCGCCGCAGCAGGCCGATGCTGATGGGCTGATCGTTCACAAAGGCGCGCGTGCGCCCATCCTTGGTTTGCACACGACGCAGGATCAGATCGCCTTCAGCATCGAGATCGTTTTCGTTGAGGATCATGCGTGCGGGGTGATCATTGGCAATATCGAAAACCGCCGTCACGCTGCCTTGATCTGCCATCTGGCTGACAAGACCGGCATCAGCGCGCCCACCAATAGCCAGCCCCAACGCATCAAGCAGAATTGATTTGCCAGCCCCTGTTTCGCCCGTAAGAGCGCACAGGCCGGGAGCAAGAGCCAACTCAAGCCGGTCAATCAGAACAATATCGCGGATCGAAAGCGCAGCAAGCATATGATCACGCTTCTAGAAAACAGAGTTCCAAGCCTTGTTCCAAGTCTTACTGATCCAGGAGTCTTTGTGTTCTTCAGGTTTCAAGCCCTGATCTGCGAGAAGGGCATAGCTGTCCTGATACCAATCGCTGCCTGGATAGTTGTAACCAAGAATGGCCGCCGCTGTCTGAGCTTCCTGTTTCACGCCCAGCAGCAAATACGCTTCAACAAGCCGATGCAGCGCTTCGGGCACATGCGTCGTCGTCTGATAATGCTCAAGCACCGTGCGGAAACGACCTATTGCCGCAATGTAGTCATGCTTTTTCAAATAGTAGCGCCCGATCTCCATTTCCTTGCCAGCAAGGTGATCGCGCGTCAGATCAAGTTTGAGGCGGGCGTCGCGTGCATATTCGCTTTGAGGATACCGGCGGATGAGAGCCGTCAGTGCCGCCATCGCATCTTCGGTCATCTTTTGATCGCGGCCGACATCGGAAATCTGCTCATAATAGCAAAGCGCAACAAGATAATAAGCATACGGAGCTTCACTGCTACCGGGATGCAGCGCGATATAGCGCTGCGCCGTCAGAACAGCAGCATCGTAATCATTTACGTTGTAATTGGCATAGGCCGACATCAACGTCGCACGGCGCGCCCAGATGGAATAAGGGTGCTGGCGCTCAACCTCGTCGAACTCTGCAGCTGCTTTTTGATATTTTTCATCAGCCATCAAATCCATGGCGGAGTTGTAAATCTGCTCAACGGGGCGCTCTTGGTATGTCGCATCATCGCCACCGCCAGAACAACCGGCGACAAGGAGAACAGACGCGGCAATAACTGCGCTGAGCACAGCGCCGCGCAGACGCATATATTGAGAATTCGGGGAAAGCACCTTGGCCTCACTCATGCCGGCAAAGTCCATTTCAAACGATCACCCGGCAGGACAACTCCAACCGACGGAACAAGGTCATTCCATAGCGATTCCGGGGGCATGACAAGGCCCCGACGCGTTCGTCCGGCACCCCCCACCCGCGTCGTTTCTAGCGTAAACTGGCGCAAGAAACCATAGCGAGATCGCCGGAAAAACGCATCATGTGCTCAATAGCTAGGCGCTCACCCCAAAGCCATGGAGCAGCGCGCATAACGGCTGATAATAACAGGAGAAATAGAAGCCCGACGCTACGCGGCGAGAACAGCCCCAGATCTACTCGGCGGGAACGGCAATAGGGCGCTGAACTTCATCATCGTTTACCCCCAGTTCGACGATCTCCCAAGCAGAGCGATCAGCAAACAGGGCCCGCAAAACGCAATTGTTCATGGCATGGCCTGAACGCGTGCCTTCATAGCGGCCAATCAACGGCGCACCGGCCAGCGCCAAATCGCCGACAGCATCAAGAACCTTGTGACGCACAAATTCGTCGTGAAAACGCAACCCATCCTCGTTAACCACATGATCGCCATCGACAACCACGGTATTTTCAAGCGAACCGCCAAGCCCAAGGCCCGCAGCCCACATCGCCTCAACGTCCTTCAGCAAGCCAAAGGTACGCGCGCGCAGAATATCCTCACAGAAAGACGGGGCCTGAAAATCGGTTTCAATGGACTGCTTACCGATCACGGGATTGTTGAATTCGATTTCAAACGCGAGCTTGAAGCCTTCGCCCGGCAACAAAGCAGCACGCTTCAGGCCGTCCTGCACCACAACCGGCTTCAAGATGCGGATGGCGCGACGTGACGCGTGAAGCGGCTTGAGGCCAATCGCCTCAATCGTATCAACGAAAACCTGTGAGCTACCATCCATGACAGGCACTTCCGGCCCATCAATTTCGACGAACACATTGTCGATCCCGAGGCCCGATAGCGCCGCCATCAAGTGCTCAACCGTGCCAACGCTGGTGCCTGCATCATTGCAGATCACGGTCGACAGCTTTGTGTCGCCGACATGATCGTAGCGCGCCGGAATGTCCGTTACATCGGCAGAGGCATCGCCCAAATCAATACGGCGAAACACGATGCCAAAACCGGCCCCTGCGGGATGAAGGTCCATACGGATCATGCGACCTGTATGAAGGCCAACGCCTTCCAGCACGACAGGCGCATTGAGGGTCATTTGCGGGCAGGCCAATACACGCTCTGTCCGTTCGCGGCGTTGTGCCCGCGCTTCGTCCAGCATCACCGTGTCAAATTCTGTCCTACGCACGCAATCGTCCTCAAAAATATTCGAGTAAAAGGAAATCCCCTTTGACCCAAGCTGATGTTTAGCAGCGTCCCCTGTCGCGCACAAAACACACATTCTTTCAATTTGTTACATGACGACAGCATATTTAAGCCATTGTTCTAAAAAGAAAAATCCCGTCTGCGGGTCGAAAGACCAAACAGGCGGGATTTCATATTTTCAATCCCTCGTTAAGGGAGCAGGCAGGCCGCATCCGGCCAGCGCGTCAGTTAGCCAGTTCGTCAGTTAGCTTGGCGACGCAGGAAGGTCGGAATTTCCAACTGTTCCTCTTCAAACGACGGTTGCACCAGCCGTCCCTCTGTCGAAGGGGCGAGGCTCGGCGCATTGGGGCGCGGGGCTTCGGCCTGCGGACGCGGTTGTGGCTCACGCGCGACCACTGGCTCACGACGCGGCGCGGTAGGCGTTGATCCTTCTTCAGCACGGCGGCGGCTGCCGGTCAGACGTTCAAAGAAAGTCGGACCACGCTTTGGGGCCCGAGACTGCGCGACGGGCGCTGCTCGGCCAGACAGGAAACCCGGCGCTTCGGGCCTAGTCGTTTGCACCCGTTCCAGATCACCGGGGATATAGGGTGCCGACTTTGGCTCAGCGAGAACCGCCCCTGCCGGGACCACCATATCGTCGTGCTTGGCGGCCGGAGCCGATTTGCGCGGCTCGGGCTTGTGAATAATCACTTCCGCTTCAAACTCGTGAAGGTCACCGCCCATATGGAAGGACGGACGCTCTGTCTCGAAAACAGGCAGGGTCGTCTCGGGCTTAGGTGTCGGTTGAGCTTGCTGGACAACTACTTCAGCCGGTCGCGGCGAGGCGGCAAATGTCGCGGCCATACGCGGCGGCTGAGCGCGCTCGGCACCCACCGCCTTGGTGACATTGGTCACCGCGATGGGAGCAGGCTGAATGCGTTCTTCATGATCGATGCCGGTGGCGACAACCGACACGCGCATGAAACCATCAAGCGAGGAGTCAAAAGTCGAACCGACAATGATGTTGGCGTCCGGATCCACCTCCGAGCGGATACGGTTTGCCGCTTCATCGACTTCATAAAGCGTCAAGTCCATGCCGCCGGTGATGTTGATGAGGACGCCACGGGCCCCCTTCATCGACACTTCATCAAGCAGCGGATTGGAGATGGCCGCTTCGGCAGCTTCCACAGCCCGCTTCTCACCAGAGGCTTCGCCTGTGCCCATCATTGCCTTGCCCATTTCGTTCATCACAGTGCGAACGTCGGCAAAGTCGAGATTGATGAGGCCCGGCTTCATCATGAGATCGGTGATGCCGGCAACGCCGGAATGGAGAACCTGATCGGCCATCGCAAAGGCATCCGAAAAGGTCGTGTTTTCATTAGCGACACGGAACAAATTCTGATTCGGAATGATGATCAGCGTATCGACATATTGCTGGAGGTCGCGAATGCCTTCTTCGGCAAGACGCATCCGGCGCGACCCTTCAAACTGGAAGGGCTTGGTCACCACACCAACCGTCAACACGCCTTGCTCGCGGGCTGCCCGTGCGATGACAGGCGCAGCGCCCGTGCCGGTGCCGCCACCCATGCCAGCGGTGATGAAGACCATATGTGCGCCATTGATGTGCTCGACGATCTCGTCCAGCGCTTCTTCGGCGGCCGCACAGCCAACTTCCGGCCGCGACCCGGCCCCAAGGCCTTCGGTGATCGAAGCACCAAGCTGAATGCGCCGATCCGCTGCCGACAAGGCCAGCGCCTGAGCGTCGGTATTGGCGACGACAAATTCAACACCATCGAGGCCCGCCTCGATCATATTGTTGACCGCATTGCCGCCAGCGCCGCCGACGCCGAACACGGTGATTCTGGGCTTCAGTTCTTTCGCCTGTGGTACGGTCAATTTGATGCTCATTTTGGCCTCCTAGTAACAATTTTAAAATTCGAGGAATGTGGAATCATCTGATTTGGCGTCTGGCCTGGTGGCCCCGCGCGCCAGCCAAATCGCCATCGGCTCTGTTTCCCCTGACATGCCCCGAATGATGGGCAAACGATGTTTGTGTTCATGTCCGCCATCAAAAGTTCTCCTTCAACCAGCGGCCAAACTTGGCAAACTGGCCACGGCTAGCCCCGTTCTCGGCTTCGCTGTCGGACCCTGCCGAATCCAGCGGAGAGATTTGCGCATAGGTCAAAAGACCTGCGCATGTCGAAAAGGCCGGGCCGCCGGTCGCTTCGGCAAGGCCGGTCAAACGGATCGGCTGGCCGACCCGGACCTGCTTGTCGAGCATCCGGCTTGCCAGCTCGCGCGCGCCATTCATCTGGCTCGCGCCGCCTGTCAGCACGATGCGTCGCCCAGCCAGCCGCGCGTAGCCGCTCGCTTCAAGGCGATCACGCACCAGCTCAAACGTCTCTTCCAGCCGAGGCTGAATGATTCCCGTCAACATTGACCGCGGAATATGATTCGCCGAATCGGCTTCGCTCTCACCCACTTGAGGCACGTCGATCATCTCTCTCTCGTCTGACGGACTGGCCAACGCGCTGCCATATAAAGTCTTCATGCGTTCTGCATGAGCCAACGGCGTCGAAAGTCCCCTCGCAATATCATTTGTAATGTGATTCCCGCCAATAGACACGGAATCGCAATAAACCATCGCGCCTTCAAAGAAGACGGCAAAGGAGGTCGTCCCACCGCCCATATCGATCACGGCAACGCCGAGGTCCATCTCGTCTTCGACCAAGGATGCCAAGCCGCTCGCATAAGACGAGACGGCAATGCCCGCCACCGACAGGTGGCACCGCTCAATGCAAAGTTCCAGATTGCGCAAAGGGCCACGCTGGCCGCTGACCATATGCACATCAACGCCGAGCCGTTCGCCGAACATGCCGCGTGGATCGCGCACGCCGCGACTGCCGTCGATGCTGTAATTGGTCGGAATGGCGTGCAGGACATCGCGCGCCTCTGGCTGAAAATTCGCCTGCGCGTAGCTAATCAAACGCCCGCAATCGCTGTCTGACACTTCCGGGCCTGACACGGCGGCTTTCACACCGACAGTCTGGCTCTTGGGATCACATCCCGATACGCCGACCACAACGTCCTTGATGGTGACGCCCGCCATACGCTCTGCCGCGTCCACTGCAATACGGATGGCCTCTTCGGCCGCGTCCATATCAACCACTGCGCCAGCACGAATGCCGCGCGACACCTGATGGCCGATGCCCGTGACGCGCACAGGCGCATGACCATTGGGCATACGTCCTGGTTCAACGCGCGCGATGAAACAGGAAATCTTGCTGGACCCGACATCAAGCGCCGCGACCGTTCCCGACCGGCCCGCCGTCACCGGACGCCCTTGAAAACCCTTGGAACTCAAACTGACCATATTCATGTGTTGCCCTCAGCGTGCCCAGATCCGGTCTTTGCAGAGCCGGTCGTTTCGTTCAGATGTATCGCGCGATTGATTTTTGCGTCACCAGTCGCGCTGATTTTAGCGGCCAGTGCATCGCCCCGCCCTGCCACAGCCTCAGGCGTCAAAGCGACCGAAACGCGATCTGGCAAACGCAGATCGACGGATTCGATATCGCGCGACAGAATTTTATATTGAGCGTCGAGCGTCACAATGTCGGCCAGCGCTTTTTCAACGCCGACTTCGGGCAGCTTCACATCAACGCCATTTTCAAGACGCAGGTTCCAGCGCCGATCTCCAACACGCACAAAGGCGCGAACACGCGCCAGAAATTCCGGCTGGGCATCGGCCATCAGATGCAGGATATCTTCAGCTTCCCGCGCGCCGCCAAAGCCAACAATGAAGGGCAAGTTTGCGTAGGCCTGCACATTGTTATCGGTGATGATCTTGCCATCGGAATCAACGACAGATAATTGGCCGCCACGCTGCCAAACCGCAAAAGGCTTGCGCTCGACAATGTCGATACGAATGGCGTCCGGCAGAAGGCGCGTCACGGTCGCCGATTTGACCCAATCCACGCGCTCAATGTTCTTGCGGGCGGCTTCCGTATCAAACCCGAAAATGGGATCACCTCGTTTGATGGCAAGCGCGCTGAACAGCGCCTTTACATCGGCGTGCGAACGGCCCGTGACCGTCACATCGTCAATGCTGAAGCCCGCCATAGCGAGCACTCGATTGGCCCGGTCAGCAACCTCCTGCCCCGCCGCCGAAACATGCCCGCCGACGAACAAGCCGTATAGACCGACCATCACGATCAGCACAGCCGTCGCAACCGAAAAGGGCCGCATACCAATGGAACCATCACGCACATCGTCAAGCCAGCGCATGACCACATTCGTCGGTCGCGCAGCGCGGCGTCCAAAGTTGCGTTCAGCGGCCGTATTGCGACGCCGTCCCGGCGCGATTTTCGATGCGGCTTTCTTTTTGGATTTTGACGACACAGCGCGCACGCCCGTGCGCGAGACAGCTTTGCCGCGTCTGGGTCCTAACGATCGCATGAGGCGTCCTCCACCATCCAGCTCACCAGATCGGCATAAGAATAGCCGGCCAGGTTCGCGAGTTCCGGCACCAGCGATGTCGGTGTCATGCCCGGCTGCGTGTTAATTTCGAGCAAGATCAGCTCGGGCTTGCCTGCGCGCGTATCATCAAAACGAAAATCAGCACGGCTAACGCCACGGCACCCAAGCACACGATGGGCGGCAAGCGTCACGCGCTGCACTTCGGCATAAGCCGCCGCATCAATTTTGGCGGGCACTTCATGGCGCGATCCGCCCGATGCATATTTAGCTTCGTAATCATAAAAGCGCGTATTGGCGATGATATCGACCACACCGAGCGCCTGATCAGCCATCACCGCGCAGCTCAATTCGCGCCCCGCAATGTAGCGCTCAACCAGCACTTCCTCGCCGAGGTTCCAATCGGGCGACGTCAGTTCGGCGGGCGGGCGATTGTCGCCGGGATGCACGATGAAGACCCCAACAGACGATCCCTGATTGACAGGCTTCACGACATAAGGAGGCGTCATGACGTGGCCACTAGCAGCCTCGCTGCGCGGCACGACCTTGCCTTCGGCCACAGGCAGATTGGCCGACGAAAAAACAGCCTTGGCGCGCTCTTTGTGCATGGCGAGTGAAGAAGCCAACACGCCAGAATGGGTATAAGGAATATTAAGAATTTCCAGCAAGCCTTGCACGCAGCCATCTTCGCCCCAACGGCCATGCAGCGCATTGAAGACAACGTCTGGCTTTACCTTGAGAAGATGATCGGCAAGATCGCGACCTGCATCAATTTCTGTGACGCGGTAGCCGCTTTGGCGCAGCGCATCCGCGCAGCCACGACCCGACGACAAGCTCACATCGCGTTCCGGCGACCAGCCACCTTTGAGAACAGCCACATGTTTGGTCGCACTCATGCGCGCTCTCCGATCCGTTTAATTTCCCAATCAAGCATCACGCCACTCTGTTTTTTGACACGGACCCGCACGTCTTCGCCAAGGTCTTCCAAGTCGCTAGCACTGGCATCGCCCGTGTTGATAAGAAAGTTACAATGCAGTTCGGACACCTGCGCGCCGCCGCGCCGCAAACCACGTCCATCGGCAGCATCAATCAGTTGCCATGATTTGTGGCCCGCCGGGTTCTTGAAAGTCGAACCGCCAGTGCGCGTGCGGATCGGTTGGCTTGCTTCGCGCTTGGCTGTGATCTCATCCATACGTGCAAGAATTTCCGTTTTGTCACCAGCGCGGCCTTGAAACAGTGCCTCGACAAAAATCAAATCATCGGGCGCACCACAATGGCGATAGGTGTAATGCATATCGGCATTGCTCAACACATGACGTTGCCCGCGTCGATCAAGCGCCACGACTTCGATCAAGACGTCTTTCGTCTCGCGCTCATAAGCGCCCCCGTTCATCCGCAAAGCGCCACCGATGGAACCGGGAATACCGCGATAAAATTCAAGTCCCGCAATACCCGCTTCCTGCGCCGTGCGCGCCATCGCAACGTCAAGCGCCGCAGCGCCTGCCCGCACGCGAAACCCGTCAAGCGCTTCGCTCTGCATGAAGGCCTTGCCAAGACGGATCACGACGCCCGCAACGCCACCGTCACGCACTAAAAGGTTCGAGCCGACGCCCACGACCATCACCGGAATATCCAACGGTGTATCGCGCAGGAAGGCGGCGAGGTCATCAATATCAGCAGGGCGAAACAGCACTTCCGCCGGACCACCAACACGGAACCATGTGAGCGGTGCCATAGGCGCATGCTCAATGAGTTCGCCGCGCGCCTGTGGCAAGCGCTCGATCAAGGAAGGTGATGTGACGCGTGCGGTCATCATTTGCCCTTCCCCTTTTTAGCTGTGCTTGTGGCCTTGGACGCTGGCTTTGTTGTCTTGCCAAGTTTTGCCAAATCGTCCGGCAAAGCATTCGCCCAATTCGTGATGGAACCCGCACCGAGGCAAACCACATAGTCACCAGGTTTTGCCAGCTCCGCGACAAGCGCGGCGAGGTTCTCGGGCGCGTCAAGAGCAACGACATGGCGATGGCCGCGATCTCGAAGCCCTGCCACAAGCGCATCACGGCTCGCGCCCTCGATGGGTTGCTCACCCGCTGTATAGACATCAGCCACAATGACCGTGTCCGCGTCATTGAAGCAGGAGGAAAACTCATCAAACAGATTGTGCAGACGCGTGTAGCGATGAGGCTGCATCACCGCAATAACGCGGCCCTCGCTGGCTGAGCGCGCCGCCTGAAGCACGGCAGCAATTTCCACCGGGTGATGACCATAGTCATCGTAAATGTTAATACCATTCCATGTGCCAACATGCGTGAACCGGCGCTTGACACCGCTAAAACTTTTCAGCGCCTTGCGGATCACAGGTTCCCGGATACCCATTTCCCACGCAACGCCGATAGCGGCGAGGCTGTTCAACATATTGTGGCGGCCGGGCATGGGAAGCGACAGGGCGAGAAGATCATGCACCTTGCCGGTTTTGCGATCCACCAAGGCGACATCAAATGTGTTCAAGCCATTTTCCATGCGGGCATTGGTGGCGCGAATATCGGCTTGCGGGCTGGTGCCATAGGTCACGATCCGCCGGTCGCGCACGCGCCCCATCAACGATTGCACTTCAGGATGGTCGATGCACATCACCGCCGCACCATAGAAAGGCACATTCTCGACGAACGCCAAAAATGCATCACGCGCGGCATCAAACGTGCCGTAGTAGTCGAGATGTTCGGGATCGATATTAGTGACAATGGCAAGCGTCGCAGGCAGCTTGACGAAAGTGCCATCGGATTCGTCAGCCTCAACAACCATCCACTCGCCCGCACCGAGACGCGCATTGGTGCCATAGGCATTGATGATGCCGCCATTGATGACTGTGGGATCAAACGCCGCCGCTTCAAGGATCGCGGCTACCAATGATGTTGTCGTGGTCTTGCCGTGCGTGCCGGCGATCGCCACGCAGGATTTGAGGCGCATCAGCTCGGCCAGCATTTCAGCGCGGCGCACGACGGGGATGAACCGCGCGCGCGCTTCGACCAATTCGAGATTATCCGCCTTGATCGCAGTTGAAACGACGACAACCTGCGCCTCGCCCAGATTGCTCGCCGCATGGCCAACCGACACCGGAATCTTGAGGCCACGCAATCGCTTAACGTTGGCGCTATCGCTGACGTCGCTGCCTTGCACATTATAGCCGAGGTTCTTCATGACTTCGGCAATGCCGCTCATGCCAATGCCGCCGATACCGACAAAGTGGATAATGCCAAAATCTTTGGGTGCGGGACGCATCAGAACTCCTCCTGCGCAAAAAGAAGAGGACCAGACGGACCGCTACGATCAACAATTGTTTTTTGAGACGAAACTGCAGCTGTGAACTTACCGCGCCCAAGCCCTTCTACAAGATCGGCCAGACGTCGCACGGCGTCCGGCGCGCCTTGCCCCAGCGCCGCGCGCGCCATTGCGCCAAGTTTAGCGCTGTTACCGATCAAACCGCCGAGCTGCGTGGCCAGACTGTTTTTAAAAAAATCTTTCTGTTCGATCATGAGCGCCGCCCCCGCCGCCTGCATCTTGCCGGCATTGGCTTTCTGATCATTGTCGAGCGAATGCGGCAATGGCACGAGGATGGAAGGCCGCCCGATGATCGAAAGCTCGGCAATCGTGGACGCGCCAGACCGCCCGATGACGAGATGCGCTGTGGCAATCCGCTGCGGCATATCGTTGAAAAAACTTTCAAGCTCAACGGCGATGCCTGCTTCACTATAGGTCGCCCGCACCCGATCAATATCTTCCGGCCGCGCCTGCTGCACCACATGAAGCCGCGCCCGCAGCGCCTGAGGCAACAGAGCCAAGGCCCCCGGCACGACATCACTCATCACGCGCGCACCTTGGCTACCGCCAAAGACCAGCAAGTCGATCTGACCGGTCGCGCTAGGGCCGGTATAGGCGGCAGCCGCATGCGACATGACAGCGTCGCGCACCGGATTGCCGGTCAGCACGAGTTTTGCCTCATCGCGCGGGCGCAAGAATTTCGGCCCCGCAAAGGTTGAGGCAATGGCGCGCACATAGGGCGCGACCAGACGATTGACCCGCCCCAGAACAGCGTTCTGCTCATGCACACAGGTCGGCACACCACGCAGCAAGCCTGCGGCAAGCGGCGGCAATGTCGGATAACCCCCAAAGCCAATGACGACGGAGGGTTTAACACGACCAAGGATGTTAAACGCCTGCACCACGCCGCTCACGATGGCCGGGGCCGCCTTGAACATTCCCAACACGCCACGATCATTCGGCGTTGCCGACGGCACGGAAAAAATATCGGCGCTGGGAAATAGCGTGTCAAATTGCTGTACGCGCGCATCGCTGATCAACACGATCTGGCGACCACGACGACGCAACTCCTGCGCCAGCGCCTGACCGGGAAACAGGTGCCCACCGGTACCACCAGCAGCAATGACAACGGGCCCTTGTGGATGGAGGATCATGCGCGCCCCCTCTTTTCGTTTGGCGGGGCCACATGGCTACCGGCACGCCGACGCGTCAGCGCCAGCAACATGCCCATCGTCAAACCAAGTGCAATCAATGACGATCCGCCATAGGAAATAAACGGCAGCGTCATCCCTTTGGAGGGAATGAGATTGACGTTCACCGCCATATTAATGAGCGCTTGAAGGCCGAACAGCGCCACCAATCCGCAGGACGCAAATTGGATAAACATGTCCTGCTCATTCATCGCCTGGCGCAATGTGCGCAACACGATGAAGGAAAACACACCAATAATGATGAGGCCGGACAACACACCATATTCCTCTGCCGCCACCGCAAAAATAAAATCGGTATGCGCGTCAGGCAGAATGCGTTTGACTTCACCCTCGCCCGGCCCGCGCCCAAAAAGCCCGCCGGTGTGAAAGGCATCCAGCGCACGGTCAATCTGATAGGTGTCGCCGCTGTCGGGATTGAGGAAGCGATCAACGCGGCTCGTCACATGCGGGCTCAAAGTATAAGCCGCCAGCGCGCCAACAATTGCCACCATCGCTAGCGACCCTATCCAGCGCCATGACAACCCTGTCATAAAGAAGATCGCGCCGAACACCATGGTGACGAGCATCAGCTGACCAAAGTCCGGTTGCATCGCCAGCACACTCACGACCATGCCATAAAGCGTCAGAGCGACGATCGTGCCGGGAAATCCCGGCACACGCTGCGCTTCGGCAAACATCCAGGCAACCAGCACGATAAAGGACGGCTTGACGAATTCAGACGGCTGAAGCGAAATCGAGCCAAATTGCAGCCAGCGATGCGCGCCCTTCACTTCAGGCCCGATCAACAGTGTCAAGATCATCAACGAAAATGAAACAAGGAAAATCACAGCCGCCAAACGTCGAACCTGACGGACATTGAGCAAGGACACACCGACAATCGTTCCGATCGCCGGAAGGAAAAAGAACATTTGGCGATAGACAAAATGGAACGGCGGCAAATGAATGCGCGTGGCAACGGCGGGGCTGGCCGCCAGCGCCAACACACCACCGATCGCCATCAAACTGAAAAGGCTAAACAACGTCCATTTGTCAACGGTCCACCACCATTGGGCAATATGACTGCGATTGGTGCGCGCCAGACGGATCATGCGCTGGCCCTCCCCTTGTTCGCCAGATAGGCCAGAACGGCTGTGCGAAAGGCTTCGCCACGCACTTCAAAGTTTGGAAATTGATCGAACGACGCGCAAGCGGGCGACAACAACACGACCCGCATCTGTTCGCCATCACCACCAGCGTCTGCATCATTGGCCGCCGCCTCAACAGCGCGATCAAGCGTTTGTGCCTGTAGGTAATCAACCTTGCCGTCAAGCGTGTGAGCAAATTCATCCGCCGCAGCCCCGATCAGATAGGCTCGGCGCAGCTTCGGAAAATAACTTTCCAGCGTCTCGATGCCGCCTTCCTTGGGTTTACCGCCAATGATCCAATAAATGTTGTCATAGGTCGCTAGAGCCTTCGAAGCCGCATCCGCGTTAGTGGCCTTACTGTCATTGACATAGCGCACGCCACCTGCTTCCGCGACAATCTCCATGCGATGTGCAAGACCGGGAAAACTCTCAAAAGCATTCAGAATTTTTTCGCGTAAATAGCCAAGCGCGCGCCCAGCAGCATAGGCAACCGCCGCGTTTTGCCAATTATGCGCGCCAGCCAGTGTCCGCAATCCGCTGAAGTCGCCAGCCGATTGCGATTGCGCCGTGGTGTTGTCATAGAGCTGGCCATTGAGCACATAGACACCGCGCCCAAGCGCTTTGCCGACAGAAACAGGCACGACTGTCTGAACACGATTTGCATTCAGGCGCGTGCAAATATCACTCGAATAGCTATCATCAACGCCGACGATGGCGGTATCACCCACGACTTGATTGGCAAACAAGCGTGCCTTGACGGCGGCGTAGTTTTTAATGGTGCCATGTCGGTCGATATGGTCGGGCGTCAGGTTCAGCATGATCGCCACTTTGGGCGCAATGCTCGGCGCCAGATCGATCTGGTAGGACGAAAGCTCGACTACATAAACCGTGGCCGCCTTCGGCATATCCAGTTCAAGCACGGGCTTGCCGATATTTCCGCCTATTTGTGCATCGTCGCCACAACGCTTAACCATGTGTCCGATCAGCGCCGTCGTCGTTGACTTGCCGTTCGTGCCGGTGATCGCAACGATACGCGCGCGTGGCTCAATGGACTGAACGGTCCGCGCAAACAATTCAACATCGCCAATAATCTCAACACCGGCTGCCTGCGCCAGAAGCACGGTCGGGTGAGGCGTCGGATGTGTCAGTGGCACACCGGGGCTGAGCACCAGCGCGGCAATGTCGTCCCATTTGCGCAGCGTCAGATCTTCGAGCGTCACGCCCGCCTCTGCTGCTTGAGTGCGGCGCGCTTCGCCGTCATCCCATGCCACCACGCGCGCACCGCCTGCTTCCAGCGCACGCACGGTCGAGAGCCCGGACTTTCCAAGTCCGAACACCGCGACAAGACGCTTGTTAAAGCTGGTGGCAGCAATCACTTGGGTTACCTCAATTTCAATGTGGCAAGACCGATCATCGCCAGCACAACAGCGATGATCCAAAAACGAACGACGACGGTGGGCTCGGCCCAGCCTTTTTGCTCAAAATGATGATGCAGTGGCGCCATGCGAAAGACGCGTTTGCCAGTGAGTTTGAACGAGGCGACCTGAACGATGACGGACACCGCTTCGAGCACAAACAACCCACCAATAATGGCGAGCACCAACTCATGCTTGGCGGCAACGGAAATCGCGCCCAACGCGCCCCCCAAAGCAAGCGAGCCTGTGTCGCCCATGAAGACCATGGCAGGTGGCGCGTTATACCAAAGGAAGCCAAGGCCCGCGCCGATCAACGCGCCACAGAAGACCGCCAGCTCACCCGTCCCTTGCACAAAATGAATCTGCAAATAGTCAGCAAACATGACGTTGCCGACGAGATAGACGATAAGGCCGAGGCTCGCGGCTGCGATCATCACCGGCACTATGGCAAGACCATCCAGCCCATCAGTAAGGTTGACCGCATTGGACGAGCCGACAATGACCAGCGCACCAAACAGGAAGAACAAACCACCAAGCTGAATGAGCACACCTTTGAAAAACGGAATGGTCAGCGCAGTGGCCAGCGGTTCCTTTGCCATCGACACCAAGGCCCACATAGCAATGACGGCAATGACAAATTCAAAGAAAAGTTTGACGCGGGCGGGTACACCCTTGGGCGAAATCTTTGACACCTTGAGATAGTCATCAGCAAACCCAACTGCCCCAAAACCAAGCGTCACAAAGAGCACAATCCAAACATAGCGATTGGACAAATCCGACCAGAGCAGCACCGACGGCACCAACCCAAATAGAATGAGAAAGCCGCCCATGGTGGGCGTGCCCTGCTTCATGACGATATGAGATTGCGGCCCATCTTCACGGATTGGCTGGCCATTCCGCTGATGAGATTTCAATAGAGCGATGACGCGAGGCCCAAAGATGAATGTCAGAAGAAATGCCGTCATCGTCGCGCCGCCGGTGCGAAACGTGATGTAGCGAAAGACATTCAAGGCAGTAAGGTCTTTTGACATGCCCATTACGAAATCATAAAGCATCAGGCTTCCCCCCTGTTGCGACGGATGCTTGCCGCATCATCATCGCCCAATGCCAGCAGCGCCTCGACAATGGGTTTCATTCGGGATCCGTTCGATCCCTTGACCATCACCACGTCGCCGCTCTGAATAGTTTCTGAGAGCAGCGTAATGAGTCCGTCGGATGTTTCTGCATAGTGCCCCTGTCGATCAGCAGGCAATGCGTCAAACAATACGCGCATATGCGGGCCACAGGCATAAACAAGATCAATATCGGCCCGCGCCAAAGGCACGGCGAGCTCGCGATGCAACTCGCGGGCACTGTCACCGAGTTCGAGCATGTCGCCGAGCACTGCGATCCGGCGCGCCTTAACGCCGGGTTCAATGCGGCCCAGCGTCTCAATCGAAACCTGCATCGATGCCGGATTGGCATTGTAGCTTTCGTCCACCAGAGTGAAGGGGCGTGCAAACGCATCGACGCGATGCCGCTCGCCGCGCCCCGTCGGCGCTTCAAGGTGGGCAAGCGCCATAGCGGCCTGCGCCAGATCAGCGTCAAGCACTTTGATGCAGGCAAGCATTGCAAGGCTGTTCATGACGATGTGGCGCCCCGGAACGCCCAGCTTGTAGGTGATGGGAATGCCGCAAATGGAAGCAGACACGCATGAGCATGTGTCCTTCAGTGCCACTTTTTCCAACCGTGCGTCAGCGTCTGGATGTTCGCCAAAGGAAATAATCTGACCAACACCGACCGCCTTGGCGCGCTTTTCCAGCCGTGCATAATACGGATTGTCACGATTGAGAATGGCTACACCGCCCGCCTGCATCCCGTCAAAAATTTCAGCCTTTGCATCGGCAATTTCTTCGATCGAATTGAAATGCGCCATATGCACCGCTTCAACCGTGGTGATGAGCGTGACGAAGGGTTCCACCATTTTGGACAACGGCGTGATTTCGCCCGAGTGATTCATGCCAATTTCAAGAATACCAAAGCGCGTCTGCGCGGGCATGCGGGCAAGCGATAGAGGCACACCCCAGAGATTGTTATAGGAAAGCGCAGATGCATGTGTGTCGCCTTGCTCGGAGAGCAACATGCGCAAGGCCTCTTTGGTGCCTGTCTTGCCAACGCTACCAGTGACCGCAATGATCTTTGCGCCTGTGCGCCGACGAGCCACGCGTCCAAGCTGGTTCAATGCTTCAAGCGCGTCAGGGACAACGACAAGCGGGCCCGCCTCACGCATAGCGGAGGTCACATCGGAGACAAGCGCCGCAGATGCCCCGCGCTCAAAAGCCGTTACGACGTAAGCATGGCCATCAGCATTCTCGCCTTTGATGGCAACAAAAAGATCATCTTTCTGCACTGTCCGGCTATCAATGGAGACACCATTGGCAATCCAGTCGGTGCCTTCCGACACACCGCTGGTCGCAGCGACCACATCAGCGCGTGTCCAGAGCGGGCTCATGCGCCACCTCCCGTTTCGCTCGCCATGCGCGCTTCTGCAGCGGCAACAGCTTGATGGTCGGAGAATGGAATAACTTTCGAGCCGATAATCTGCCCTGTCTCATGCCCCTTACCTGCCACAACCAGGACATCGCCAGCATTCAAGCTGCGCATCGCCAGATCAATCGCGTGACCACGATCACCGATCTCGATGGCGCGAGGGGCCGCTGTCAGAATGGCAGCGCGAATGGTCTCGGCACTCTCGTTGCGTGGATTGTCATCAGTAACATAAATGATATCGGCGAGTTTGGACGCCACATCGCCCATCTGCGCGCGCTTGCCAGGATCACGGTCACCTCCGCACCCAAAAACAACAACAAGATCGCGTTCAGTATGCGGACGCATCGCTTCCAGCAGATTGGCCAGCGCATCAGGCGTGTGCGCATAGTCGATATAGACAGACGCCCCATTGGCAAGATGCGCTACTTCTTCAAGGCGGCCCTTGGCACCGACAAGATTTTCAAGCGCGGCAAAAACCTTAGCCGCAGGTGCGCCACAACCAATCGCAAGTCCAGCTGCCACAAGCGCGTTGGACGCTTGAAAAGCCCCGATCAGCGGTAGTTCTATTTTATAATTGTGGCCCTCATGAATGACGTCGAGCGTCTGTCCGCGCGCACTGGGACGCTCCGCCATAAGGCAAATACCGTGGCCCTTGTGCCCCACCGAAATTACACGATGGCCACGCGCCCATGACACCGCTTCAAATTCTGCAAAGTGATCGGCATCTGCATTCAGTACCGCGACGCCACCCGGCCCCATGACTTCGCCAAACAGACGCAGCTTGGCATAGGCGTAGTCTTCAAAATCGGCATGATAGTCGAGATGGTCACGCGTGATGTTGGTGAAAGCTGCCGCTGTCAGCTTGGCCCCATCCAGCCTGAATTGCGCAAGACCGTGGCTTGAGGCTTCCATCGCCAGATGCGTGACGCCCTCGTCTGCCAATTCGGCAAGCGTCGCCTGCAACGTCACGGGGTCAGGCGTAGTCGAACCCAGATCACGTTCCCCACGCGGCGTGACAACGCCAACCGTGCCGAGGCTGGCTGCATCAAGATCAAGCGACGCCCAAATTTGGCGCAGGAATGTAACAATCGACGTTTTGCCATTTGTCCCGGTGACCGCCGCCACAACTTGCGGCTGCTTGCTATAGAAACGCGACGCCATCAACGCCAACCGACGACGCGGATTGCGGTCTGCAATGACCGGCACATCAACAGAAATATCTGTCCCTTTTTTGACCAAAATAGCCACCGCGCCTAGCGCTATCGCTTGCGGAATAAATTGCGTCCCGTCGAGTTTGGTACCCGGCAATGCTGCAAACATGAAGCCGGGACGCACCGCGCGACTATCTGCCGTCAGGCCGACAATCTCCGTGACATCCCCTTCGGGAAGCCCAGGTAGATCAGAGCCGATCAACGCAGAGAGACGCATTTCATTCCACATCGCTAATGGTCGGAACCAGTTTCATAATTGACAAGTTTTGCTCGCTGCATCATGTCACTTTGCGCGACGACAACGCCTACAGGCTGAAGACCAAGCAGAGGAGCCACGCGCTTGACCACGCGCGCCGTCACCGGGGCAGCGTTCCAGCCAGCCGTCGCATAGCCGTATGTTGTCTTTATGCCCTGAGGCTCATCGAACATGATGAACATCGCATAGCGCGGATCGTTTGCGGGAAAGGCGCTCAGGAAAGACGAGATCAAACGATGCTTCGCATAACCGCCGTTCACAGCCTTTTCTGCCGTGCCCGTTTTCCCGATCACCGGGTAGCCGGGTACATCAGCCTTGCGGCCCGTGCCATCCGTTACGACGAGACGCAGCAGGTCACGCATTTCGTCGCTTGCCTCATGCGAAACCAGATGCGGGCCGACCTTGACAGAGTCTTGCCGAAGAAAACTTGGATGCACCTGCGTTCCGCCATTGACGATCATCGCCATAGCAGAAACAACCTGAAGTGGCGTCACCGCAATGCCTTGGCCATATGATGCCGTAATCGTCGACAGCTCGCCCCAACGCTCTGGCAGGAGAGGCGATCCGGCTTCCGGTAGCTCAATATTTGGACGCGTCAACAAACCAAATCGCGCAAGATAGGCGCGGTAGTCATCCGTTCCCAATTGCAAAGCAATTTTCGCAGTGCCGATGTTGGAAGACAGCATGAAAATTTCCGGCACACTCAACCAGCGATTTTCGGCATGAAAGTCATGAATGGTGAATCCGCCCATTTTGATGGGCTTCGTCGCGTCAAAACGGTCGTCGATTTTGACCTTGCCGCTATCGAGCGCGGCGGCAAGCGTGACCGTCTTGAAGACGGAGCCCAATTCATAAACGCCAAGCGTCGCCCGATTAAAACGCGAGTCTTCGCTTGAGGCCATCGGATCGTTCGGATCGAAGTCAGGCAGCGAGCTCATCGCCACCACCTCGCCCGAATGAACATCCATGATAATGCCGACCGCCGCCTTCGCCTTGAACTCATCAATACCCTTGAGCAGCTCATCGCGCAGCGCAAATTGAACGCGCATATCAATCGACAAGGAAACCGGCCGCGCACGGTCACCGCCCTCATCGCCCTGCCCCAGCAGGAGCGCCTTGTCGATATAACGCTCCATGCCGGCTGTGCCGCGATTGTCAATATCGACGCTGCCCAGAACGTGCGACGAACTGTGCCCGTTGGGATAGACACGCTTCTGTTCGCGGCGATACCCAAGACCCGGTAAGCCGAGATAGTGAACCGCATATTGTTGCTTCGGCGTCATGTCTCGCTTGAGCCAGATGAAAGCCCGACGGGATTCGAGTTTTTCGGTCAGATCATCAACATTGAGATCAGGCAGCGCGCTTGCCAATTGGCGCGCCGTCTCAACGGGATCGATAATGGCGCGTCCGTCTGCATAGAGCGATGCCGTGACAATGTCTGTCGCCATGACTTCACCATTGCGATCCACAATGTCGGGGCGATGGATAGGGCTGATAGTATCGGCAGACGCAACGCGGAGACCGTGGTCGCCACCAACAATTGCCAATTCAACAAGGCGCGCGCCAACCAGCGCAAAGCACCCCGCAAAGACAGTCAATGCCAAAAAGATGCGCCGCTGTACTGGCGTGCGGACCTCGTCGCGCCCAAACGACTGCGACGAACGTGAACGCGCAATCGCATCATGGCCGCGCACAACGGCCCGTCCGTGAGATTTCGAAGATTGATTGCGACGGCCGATCATCGGATCGTCCTTTCGCTTGCGCCAAGATCTTTCGGTTGAACACCGGCATATCCGCCCAGTGCGTTGCGGCCCGTCGGTGAATAGAACTCGTCGGCCTTATGTGCCATTGGTACATCTGCAAACGTGCCAATCTGAGAAGCCTGCAACGGTTCAAGTTTTGTGTAGCGACGCGCAAGCTCCTGCAACCGTTCAGGCTGATTGAGATAGCTCCACTCGGCGCGCAGCACACGAATGCTTTCCTGTTCGCTGGCAATCTGATGTTCGATCGTCTGCACGCGCCGCTCCGCAATCTCGGCGCGATACTTGATGTCATAAAGACCGACAGAAATACCAACTACCGCGAGAATGAGAACGATGTTGAGAACCCGGATCATGCGCCCAACCCCGCCATCGTGGGCATACGCACGATGCCGAGCGCCGCAAGGTCAAGCGGCAATAAAGGCGCGCGCGTGCGCGCAGCAGCCCGCAATTTGGCCGAACGGGCACGCGGATTGATGTCCGTCTCGGCGTCCGACGCCTTGCGCGCCTTATGGGCAAGCTCACGAAAGGACGGTGGAATTTCATCGAACTCCGGCACAAACCGATTGGCACGCGCCGCGCGACCCGTGCGCGCCGTCAAAAAGCGCTTCACTACACGATCTTCAAGAGAGTGAAATGTGACAGTCGCAAGAATTCCGTTTTCACCCAGCAGGCTTTCAGCACCCGACAGACCCTGCGCCAGTTGACCAAGTTCATCATTGACGAACATGCGCAGCGCTTGAAACGTCCGCGTCGCGGGATGTATCCGATCCTGCGGGCGACGCCCAATGACACGCTCAACAATATTGGCCAATGTCAGCGTGCGCTCAAACACGACTTCACCGCGCGCAGCCACAATCGCTTTAGCTACAGCGCGGGCCCGTTTTTCTTCGCCATAGACCGCAATGATCCGCGCCAAGTCCGGTTCGTCGAACGTATTGACGACATCGGCAGCAGATAGCCCTTGCGCGCTCATGCGCATATCAAGCGGCCCGTCTTTCTGAAACGAAAAGCCACGCTCTGCTTCATCGATCTGCATAGACGACACGCCAAGATCGAGCACGACGCCATCCACCGTGTCGTGGCCCAAGGCACGCACAAGTGTGGCCATATCGCCAAAGCAGCCTTCGACCAGGGTCAAACGACCCGCGAATTTCGATTGCAGGTCACGGCCACGCAAAATGGCGTTCGGGTCGCGATCAATGGCCAGCACCGCGCAATCAGCACTGCCGAGAATAGCGTTTGTATAGCCGCCCGCGCCAAAGGTGCCGTCCACATAAAGGCCGCCATCTTTAGGTTGAAGTGCATCAAGCACGTCCGTCAACATCACCGGGATATGGGCGGGCTTGCTCATGCATCACCCCCACTTGGGCGGACCGGCATCACCGCATTAACGGGCTGAAGCAAATCGCCCAATGATTTGGACTGCGCGTTGGCGAGCGCCTTAGTACGGAAAATTTCGTAAGCCCCCGGCTCCCAGATCAGGAAGCGCGCACCAAAACCGACGAACGTCGCCTCATCGGCGATATTGGCATGGGCACGCATTTCTTCGGGCAGAACGATGCGGCCATCGCCATCAATCGAGATGTCGTGACTTTCGCCGTAGAGCACAGCAGCAAGGTCATCATGGGGTTCGGTAAACATGCCCAAGCGATTGATCATCTGGTCGAGCATCGTGCCATAGGCTGGACCGCCTGCTTCCAGATAGGCCCCTTTGAACGAAGGCGAGCAAATGATGCCGTTGAGGCCCTGAGTGTTCACGATCGTGCGGAATTTGGCCGGCACAGAGACCCGACCTTTCGCATCAACCTTATTCGTGAACCGCCCCCGGAACGACTCCATTGGAAGCACTCATTTCCTGTTGGGACACCCCCACCGCATGGGCCTGCCCGCATTCCCCGCCTGCAATCGGATTCAGGTGGACTGAATAGACCGATTAATGGAACTACATGGATTATCATGGGTTTTTGTGGGCGTCAACGGGAAACCCTATGTATTTGGCGGGCTTTAGCGGTCTTCAACAGGGTAAATAGTTCGTTAAAATTATCGAATACTTTAGAACATAAGAAGAACAAACCGTATATATATGACCAGTGTTCTACAAGACCCGCCATGCAAGGCACGGGCATGGCGGCGGCGGGGTCATATCAAGGCAAATCAACAATAAAGCGTCAGATGGCCTGTAAGCCGGGTTCTGTACCCTTGCGGGCGATGACCATTCATCTAGGACGCCTGTTACCAGACGCCTCATGCAACCAACCCGGGCGGCATCCCGGAAACAGGTTTGCCGAACTCACGCTCAACGCGCCGCCCCTATTTGGTCTTGCTCCCGGTGGGGTTTGCCGTGCCGCTTCCGTTACCGGTCGCGCGGTGCGCTCTTACCGCACCGTTTCACCCTTACCTGCGTCAAACACAGGCGGTCTGTTCTCTGTGGCACTTTCCCTAGGGTCGCCCCCGCCGGTCATTATCCGGCACCGTATTTCCGTGGAGCCCGGACTTTCCTCTGCCCCGCTTACGCGAGACAGCGGCCATCCGGCCATCTGACGCGAGGCATTAAAGGCTATTGCAAGTTGACGTCAAGTTTATCCGCGTCAGGTGGTTGCGCATTGTCGCCCAGGTCCCGACATTGCGGATAAGGAAAACAAACAATTTCAGGGAGAGAACCATGAAAGCCGCCGTCTATTACGAGAATGGTCCGCCCAGTGTCTTGAAATATGAAGATGTGCCGGACCCAAAATGCGAAACGCAGGGCATCGTCATCAAAGTCGAAGCTGTCAGCATTGAAGGCGGCGACACGCTGAACCGCTCGGGCGGCGAACTGGCCTCGCGCCCTCATATTGTGGGCTACCAGGCCGCAGGCACGGTCATCGAGGTCGGAGAAAAAGTAACGAACTTCAAGATCGGCGACCGCGTTACCACCGTCAATATGCACGGGAGCCACGCCGAATTGCGCTCGGTCTTTGCCATGACGGCTTGGCATGTGCCAGACAGCCTCGACATTAAACAGGCCGCCGCCATTCCCGTCCCCTTTGGAACGGCAGACGATTGCCTGTTTGAATATGGCCATTTGAAATCTGGCGAGACAGTGCTTATTCAAGCTGGCGCCGGTGCTGTCGGCCTTGCCGCAATCCAATTGGCCAAGCGCGCAGGCGCCACCGTCATCGCCACGGCCTCCAGCGACGAACGCCTCGATAAGCTCAAGGCATTCGGTCTGGATCATGGCATCAATTACAAGACGAAAGACCTTGTCGCTGAAGTAATGCGCCTCACCAATAACAAAGGCGTTAATCTTGTCGTCGATCCTGTCGGCGGGACAACGCTTCAGAAGTCCATCCTGTCACTCGCCTATCGTGGCCGTGTGTCGTTGGTGGGTCAGGCGGGACGCGATCCCGCTAAGGTCGATGTGACCACGATGATGGGCGGCAACCAATCGCTGTCCGGTGTTTTCCTCGGCGCAGAAATTTTCACACCACGCGTATATGAAAATATCAAACGTCACATCGATGATGCGGCAGCGGGCAAACTTAAAGTGCAAATCGACAAGACCTTTGCGCTGAAGGACGCCGCCGCTGCCCATGAATATATCGAAAGCCGCAAGGCAGTCGGTCGCGTGTTGCTGATCCCCTGATCGCTCAGACGCTATCCAGAAGAAGATGCAGCGTGGCCACGGTCGAAAGATCGGCCACGCCATCAACCTTGGCGGGACGGAAATGGCGCTGAAAGGCGCGCACGACCGCTTCGGTCTTGGCGTCATAGACACCAAGCACTTCGACGCTATAGCCATAATTGGCCAATCGAAATTGTAATTCTGAAACCATGTCGCCACGGTCCCCTTCCTTTAGGACCGGCCCATCCATGATCGGCTGCGGTTCGACCCAGACGCCAACACCGGCTCGCGCAAGGCGCGCCCAATCGAACCACTCGCCCGGATCTTCCTTACGGTCGGGCGCAATATCGGAGTGGGCGACGACAGAGCGCGGCGCAATGGGATGGCGCGCCATGATTTCTTGGCACAGTGCCTCGACCGCTTGCATCTGCACCTCAGGATAAGGCGGGCAGCCGCCGTCGTGGCCGCCATTAACGATCTCAATGCCAATCGAGCGCCCGTTCAAATCACTGATCCCGGCCCAGCTCGACAGCCCGGCATGCCAAGCTCTCTTCTCTTCAGGCACCAGGCGCAAGACATACCCAGCTTCATCCACCACATAATGCGAGGACACTTTGGAGGTCGGCGAACAGAGGCGATCAATCGCTGCTGCCGCGCTACCCATACCGGTGTAATGCAGCACCAAAATGTCGATCACCGGCGGTTGCGGTCGGTCATTGAAATTCGGCGATGGTCGGTTGGCAATGGCAAGGCTCATGGAGGCAACGTCCCGATCAGGGCCCCGTATCAACAATTTGTTTTTGCCGCAACGACACGATCAAAATACCGATCAGCGCAATAGCCGCTCCGATCAGCATCCGGGTCGTCAAAACATCGCCCAGCAATACGACACTGAAAATGACGGTGAAAATGGGCGAAAGCAAGGTCAGAGGTGCGGTCTGCGTCACCTCATAGCGCTGAAGCAGATAGAAAATGCCAGCATGACCGATCAAGCTGGAAGCAAAGGCGGTATAAAGAATGCCGCCCCATTCGACAAGTGACGCCGACTTGATGATCGCCCAATGATCAGCCTCAAAGGCAAGTGACATGCCGAGCATCAACGGGCCTGCCACGAGCGCAATCCATGCCTGCATTTCGAAAACGCCAACATTTCTAATCCGGCGTTGGAAAATCGTGCCGACCGACCCGATCAGGGCTGACAGCACCACGAAGATCACGCCGGTTAGGAAGTTGAACACCGTGGGGTCAAAGCTGATGACCATGACACCAATGAAGGACAGCGAAATGCCGCACCATCTGATCCAGCGTACCTGCTCTTTCAGGAATATCACTGACAATATGGTCGCGAAAGGTACGCCCAATTGGCTGACCACGGCGACCACCGACGGATTGGAAAGAGCAAGCCCCGCAAAGAAAAACCCAAAACCAAGTGGACCAGCGCAAAGCGCGATGATGATGACATCGCGCATCCGGCCTTGATGAATTTTGAGAAAGGGAAAGAGCACACAAAGAATGAAGAGAAAGCGGAATGCTGTAAACAACATCGGCGGGAAATGGCCAAGCCCCACTTTGGCAGCCACCAGCGCAAACCCCCAAATGAGGTTGATGAGCATCATAAGGGCAAAGTGCTGGCGGGTCATAATGTCCGAGGCGGCGTGCGCCGCAAGCGCGACGACAGGAATTTAGGGGTCCTAGTTCGCAAGCCCTCAGCCACGCCTAGTCCTTAAGCCCCACGCTGGCGCATGATTTTTTCATAAGCGACATTAATGGTGGCGAGCTTTTCATTGGCAATGGAGACAAGCTCCTTGGGCACCCCACGCGCGATCAGCGTATCGGGATGGTTTTCGCGTACCAGACGCCGATAGGCTTTGCGAAGATCTTCGGATGAAATATCCGGCGTAATACCCAGCACAAGATAGGGGTCGGTACGGTCCGACCCCAGATGGCTCGCCCGAATACGCGCAAATTCCACTTCCGAGAACCCGAAGATATCGGCAACGGTGCGCAAAAACTCCAGTTCCGACGGGTGGACAAATTTATCCGCCATAGCGATGTGGAAAAGCGCATCCAGCACATCTTCAAGCATGGCCGGATTGTCGACATAGATACGCGCCAGCTGATCGGCATAAGCCTGGAAACCCGCCACATCTTGCTGGGCAATACGGTACACGCGTTTGACGTTGGCCTTCTCGGCCTCGGGCACATTCAACACTTCCTCAAAAGCGCGAATTTCATCATCCGTGACCTGCCCATCGGCCTTGGCCATCTTGGCAGACAGCGCAATCAGGGCGACCGTGAAAACAACTTCGTTGTCAGCCAATGCCCGGTCAATGACAAGATGCCCCGCCACCGCACCCACGAGCGCGCCCAATGGTCCGCCAACGGCAAGACCAACGCCCGCACCTGCAATTTTTCCCCAAATGGACATGCCCGTAGCTTAAAGCCAAAACCAACACCCCGCACTCGACAAATCTGCAAACCTATTTGAACCTTTGATGGCATGTGCCGTTTTGAGGCCAGTTTCTGCCAACCGCCCGTGACTTTCCGCCACAGGTCATACCACACTTGCGATGAGTCCAATACGGCTCGCCCCACAACCTCACTTATGGCAATTTCAACGCATGACAAATCAGGACGACAGGACAGGCCGTTGGGATTTCTGGATCGACCGTGGCGGTACGTTCACCGACATCGTTGCGCGCCAACCTGATGGTCACCTCACCGCCCACAAACTTCTCTCCGAAAATCCTGAGCACTACGAAGATGCCGCCCTTCAAGGTATCCGTGATCTGATGGGCACAGCACCCGACCGTCCTCTCGCGACCGGCCAGATCAACGCCGTCAAAATGGGAACAACGGTCGCCACCAATGCGCTGCTAGAGCGCAAAGGGGAGCGCGTGCTTTTCCTCACAACACAAGGTTTCGGCGACGCTTTACGGATCGGCTATCAAAACCGCCCGCACCTCTTTCGCCTCGCCATCGTCAAACCCGACATGCTTTTCGAGCGCTCTGCCGAAGTCAGCGAACGGCTGAGCGCCGAGGGAGAAGTTTTGACGCCTCTTGACGAAGCAGAGGCATACCGCACTTTGAGCCAAGCTCATGCCGCAGGCATTCGCGCCGTCGCCATCTGTTTCATGCATGGTTATCGCTACCCTGCACATGAAAACACAGCCGCGCGCATCGCCCACGAGATCGGCTTTACACAAATTTCAACGAGCCACGGCGTCAGTCCTTTGATGAAATTTGTCTCGCGTGGCGACACAACCGTTGTGGACGCTTATCTCTCGCCAATCTTGAAACGCTATGTCGCACGCATTTCAACTGCATTGGGAGATGATACACGTCTTCTCTTCATGCAATCGTCGGGCGGCCTCACCGAGGCGTCGCTCTTTGAAGGCAAGGACGCCATCCTGTCCGGCCCGGCGGGCGGTGTCGTCGGCGCGGTTGAGACAGCGCGCCTTGCGGGCATCAAACGCTTGATCGGCTTTGACATGGGCGGCACCTCAACCGACGTCTGTCACTACGACGGTGAACTGGAACGCAGCTTTGAAACTGAAGTGGCGGGCGTGCGCATGCGCGCACCGATGATGCAAATTCATACCGTGGCAGCAGGTGGCGGCTCAATCCTCCACTATGACCATGGTCGCCTCCGCGTTGGCCCGGACTCCGCAGGCGCCAATCCCGGCCCTGCCGCCTATCGACGTGGCGGCCCGCTCACCGTCACTGATGCAAACGTCATGGTCGGCAAATTACTACCCGCCTATTTCCCACCTGTTTTCGGCGCGAACGGCAAGGCCGCCCTCGACGCTGAGACAGTCCACACTCAGTTCAAGTCTCTCGCACAAAACCTCGATCGTAAGCCGGAAGACGTTGCCGATGGCTTCATCCGCATCGCCGTTGAAAATATGGCGCAAGCGATTAAAAAAATATCCGTGCAACGCGGCCACAATGTCGCCAATTACGCGCTGACCTGCTTTGGTGGCGCAGGCGGCCAACATGCTTGCCTCGTCGCAGATGCACTGGGCATGAGCCGCATTCTCTTTCATCCGCTGTCAGGCGTCCTATCGGCCTATGGCATGGGGCTCGCCGACATCCGCGCCAGCCGCGAACGGGCCATCGAAATGCCACTCGACAATGATGGATTGCGCCACGTCGTAAAGGCGATTGAGACGCTTGGTGCGAAAACCAGAGGCGAAGTCGAAGCGCAAGGGATCACGCCCAGTCAGATCGAAATCATCCCGTGTCTGCATCTGCGCTATGCGGGCACCGACACAGCCCTGCTCATTGCGCACGGTACATTGGACAGTGTTCGCGCGCACTTTGAGACCGGCCATCGCCAGCGCTTTGGTTTTGTGGCGACAGACAAATCCATCATCATCGAGGCTCTTTCGGTCGAGGCAACCGGCAAGACCGCTGACGTCACGGAGTCCGACGCAATTGTGACGATCAAGCAGTCCCCTCCCATTGTCGAACGTCAAAGCCGCTTCTTCAGTGAGGGCGCATGGCAGGACGCCGCCATCTTCCGCCGCGACGCGCTGCAAGCCGGTCATCGGATCAAGGGACCCGCCATCATCATCGAGCCGCATCAAACCATTGTCATCGAGCCGGAATGGGCGGGAGAGGTGACAGCGCTCAACCACATCATCCTGACCCGCGCCACCCCCAAACGCCGTGACCATGCCATCGGCACCGAGGTCGATCCCGTCATGCTGGAGATCTTCAACAATCTCTTCATGTCGATTGCCGAACAAATGGGTTTCACGCTGGAAAAGACCGCCTTTTCGGTCAACATCAAAGAGCGGCTGGATTTTTCCTGCGCCGTGTTTGATCGCGCCAGTGGTCTGGTCGCCAATGCACCGCATATGCCGGTGCATCTAGGCTCGATGGGAGCCAGCGTGCGCGCCGTGATCGACCAGAACCCGACCATGGGTCCCGGCGATGTCTATGTGCTGAACGCGCCTTACAATGGCGGCACACATTTGCCTGACGTCACCGTCGTCGCACCCGTCTTTGACGCCGACAACAAGACGCGGCTCTTCTATGTCGCCGCACGTGGCCACCAGGCTGACATCGGTGGCATCTCGCCAGGCTCCATGCCAGCACACTCAAAGAGTGTCGAGGAAGAGGGTGTTCTCATCGATAATTTCAAATTGGTCGATGGTGGCACCTTCCGCGAAGCCGATATGCACGCCCTACTCTTGTCTGGCCCGTGGCCTGCCCGCAACCCTGACCAGAACATTGCCGACCTGCGCGCAGAAATTGCCGCTTGCGAGAAAGGCGCACAGGAATTGCGCAAGATGGTGCGTGATTTCGGGCTCGACGTTGTCGAAGCCTATATGGCGCATGTGCAGGACAATGCCGAAGAAAGCGTCCGTCGCGTCATCGGCAAACTGAAGAACGCTGCCTTTGAACAGGTGATGGACGACGGCGCAATCATCCGCGTCAAGGTGAGCGTCAATCACAAGACCCGCAGTGCCAAAATAGACTTCACCGGCACCAGCCCGCAGCTTGCGACAAACCTCAACGCGCCCTCCGCCGTCGCCCGCGCCGCCGTGCTCTATGTCTTCCGCTGCATGGTGGGCGACGACATTCCGCTCAATGAAGGCTGCCTGAAACCGCTGGAAATCGTAATCCCCGACGGCTCCATGCTAGCCCCTCATTTTCCCGCCGCCGTGGTCGGTGGCAATGTCGAAACCAGCCAATGGCTGACCGACGCCCTCTTTGGCGCCTTCGGCACGATGGCGTCCGCCCAAGGCACGATGAACAACCTCACCTTCGGCAATGCACAGCATCAATACTATGAAACGATCTGTGGCGGTGCGGGCGCAGGGCCCCAATTTGACGGGGCCGACGCCGTCCACACCCATATGACCAATTCGCGTCTCACCGATCCTGAAATTCTCGAATGGCGTTTTCCTGTGATCCTCGAAAATTTTGCAATCCGCCATGGCTCAGGCGGCAAGGGCAAACATAACGGCGGCAACGGTGTCACCCGCGCTATCCAGTTCCGCGAACCGATGACAGTGTCGATCCTGTCAACCCATCGCAGCGTGCCGCCCTTCGGATTGGAAGGTGGCGAAGACGCACTTTGCGGAAAAAATGCACTGCGGCGAAAAGACGGCACGATAATTCCGCTGGCAGGCTCAGATCAGATGGATGTGGAGGCAGGCGACACCATCATCATCGAGACGCCCGGCGGAGGAGGATTTGGCACACCATCTGTGTAGAGATTGTTAGTTGTAGAAAACACAGAACATAACCAGATAGCAAAACGCATCACCTGAAGACGTGAAGATCAGTCAAAACCTGTAGAATGTAAATTTGGATCGAATCAATGCCGCCAAGAAGTCAAAATTAATGGCTGGCTTGCTATGGCAACAACACAACAACGTCCATTATAGGGCTGAATTCTGCTCTTTCTAGCCCATGTATTTGCGCAACATTGTGGTTGCAAAAGCGCAACCAAAAATTGACTTGCACATCCTCATAACCGGACCAAACATCGCGCTGTGACCAGCAGACGGCGCTCGCTATCGCGCCTGATGCAACTGCCACATCAGGAGGCCAAGATGATCCATTCAAACAAATTCGGTTTCATCCTCGCATGCTTGGCGTTTGTCTTTGTCGGCGCCATTACGGTTGGTTTGATCTGACGTTCATCATTTGAAACAACAAAGACGGTTCCGCAGCGCGGCGCGCTCGAAGATTTGGCCATCGGTTGTCGTTCGGTCCCTAAAGTAAGGGACGCGGGGCAGAATGATCTTCACCCGCGTGACGCGTAGCAACGCGTTAGCGCGTGAACGCGTTGGCAAAGTACATTCGCCCCGCGCATGGCAGCGGTCCTCTTCAAAACAAAAGCCCGACACCACCCGCCTTCACGCAACAAACGTCGCGATGCGTCCCTTTATGAAAGCGGTTCACACAATATGGGGGCACATATCACTACGAGGATAAGTTTTACGCTGCTGCGTCGCCCTCGCTCGGCGTGTAGTTGAGGATCGGCGCAAGCCAGCGTTCGCATTCAGCCAGCGTCATGCCCTTGCGCGCGGCATAGTCCACCACCTGATCACGCTCAATGCGCCCCACGCCGAAATATTCAGCCTGAGGATGCGCAAAATAGAAGCCGCTGACCGCCGCGCCGGGCCACATGGCGTAGCTTTCGGTCAACTCAATGCCGGTCTGTGCTTCGGCGTCGAGTAACTCAAACAGTGTTTTCTTCTCGGTGTGGTCAGGCTGCGCTGGATAGCCTGGCGCCGGGCGAACACCTTGATATTTTTCACCAATCAGATCCGTCTTGTTCAAGGTTTCATCTGCCGCATAAGCCCAGAATTCGCGCCGCACGCGTTCATGCAAATGTTCCGCAAAAGCTTCGGCTAGACGGTCAGCCAACGATTTGGACAGGATCGACTTATAGTCATCCAACTGCTCGGCATAACGTTTGGCGATCTCATCTTCGCCATGGCCCGCCGTCACGGCAAAACCACCGACATAATCGGCCACGCCGCTTTCCTTGGGCGCCACAAAGTCGGCCATTGCCATATTGGGGCGCTCTGAACGCACACGCTTCATCTGCTGGCGCAGTGAATGAAGCACGGCGCGCTGCTCACTACGCGTGTCATCTGTATAGATCTCAATATCGTCCATACCCGTGGAATTGGCGGGCCAAAGGCCAATGACCCCAGAAGCCTTGAGCCACTTCTCCTCGACCATCTGCTTAAGCATTTCCTGCGCATCCGCAAACAGCGAACGTGCCGCTTCGCCAATCAGATCATCTTGAAGAATTTGTGGATAGTGCCCGGCCAGCTCCCATGTCGCAAAGAAAGGCGTCCAGTCGATATAAGGCACCAGCTTTTCCAGCGGATAGTCATCAAACGCTTTGATGCCGAGAAAGGTTGGTTTTGTCGGCGTGTAGTCTGTCAAATCAATTCGCAAACGATTTTCGCGGGCCGCCTCAAGGCTCTGGCGCTCTTTGGTTTGGCGCGCATTGGCATGCGCTGCTGCCATCTTCTTATATTCAGCGCGCACGTCGTCGATATATTGAACCTTGGATTTCGGTGAAATCAACTGCGAGACAACGCCAACAGCCCGGCTCGCATCGGTGACATAAATCGCTTGTCCGCGCTTATAATGCGGATGCACCTTAACGGCGGTGTGAATACGGCTCGTCGTCGCCCCACCGATCAACAGCGGAATATCAAAACCTTCGCGCTCCATTTCGGCCGCGACATTGCACATCTCGTCAAGGCTCGGCGTGATGAGGCCAGACAAGCCGATCACATCGACTTTTTCAGCCCGCGCAACTTCCAAAATTTTGGCAGCGGGAACCATTACACCAAGGTCAATCACCTCGTAGTTATTGCATTGGAGGACAACGCCGACGATGTTTTTGCCGATATCATGCACGTCACCCTTGACGGTCGCCATCAGGATGCGCGCTGCCGCCTTGTTTTGCTCGGCGCCGGTGCGGCGTTTTTCTTCTTCCATGAAAGGCAGAAGATAGGCCACCGCCTGTTTCATCACGCGGGCAGACTTCACCACTTGCGGCAAGAACATCTTGCCCGCGCCAAAGAGATCGCCGACCACATTCATGCCATCCATCAACGGCCCTTCGATCACGTCAAGCGGCTTGTCGGCGGCGGCGCGCGCGGCCTCTGTGTCTTCTTCGATGAAAGCGTTAATGCCTTTGACCAGCGAATGCGTTAGACGCTCTGTGACCGGCAGCTCGCGCCAACTCAGGTCTTCTTCTTTCTTCTTGCCCTCACCACCTCTGTAACGCTCAGCAATTTCCAGCAACCGCTCCGTGCCGTCGGCTCGCCGATTGAGGATCACATCTTCAACGCGCTCGCGCAGCTCCGGCTCAATGTCATCATAGATGGCAAGCTGGCCTGCATTGACGATGCCCATGTCCATGCCCGCCTGAATGGCATGATAGAGAAACACCGAATGCATCGCCTCGCGTACCCGTTCATTGCCGCGAAACGAGAACGACACGTTGGATACGCCGCCCGAGACATGCGCATAGGGCAGGTTTTGCTTGATCCGCCGCGTCGCCTCGATGAACTCAACGCCATAGTTGTTATGTTCGTCGATACCTGTCGCGACAGCAAAAATATTGGGGTCAAAAATAATATCTTCAGGTGGAAAGTCGATTTTATCGACCAGAAGCCGATAGGATCGCTCGCAAATCTCAACCTTGCGATTGGCGGTATCGGCCTGCCCGTCCTCGTCAAACGCCATGACCACGGCGGCCGCGCCATAGCGCATGATTTTGCGTGCGTGATCAAGAAACGCCTCTTCGCCTTCCTTTAGGCTGATGGAATTGACGATCGCCTTGCCCTGCACGCATTTCAAACCCGCCTCAATGATCGACCATTTGGAGCTGTCGAGCATGATCGGCACGCGCGAAATGTCAGGTTCTGCTGCAATCAAATTGAGAAAGCGCACCATGGCCTGCTCGCTATCAAGCATGCCCTCATCCATATTGATGTCGATGATCTGCGCGCCGCTCTCAACCTGCTGAAGCGCCACGGCCAAAGCCTCATCAAACCGTCCATCAATGATCAGCTTTTTAAATTTTGCCGAGCCGGTGACATTGGTCCGTTCGCCGATATTAATGAAACTGGCTATTGGTTGGGTCATATCAATTCTCTGTATCTGTTTGGATTAAGCGCCGGTAAAGGGTTCAAGGCCCGACAGCCGCAATCGCGGCACAATTTCAGGCTTTTCGCGCGGCGCCATGTCCTTCACTGCTTCGGCAATGGCATGAATATGTGCAGGCGTTGTGCCGCAACACCCGCCAACGATATTGACAAGGCCAGATGCAGCAAACTCGCTAACGAGTTTTGCCATGTGTTCGGGTGTCTCGTCATATTCACCCATTTCATTGGGTAAACCGGCATTGGGGTGCGCGCTGATATTGACCCCGGCGATGCGTGACAATGTATGGACATGGGGCCGCATTTCCTTAGCACCCAGTGCACAATTGAGTCCGACTGAAAAAGGCCTCACATGCGACACAGAGTTCCAAAAAGCTTCCGGCGTCTGGCCTGACAGCAAGCGTCCTGACATATCCGTGATCGTGCCAGAAATCATCACCGGCAATTCAATGCCCAGTTCTTCAAACGCTTCAGACACCGCAAAGAGCGCCGCCTTGGCGTTTAGCGTATCGAAAATCGTCTCGACCATAATGAGGTCTGCCCCACCTTCGATAAGGCCGCGCGTCGACGCCTTATAGGCCTCTCGCAGCTCGTCGAACGTGACATTGCGAAAGCCCGGATCGCTGACCTTGGGCGAGATCGACGCTGTGCGATTGGTCGGCCCCAAAACGCCCGCCACATAGCAAACGCGGCCCGGCTCTTCCGCCTCAACAATGGTAGCCGCCTCGCGAGCGATCCGCGCGCTCTCGACGTTCATCTCGTAGGCGACGGATTCGAGTTTGTAATCGGCCTGCGCGATGACCGTTGCACCAAACGTATTGGTTTCGGCGATGTCAGCTCCGGCACGAAAATACTCAAGATGGATGTCGCGCAAAATATCCGGCCGTACAAGCCCGATCAGCTCATTGTCACCCTTGAGGTCGGAGGAATGATCCTTGAAACGGTCGCCGCGAAAATCAGCTTCCGTCAGCTTATAGCTCTGGATCATCGTGCCCATCGCGCCATCAAGCACAAGCACACGGGTCTTGGCTTCTTCTTTCAATCGGGCAATACGTTCGTCTCTGGTCATCTCATACGTCCTTATGACACCGGCACAGTTGCGGGAACTACATGCCTGCGTACGCCCAATACATTACAGATGGCAAAAGTCAGATCTGCCTGATTGAGCGTGTAGAAGTGAAAACGGTCGAACCCGTAGGCGCGCAACCGATTGACCTGCTCGGCGGCCACATAGGCCGCGATCAACTTGCGCGTCTCCAACTCGTCATCGAGTCCGATATAATAGTCATCGAGCCATTTTGGAATAGACGCCCCACAGCGCCCCGCCATGCGCTTGGTGCCCTTAAAATTTGTTGTCGGCATGATACCCGGCACAAGCGGAACCTCAACGCCTGCGCGGCGCACAGCGTCGAGGAAACGTGCGTGTTTTTCGGTATCAAAGACAAACTGGCTGATCGCCCTCGTCGCGCCAGCGTCCACCTTTTGCTTGAGAATATCAATATCAGCATCCAACGAAAGCGACTCAGGATGCTTCTCAGGATAGGCGCTGACAATGACTTCAAAATCGGCGATCTTGCGGATACCAGCAATGAGATCAGGCGTCGACTGATAGCCTTGCGGATGCGGCACGTAAGGCGCGCCAAGCTCCGGCATGTCGCCACGCAAAGCAACAATATGACGAATGCCTGCGTCCCAATAGGCGCGAATGACATCATCTGTTTCGCCCTTTGACGCGCCGACGCAGGTCAGATGCGCCGCTGGCGTCAAACTCGTTTCCTGCGCAATGCGTTTCACGGTGCCATGCGTGCGCTCACGCGTGGACCCACCCGCCCCATAGGTAACGGACACGAGTTCGGGCTGAAAAGGTTCCAACCGACGAATGGAACGCCACAATGTCTCCTCCATTTCTGGTGTCTTAGGCGGAAAGAATTCAAAGGAGACGCGCGTCGCGCTACTGTCGCTATAAGATGTGTGATCACTCATGCACTCGCATCCTCAAGTTCGCTCTGATGTTGAGCAAGCGCCAGTCTTCGATCGCCCGGCTTGTCTGCGGCATAGATAACAACCGTCAAGGTGGCTCCTTCATCGCCTTGCGGCGGCGGCAGACGACGCGTGTCCACCATCGACAAGCCAGCCTGCGCCAGCCAGCTTTGAACCTCGTCTACGCTGAAGCCAAGCCGACGATGCGCCTGTTCCTCGCGTAGAAAGTCGAGGCCATGTGGCGCAAAATCGGCAATCAGCAAACGTCCGCCCGGCTGCAAGATGCGGCCCGCCTCGATCACTGCCGCAGCGGGGTCGTCCATGTAATGCAGCACTTGATGCAGCGTCACAAGATCAGCCGTGCCGTCGGCCAGCGGCAGGTCATACAAGTCTCCCTGTCTGAGCGAGCAATGCTCAATACCCGCCTGATCCAGCTGCACCCGTGCGAAAGCCAACATTTCCGGCGACAGATCAATGCCCAAGCTGGACTTGGCCTTCGGGCCGATCAGTTCAATCATGCGGCCCGTACCGGTGCCTAGATCGACAAAATTTTCAATGGCCTCACCCGGAAAACCAAACTCCATAATCGCCTGCTCGACCTTGGTTTCAGGCACATGCAGCGACCGAATACGGTTCCACTCATCGACATTGACGCGGAAAAATTCAGACGCCCGTTCCGCGCGTGCTGCCCGCACCGCATCAAGGCGTTCAAGGTCACGCACAATGGTCTGATCGTCTGTCGGAATAAGCATCGTCAGAACACTGGCCAGCTTGACCCCCGCCCCGCTCTGGGAACGACGGTAGAAGACCCAGCTTCCCTCCCGAAAGCGATCAAGCAAACCCGCTTCGCACAGCAATTTCAGGTGCCGACTGACGCGAGGCTGACTCTGGCGCAGGATTTGGGTGAGCTCGGTCACGGTGAGCTCGCTCTTGGCCAATATAGCAAGCAGGCGCAACCGGGTAGGCTCACCCGCCGCGCGCAATCCTGTCAGAAGGTCGTCCATATCCGCCTCACGATTGTAACTCACAATATAAACATATCTTTATGTATGTATTCAAGTGGCAATCAGAAACCAAAATAGGGGTATTTCAGCAACACTGACGCATTCGGGAAACGCCACCCCTTTAGACTCGCTAGCGAACACCCTAGCTCTATGCTAGCAAGGTGACTGGGTCTGGGACTGAAGGAGCACAAAAAAATAATGCGCTCCTTAAGGGAATGTGCGGCTTTCTGCATCCAATATGGTCTTTCCAAGACCAGACCACGCCGACATCTCACTCGGCGCAACGATAGCCTTTAGAGGCCATAAGACGGATGACAGAATGATGTTGGTTGCAAAGATCCTAAATCTGAGCGTCAAAGCGGCCTGCTTTACCTCACTGATCATGGTGGCCGCCTGCGCGACAAAGCCAGACCCGAGCAACATCGCCGCTGTTCAGGCCTATAATGACACCAATGACCCGATTGAACCGTTGAATCGCTATTTCTTCGAGTTGAATCGATTCTTCGACACCATTCTGATCAAACCCGTCGCCACTTGGTATGCGGGTGTCGTGCCTAACCCCGCCCGCCAAGGCATTCGCAATTTCCTCGACAATCTGACGAGCCCCGTCGTGCTGGCCAATGATGGCCTGCAAGGCGAGTGGGATCGCGCCGGGTCCACCGCGGCCCGCTTTGGAATCAATACAACTGTCGGTGTGCTCGGCTTGTTCGATCCGGCCACCGGCTGGGGATACCCCCAACACCGCGAAGATTTCGGCCAGACGCTCGCCACCTACGGCACGCCGGAAGGTCCTTATATCTTTCTGCCAATCCTTGGCCCCTCACCGCCGCGCGATCTGACTGGCTTCGTTGTTGATCGCTTCTTTGATCCGCTGACCTATGTCTATTGGGGTGGCCCCTATACCGTGCCGGTCACGCGCTTTGTCCTGAACGGTGTCGATGTGCGCTCGCGCAACCTCGACACGCTGGACCAGATCGAGCGCACGTCGGTTGACTATTACGCCACCGTTCGCAGCCTCTATCGTCAAAGCCGGGCCAACGAAATTGCCAATGGCAAGACGAACACAGACAATTTACCGGACATCAACAACCTAAATTTCGACACAAACGAGCCTCAGGCTGTCGCTCCAAAGTAGAGGCAAGCCTGCCGCTGGAACTTGCGCACATCACGCCCGTGAGGCGTTTGATGCCGGAGGAATGTCTCGGGAAACCGAGATCAAAATCAATGCCCCAGGAGGCTTCTCTATGACCCTCGCCCCTACACTTCGCAACGTCTTGCCCTCGCTTGCTGTTGCTCTCACTCTTGCAGTTGGCACTCTTGCAGTTGGATGCCTCACCTTCAGCACAGCCGCATCTGCCAACGATCAGGCCGCGGAGGCTTTCGTCAATGATGTCTCCACACGTGCCATCGCCATCATCAGCGACAAGAGCGCCGACAGCAAAGAGCGTGAGGCTGCCTTCGGTAAAATGCTCGACGAAACCGCTGACATGAAAAAAATCGCCGCCTTCGCATTGGGTCAGTATGTTCGCCTGCCCACGCCGGAACAAAAGGCCGAGTATCTCGACCTAGTTCGCAATTTCGTGGTCAAGGTCTACGTCACCCGCCTGTCTGATTATCACAACGAGAAACTCGTCATCACAGGGTCGCAGCCCAAGGGGTCCAATCAGGCCATCGTCAATAGCCAGATCAATTTCACCAACGGGCGCGAGCCTGTCACGGTTACATGGTGGCTCGTCAAGGAACCAAGCGGCAGCTACAAGATATTCGACGTCAATGTCGTTGGCATCTGGCTGGCGCAAGAACAGCGCTCCGCCTTTACATCGGTGATCACCAATCATGGCGGCAAGTTTTCCGCCCTGCTCGACCATCTGAAAGCGCAGATCGCATCAGCCAACAAAAGCAACTAGGCTTTGACCAAGGCTAAGAAAAACGGCGCGGGATCAATCCCGCGCCGTTTTTGTATGGCCGTATCACATTGCCTCTAGCGGCTGAAGCGCTTGTACTTAATGCGATGCGGCACTTCCGCCGCCGCACCTAGACGGCTTTTACGGTCCGCCTCATATTCAGCATAGTTACCCTCAAACCATTCAACATGGCTGTCGCCCTCAAAGGCAAGCATATGCGTGGCGATACGATCCAAGAACCAGCGGTCATGGCTGATAACAATGGCGCAACCGGCAAAGGCCACCAGCGCATCTTCAAGCGCGCGCAACGTATCGACGTCGAGATCGTTGGTCGGTTCGTCGAGGAGAAGCAAGTTTGCGCCCGACTTCAGCATCTTGGCTAAATGCACACGGTTGCGTTCGCCGCCTGACAGCTGCCCGACTTTTTTCTGCTGGTCACTGCCCTTAAAATTAAAGGCCCCGACATAGGCACGACTTGGCATGGTGGTCTTGCCGAGCTCAATAATATCCGTCCCACCTGAGATTTCTTCCCAGACTGTTTTCGTCGGTGTCAGGTCATCGCGGCTCTGATCGACATACCCCATGGTCACGGTATCACCGATCTTGAGCGTGCCCTCGTCAGGCGTATCAAGCCCCGTCAACATACGAAACAGCGTTGTCTTGCCCGCGCCGTTAGGCCCAATGATGCCGACAATGCCACCCGGTGGAAGTTGGAACGACAAGTTTTCAATCAACAACCGGTCGCCAAATGCTTTGGAGAGCCCATTTGCTTCCACCACCGTACCGCCAAGGCGTGGGCCCGCCGGAATGACGATCTGGGCCTTGCCATCTTGCTGCCTGCCCGCCTCGGCGAGCAGTTCGTCATAGGCCCGCACACGCGCCTTGCTCTTGGCTTGGCGCGCTTTGGGGCTCTGCCGGATCCATTCAAGTTCGCGTGCCAGCGTGCGCTGCACAGATTCATCTTGGCGACCTTCTTGTTCCAGACGCTTAGACTTCTGCTCCAGCCACGACGAATAGTTGCCTTCATAGGGAATGCCCGAGCCGCGATCGAGTTCCAAAATCCAGCCCGTCACATTGTCGAGAAAATAGCGGTCATGCGTGACCAGCACGACGGTTCCGCCATATTCCTTCAGATAATTCTGCAACCAGGCAACGGACTCCGCGTCGAGATGGTTGGTCGGTTCATCGAGCAGCAGCAGGTCAGGCGCGGCCAGCAACAACTGGCACAATGCCACGCGCCGCTTTTCACCGCCTGATAGCTTCGACACATCGGCAGCCCCGTCGGGACAGCGCAGCGCATCCATGGCCATCTCGACCTGACTATCGAGATCCCAGAGGTTCTGCGCATCAATGATATCTTGAAGTTTGGCCATCTCGTCGGCCGTCTCGTCGGAATAATTCATGGCGACTTCGTTGTAACGGTCGATCAGCGCCTTCTTCTCTTTGGCGCCTTCCATCACATTGCCCAGCACGTCCTTGGTGGGATCAAGCTCAGGTTCTTGCGCAAGATAGCCGATCTTGGCGCTTTCGGCTGCCCAGGCTTCGCCCGTATGGTCCGTGTCGAGGCCCGCCATAATCTTGAGCAAAGTCGATTTGCCCGCGCCGTTCAGGCCGACAACGCCGATCTTGACGCCCGGAAGAAAAGACAAGCGAATGTCCTTCAGGACCTGCTTGCCGCCCGGATAGGTCTTGGACAATCGATCCATGACATACACATATTGATAGGAAGCCATGCGCCGCTCTCTCTCGAATATCGGTGAATTGATGAATGGCCACTTCTAGCGGATCAGACCTCACGCGGCAATGCGGCTTCCCGCACCTGCGCTATCCCTGCTAAGGTGGCACTCTAGCGGACAGTCACCCAGCCGCCCAGAGAACCCCCATGACTGCTCCGACAGCCTTCCCCGCCGTCCAGACCCGCCATTTCGACACGATTGCGCTGGTCATGACCGGGTTAGCCCTTTACGGCGTGCTGTGGCTCGGCCTTCTCCCTGCCTTTCTTGCTGGCGTGCTGGTGTACGAACTCGTCTATGTCGTCGCTTCGCTACTGCGCTCACGCGGCCTTTCGCAGCGCGCGAGCAAGGCCATCGCACTGGCACTGCTGTCCGTCGCCCTCATTTTGCTCTTTGCGGCTGCGGCGGCGGGCCTTACTTCGCTTCTTACGGACAGTTCAGACAACGTCGTCATTTTACTCCGCAAAATGGCCGATGTGGTGCAGGCGTCCAAGAGCTATCTGCCTGCATGGGCTCATGGTTACGTGCCCGCCAGCGCCGCTGACTGGCAGGCTCAGGCCTCGCAATGGTTGCGTGCCAACGCAGGCGCCCTGCAAAGCCTCGGTGAAAACTTCGGCCGTATCCTCTTTCATATTGTTGTCGGCGCTGTGGTGGGTGGGCTCGCCGCGCTTGGTCCCTCGGCGGAATATCCCGCCCACTTACCCCCCTTGCGTGGTGCGCTCCTTGCCCGCGCGCAACGGCTCGGCACATCGTTTCGCCGTGTCGTCTTCGCGCAGCTTCGCATCTCTGCCCTCAACACCATTCTGACGGGTTTCTATCTCTCCATCATTCTGCCCACGCTTGGCATCCACCTACCCTTCGTCAAAACCATGATCGCCGTCACTTTCATTGTCGGGCTGCTCCCCGTCATCGGCAATCTGATTTCAAATACGATCATTGTCGTGCTCAGCCTCGGCGTATCAGCCTATGCGGCCATCGGCTCACTGGTCTTTTTGGTACTGATCCACAAGCTCGAATATTTCGTCAATGCCCGTATCATCGGCTCACAAATCCGCTCACGCGCCTGGGAACTTCTGGTCGCCATGCTGGTCATGGAAGCCTGGTTTGGTGTACCGGGCATTATCGCTGCGCCGATCTACTATTCCTATATCAAGGACGAATTGTCAGTGCGTGGACTGATCTAGTCAAAGGCGCGCGACGACAACCGCCACGCTGCAGCAACGCCCAGCATCGCGACGGGCACAAAAGCCGCAAACAGCCAAAAGCTGGCGCGCTCGGCTGTGACCGCATCAATCCCGTGGGTAAAGCCTAAAAAATTCGCAATGACACCTGCGCCCGCTGCACCAGCGGCATAGCCGATCAACTGCATGGTCGGCACGGCGGCGGACGCCAGCGAGCGTTCTTCCTCCGGCACGGACAGAATAATCCGTCTTGTGATGAACGACCAAGAAAGCCCAAATCCTCCGCCAAGAAAAACAGACGACACGCCAATGGCAGCGAGCGGTCCTGAATGCATGGTAAAAGCAAACAAGACAGTGGCAACAAGCACACTCAGCGCGCCGATCTTGAGGAAGATACCTTCCCAATGCACACCCAGCCCCGCGACGCATAGCGCTGAAACGGTCCAAGACATAGACTCAATGGCAAGCACATAGCCCGCAACCAAAGGCGACGTGCCAAAGAGCGCCTGCATAATGGCAGGGCCATAAACAGAAAAGCCAATAGCGGCCGTGGACATGGCGAAGATCATGGCATAGCCCGATCCCGCCGCACTCATTAGATGACGACTGGCGCGCGGCAACAAGGATGTAACAGCGCTCGCATCCGACCAGACGAAAAGTGCAAGCAACGCCAGGCCAAAAACCCCAAGGGCTAGCGCGCGCCACAGGTCCGTCACCAATCCCGCCGCTGCAATTAAAACGATGCCGACGCTCAGCAACACAAGCTGGCGCAATGGCAGATGCCCCTCGCCTGATGTCGGACGCGCCGCTGGAAGCAGAAAGTAGGCTGCTAAAGCAAACCCAACACCTTGGCCGGCAAAGACCCAGAACGCCCAGCGCCAAAGGCCCGCCTCAGCGAACAATCCACCGATGAGCGGGCTTAACAGCGTCGCCCCGCCCCAAACTGCTGAAACCGATGCCAGCACGCGCGCCCACATCTCCGGTGGAAAGACAGAACTGATCGCCACATAACAAAGCCCGACGACCCACCCCGCACCGATACCCTGCAACAAGCGGCCAACAAGAAACACCGCAATGTCGCCGGCCATCGCGCTTACAATGCAGCCTATGACATAGACAACCGCCGCCAGCACCATGCCGAGACGCAAGCCCACACGCAGCGACATCTGCCCCGCGCTAGCGCCTGCCAAAATGGCACCCAGAATGAACCCCGCAATCGTCCATGCGAAATAGGCATAGCCGCCAATTTCGGCAGCCACACTCGGCATGATTGTTGCGGTCATCAAACTGTCGGCGGCATTAAGCCATATGCCAAGACAAATCAGGGCAAAGCGCGTCCAACGACCGTCGACCAGCAATTGACCCCAGCCACCCTTCTCCGCTGTGCTCATTTCAACAACATGATTTTGTAAGTTTGTGGCATTGCGCACCGCTTGATCAATAGCCGTTGATGCGTGCGTAGCGGTCGCGATGATAGGTCTGACTGCCAACTACGGCCTCGCCGAATGTCGGCGAGGCCGTAGAGCCGGAGCAATCGTTGGCTCATCAATGGCGTTTAGGAATGATAACCGACATGGTTTCATAGCCCCGCACAAAAGTCGAATAGCTGCGCTTGGGGGGCGCCGTCACGATGATCTCGGGGAAGCGCTTCAAGATTTCTTCCCACACAATCGTCAGCTGCAACTCGGCCAGTCGATTTCCCACACAACGATGAATGCCAAAGCCAAACGAGATATGCTGGCGTGGGCGCGGACGGTCAATGATGTAGTCGTTGGGCCGCTCAATCACTTCGTCGTCTCGATTGCCCGACACATACCACATCACCACCTTGTCGCCCTTGTGGATCTGTTTGCCTTGGAGTTCGATGTCTTCTGTCGCCGTGCGCCGCATGTGAGCCAGGGGCGTCTGCCAACGGATCGTTTCCGACACCATGGATGGGATAAGGCTTGAGTCATTTTTCAGCTTAGCGAATTGATCCGGGTTTTGATTGAGGGCCAATATCGAGCCGGAGATCGTGTTGCGTGTCGTGTCATTACCACCAACCGTCAGCAACACCACATTGCCGAAAAACTCCCGCTGATCCATGTTCCGTGTTTCAGGATTGTGGGCGAGCATGGAGATCAGATCGCCATGTGGCTCTGCATTGACCTTCTTGTTCCAAAGCTCCGTGAAATAGGCCGAATATTCGCCAAGGATCTCCATCCGGTGATCGAGCGATTCGACCAACCCGCCCGGCATCGGCGCGGCGGTCACAACGTCGGACCAATAGGTGATCTTGCGGCGATCTTCCTGCGGCGCATCAAAAAGAGTTGCCAGCGTCATCGCCGTCAATTCCTTGGACACAAGATCAACCCAGTCGAACTCAACACCGATAGGCAGAGCATCAAGAATCCCCGCCGCGCGTTCACGAATTTGCGGCGCGCTAATCGCCAGCGCAGAGGGTGCAACAGCGGGGCTCACCACCTTGCGCTGCACATCATGGCGGGGTGGGTCCATGGCAATGAACATGGGAAGCGGCTCAATGTTTTGTGTGCCGCCGCCAATGGTGATGCCACCATGGCGATAGTCCGACGAGAACACCTGATGGTTGGTGTCAACCGCCATGATGTCGTTATATTTGGTGACCGACCAATAGGGGCCAAAGTCGCTCTCGGCGGTGAAATGCACAGGGTCTTCGCGGCGCAAGCGCTCGAAATAGGGCCAGATCGCATCGGCCTGAAACAGGCCCGGCTGCGCAGGGTTCATGGCCTCCAGTGGGACGGAATAGGCTGCGTCCCGCGCCGCGCTATTTTCTGCCGAACTGTGTTTTGCCAATACTTCACTCATAGCCAATCTCCTCGGGCCCTCTACATGACGAATTTAGAGGGATTTAAGGCCTTCGAACAGCGTTCTACAACACATTCCATAGGGCCAAACGGCAAGCCCCTGCCTATTCAGGATGGTTCAGCAAATAGGAAATGCCAGCAAACAGCTTGGCGCTGATTTCTGGCGGTTGTATGCCATCGGGATAGGACGACCTGATCGCCGCGATGCCGCGCCCCAACGCCCAAAGCGCAAGGGCAACATTGGCCTTTTGCGGCGGCGGTATCCGGGGGTCCTTCTCAACGGCTGCTTGATAGACCAGCAGAACCTTGTTCTCCGCGTCGCGCAAAGCCTCGTGATTGGCCAACAAGCGCTCATTAAACATCAGAGAAAACAAGGCTGGCTGCTTCTCCGCAAAATCAAAATAGGCTCTCGCGCAGGCCTGCATCGGCGAAGTGAATTCCGGCTTGCCTTGAAACACATTGATGTGGCGATGAAGATCGGAAAAACCCAATATGGCGAGGTTCACCAAAAGATCATCCTTGTTGGCGAAATAGTGATAGATCGAGGCAATCCCGACCCCGGCATTTTCCGCGATAGCCCTGAGGCTGAGTTCGTCCACGCCACGCTGAGCCAGGATTTTCGAAGCCGCCGCCAGCGCCCTAGACCTGACGCTGCTGATCTCCGTTGAGCCGGTTTCCCTAGTGGGTTCCATATTGAAGATCGCTCCTGCGTCACATCAGTCCAAACTGCCTCATGACCGCAGTTTGATCGAAATACGGGCGTTCGCAAATGATCTTGTCCGACCCCGCTGCAAACTCGAATGTGGCCGCCATACGCACCCGAAAACTCTTGCCTGTTGGTTTAATGATGCTCTTGCCATTGCGCAATGGACCTAGATGCGTCCCCAGCAACCAGAACTCGACATGAACTGTTTCATTGTCACCCGCCGCAATGGAAATGATCTCATTCGACTGGTCGAGAAACAGCGTGCGCGAAGCGGCAAAATAGCCGCGCACGGCCTCTTCGCCGTCAAACACGGCGCCTGTTCCATACATCTCATAGCGGGGATGCGCGGGTCGCGATCACCGCATCCCAATCCGATACGCATTCCAACGCCATATGATCGCGCACTGTCGCCAAGCGCCTCTCGGTTAGATCATTCATGCATCTGTTTTCGTTATAACTTGCTCCTGTAAGCCTCTGCGCTTGCTGTCATTCATGTCGCAAATGGAGTTCGTTCCACCCCAATCAACATAAAGCCAAGGACCGACGCGCCGCACATTGATCTATTGATCCATGGCCATGTGAAGTGCGTGGTGGTGGACGCAGTCGTCTGCGCACCGGTCTCATCACCTGATAAGCCTGTTATTTCGCGTTTTTGCCTTCAAAACAGGTCTCTGGGACTGCGTCACGCACGTATGGCGCGCAAAAATATTTTGATTTCATAGACTTATGAGATTTCCAAAGGTGTCGAATAATAGGATCAAAATCCGCGGTATCAGGACGGTATCAGGACGGTATCAGGTGCGATGTTGCCTGTTTCGCGGAGCCCTCATGCTAACCTAATTACGTCTCAATATCGGCCCGGCCGTAATGCCTGATTTCATGACAGGAGCTTTGTTTCACGCGATCCTGGCATGGCCCACGGTAAAAGAAGCAACCAGCTACCAAACGGTGAGCGAAGAGCTGATGGCGGGGGTGATCCGGTTGACCAAAGCGGAAGACCCTGCCCTAGCACGGTCCGTCATGGACGAATGGCCCCAGTACAATTGGCCGTCAATCGAGGCCCGCGCGCAAAAGCCAAAGTCCGCATTGGGTTACCTCGACAAGCGGGTCACACAAAGGATGGCCGCCGCCAAAGCGGGTATTGGAAAATTACACGAACAACTCTTCGGCGAGCCCGCTACCTTGCCCGAAGGCATGACTTCAACCTCCATCAACCAGCTTTGCAAGCTGATCAAAACTGACGTCTCCATAGAGAATGCAGAGAACATCGAGAAGCGCGTCTGGCGTAAGTCGCTGCCGATCATTCACCTTGCGATGGCCGTACAGTTGATACTTGCGGGCAAACTAAAGGATCGCACCAAGTTAGGGGTTGAACTGCAAGACATTGAATTCTATCGCACGGCGGTACACCTTGCGAGCTTACTTGAGCCGGTCGTTGCCGAGCACCCCGAATTTGCCATTACAGGCGAACGGCTCACCCAAATTCGCTGGGTCGAATAGCCATCAATCGAACTTTGACCCTATGCCCACCAAAAAATATGTGACAAATGGTTTGTTCCCTTCCAATGAAAGGAACGATCCATGTCCCAAACTTTTCCGCCGCGCCGCAACGCGCCGCTCCATACCGAATACCTCAGCGTCACGGCCCTGACGCCCATGCGGGGGCACCGCGCCAACACCCCAAATCCCAGATCCAGGCGCTCACAAAGTCGTTCAAGGTCTTTGGTCAGGTCCTACTGATCCTGATCGACGCCGAAAGCCGCATCATCTCGGGCCACGCTCAATGGGAGGTCGCCACGCGCCTCGACATGAGTGAGGTGATGGTGATCCGCATCGAGTATATGTCCGAGCCGAAGATCAAGGCGCTGATGATCGCCCTCAATCGACTGTCTGACCTTTCTACATGGGACGATGCGGCGCTGCGCACCGTTCTGCTCGACCTTCACGATCTGGAACTCGATTTCGACATCGAAGCGACCGGTTTCAATGAAATCGAAATCGAACTGCGCATCGAGAACCTTGAAGGCGATGGCGCAGCGGTCGAAGACGACATTATTGTCGGCTCCGGACCGATTGTTACTCAGGCGGGTATAAACAGCGGGCGCAAAGTGTACCACTGAACCGGCTTTGATCTGCCTTTTTAAGGCGGGGCAAAAGTGTACCGGTCCTGCTAGGCCTTCTCTATGCCTTTGGATGGGATGGAGAGGCCAAAAGGATGTTCACAGTGGAACTTTATGCCGGGATAAGACGCGCCGTGATGGTGGACGGACTGAGCCGCCGGGAGGCGGCCAAGCGTTTTGGCGTTCACCGCAATACGATTTCAAAGATGCTTCAGTTTTCGGTTCCGCCGGGCTATCGGCGGCGCGAACGGCCCGCTTTGAAGAAGCTCAGCCCGTTCATGGCGTGGATTGACAAGGTTCTGGATGGCGACCGCGCGGTTCACAAGAAGCAGCGTCATACGGCACAGCGGATTTTCGAGCGGCTGCGGACTGAGGAAGGGTTTTCCGGCGATTATACAATCGTGCGCCAGTATGTGGCGCAGGCAACGCAGCGTGCCCGTGAGATGTTCGTGCCGCTGAGCCATCGTCCGGGTCACGCGCAGGCGGACTTTGGCCAGGCGGATGCCTATATCGCGGGCAAAAAGGTGCGGTTCCATTATTTGTGCGTGGACCTGCCACATTCTAACGGTTGCTTTGTCCAAGCCTATCCCGCGGAGACGGCGGAGGCCTTTTGCGATGGTCATGTAGCGGCATTCGACTTTTTCAGCGGTGTGCCGCAATCGATCCTCTACGACAATACCAAGCTCGCCGTGGCGAAGATTGTTCGGCAAGCCGCTGGACCTGGGGCGAACTGGCGAATGCAATCGCGTCAATGCCCCCCACTCCCAGTTCGCGGATGAGGGCCTCGACGCGGTGGTCGTCGGCATTTGAAGAATATATGTATGGTGCAACTATATCGACCATGGCCCCATGCGCTTCAAGGAAGGCAACGAGCTTCTGGTTTGGCTCCTGCCCGTAGATCTGTACGCTTACCGAACGCTCGCGCAGGGTTTTGCCCTCAAGCGTAGCAATGATCCCATCCGTAGTCGGAACCTTAGCGGTGAAATCGGGGGAAAGCCCAATCTCGCGCAGGGCGCGCACGGGTTTGGGCCCACGCGTGATCTTATTCACTCGGCCGAGCGCGGCCACGAAATCATCTCTCAGGCCGACGCGATCCGCAAAGCCCACAAGCCGCCTAACGCCCTCGCCAGTATACAGGATCAGGTCATCGCATTCGCCCACGATAACGCGCCGAATCCAAGCCTCAACCGGCACCGCATCCGGCGCGTCCCGGATCGCGACGAGCGGACAGCGCACGATCTCGGCACCTTCCCTCTCAAGCATTCGTGCAAGGAGGTCTAGCTCACGGCATTCAGCAAGCGCGATCCTGCAATTTGTAAGCGGCCCGCTCATGAAGGTTCTCCGACCAGCTGATGGAACATTCCGGGGTACGTCCTTCGAAGTGCACAAAGATTATGCCGCTGATCTGACACTCTCAACCACGCTGGGATTCATTTCATGAAATCGCGCTTTGCGCCCCATACCCCATCATGCACCGCGAGACTCGGGTGAACCCGAGAGGCGCTCTTTCATCCAGTTGATCAACCCCCCGCCAAGCAAGAACAGCACTTGTCGCGGCGACATGTAGTGACGCATCTGGAACTTGTACTGGCGCGTGACGTTTTCGACCATCAGTTCGCCCCTCTCTGTCAGCACGCACCGCAGGTCGGTCATGCGCAGCACGTCGCCGGCCTGGATGCCGTCGTAGTCTGCAGGATCGACGAAGGTCAGCGGCAGGACGCCGAAGTTGATCAGGTTTTGCGAGTGGATCCGCGCAAAACCCTTGGCTAGAACCGCGCGCAGCCCGAGATACTGCGGGCCTAGTGCAGCGTGCTCGCGGCTCGAGCCTTGCCCGTAATTGCTGCCGCCCACCACAACGTGGCCCGGCACCTGCTGGGCTCGCGCGGCGTAGGTGGGATCGAGCCTATTGAAGGAGAACTCGGCGATCTTGGGAATGTTGCTCCGGAATGGCAGCACCCGCAAGCCGGCCGGCATGATCTCGTCGGTGGAAACGTCGTCTGCCACCTTAAGCAGAACAGGCACTTCGATCGAATCCGGCAGCGGCTCGAACGTCGGCAGCGAGGCGATGTTCGGGCCCTTCACGAGGTCCACGTGCAGCGCCTCCTCAAGCAGCAACGGCGGCATGAACATCGCGCGGTTGATGATCGGGTCGTCGGGGTCCGCAATGCGCGGGTAGGGGATGCCAAGCGTGCGCGGGTCGGTGATCACACCAGTGAGCGCCGAAGCGGTGGCAGTCTCGGGACTGACCAAGCAAACCTTGTCCTCGCGCGTGCCGGAGCGGCCGGGGAAATTGCGCGGCACCGTGCGCAGAGAGAGTTCGTGCGTGGCCGGTGCCTGGCCCATGCCGATGCAGCCGTTACACCCGGCCTGGTGCAGCCGCGCACCGGCGTGGAGCAGGTGGGCGACGTGCCCGTCGCGCACCAGCGTTTCGAGCTGCGCGCGGGACGTGGGGTTGACGTCAAACGACACGCGGTCGTTCCCGCGCCGGCCGCGCACCATCATCGCGGGGACGGCGAAGTCGCGGTAGCCGGGATTGGCCGATGAGCCGATGTACGTCTGGTAGATCCGCTTGCCCGCGACTTCGCTGACCGGGCGCACGTTCCCCGGACTGGACGGCATGGCGATCAGCGGCACGAGGCTCGCCAGATCGATCTCATCGTGCACGTCGTAGGCTGCGCCGGAATCCGCGGCTAGCTCCACCCAGTCTTCTTCTCGCTGCCACGCCCGCAGAAAGCGGCGCACCTCCTGGTCGGAGGGGAAGACGGTGGTTGTCGCGCCCAGTTCGGCGCCCATGTTGGCGATCACGTGCCGATCCATCGCGCTCAGCGCGTCGAGTCCCGGTCCGTAGTACTCGACGATCCTGCCCAGCCCGCCCTCCACGCCGTGGCGGCGCAGCATCTCGAGGATCACGTCTTTGGCGCTCACCCACTCTGGCAACCGGCCGATAAGTTTCACGCCCCAGATCTGCGGCATGCGCGTGAAGAACGCCTCGCCCGCCATGGCGAGCGCCACTTCCAGTCCGCCGGCGCCGATGGCCAGCATACCGATCGCACCGCCCGCCGGCGTGTGGCTGTCGGAACCCAGGAGCGTCTTACCCGGCTTACCGAAGTTCTCCTGATGGCACGGATGGCTCACTCCGTTTCCAGGCCGCGAGTACCACACGCCGAATCTCTGGCAAGCGCTACGCAGGAAGAGGTGGTCGTCAGGGTTCTTGTAGTCCTCCTGGATTAGGTTGTGGTCGACGTACTGGACGCTAACCTCGGTCTTCACCCGGTCCAGGCCCATCGCTTCCAGCTCCAGCATCACGAGCGTGCCGGTGGCGTCCTGGGTGAGCGTCTGGTCAATACGGATCCCAATTTCCTCACCGGGCTTTATGTCGCCGTGTATCAGATGCGACTGGATCAACTTCTGCGTGACGTTCAAGCTCATAATGCTTCTCCCAAGTTTGACAAGATGACGGAATAATACAAAGTTACGAGCTTGGCCATCAAGGGCATCTCATGAGCATCGCAGCTAACCGATTGACACACCATGGCTTCTCTAGCGGGCAGATGTTTGGTTATCAGCAAGCGCGATCCTGCAATTTGTTAGCGGCCCGCTCATGAGGTTTCCGCGATCAGCTGATGGATCATTCCGGGGTGCGTCCTTCGGAGTGGACAAGGATCATGCCGCCGCTTGATCCGGAAGCCCGTCACCAAGATTCGGCTATAACTCCAAACCCGGCCCACGGTCCAATCAGCAGCCTGATCACTGTTCACCCCGAGGGGCCCATTCCAAACGGGGGCACGGTTTGAAGCGATTTGACATCGGAATCTGCAGGCAGCCGACCATGGCTTGCTAAATCCGGCTCAAGACGTAGCGGGCGTTAGCGTCTTCAGACTGTCGACGGCGTGCACCGGGGGCGCGTCACCCTGCATCAAGTGGGCGATTGCACCGTACACCAGCCGCTGGCTCTCGAGCATGCTGCTGCCGGCGAACGCGGGCGACGTCACTTCAATGCTGAAGTGTCCGCCGCCGCCGGTGACGGCGGCCCGTGAATTGTGAATCTGCTGCTCAATGGCATCGCGCAGCGCGTCGCTGACGGAACCCTGGAAGTCGGTTGGATGGGATGACATGGTGGTCCTTTTATGTGGCAGTACCGTGGTCTGCGCCAATGAGACTCTGGAGTTCTCCTGACGCATTCATCTCGCGGACGATGTCGCAGCCCCCGATAAACTGCCCGCCAACGTACAGCTGTGGAATCGTCGGCCACTGGGAGAATTCCTTGATCCCATCTCGCAACTCAGGTGAATCCAGCACGTCGACGGTTTCGTAGCCCGACAGCAGTTTGTTGAGGATCTGCACGACCTGAGCGGAGAATCCGCACTGTGGCATCTGCCGATTGCCCTTCATGAACAGGACGACCCGGTGACTGGCCACGAGCTCGGAGATCTGCGTCCGCAGTGATTCGTTCAGTGCCATGGTACTCATTGTTTTTCCTCCAAGTGGTACGCGGGTAACGTGCTGAGCCGTCGGTCTTCGACGGGGCCAGCCCTGTCTTGCTTTCGGGATCGACGAATCGGCATCATCTCTTCCTCCTCACAACAGGCCGAGCTGCAGTTGGGCGGCCTCGGACATGCGGCTCTGGTCCCAGGCCGGCTCCCAGACGATCTCGATGTCGACGTCGGTGACGCCGGCAACCCCCTGTACCTTGCGGCACGCGTCTGCCTTGAGCACATCGCCCATCCCACAGCCGGGCGCCGTCATCGACATCTTGATCTCGACCCGGTGCCCACCGTCCGCGAGCGGGTGGGCTTCGCAGACGTAGATCAGCCCGAGGTCCACCACGTTGACCGGAATCTCCGGATCGAACACGGTCTTGAGCTTCTCGATCACCTTCTCCAGACTAAAGGGCCCCGCTTCCCCCGGCGCTTCTTCCTGCGGCGTGTCCTCAAGTCCTAGCGCATCGGCATCGAGAGCGTCGACCCGCACCAGGTATCCCATCTCGGTCCTGACAGTGAAGCTGCCGCCCAGAGCCTGCGTCACCACAACGGTGTCACCTTTCCAAAGCGTCAGCATCTCCCCACGCGGTATCATCGTTACCTCGCAGTCCCGCTTAATCTCGATCGGTGTGTTCAAGTCAGGACCCATGGTTGTTTAACTCCGTTGAAATTCGTGCGCCCGTTCCTTCGAGGGCGTTGCGCAACGTGTGCCACGCAAGGGTGGCGCACTTGACCCGCAACGGGAATTCCCAGATGCCGGACAGCGCTGCGAGCTTGCCGACGCCATCGAGGTTCAGCTCACCCTTCGGCCCCTCGGTCAGCAGGGCGTGGACGCGCCCGAAGAGCGCCAACGCCTCTTCCTGTTTCTTTCCCTTGAGCTCGGTGGTCATCAGAGACGCCGAGGCCTTCGAGATGGCGCATCCGTCTCCTTGGAAGGCGATATCCTCGATGACTCCCTTGGCGAGCTTCACGTAGAGCGTGAGGTGATCGCCGCATAGCGGGTTGAAACCTTCAGCCGTGCACGTCGGGTCCTCAAGCATGAGGAAGTTGCGCGGATGCCTGCTGTGGTCGATGACCACTTCCTGGTAAAGGTCGCGAAGCTCGCTGCTCATTGGAAGAGTTCCCTAACTTGACCTAAGCTGGCCACGAGTGCGTCGATATCCTGCCGAGTGCTGTAGCAGCCGAGCGACGCGCGGGCGGTGGCAGGCACACCCAATCGGCTCATCAAGGGTTGTGCGCAGTGATGGCCCACACGAATCGCAACTCCTTCTCGGTCGAGGATGGTGCCAATGTCATGTGGGTGAACGCCATCGAGCACGAAGGAGAGGACGCTGGCCTTGGCATGAGCCGTGCCGATGAGGCGGAGTCCCGGCACCGCAGAGAGCATGCGTGTACCGTAGGCAAGGACGTCCTCTTCGTGGGCCGTGAGTGCCTCGTGCCCCAGGCCGGTGAGGAAGTCGATGGCGGTGCCGAGCCCGACCGCGCCCACCATGTTTGGCGTGCCCGCCTCGAACTTGTATGGAGGCTTATTGTAGACGGTCTTCTCGAAGCTGACGGATAGAATCATGTCGCCGCCGCCTTGGTAGGGAGGCATCTCCTCGAGCAGCTCGCTCCGGCCGTAGAGAACGCCGATGCCGGTGGGGCCGTACATCTTGTGGCCTGAGAACACGTAGAAGTCGCAACCCAGCGCCTGCACGTCGATCTGCAGATGCGGGACGGCCTGCGCGCCGTCAACGAGCACGCGCGCGCCTCGCGCGTGTGCCATCTCGACAATGCGCCGGATTGGATTGATGGTGCCGAGCACGTTCGATACGTGGGTGACGGCCACGAGCCTGGTCTTCCGTCCGAGGAGCCGCTCGAACTCATCGAGCAAGAGCTCGCCGTTATCGTTGATGGGCGCTACGCGAAGGCGGGCGCCCATCTGCTCGCAGAGCATCTGCCAAGGCACGATGTTCGAGTGGTGCTCCATCGCGGTGATGAGTACCTCGTCTTCCTCCCCGACATGCTTCTTGCCGTAGGATTGCGCGACGAGGTTGATGGCTTCGGTGGCACCACGCACGAAAACGATCTCGTGGGCGTGCTCGGCGTTCAGGAATCTCTGGGCCGTGACACGAGCGCCCTCGTAGGCCTCCGTCGCGCGCTCGGCAAGGTAGTGCACGCCCCGGTGAATGTTCGCATTCTCCTTCAATAGGAAACGCGACATCGCATCAATGACCCCCTGCGGCTTCTGACTTGTCGCAGCGCTATCAAGATAGACGAGGGGCTTGCCGTAAACCTTCTCCCTAAGGATAGGAAAGTTCTGGCGTACGCGCTCGACGTCGAAATCAGCCGCGTCGTTCCGACCAACCTGCCCGTGAGCAAGCCCCAGACTCGTCACGGAACTCGTCTGAGCGCCGGTCATGCCGCCACCCCCACGCCCCTCGTCGGCAACCGTAACGCAACCAGCTTTTCTACATGGGACCTGAGAGGCTCTACCCGAATAAGTTCCAGCATCTCGCCCACGAACGCGTAGGTGAGCAGATCCCGCGCGGCAAGCTGCGGAATGCCACGAGAACGGAGGTAGAACACAGCCTCCTCGTTGATCTGGCCCACAGCGGCTCCGTGGGCGCACTTCACGTCATCGGCGAAGATCTCGAGTTGCGGCCGCGTGTTGGCCCGCGCCGACTCCGAAAGCAGAAGATTCTTATTCGTCTGGCTTGAATCCGTATTCATCGCACCGGGGCGTACGATGACGCGGCCGTCGAAGACACCACGACCCCGCCCATCGACCACGCCCTTGTAGAGCTCGCGGCTGGTGCACTCGGGCGCGACATGGTCGATTGTCGTCGGGTTGTCGAGGTGCTGCTCGTTTTGGGGCATGTACAGGCCGTTCAGGGTAGTCGTTGCCCCTGAGCCATTGAGCTTTACCGTAACCTCGTGCCGAGCAAGCAAGGAGCCCAACGCAACCGAGTGCGTCGTGAACTGACTGTCTCGCTCCTGTCGCACATCGAGTAGCGCGATGTGGAAGGCCGTCTCCGTCTCATTCTGGACCTTGTAGTGCTCAACCGCCGCGCCCTCCTCGAGGACAATCTCGGTGACTGCATTGGTGAAGTAGACCTCGTCCAGGATGCCTGCGTAGGTTTCCACAATCGTCACCCGACTCCCGGGGCCTGCGAGCACCAAAGATCTCGGATGGGACACCACCGGACCTGCTGGCGGACCTGCCAGCAAAGCGGTGCCCTGATCCGAGAGAAAGACAAGGTGGATCGGCTCTTCGATCACCGTGTTGGCTGGAATCTGAATGAAGGCCCCATCCTCGGCGCAGGCTGCGTTGAGAGCAGTGAATGCATGAGTCTGCTCTCCGAACGGACGCGCGAGAAATGCTTCGAGAGACCCGCCCTCCTCGGCAAGCGCCGAGGCTAGGCTTTCCACCTTGACGCCCTGAGGAAGCGTCATCAGCGACGAGCACTGGGGGGAAAAGTATCCGTTGACGAAGACGAGCCGGGCACCGCCGAGGTCGCCTGCCAGTTGGTCGATTGCTGCGGATGACAGCCTAGGGCTCGCGCTCGCCTCTGCGGGCTCGAAAGCGACATCCAATATACGCCCGACCTGCGTGTACTTCCAGGCTTCGTCCTTTGCCGTTGGGAAACCACGCTCTAAAACTCGCTGGAAAGCAGCGTGGCGAAACGCCTTGAGCCAGACGGGATCGTGGCCATTGCGCCTCAATTCTAGCCACGAAAGGCCCTGGAGCAAGGCGTTCTCCGTCGTGCCAGCGACGACAAGCTTGGCGAGGCTGCTCATGACGTCGCTCCGGCCGCACGGAATGCGCCGCCGGCCGTATCCTGCTCGAAGTCCGCGTAACCGTTCTTCTCAAGCTCAAGCGCCAGATGCTTGTCGCCGGACCTCACGATGCGGCCGTTCGCCATGACATGGACGCGGTCCGGGACGATGTAGTTGAGAAGTCGCTGGTAGTGGGTAATGACCACCAGCGCCCGCTCTTTGCTCCGCAGCGCGTTCACCCCGCTGGCGACGATCCGGAGCGCGTCGATGTCGAGGCCAGAGTCCGTCTCGTCCAGGATGGCGAGCTTCGGCTCAAGAACGGCCATCTGCAGGATCTCGTTCCGCTTCGTCTCGCCCCCAGAGAAGCCTGCGTTAACCGACCTGTTCATGAAGCTCTGATCCATTTCGACGAGCTTCATCCGCTCCTTGGCGAGGGCCAGGAAATCCATCGCATCAAGCTCTTCGAGCCCGCGCTGCTGGCGCACCATGTTGAGCGCCGTTCGGAGGAAGTACAGGTTGCCAACGCCGGGAATCTCGACTGGATACTGAAACGCAAGAAACACTCCTTCGACCGCGCGCTGTTCCGGTGGCATGGCGAGCAGATTCCTGCCCTCGTAAAGGACCTCACCGGTGACGTCGTAGGTCTCGCGACCTGCGAGCACCTGGGCGAGCGTGCTCTTGCCCGAGCCGTTCGGTCCCATGATGGCGTGCACTTCGCCCGCGCGGACGTCGAGGTTCACACCGCGGAGAATTTCCTTGCCGCCGACACTGGCGCACAGATTACGAATTTTCAGCATCATCCAACACATCCTTCCAAGCTGACGCTGAGGAGCTTCTGCGCCTCAACGGCGAATTCCATCGGCAGCTCCTTGAACACCTCGCGGCAGAAGCCGTTGACGATCATCGACGCCGCGTCCTCAACAGGGATGCCACGCTGCCGGCAGTAGAAAAGCTGGTCCTCGCCGATCTTCGAGGTGGACGCCTCGTGCTCGACTTGTGCCGTTGGGTTCCCCACGTCGATGTAAGGGAACGTATGCGCTCCACACTCGCTGCCAAGCAGCAGGGAGTCGCATTGTGAATGGTTGCGCGCTCCGGTCGCCGACTTGAGGATCTTCACCAGCCCCCGGTACGTGTTCTGTCCGTGGCCGGCGGAGATTCCTTTCGAGAGGATCGTGCTTCGGGTGTTCTTCCCGATGTGGATCATCTTGGTGCCGGTGTCGGCTTGCTGACGGTTGTTGGTCAGGGCGACGGAATAGAACTCGCCGACCGAATTGTCGCCCTTGAGGATGACGCTGGGGTACTTCCAGGTGATTGCGGAACCGGTCTCAACCTGGGTCCATGAGATCTTTGAGTTCGCTCCGGCGCATTTGCCACGCTTGGTGACGAAGTTGTAGATACCTCCCTTGCCGTCCTTGTCGCCTGGGTACCAGTTCTGAACGGTGGAGTACTTGATCTGCGCACTCTCGAGCGCAACCAACTCAACCACTGCGGCATGGAGCTGGTTCTTATCTCGCATAGGGGCGGTGCAGCCTTCCAGGTAGCTCACATACGCATCGTCCTCGGCGATGATGAGTGTGCGCTCGAACTGGCCGGTATCCGCCTGGTTGATGCGGAAGTAAGTGGAAAGCTCCATCGGGCAGCGCACGCCCTTCGGGATGAAGCAGAACGAGCCGTCGGTGAATACGGCGGAGTTGAGGGTCGCGAAGTAGTTGTCTGTGTAGGGAACGACTGAGCCGAGGTATTTCCTGACGAGGTCAGGGTGCTCCTGAACGGCCTCCGAAAACGAGCAGAAAATGACGCCGACTTCAGCGAGCTTGTTCTTGAACGTGGTGCCTACCGAGACCGAGTCCACGATGGCGTCCACGGCGATGCCGCTCAGCCGCTCCTGCTCGCCGAGCGAGATACCGAGCTTGTTGAACATAGCCACGACTTCCGGGTCGACTTCGTCAAGACTCTTAGGACCCGCCGTCTTCGGCTTGGGTGCCGCGTAGTAGATGATATCCTGGTAGTCAATCGGGCCGTAGTGGGCGTTCTGCCAGCTGGGTTCCTTCAACGTAAGGAAGTGGCGGTAGGCCCGGAGCCGCCAGTCGAGCATCCACTCGGGCTCGTTCTTTTTCGACGAGATCAGACGGATAACATCCTCGTTCAGCCCGCGCGGCGCCTCGTCCGTCTCGAGGTCGGTGACGAACCCGTACTGGTACTCGCGGCTGGTGATCTCGCGGAGCTCTTTCTGGACGGCACTCATAGCATGGTCTCCTGGTTCTGGTTCTGGACCGCACTCATTGCACGGTCTCCTGGTTCTGGCAGCCGGACGCCTTCGACACGACCGAGCGGAGCGGGCGAAACATCGCACGGCACAACGTCGATCCAAAGTGCCTTGCCATCGGAGGGCGGGACTTCATAGCGCGGCACGGACGAATCCACGAAAAGCGACCATGCGTCGATACCGCCGGCCATCGTTCGGACGTTGCTGAAGCCGTGGCCGGCGAAGTACGAAGCGGCGTCGAGGCTCCGCTGCCCGAAGTGGCAGTAAAAGACGATAGTCGTGTCTTTGGGCCAGCGCATCATCTCCTGCGCCAGGTCCGCCGTGTTGAGCGTAGCACCCTGAATGCTAGCCAACTCCCACTCTTTCGAAGTGCGCACGTCAATCAAACGCGGCGGGATGCTGCTTTGCAGAGCCGCCGCGACGTCCACAGGGCTGATCTGGATATGCCGGTCAGCCTGCTCGGCCTGCTCGATGAAGGCGATGACCCCGTCGAGATCACTGATGTTGTGGCTGCTCGCCACTTTCTCGAGGATGTCCCCGGGCTCATATCCGCAGCTGTCACATCCGCCGATGTGGTAGCGGCTAAACAGAGCGCGCTGCGCGCTCGGATAGACCTCAAGGATCTCTTGCATCGTACTACGCTTCGTAATCTTAGCGGTGGCTTGCATCGTTCTCTCCTCTTACCGGCTGCTTGCGAAGTTGCACCATCCGTTTGAGCCCCTCCTTGAGGAAATCGACACGGGGAGCGGCCAAGCAGTGGCGGTGGCGGTGGCGGTGGCGGTGGCGGTGGCGGTGGCGGAAGTAGTATCGTTTCGAAACTATTGTCTTGCCAAGATAGTTTGTCAACGCTATTATTTTGGCATGACCAATGGAGCTAGAAATGGATAGTCGCGTCATAGCGGAGCTGGTCTTGCACTTGGGGCGCATGGCGTCCGGCGATAGGCTCGCGAAGTATCTGAGCGCGGCCCAGTGGGCCGCGCTCAGATACTTCGCTCGAGCCAATCGCTTCTCGCGAACCCCGTCCGCCTTCGCCGCGTTCCATGGCACGACCCGAGGCACGGCGTCACAGACGATCAAAGGCCTCGAAACCCAAGGCTATCTGACCCGCATGCGCTCAGAGGCCGACGGGCGGAGCGCTCGGCTCGATCTTACCGACAAAGCTAGGGCTATTCTTGTAAACGACAGCTTTGAAGCTCTGGTCCGTGCCGCAGATACCCTACCCCCAAGCGTCCGCGGCCACTTCGTCAGCACTTTACAGCGCATGCTCCACCAAGTGGCGAGGGAGAAAGACGCATCTACCTTCGGCATCTGCACGTCGTGTGAGCATCTGGAAGGCGACGGCTGCGGCCGGGAGGGTCAGGCGCACTATGCGTGCGGGCTCTTGAGCGAGCCGCTACTTCTGAAGGAACTCGACGATCTCTGCATCAACTTCGTTCCGGGCAAGCCCATTGCGGTAACGGACTCTGTCACCGGAGGCGCGCCGCGATGAGCTCTGTTCCCGCATCAGCGATCACCATCGCAGACGGCACGATCACCATCGATGCCGAGCTGCTCGCGTCCAAGCTTGGGCTCTCGGCGGCTTTACTCAAGGCGGAGATGCGCAGGGGCATGATCTCCGGCGTCGCCGAAACCGGCATCAACGAGGACGTCGGACGCACACGTCTTACTTTCAGGTATCACTCGCGAGCCTGGACCGGGGTGGTCGATCCCGACGGCAATTTGGTCGAGAGCATCGCGCCCGCCCCCAAAGCCTTGCCGGTCGAGAGCAATCACAGATTGCTTTCGACAGGCCATTAATTTCAAACATGGGCACCGCAAGCCGTCGGTCTGCGGCGTACCGACGACCCGGAGAAGGTGATGACCTACATCGTCAATGAAAGTTGTATCAAATGTAAATACATGGACTGCGTCGAGGTATGTCCCGTCGACTGCTTCTACGAGGGCGAGAACATGCTCGTCATCCACCCGGACGAATGCATCGATTGCGGTGTTTGCGAGCCGGAATGCCCGGTCGACGCAATCAAGCCCGACACCGAGCCCGGACTCGAAAAATGGCTCGGCATCAATGGCGAATATGCGCGGGTCTGGCCGAACATCACCGTCAAGCGTGAGCCGCCGCCAGATGCAAAGGACTGGGAGGGCAAGCCTGACAAGGCCAACTTGTTATCGCCAAACCCTGGCACAGGTGATTGAGGCGAGGATACCCCCGCAGATTACCCGCCCCCTCATTCACGCCGCACAGAATTATGCTCATGGAAAATACGACGAACGCCGCACTGCACCAAAGGCAAAGCTTTGCCGGCGAACCTCGATCGCTTGAGTCTGAGCTATTTCATCAGGAGCAGTTCATGACTGCCACAGCTTGGGAGGTTGCCGTGACGACGACCGTTGAGGACAACACGCCTGAAACGCTCGCCTGTCGGCTTCGAGCGCATCTTCAAGCCCTCGCCACACGGCGCTTACCGATTACCTATCAGGAAGCGGCCAAAGAGATGTTCCTCTCACCGCCGAACACGATTCATCAAGTCACGGAGGCGTTGGAGCAGCTTATGGCCGAGGACGCCGCGGCTGACCGCCCCTTCATCGCGGCCATGGTCATCAGCAAGACGCGCGGCGGCTTGCTGGCGCCGGGCTTTTTTCACTGCGCGGCACGGCTAGGACGCTTCGCCGGCGATGCAACGGGTCTAGACGCTTGGTCCTTTCATGCGGGCGAGCTCTACGCCACGATCGACTTTTGGGCGCTGCCGAGCACCTGTGGAGAAAGTGAATAAAGACCCATGGCCTCTCGTTTGGCGCAGTCCCCGGAGCAAAACCGACTTGAGCTTGTGCCCGGCCGCGGAGTAAACGGCAGACGCCCGCGCGTGGTCATCGTTGGCGCTGGCTTCGCTGGCCTCACTGTCGCAAAGCGGCTCGCCAAGACACCGGTGGACATCATCCTAATCGACCGGGAGAACCATCACCTCTTTCAGCCGCTGCTTTACCAGGTAGCGACGGCCGGACTATCGCCGGCCGACATCGCCTGGCCCATTCGAAGTCTGGTCCGGGACCAGTGCAACACACGCGTGTTGTTGGGCGAGGTCACCGGCGTCAATCATGTGCGTAAACGTCTCAATATGGGCGACCGTAACATTGCCTACGACGTTCTGGTGCTCGCGACCGGGGCGACCCATGGCTATTTCGGCAATGACAGCTGGGCGGCCCATGCACCCGGCTTAAAGACAATCGACGACGCCACGGAGATCCGCCGCCGTTTGCTGCTCGCGTTCGAGCGCGCCGAGATGGAATCCGATGCGTGCGAGCGCGAACGGCTCCTCACCATCGTCATCGTTGGCGGCGGGCCGACCGGGGTCGAGATGGCCGGCGCCGTCATCGAACTGGCGCGCAAGGCGCTTGCTACGGATTTCCGCGCCATTGATCCGCAGCAGACGCGCGTGCTGCTGCTCGAAGCCGGACCACGGTTACTGCCAAGCTTTCCGGAATCGCTATCGCGTCATGCCGAGCAGACGCTTCGGCGCCTCGGCGTAGATGTCCGCTTGGAGCAGACAGTCACGCACTGTGATGCAACCGGGATCATGCTGGGCGACGAGAACGTGTCTGCGGGCACGATAATCTGGGCGGCCGGGATCGCCGCCTCGCCGGTTGCCGACTGGCTCACAGTAGCGGGCGATCGCGCTGGCCGTGTGTTGGTCGGACCCGATTTGCGACCACCTGGCCTGGACGACGTTTTCATCATCGGCGACACCGCGCTCGCCCATGACTTTGCCGGCGAGGCACTTCCCGGCATCGCCCCAGTCGCCAAGCAGCAGGGCGCCTATGTGGCCGACGTGATCAAGGCGCACCTTACCGGCAAGCCCGAGCTGCCACCCTTTCGCTATCGTGACCGGGGCCAACTCGCCACAGTAGGCCGCAAGACCGCCGTCATCGCGTTTGGGCGCCTTCGGATCAAGGGATGGCTTGCGTGGTGGATCTGGGGGATCGCGCACATCTACTTCCTGATCAGCCTGCGCAACCGGCTGATCGTCGTGACCCAGTGGCTCTGGTCCTACATCACGTTCGAGCGCGGCGCGCGGCTCATCACCGGCAGGCGCACCCACATCGAGCCCAAGTGGCTGGGCCGTCGAGACGAAGACAATGCCAGCCCGCACGACGGGCAAAAGAGCGGCTTGAACGACCTGTTACGTCCTAGGAGGGCGTGCCCAAAATCATCCGAAGACGAGATCTGAAATATGTTAATTCAAACGGTAACGACTGATAGCCGCCCCCGTCACCCGGAAAAGGCGCATAAGCCGGATAATCCGATCCAGCAAAAGCCTGCCTGGATCCGGGTCAAGGCACCGACCTCGGCCACCTACCACGAGACGCTCAAGATCATCCGCGAAAATAATCTCCGCACGGTGTGCGAGGAGGCAGCCTGCCCAAATATCGGGGAATGCTGGTCCAAGAAGCACGCCACCATGATGATCATGGGCGCGGTTTGCACACGAGCCTGCACTTTTTGCAATGTGGCGACCGGGAAGCCAGGCGTGCTCGACGCCTTCGAGCCGACCAATGTCGGCGCCGCCGTGGCCCGCCTCGGGCTTGAGCATGTGGTGATCACGTCGGTCGATCGGGATGATCTGGCCGATGGTGGGGCGGGGCATTTTGCGGCGGTGATTCAAGCCATCCGCGCAGCGACGCCGAACACGACCATCGAGGTGCTGACCCCGGACTTTCTGCACAAGGCCGGTGCGGAAGAGGTCGTCGTTGCGGCCAAGCCGGATGTCTTCAATCACAACCTGGAGACCGTGCCGCGGCTCTATGCGTCGGTGCGGCCGGGCGCACGTTATTTCAATTCCTTGCGCCTGCTCAACCGGGTCAAGCAATTGGACCCCGCGATGTTCACCAAGTCTGGCATCATGGTCGGCTTGGGAGAGAGCAGAGGCGAAGTCCTCCAGATCATGGACGACCTGCGCACGGCCGATGTCGATTTCCTGACCATCGGCCAGTATCTACAGCCGACGCCCAAGCATCATGTCGTTGATCGTTTTGTCACACCAGACGAGTTCAAGAGCCTTGAGTCCATCGCTTATTCCAAGGGCTTCCTCATGGTCTCGGCCTCACCTCTGACACGCTCATCTTATCACGCTGGCGAAGATTTTGCCCGTCTACGGGCCGCACGCGACGCCAAACTTCTTCCGGTCGAGGGGAATACTCAACGATACATATCACTCGGACGGTCCACAGCATGAAAACCATAAGCGACAAAATCGAAGCGTTCAGCGTGACCCGCCACAGCCCTCATGCTGCCCAGAGGGCGCCCGCACTCCTCGCACGAGCGCTAACAATTGCCGGGTCCGATTCGGGCGGCGAGGCCGGCATTCAGGCTGACTTGAAGACATTCAGCGCGTTCCGCGTCTACGGCATGAGCGTCCTGACAGCGGTGACGGC
>JBDNIY010000004.1:0-180053 GCA_041688015.1 Parvibaculaceae bacterium
GCCCGCCCCGCTCAACGTCAGGTTGCCCGAGCCTGCGCCGTTATAGAGCGCCAGCTTGTTCAAAGCGACATCCAGCACACCATTGTTGAGCCGCAGCACCAGCGCGCTTTCACCGATTTTGATTTGTTTGACGAGAAGCGCCTTGGTCGAAAGGGTGATATTGGCATCGACCGCTTTGAAGCCGCTGAGATCAATCGGGACTGTGCTCCAGCCTGAGCTGGCAGGCGCGGCGGCACTTGAACTGCTGACCGCAGGCGCGGCACTGGCGCTGTCGCTCATATAAATATTGGTGTCGATGCGGTCGATGGCGAGCGTGCCGTTGATCATCGGGCGCACGCCCGATGTCTTGACCGCGATCTTGCCAGTGGCGTTCATGCCATCAAACGACAAGGTGGCATTGTTGAAGCTGAAGGTGGTGTCGCTGCCTTGCGCCTCGCCATGAATTTTGAGTGGGCCAAAGCCTTTGCCTGCGGGCAGCGGCGAGCCGAGCCATAGAGCCAGGTTGCGAACTGAGGGCACATCAAGATCGACGCCACCGGTGAACTTGACGCTGTCAAAGGCCTGAAACGAGCCCTTGTAGGTGGCGCTCAGCTTGCTGGAGCTGAGCGAAAATTCGACAGGCGTCGGGCCGCCTTCAGTGAGCGCGCGGGGCCGCTTGGCCAGCAGCGAGAATTTTAGCGGTTCGCTGTTCCAAGTGAGCGTGCCATTGGCATCAAAGGGATCATCAAGACCCGGCAGCGAGAGATCGAGATTGACCGCTTCAAAGGCGAGTGACTGGCCGCTCTGGGCATTGCGATAGGTGGCCGAGCCGTTTTTGATCGAGACTTCGCCAAGGCGGATTTGGTTGAGTGAGCTGCCTGCGCTGCCTTCCGATGAGGCGGCGTCTGTGGTGGTGGGGGCGGGTGTGGGCGTTGCGCCTGCATTGAACTGCCAGTTCGGCGTGCCGTCAGCTTTGACTTCCAGATGGATGATTGGATCGACCAGCACGAAGCTGCCGATTTCAACCTCGCCCTTGAAGAGCGGCATGATCTTGATGGCAGCGCGCAACTCTTTCATCGAGGCCATGCTTTTGTCTTTGCCCCAAGGCGCATTGGACAGGTCCACATCCTCAACCTTGACGGCGAGGTTGGGGAAGAAGGAGAGGCCGACATCGCCGCCGATGGTGAGATCGCGGCCGGTCTGAGCTTTGACCAGCGCCACAACGCGCTCTTTATAGACATGGTTGGGGATGAGCATCGGGACGGCGACCACGACGGCGATCAGCAGCACGATAATCCCGGCAACAATGGCAATGAGGCGCGACATATGTTTTCTCCTTTGTGGCGTATCTGGCCTTGTAGCCTATCTGGGGCGTCAGGTCGGTCCGTTTATGCAAAACAGGCGCGTCAGGCGAAAGTGTGACCCGATAGACGAACAAGAGAAAGCCGCATTTATTGAAAACCTTGCGACAAGGCAAGAATTCGTGAAGGTCGGCAAGATTTGTAAGGCCCCGGCAAGGTTAGCATGGTCGGCAGGGGCTGACATGGCTTGATCGCCGATGCAGGCAGTTTTAGAACGGATGGGGCGGGCGCATGACGGGGGTGGAGAGTTAGAGCGATGACAAAAAGTGAACACCTGAACAAAAACAACGATGCGCCGCTTTGGACGCCTTCGCCTGAGGCGATAGCGCAATCCAACATGCGGGCCTTCATGGATCATGTGCAGACCCACTATAACGTGCCGATGACCGCCTATAGTGATTTGCTTGGCTGGTCGGTTGAGGCGCGCGAAGACTTCTGGTCAGAAGTTTGGGACGATTGCGATATCATCGGCACCAAGGGCGCTCGCGTGCTGATCCATGACGAGATGCCAGGCGCACAGTTTTTTCCTGATGCCGTGCTCAACTTTGCTGAAAACCTGCTGCGCCGCGACGACGACACGCCCGCGCTTTATTTCAACAATGAAGGCGTCAATACTGCGCCAATAAGCTGGCGGCAATTGCGCGCCGATGTGGCCCGCTTTGCCGCTGTGCTGAAAGGCTGGGGCATCGCGCCCGGCGACCGGGTCGCCGCCTTCATGCCCAATTGCCCCGAAACCATCGTCGCGATGCTGGCAACGACCAGCATCGGCGCGGTGTTTTCATCTTGCTCGCCAGACTTTGGCGTGCGCGGCGTGCTGGACCGCTTTGGCCAGATCGAGCCCAAGGTGTTCATCGCCTGCGATGGCTATCGCTATGCGGGCAAGGTGCTGGAAAGCCACGCCAAGCTCGCCGAGATCATTGTCGGCCTGCCGAGCGTTCAGCATGTCGCCATCGTGCCTTTTATCGGCATGGGGCCTAAGGACTTGCCGAAGGCGCAAGACTGGAATGTTTTGTTGAGCGGTGCGTCGGAGACGCCACTGAGCTTCACGCGGCTGCCTTTTGCGCATCCGCTTTATATCATGTTTTCCAGCGGCACGACCGGTGTGCCAAAATGTATAATTCATTCTGTAGGCGGAACATTGTTGCAGCATGTCAAGGAACATAAGCTGCATGTCGGCTTAAAGCCGGGCGAGAAGCTGTTTTACTTTTCGACCTGCGGCTGGATGATGTGGAACTGGCTCGTCTCAGGCCTCGCGGTGGGCGCGACGCTGGCGCTTTACGATGGTTCGCCGTTTCACCCCAATGGCAATGTGCTGTTTGATTATGCTGATCGTATCGGCGTTGATGTGTTTGGTACATCGGCAAAATTCATTGATGCGCTGAAGAAGTCTGGGGCTAAACCACGCGAAACACATGACCTCAGCACGATCCGCGCCATCCTCTCGACGGGTTCGCCGCTGGTGCCGGAAAGTTTTGACTATGTCTATGCCGACGTGAAGCGTGATGTGCAGCTCGCCTCGATTTCAGGCGGCACGGATATTTTGGCGTGCTTTGTCTGCGGCTCGCCGCTGCTGCCAGTGTGGCGCGGTGAAATTCAGACAAGCGGATTGGGGATGGCGACCGATGTGTGGAGCGATGATGCCCGCCCGGTGCGCGAACAAAAAGGTGAGCTTGTCTGCACCAAGGCGTTTCCCTCGATGCCGATTGGCTTTTGGAACGATCCGCATGGGGAGCGCTACCACGCGGCCTATTTTGAACGCTTCCCCGGTGTTTGGTGCCATGGCGACTTTGCCGAAATCACGAGTCACGATGGTTTCATCATTCATGGGCGATCCGACGCCACGCTCAATCCCGGCGGCGTGCGGATCGGCACGGCGGAGATCTATGCGCAGGTCGAGCAATTGCCTGAAATTCAGGAAGCCATCGCCATCGGGCAGGACTGGCAGGGCGACGCCCGTGTCGTGCTGTTTGTCATTATGAAAGCAGGCCACACACTTGACGAAGCGATGGAGGCCAAAATCCGCAAACGCATCCGCGACGGCGCCTCGCCCCGCCATGTGCCTGCGCGTATTGTGGCGGTCGCTGACATTCCGCGCACCAAGTCTGGCAAGATCACCGAACTTGCCGTGCGCGACGTGGTGCATGGACGCGAAGTAAAGAACGTCGAGGCACTGGCAAACCCTGAGGCGCTCGCTCTCTTTAAAGACCTGCCTGCGCTGCAAAGTTAGGCGAGGCATCATTATTTTAGAGCGGCCAGATGAGCGCTGAGTAGATTTTCGTCGAACAGGCCATCCGCGTTCAGAGTGATCCAGTCCGATGGAGCCTTTGTCCAGAAAGGTTCATAGATTTTTGTCCGATCAGACAGCAAGCCTGCAACAAAGCTGAAGGCGCTTTTTGCCGTGATCAGAATGTCGGCATTTACCAGTCCAAGAACGGTTGTGAAGGGGTTCAAGCCGATCTTAAGACTTGCGCCGATATCCGCAAATATCTGGAAGTCTTCAGCACGCCCTTCGGAGTAAATATTGACCCGATAGGGCTGACCCAATCGCTCAGACATCGACTGGCATTGCTTGATTGTCGTCAAAATTCTTTGATTGTCAGTATATCGCGACGCGGTGACCGCATCCTTCTGGCTCACATCACCACGGCGAATATGGACGGCAATGATTAGTTCATTGGACACCTCCGACAAGCAGATTTGTTGGCCACCGCCCGCCTCGAACTTTGCTCGAAGACGCGGCAAAATCGCGTGGTATGAATCCGGTTGCCGGTTGCAGAAGTCGTGGAAATGTTCGGCGTGTATAATGATGTCGGGGCGTTTCCAAAGTTGCGGTTGGTCGAGGAAGGACTTGAGGTTGACGAGTGTGGCGCCCGGATCTGCCGTTACTTCATCAACGCCGAGGCCAAAGAACGCCTCCCAATTCTGCGTCCACGTGGCAGGGTCTTCCTCCGCATGAGCAACACTTTGGAAGGGTGTGTGGACATATTTAATCCCGGTAGCATTTGCGAAGGCCATGGCGGACATGCATGCATTGGCCTGGGCACCCGCACCATCTGTCTTGCCTCTTGTCGTTATCGCGATAGACGGCGCGATACGGCCTGAACGAAGGGCATCTGCGAGCTGGACAGCGTTAGGTATCTTCAGAACTTTTTTCAGGACTCGCGCCAAATTGGGCATTGTGTCTCTCTGTCGGATTGGGCATTCAGTATGTCGTCACGAAGGCTAGGCTTGAATCAGAGCGTTTCCAAAGGTTGTGAATCCCGGTAGTCCTGGCTCGAGCCTTGTTCGGTATTGGGCAGTTTCACTATCGTCTTATCAAGGGATTGATGCCGTAATCAGTAGTTTCCTCAGATACGTGGGTACGTGCTCCAATTATACTTGTCTTTAGTCCGGTCTCAACGATTCTGTCCAATTCGGAAATTGGGCTATTGTTCGGCCTCACAGTAGTTTTATGTGCCTTGGAGAATTCAGTGCGGAAACTTATTAATACCATCGCGAAATTTCTGCCCGCCTCCCAGGCAGCACGTCTTGATCATTGGTCGCGTCATTCAAAATTCTTCTTTCCCTATGGCGGACCGATGAACGGCCAGACGGCCAGAGCTGAAATTGTTCGAGAGTTGATCGAATATTGTGCCGTCGAGCGGATCATCGAAACGGGTACATTTCGCGGAACCACAACCGAATGGTTTGCCGGGTTCAATATCCCGGTCCTTTCATTTGAGGTCGTTCCTCGCTTTGCAAAATTTTCTCGTCTGAGATTAAAGAAAAAGCCACAGGTGAGAATTGAAATCAAAAACTCGGTCGATGGTCTTAAAGACGTACAAGACGATCTGGCGAAGGTGACTTTGTTCTATCTCGACGCGCATTGGTACGACTACCTGCCGCTAAGGGACGAATACACAATCATTCAGGAAAGGTTCCCTAATGCGATCATTGTCATTGATGATTTCAAAGTGCCTTACGACGCCGGTTATGCATATGACGATTACGGACCAGACATGGCCCTAACCTTAGAGCATATGCAGAGCGCATTTGTTCGACCGCCGTCGGTGTTTTTTCCTAATGCAATCTCAAAGTTTGAAACGGGGCAACGCCGGGGTTGCGTTGTGCTGACGACGAATGAGCAGCTTTCCGCACTTATCGAATCTCGCATTCCACTTCTACGAAAATGGAAAAACTGAATGTCCGGCGAAAATGGGTTTGTCGGATGGAGGAGTCTGATCGGGTCAGGCGTTTTTTCGATTTCGGGGCGCATAGCGAAAGTCTGGCGTAATTATATTCCACGGCATGTCGGTATTGGAATTTTTGTCAGTTGTCTGCTGGTCGCATTTACTTATGGATTTGTGTCTGACCGGCTGAAAATATTTCCCTATTATCAGCTTCGCCCCATTTCTTCGTTAGTGGAGCGGGTTACCGGAACAGAAAACGCAGCAGCTCGTGTTGTGTCCGGCCAAGAGTATAGCAGTGTCAGATCCATATCGACGGCTCTACTCCCACTCAAACTCGAAACCTTTAATTTGCCAGTCTCTGTTTCGCTGGACGAAACGGCCGGTGCAATTTGTCAGGTGGGGAATGCCATACTCGTACTGGATCGTTTGGGGCATCCCTTTCGGTTCGACCTTGCCAACGATTCAATCAAGCCGCTTAAGTGGCCCGAATTACCGAACAACTATTCAGCATTTCTCAAATCTGATATCGCCTCCTTCAAATCAAATTTTCGTGTGCACGATATATTATGCATGAAAGAAGGCGCGGATTATCGAATCTATGTAACCCATGAATTATTCGATCTTCAGAATCATCGCCCGCGCTTGGTTGTTTCGTCACTCGACGTTAATGCCGCATTAACGCCGCGCAGTTCCTCCTGGCAGCGCTTTTTCACATCGCAGATTCTGCCGGGAGATACATACTCGGCCAATGGTGCCGGCGGTAGATTGGCTGCGGACGGTAAGGGTGGTATTTATCTGACGGTCGGAGACTACAATCTCGATGGAGTCATTCATCCTGGAGTTGCTGAAGCACAGAATGCCAAAAGCGATTTCGGATCAATTTTTAGGATCGACATCAAGTCGGGCGCTCGGCAAAAAATTTCGATTGGACACCGCAATCCACAGGGTCTTGTTATTCTCAGCAATGGTGATGTCTTTTCATCGGAGCACGGCCCCAAAGGAGGCGACGAGCTCAACAAAATTAAATTCGGTAAGAATTATGGCTGGCTGAATGTTACTTATGGAACTGATTATGATCGCTACTCTTGGCCGCCATCTAAAAACAAAGGGCGGCACGAGGGATATCAAAAGCCAGTTTTCGCCTGGGTTCCATCGATCGCCACCAGCCAGCTGATTGAAGTAACTCATTTTGACGAACGGTGGAAAGGAGACATTCTAGTGTCCTCCCTCAAAGCTGGTTCACTTTTTCGCCTGCGATATGAAGACGGTGTGGTGCGCTATAGTGAGCCAATCTGGATTGGCCCACGTATCCGAGATATTATTGAACTCAGTGACAACCGAATTGCGCTATGGACCGATCAAGCGCAGATCATTCTGATATCTGTCGATCAGGCGGTGCTGGCATATGACAAGCGCGATAGATCGCCCGTCATTCAGCCGGGTGACATCAATTGCATGGCTTGCCATCATATTGGTCCAACCAATGAGTCCGATGTCGCCCCATCGTTGTCAGGTGTATTGAATCGAAGAGTGGCATCAGACAATTTCGCGCATTATTCGCCAGCACTGGAAAATCTCGGCGGTGTCTGGACAGAAGACCGTCTCCGCGAATTCCTGCTCAACCCGAACGACTATGCGCCGGGCACCAATATGGTGATCGGCGATATGTCAAAATCGCAGGTGAACAAGGCGATAGAATATTTGAAGCATCTAGACTAGCAGGATATCCTCGCCGCTTGGACATTCACATACGTCGGTAGGTGACATCGTAGCATTTGCCCCCATTTGCATGTTTGGCAAACCGCCATTTGTGCGCTTCTTTAAAACCATGAGAGCGCATGAAGGCGTCCATTTCGGCTAGGGTGACATAGCCTTCGTAAAGTTCGAAGTCGGCCGTTTCAGTATGAATAAATTTGAAACGTGAAAGCATGTCAGTTGCGCCAAGAAGGACCATCATTTCACTACCTTGAGTGTCCATAACGAGGGCGTCGAATTCATCAGCCGTTCGCCCCGATCTTGTTAAAACTTCCGGAAGCGTTTCGCTGATGACATCTATATCGGAAACGAAGTAAACATCGGTCCATATGTCGGTATGCATGGCTAAGGGTAAGACGGAGGATGACTGCCCACCATTGTTTGAGACGTGCAGAGTGGTCTTGATTCCGCTCTGGTCGGAGACGAGAGCCTTGATGGCCGTCTGCTTTGGTCGTTGTGCAATATTGCGTTCAAGCTCATCGAAGACGGACGGGATCGGTTCAATCCAGAGAACGTTCAGGTCATGTTCGGCATAGGCCTCGCGCTCTTGGCCAGCATTTGCACTTACGTGGATAACGCCCTTGAGGCCCTTTAGAAACCATCCTGGCGCCTTGCCGCGCAGTCGGTCGAAGCGTTTGCGAAACGGTTTTGATTTCAGGCGCATGTGGCCTCCATTTTTTGAGGCAATTGTGCCACAGGAAATATTCGACGGAACCTACCATCAGGCGGCCACTCACATCAGCAACTGCCCACGAATGCCTGATTGCGGGACGGGTTGGCCCTTGATCCAGGCGGCGATCATGGCATTGACCGCTTCGGGGGCTTCCTGCTGCACCCAATGGGACACCTGCGGCAGGTAGCGGATGGTGAAATCGCGCACCAGTGCGTCGGTGCCATAGGTGAGCTCGCGCCCCAGTGCGACGTCTTCCTCGCCCCAAATCATCAGGGTCGGCGTTTCGAGAATGGCGGCATCGGCGAGCGCTGCCTGGCCGTCGCGATTGCGGAAGGCGGCGCGGTAATAATTGATCATGGCGGTCATCGCGCCGGGAATGAGCGCGTTCTTGCGGTATTCATCAAGCACGCTGTCAGGAAAGCGGTCTTTGTCCACCGCCATGCCGCGAAAGGCATCGGCCACCACTTGCGCCTTGCGCATGGTGAAGAGTTTTTCCGGCAACCACGGCAGCTGAAAGAAGAAGACATACCATGAGCGCTTGAACTGGGCCCATGTGCGTAGGCCCTTGAGGAAAAGGGCCGGGTGGGGGAGGTTCATGACGATGAAACGCTCAAGCGGGCGGACCCCTTGCAGCGCAAAAGCCCAGCCGATGGCCCCGCCCCAATCATGGGCAATGAGCGTCGTTGGGCCAGTGACGCCGCGCGCCCGGGCTGCATCGATCAGGCCCGCCACATCGGCCAGCAGATGATCCATGCCATAGGCCGCGATGCCCAAAGGCCGTGTTGTGTTGCCATAGCCGCGCAGATTGGGGGCCCATGCCGTGTAGCCGAGCTCGGCCAGCAGGGGCATTTGTGCCCGCCAGGAAAATTTGCTTTCAGGAAAACCATGAAGGAACAGAGCAAGTTTTTCGCCTGTGCCGCACATATCTACTTCAAAAGCGAGCCCATTTGCTTCAACGAAGACCGTTTGGATCGGATAAATAGTGATCTCCTCAGGAACGCATGGCTTTTCAGCCCTTACCGGTGTTTGTAGGCGCACTATACATGTCGAGGCCTTTGTTGCGGTTCATTTTCTGGCCTGCGGCCTTCTGGTCATTTTGCTCTGAGACGTTCTGGAGGCCTTGCCTTCGGCGGTGTGGGCAATTAAGTTCCGGCCCGCGGCGGATGGGCCTTCAGGCCCGTCCCGTCCTCGGTGCAGCCATAGCTCAGTTGGTTAGAGCGCTAGATTGTGGATCTAGAGGTCCCCTGTTCGAACCAGGGTGGCTGTACCATTTCATCTTCCCCGCGACCTGCCGTCCGTCATTTGTTGCCAATGCCGGCGTGAAATGATGGACTTCGATGTATCGAAGGCCCGCTTTAATGCGCGCCGTGCCCTGAGCGCAGGGGTCTGGATCTGGGAGGTGGCGATTGGACGACGAGACGTTTTTACGATTTGTCCACGCATCGGACCAGCTTCATCGTGCCAAATCATTGGTTGCCACGCTCGACATCGCCGCTGAGGAGATGCGCAAGCTCGTCGGCGCTGAATTGGTGATTCTCACCGGCACGGCTTTTGTGCGAGAGAATGTGCCGCTATCGAAAGTCATCTCGCCAGTTGATGCGATTCTCGACCCTGCCGCTTCAGCCAGTTTGAGCATCAAGCTCGTTGATCTCGATGGGCATGAAGTTGGCGTGTGCGACATCTATATGCCCTCAGGGCAGGCGATGGACGAGGCGTCAGAAAAACTGGCGCATCAGTTTGCTAAGACGGTTTCCATTGCCATTCTCAACATAAGTGATGTGCGTGTTGCCAATGCGATGGACCTGCGCTTTAGAGATTTTGTGGATCTGTCGCACGAAGGCTTCTGGATGGGGGATGCCGACCGCCGAGTGACTTATGCCAATCGCGCATTGGCAGCGCTCTTTGCCGAAGATGTCAGTGATATGATCGGGCGCCCGGTGTCTGACTTTATGAGCGCCTCTGAGGCCGAAAAAGTACAGACATGGGAGAGCCAAGGCCTGTTGAGTATGCTGGGGACGCGCGAAAGCTTGATGCGGCGCAAGGGCGGCAGTGAGTTCTGGGCCTTGATTAGCCGCGTGCCGCTCGTCAATGAAGAGGGCACAGAAGATGGCGCGATGGGGATTGTGATCGACATATCTGCCCGCAAGCGCACGGAAGATCTACTGCGTGAAAAGCAACAGGCGCTGGAAGCCGCGCTGGAGATCAACACCTCCATCATCAACAGCGCCTTTGACGTCGTCTGCGTGATCGACAAGGAAGGCCGCTTTGTCAGCGTCAGCACGCGCGCGCGCGAGGTTTGGGGCTATGAGCCCGACGAGATGATCGGGCGCGCTTATCTTGATTTTCTACCGTCCGATTTTGTTGAAACGAGCAGGGGTCTGTTTGCTAACTTTGTATCTGGCAAAGCAATTGGGCACCCAGTTGAATCAGATTTTCGCTGCAAGGATGGGACAATGATGCCCATGTCGGCCTCGGCCTCATGGAATGCGCGTCACGAACGAGTCTTTGTCTTTTTGCGTGACCTGACCGAACAGCGGCGCATTGAAGCTCGCCTCGAACAAGCCCAGCGGATGCAGGCGATCGGCCAACTGACCGGTGGCGTGGCACATGATTTCAACAATTTGCTGACCGTCATTTTGGGTAACGCCGAGGTGCTGAGCGAACGCCTGAAAGACGATGACAAGGCGCAGCGACTGGTCGAGGCAACCCGCTTGGCCGCCGAGCACGGCTCTGATCTGACCAACAGACTTTTGTCCTTTGCGCGTCAACAGGCATTGACGCCGACCTCGTCGGACATCAATGCGCTGATCACACGGATGGAGGGGTCCATTCGACGCCTGATGGATGACACGATCGAGGTTGTGGTCACGCTTGGCGAGAGCCTGCACCGCGCCATGGTCGATCCGCTGCAACTAGAAACGGCGGTTCTCAACATCGTGGCGAACGCGCGCGCTGCCATGCCCGACGGCGGCCGCTTGACCATCACCACATCCAATATCCGGCTTGAGGCAGCTGACCTTGCCGATGGCGCGGAGGTTGCCCCCGGTGCCTATGTCTGCATTGCGCTCAGTGATACAGGCATCGGCATGGACGCGGATGACCTGTCGCGCGCCTTTGAGCCGTTCTTTACCACCAAGACGGTTGGTGAGGGATCTGGCTTAGGTTTGAGCATGGTGCATGGCTTTTTAAAGCAATCGCAGGGCCATATTCACATGACGTCCGCGGCCGACCAAGGCACGATGGTGGCGCTCTGCTTGCCCGTTAGTGAGCCCGAGGGGGCGGCCACGAAAAGCCTATCCACTGGCGAAGCGCCAAGGATCGGCGACGAACTCATATTGTTGGTGGAAGACAATGACCTGCTGCGCCCCTATGTGGAGGGGCAGCTTGAGGCGCTGGGCTACGCGGTGCTTTCGGCGGAAGACGGCCCAAGCGCCTTGGAGATGCTGCGGGCCAACCCAAATATCAGTTTGCTCTTTACCGATATTATCATGCCGGGCGGGCTCAATGGCCGCGAATTGGCAGACGAGGCGCGCAAGCTCAATGTCGGTATCAAGATTTTGTTCACGTCAGGCTATTCCGACGACGCCCTCATCCGTGAGGGCCGCGTGGACGAAGGGGTTCAACTCTTGAGCAAACCTTATCGGCGCAGCGAACTGGCAGAAAAAATGAAGAAAATTCTGGGCCACAAGGTCTGAACGCAGACAGCGCTAGGCCGCGAGGCACTCGGCGACACATTCCTTGAGGCGCGCCATGGCGAAAGGCTTGCGCAGCGCAAAATGCGCGCCCAGCAGGCTTGCCGCCTTTAGATAATCGGTGCCGATGTGGCGGCCGCCGCCTGAAATGGCGATGATCTTGACGGCGGGATGATCGCGACGAACGATGCGGATGGTCTCCAGCCCCTCTTGCTCAGGCATGATGAGGTCGGTGACGACAATATCGACCTTGGTGTGCTTGAGGATGGCAACACCTTCGCGGCCATCTGAGGCGTTGATGACAGTGTAACCGGCGGTTTCGAGGCTCAGTCGGATCGTGTCGCGGACCAACGGCTCGTCTTCGATCACCAGTACTATCGCCATGTTTCAAACCGCAGAATAGAGGATATGCCATGCGCGGGAGCGCCGAATCTAGATGTGGAACTCAATAATTCCTAGACGGATGGGGCTCTTGGGGCGGGTGGACGTGAGCCAATCATTTCGCTGTAAACGATACTATTGTTTCGACAAACCGTCACAAGAGGTTCCTTCTATTCCAACAATTACAACCTATTCATGAAGCGTCTCTTCATGCCGGGCGCTTATGGCGTTAAGACCTAATGTAAATTATTAAAGAGTGAGCGGGCAAGCGAGACGCATCGAATTTTTTTCGAGGCAAAAAACCTGCCCGCCACAGGCCCCGTCGCTATTGCCGTCGGCAATGTCGCGGATGCCTGGTTCATTACATTGGCCGTGCAGGCGCTTGGCTTTGATACGGTTTGCGCGCCGTCTCTGGCCGCGGTCAAAGCCTTGAACATCAAGCAGATGACCTGCATCGTCGTCACTGCAGCCGAGCAGGCGAACACGCGCGCTGACACCGACAGCGCGTGGGGCGCGCCGATGGTCGCGGTGCCTAGAATGCGCCCGCTGCTCAGGGAGCTTCTCGATAGGCGTGGACCGAACGCGGTGCCGGTCGAGGGGTTCGATCTGGGCGTAGGGTCTGGATTTTTGTCACTTGATCTGGCCGAACGAGCGCACAAGCATTTGGCCGCAAAGATTGTGATCGGCTATGGGTCAAGCGAATGCATCGCGATGGGACGGAGTGAGTTCAAGACTGACGAAGACCTTCATTGGATGGACGTGCGAACGGATCGGGTGATCGAGATCGTCAGAGCTGACGACCAACCTTGCCGCGTGGGTCAGGAAGGCAAAATCCGCGTGAAACTGATGGCTGGGGATTGCACGTCCTATATGGATGACGAAGTGACCACGTCTGAATTCTTCAGGAACGGCTATTTTTATCCAGGCGATCTCGGTGTTCTCCGCGAGGACGGCAAATTCCGTCTTCTCGGGCGGGCCGACGATGTGCTCAACATGCAAGGCCAGAAGGTGCCCGTCGCGCCGCTGGAAAGCCAGCTTCAGATGACGCTTGGTGTGACCGCCGTCTGTCTGTTTTCGGGTCTGAGCCCTGACGGCAAGGACGAATTGGTGGTTGCCATCGAGGGGGGCGAGCCACCAAGCGAACAGCAGATTGCCGCCGTCACGCGTAGCTTTGCGCGCTTTGAACGCATCAGGTTTGAACGCCTTGAAGCCTTCCCGCGTACCCAAGGCGGCACGCAAAAGGTCAAGCGCGAAGACCTCCGACGGCGCGTCTTTCCCCAATAAAGGCTGCCTCATTCGCAGAATTTCGGCCTTGTATCGGGCCGGGCCTCGACGCACTCTGACGCCAGAAAACTGAAAATGGGAAACCTCACATGGCTTTGATTGTTTATGGCGCGGCGCTGTCGCCGTTTGTGCGCAAGACGCGCGTCTTTTTGGCTGAAAAGGGGCTCGCCTACACGCTGGAGCAGGTCAATATTTTTCCGCCGCCAGACTGGTTCAAAAAAATTTCGCCGCTGGGCCGCATTCCCGTGGTGAAAGATGACGAGACCGATGTGACGTTGCCCGATAGCTCCGTCATCTGCGCCTATCTGGAAAAGAAGCACCCGACGCCAGCGCTCTATCCCGCCGAGCTTACCGCCTATGCGCGTGCGCTGTGGTTTGAGGAATATGCAGACAGCGAACTGGCCAGCAATGTCGGCATGGGCGTGTTCCGCCCCATCGTCGTCAACAAGCTGATGGGCAAGGACAGCGACCGCGCCATGGCGGACAAAACGATTGCCGAAAAATTACCGCGTTATTTTGCCTATCTCAATACGGAAATCGGCGACAAGACCTATCTGGCGGGCGATTCTTTCTCGATTGCTGATATTTCTGTGGCGACGCAATTTGCCAACTTTGCCCATACCGGCTACGCGCTTGACGCCAAGCTCTATCCAAATCTGGTGCGCTATGTGACGGCCATGCATGCGCGCCCAAGTTTTGCCGCCTGCATTGCCGAAGAAAACAAGACCATTTCCAAACTCGGTCTGTGAACCAGAGATAAACGCAGGGGAAGGGCGGGCGCTGCGAGGCGACCCGCCCTTCCGCTTTTAAGTGAGGCCCCAAAGGCGCTAGTCTCTCCCTCAAGCGAATTTAATTTCGCATGGGAGGAGACCAAGATGAGTGTAGAGAAAAATCCGGTTTGGCCGGTAATGAGCATCGCCGAGGCGAACGCCAAGCTGACGGCGCCGGGCATGCCGTTTGAAATGGAAACCGTGAACGTGCACGGCATTGAGCTGCGCGCCTATAAAAATGCGCCGCCGAACCTGCGCGTTATCTTTGAGGCCGGGCGCGCGTGGGGTAAGCGAGACTTTCTGGTCTATGAAGGCGAGCGCCTGAACTTTGAAGACCACTACCGCGCCGTGGCGACGCTGAGCCGCGCGCTGGCCGAGACCTATGGTGTGGGCAAGGGCGACCGCGTGACGATTGCCATGCGCAATTATCCCGAATGGTCAATCGCCTTTTGGGCGGCTGCCATATTGGGCGCAATCATCGTGCCGCTGAACGCTTGGGGCACAGGACCGGAACTGGAATATGGGATTTCGGATTCGGGCTCCAAGCTCGTCATCATTGATGGAGAGCGCCTGGAACGCTTGACGCCGCATTTCAAAAACCTAAAGGTCGAAGGTGTCATCGTGGCGCGCCCCGGCAGCGTCGCGCTGGGCAACGCCGTTGATATGGTGAGCTTCATCGGCACGCCTGAGGGCTATGGGAAACTCTCAGACGTGTTGCCGCGCGATCCCGGCCTCGACACGGACGACGACGCGACGATTTTTTATACCTCGGGCACGACCGGCAAGCCCAAGGGCGCGCTGGGCACGCAACGCAACATGATGACGAACCTCATCAGCACGGCTTACGCCTCAACCCGCGCCATGCTGCGCCGAGGTGAAACGCCGCCCGCGCCCGACCCGGATGCACCGCAGCGCTCGATGCTGCTTTCGGTGCCGTTCTTTCACGCAACCGGCTGCCATTCCATTTTGGTGCCGATCTATGCAGGTGGTGGCAAGCTGGTCATCATGCACAAGTGGGACCCCGAACGTGCGCTGCAACTGATCGAAGCCGAAAAGCTGCAAGCCTTTGGCGGCGTGCCCGCGATGGCTTGGCAAGTGTTGGAGCATCCCGACTTTGCGCGCTATGACACCTCAAGCGTAGAGGGGATCAGCTATGGCGGCGCGCCATCTGCCCCCGATCTTGTGACGCGCATCAAACAGCAATTTCCTAAAGTGCAGCCCGGCAACGGTTATGGCTTGACGGAAACATCCTCGATCACGACGCAGAATTCAGCCGAGGATTATCAAAATCGGCCTGAAAGTGCGGGACCATGCGTGCCTGTTTGCGACATGAAGGTGGTCGATGAGCACGGCAAGACTTTGCCGCAAGGCGAGATCGGCGAGCTTTGGATCAAGGGGCCGAACATCGTCCGGGGCTATTGGAACAAGCCCGAAGCGACGGCGGCCTCGATCACCGATGGCTGGCTGCATTCGGGCGATCTGGTGCGCATCGACGAGGAAGGCTTTGCCTTCATTCTCGACCGCGCCAAAGACATGCTGATTCGCGGCGGCGAAAATATTTACTGCGTCGAAGTCGAAGGCGCGCTTTATGCCCACCCCGCCGTGATGGACGCCGCCGTCGTCGCTATTCCCCACAAGATTTTGGGCGAGGAAGTCGGTGCGGTGGTGCAGGTGGCCCCCGGCAAAGATGTGAGCGAAGACGAACTGAAAGCGCATGTGCGCAAATTGCTGGCAAGCTTCAAGGTGCCGATCAAAATCGAATTGCGCCATGAACCTTTGCCACGCAATGCTAATGGCAAAATTCTGAAAACCGTATTGCGCGACGACATGAAAAAATATGCAGGTACAGGCGCGGCCTGAGGGAGCAAGACATGAAGATTGATCTAACAGGCCGCGTGGCATTGGTCACAGGTGGCAGCCGAGGCATTGGCCGCGCGATTGCGCTGGCACTGGCCGAGGCGGGCGCAGACGTGGCGGTCAACTACCGCCGTGGCAAAGACGAGGCCGACAAAGTGGTGGCCGAAATTATTAAGATGGGGCGCAAAGCGAAAGCCTATGGTGCGTCGGTTGAGAACTTCGAGGAAGACCAAAAGATGGTCGCCGATGTGCTAAAGGATTTTGGTTCCATCGGCATTCTTATCAACAACGCGGGCATCGCTTCGCGCGGACATACGGTGGCCGACACTGATCCGTTGGAATTGGAGCGCGTGCTGCGTGTCCATGCAATGGCGCCGCATTTCATGTCGAAACTGGTGATCCCGCAAATGCGCGAATTGGGACGCGGCGATATCATCATCATTTCGTCGGTGGCAACACTCAATCATGCGGCAAACGGTGGGCCGTATAATATGGGCAAAGCGGCAGGCGAAGCGCTGGCGCTGACGCTGGCCAAAGAAGAACGCCAATATGGCATCCGCACCAACATCATCGCGCCAAGCCTGACCGCCACCGACATGGGCTCGCGGCTGGCGGCAGCGCGCGCGGGCAAGAAGGGCATGGACATCCACGACCTCGACGCGGAGATGCCGTTTGGTCATGTCTGCTCGGCAGAAGAGGTGGCGGCGGCTGTGGTTTACATGGTGTCGGACGCAAACCCCTACGCGAACGGGCAGAAGATCAACATTGATGGCGGGGGACGCTGAGGGGTAGTCAGAAAAAATCAATCGTCATGGCCGGGCTTGACCCGGCCATCCACGCCTTGGTTCTGCATTTTTTGGGTTCACAATCCGAGTTCGTCGGGTGTCATGCTGATCTTCTGGCGTATTCGGCTAATTGCCTTCCATGAGATTTCGCCCGGAAGTAGAGCTTTCCAATATTTCCAGCCGTCAAGATTGGTAGATTGCCCGGACCTCGTTGTGGCGATGCCACTAGCAGCCCCGGAAGGTGAGTCAAAGACCTTCCCATCAATCACCCATTTTCCATCGACGACTTCGCCAAAATATTGGCGTTGAAGGTATTTCATTTGGAGTTTGGTGCCGTGAGGGAGGGTAACTCCTTTGCCAGACCACGCGTGCATGCGTGTCTGCCGTTTTGTAATACCTTGTGAGTTGACTGATTTTAATTTTAGTAATCGCCTCAAAATTGTTGTGGGCGTCTCCGTAAAGTTTTGACGTTCTGCTTCAATTAATTTGTGAATGTCGAAATCGATTTCGATTGATTTGAACTCAGACATTGATCGCCTCCTGTGCGGACATAGCAGAATAACTATCAAGATACAGGAGATTGAAAGTTAGTCAATAAATTAGTAAAAATAGTAGTAATAGAAATATTGCTTTCAGCGATTGGTTGATGTGGTCTACCAATCGTCATTGGCTTTTGAGAATGGGCGAAAGGAAAAGACGTAGATGGCCGGGTTCGAGCCCGGCCATGACGAGATGTTTTTGGTAATCGTAGGGGGCCTCGATCCTTCGAGGCGCGATACAAGTGCATCGCTCCTCGAGGCATGAGGGTTTTTTGTTTAGATCGACCTCATGCCTCGAGGAGGACCGAAGGTCCGTCTCGAAGGATGGGCGGCATATAAATTCAGATGTCATCCCGGTCTTGTGCCGGGATCCAAGGGCGGCGGGCGCGGAGGGTGCGGCTCACCCCCCTCCCTAACCCTCCCCCTCAAGGGGGGAGAGGATTAAAGGATGAAACCGTGAGTGAATTCCAGACGCTGCTCTATGAAACCCCTGCACCGCATGTCGCGCGGATTGTGCTGAACCGGCCTGACACGCGCAACGCGCAGGATACGCGGCTGCTTTATGAGCTGAACGACGCTTTCAATGTGGCGGCGCAGGATGATGAGGTGAAGGTCATCATCCTCGCGGCCAATGGCCCGCATTTTTCGTCCGGCCATGACTTGCGTGAGCGCGATGCGAACGTGACGATGAAAGAGTTTCCGACCGTCGGGACATGGTGTGGCTTTGAATGTGCCGGTGCTGAAGCGCAGATGGCTCGGGAAAAGGAAATCTATATTGGTTTCAGCGAACGCTGGCGCAATATCCCCAAGCCGACCATTGCCGAGGTGCAGGGCAAATGCATTGCGGGCGGGCTGATGCTCGTCTGGCCGTGTGACATCATCGTGGCGGCAGACGATGCAGCGTTCTTGGACAACACCGTGGCGATGGGGGTGGGCGGCGCCGAATTTTTCAATCACCCGTGGGAATTGGGCGTGCGAAAGGCTAAGGAGCTTTTGTTCACCGCTGATTGGTTGAGCGCGGCGGAAGCTGAAAAGCTCGGCATGGTGAACCATGTGGTACCGCGTGGCGATCTGACGGCTTTCACTTTGGCGCTGGCAGAAAAGATTGCGGCAAAACCTCTGTTTGCATTGAAGCTCGCTAAGGAAGCGGTGAACGCGGCGCAGGATGCGCAAGGGCGAACATCTGCTATGCAAACAGCCTTCGCGCTGCATCAGCTGGCGCATAGCCACAATATGCAGGTCCACGGGATGCTGATTGATCCCAGCGGGATTTCGCCTGCGGTGAAGCGTGGGTGAGGAGGGGACATTCTTTAGGTAGTGTGATGTTTACTCCGCCGCTGAAAGTTGTGCAGCGGGTTCTTTCTTAGCAAAGAGCGCAGGCACCACGTTGATGAACGAGAGCAAGACCGCCGCCGCGTAAGGTACCGACTGCACAAACAGCACCGCCACCCAGAGGCGCGATAGGTTGTCATTGAAACTCGGGTTGAGCAGGAAGGCCGCTGCCATGCCCCACAAAAGCACCAGCATGACGGCTTCTTCGCGCACCTGAATGAGGGCGGCGGCAAGCGGCGGCTTGTCTTCGCATTTAGGGGTGCGGAAGAAGGGTTTGCCTGAGGTCACCATGCCATTGAGCATGGCTTTGGCCACCGTATGCGTGAGCGCCAATGCGGCAACACCCGCGCCGAGGCTTTCAATGAAGCTGCAATCCTTGATGCGCACGGCATAGAGCCAGAGCGAGCGCACGAACTTGAAGGCGAAGCTGCCGATGGTCGGAATGAGGAAAGCGGCGACAGGGAGCTGCACCATTTTTGGGGCGTAAAGTGCAAAGGCAGATAGCCCGATGCTGGTGATGGTAAAGAGCAGTGCCAAACCATCGGCAAACCACGGCAACCAACCGGCAATGAAATAATAGCGCTGCGCCGACGTGAGCCCGCCTTTGCGCGCCCAAGGCGCAAGCGCATCCCAGTGATGTTTGACGATCTGCACCGCGCCGTAAGCCCAACGGAAACGTTGGCCGATATAGCCCGCCAACGTGTCAGGCGTCAGGCCTTTGCCGAATGAATGATTGATGTAAACGCTATCATAGCCTGCGCGATAGAGCTTGATGCCAAGCTCTGCGTCCTCGCAGATGCACCACTCGGCCCATGCGCCCACCTTCTCAAGCGCGGCCTTGCGCACCAGTGTCATCGTGCCGTGCTGAATGACGGCGTTGAAATAGTTTCGTTGCACCATGCCGATATGGAAGAAGCCGGCATATTCCCAGTCACACATATTCTTGAACATGCTTTCGTGTCCGTCGCGATAATCCTGCGGCGACTGCACGAAGGCGATGTCTTGCTTGGCAAAATAAGGAACCATGGTGCGCAGCCAATCAGGCGAGACCTGATAGTCACTGTCGATGACAGCGATGATGTCGGCGTCAGGCGCGGTTTGTTCCAGACCAAAGTTCAGCGCGCCCGCCTTGAAGCCCGGCCAGTTTTCCAGATGGAAGAAACGGAAATGAGCCCCGAGTTGCGCGCAGGTTTCGCGCACCGGCTGCCAGACTTTTGGGTCGGTGGTGTTGTTGTCGAGCACAAGCACTTCAAAATTGGGGTAGTCGAGCTTTGACAAGGCGATCAACGTCTCGCGCACCATCTCGGGTGGCTCATTGTGGATAGGCACATGGATCGACACTTTGTTGTCGGGATAGCCTTCGGCATCTTCAAACGGCACGAACTGCCGCTCGCCATGGCGTGTCCAGATGACTTCAACAAATTCGATGGCTTCGGCCAGCAACACCATCAGCAATAGCGCCTGAGCCGCAAAGAGAAACGACCACACCACGGTATCAACCGAACTGAGATAGAGCCCGGTGACAGAGAGGCCCGCATAGGCAAAGGCCGAGGCGGCCACTTGCGTCACGATGGTGAAGGCAATGACGCCTGCGGGTTTGACATGACGACGCACCATCATGAAGCCGACCGTAAAGACCAGCGCAAGGCCCGCCGCGATCGAGGCCCAAATGCGCCATTGCGGCGCTTCGGAAATCGCGCCCTTCATCGGGAATTTGGGCTGGCGGTCGGCATTGTAGATGCCCCAATAGGCACCTGCCGCGCCTTCTTCGGATGCCTTCCACGGTTGGTCGAAGGCCTCCATGACGTAATAGGTGAGATCGGCATCCTTGGCGCGATTAAGGAACTCGCGCATGAAGGTTGCCTGATTGACCAGCGAGGCGACAGCCTGGCCGCTCAACTCGGCTTGTTCGATACCGGGATAGGCTTTGCGTGGAATGGTCTTGCCGCGGCTCGGCCAGCCCACTTCCGTGATGACGATGGGTTTGCCGGGATATTTTTTGTTCAACTCGTCGAGGCGATCGAACACCGCGTTCACCGCCTGATCGACCGGGATGCCTTCCCAATAGGGCAGGATCTGCACGCCAATATAATCAACCGCTTTCACAAGGTCGGGATTAGCGAGCCAGATAAACGGCGGCTCAGCGGTCGAGACCGGCTTCCAGACGCTCTTTTTGACACGCTGGATATAGGAGATGAGGTCTTTGACCGGCAGATCGTTGCGCAGCAGGCTTTCATTGCCGACTAGCACGCGCACGACATTGCGCTTGTCGGCGAGCTTGATGAGATTGGCGATTTCATTTTCGTTGCGGGACATGTCGCCGCTGATCCACGCGCCAGCGGCCACTGACAAGCCGTCTTGGGCGGCAAGGTCGGGGATGTCCTCAAGGCCGTGAATGACACTATAGGTACGGATGGCCTGCACGGTGCCTGACAGCAGTTTTAGATCGGCGGCAATCTGGGCGTCTGTGGGATGGGTGCCTTTGCTCGGGTCTTGCTCGCGCTGATAGGGGCTATAAGAAAAGCCGACGATTTCGCCGGTCCAAGCTTCCGCTTCATGCGGCTGGTTGAGCGCCGCCCAGATCGCCAAATTGGCAGCGATGACCAGCGGCAGAACGAACACAGCGAAAACAGCCACGCGGAGAAACGTGCTTGTGCGTGTCGGCCGGGGAGCCGGGTTGGGAGCAGAGCCGGGAACGAGATTGTCCATTCAAGGTCCAAAATTTGAGCCACCAGGACGAGGGGGTCGCCATTCAACAATCCGCAAACGGCCTGGCACCGCTGCTGAAAGGTTGTTGAAAGGCCTAAAAATGGCCAAACAATGACAGCGCTTGAGAAAGAGGTGACAGCACCTGAGAAAGAGGCGCTGTCATTGTTTTGATGCAGGATCAGTCGGCCGCCGTTGCAAGGTCGACACCGGTGGGCCGCGCTTGGGCACCGCGCAGCAGCTTGCCGTTGAGCGCACCGGTGGGCACGCCTTCGCGGAAAGCAACCGTTCCTGAGACGATGCTGGCGGTATAGCCATCGGCATGCTGGATGAGGCGTTTGCCACCGGCCGGCAGGTCATTGACGATATGCGGCGAGTGGAGCTTCAGGTGGTCAAAGTCGATGACATTGACGTCCGCCTTCATGCCCGGTGCGAGAATGCCACGATCACGCACGTTGATGAGATCGGCGTTGCGGCCCGTGAGCCCGTGGATCAGCCATTCGAGCGGTAGCTTGGGCCCGCGCGTGCGGTCACGCCCCCAATGGGTAAGCAGCGTGGAGGGGAAACTCGCGTCGCAAATGATGCCGCAATGCGCGCCGCCATCAGAGAGGCCAAAGGCGGTGTTGGGGTGGCGGAGCATCTTCTCGACGTTATCGAGGCTACCCGACGTGTAGTTCATCAGCGGGAAATAAAGCAGCGCCTTGCCATCGCGCTCCAGCATCATGTCGAGCAAAATTTCGCGCGGGTTCTTGTCCGAGGCTGCGGCAATCGCTTTGACGCTGGCTTCGGGTGCAGGCTCGTAGTTAGGCACTTCACCCAGAGCAAACATCTTGTGATAGGCGGTGCAGATCATCTCGATGATTTCGCCAGCGGGATAGGCCGGTTCTTCGGCCAGAAGTTGCGCGCGGAATTCTGGATCACGCAGCGCCTTGAGCTGTTGGTCGAGTGGCGCGCCCCAGATTTGGCGGAAGGTCTGGTGCATGACGAAGGGATTGAGCGAAGCGGTGAGGCCGAGCAGCAGGCCCGTGGCGCGCGGCGGCACTTGCCCCTTGATCGGCAGGCCAGCTTTATTGGCCTCGGCAATGTTGTGCAACACGCGCGCCCAGACATCGGGCCAACGGTCGTCTTGTTCAATGGTGATCGACATCGGACGACCTGACAGTTCGACCATGCCGCGCAGCATGGCAAATTCGGCGTCGGTGTCCTTGAAGTCGGCGATGAGCTGGAGGACGCCTTTGCCCGCCTTGCCCATGGCGCGCGCAATGCCGTGGAGTTCGGCTGCTTCGGCTTTGAGCGTCGGTGTCGGGCCGCCATGGCTGTCTTTGTGTTTGACGGTGCGCGAGGTCGAAAAACCGAGCGCGCCCGCGTCGAGCGCTTCGACGACGAGCCGCGCCATTTCTTCGGTCTCGGCTTCGGTGGCGGGTTCGAGCGCGGGCGCGCGGTCACCCATCACATAGGCGCGCACGGCGGCATGGGGAATTTGTAACCCCACATCAAGCGCCAGCGGCGAGGCCTCAACCGCATCCATATAGTCGGCGAAGCTCTCCCAGTTCCACTTAATGCCTTCGGCCAATGCCGAACCCGGAATGTCTTCAACGCCTTCCATCAGGCTCAACAGCCAATCGCGCTGTGCAGGCTTGCAAGGTGCAAAGCCGACGCCGCAATTGCCCATGACAGCGGTGGTGACGCCGTGGAAGGTGGAAGGCTGGAGATAGGGGTCCCAAGTGACTTGGCCATCGTAATGTGTATGCACGTCGATGAAGCCCGGCGTCACGATCTGGCCCTTGGCGTCGATTTCCTCTTTGCCCACGCCGACGTCTTTGCCGACCGCAACAATGGTGCGTCCGTCAATGGCGACATCAGCTTGGATGGGAGCGGAGCCGGTGCCGTCAAAGACAGTGCCGCCGCGAATGACTAGATCGTGCATGAGTATTCTCCCCGAATGGCTCTGAATGGCAGTTGAGGAGAGGATAGCGCAAATTTAGGGCTTTGTGGCAAAGGCGTTGAAGGGCGGCCTGCCCTCTATATCTCCATCATCGTCATGCCCCGGCTTGACCGGGGCATGACGATGATGGGTAGGCGTTCTCAAGACGTCTGTTCTTTACCCCGGCTTTGAATACCCGCGCGGCGGGTTTCGATGGCTTTGGCATCGACATTTTTGTTGCGCTCACCGGAAAAACGAAGCTCGGTCTTGAGACCATCGCCGAAGCTCTGGGCAAAGCCATCGTTGATGAGCTGCTTATAGGCGGGCAGGCAGTCGGGCACGACGCTCAGCATGTCTTCGGCCAGCTTACGGCAGACGGGCAACAAGTCGTCGGGCGCGACGACGCGGTTCACCATGCCCCAGTCGTTGGCTTGTTCAGCCGACAAGAAGTTGCCGGTGAGCGAGAGTTCCTTGGCGCGGTAGATGCCTAGCACACGGCTGAGCTTTTGGCTAAGGCCCCAGCCGGGTAGGATGCCGACGCGGGCGTGGGTGTCGGCAAAGCGCGCGTTAGTCGAACAGATGAGCACGTCGCAGGCCAGCGCCAGTTCAAAGCCGCCGGTGATGGCAACGCCGTTGATCGCGCCGATGACCGGGCCGGAAAAGCGCCCGATGGAGGTGACGGGGTCTTTGTCGCCGATGGTGCCACCGACCGTGCTGGCGCCAGAACCCAACTCCTTGAGGTCGAGCCCAGCGCAGAAGGCCTTGCCCGCGCCTGTGAGAATGACGGCTTTGACATCGGCGTCGGCTTCCAGTGCCTCGAAGGTCTCGGCAATGGCGCTGCGCAAGCCGCCTGAAAGGGCGTTCATGGTGGTCGGGCGATTGAGCGTCACAAGGGCGATTCCCCCCGATTTTTCGACCAGCAGGACCGGCGCTTGTTCTGAATTCGACATTTTAACTCTCCATAACCCATAAAATTGCGTTGTAAATGGCTCTAAACCTGATCTATCAGAGGAGGCGTTTGGCCGCAATTGGCGGGGCCGAGGCATTGGTTGACCACGGGCCACTGTTCCGACAGCATGCGCCACCTTGCTACCCCTGAAACAATTCAAGGCTCGGTCTTTTGAGCACTGCTTTATCCGGCGAGAAACAGCCTCTCAGGCTCGCTCTCCACGTCGCCGCCCTTGGCGTCGTCTTCGGCGATATCGGGACAAGCCCTCTCTATACAATTCGAGAATGCTTCGACGAGAAGGTGGGATTGGTGCCTAACACGGAGAGCGTGTTGGGTGTGCTGTCGCTTGTCTTCTGGGCTGTGACGCTGGTCGTGATGACCAAATATGTCTTCTTCATTTTGCGCGCCGACAACAAGGGTGAAGGCGGCGTGCTGTCGCTGACGGCACTGTCGCTGAAGAAGGCGGGGGCGCGGACGCGGCTGGGTGGCTTTATCATGGTGGCCGGCATGATCGGCGCGGCGCTCTTTTATGGCGACGGCATCATTACGCCGGCGATCTCGGTGTTGGGCGCGGTCGAAGGGTTGGCCGTTATTTCGCCCGCCTTTGCTGATCTGACCATGCCGATTGCTGCCATCTTGCTGATCGCCCTGTTTCTGGCGCAAAAAAGCGGCACGGCGCGCGTCGGTGCGTTTTTTGGCCCCGTCATGGCGGCCTGGTTTGTGACGCTTGCAGGCCTCGGCATCTGGGGTGTGGTGCAGGCCCCGCAAGTTTTGCTCGCCATCGATCCGCGGCCGGGGCTCCACCTGTTGTTGAGCGGCCACGTGCGCCCGCTCTTGCTGCTTGGCTCGGTCGTGCTGGCGGTGACGGGCGCTGAAGCGCTTTATGCTGACATGGGCCATTTTGGGCGCGCCACCATTCAGCGCATTTGGGTGGCACTGGTTTTTCCCGCCCTCATCCTCAATTATTTTGGGCAGGGCGCGCTGATCTTGATGGATCCGAGCGCGACGGAAAACCCGTTCTATCTGCTCGCCCCTGAAATGCTGCGTATTCCGCTGCTGATACTTGCCACCATGTCGGCGATCATCGCTTCGCAGGCGGTGATCTCGGGTGCCTTTTCAGTTACGAGCCAAGCGGTGGAATTGGGCTGGCTGCCGCGCGTGCGTATTCGCCATACCTCGGCGCGCGAGAGCGGTCAGATCTATGTGCCCCAGATCAATGCCGCCATGATGGTGGCGGTGCTGGCCGTGGTCTTTGGGTTTGAAAATTCGTCAAACCTTGCGTCGGCTTACGGCATCGCCGTTGTTGGCACGATGGTGATGACGACGCTGCTGGGCTTTTACTATTACCGCTTCATCGCAGGCTGGCCGCTGATCCCGGTCTTCCTCGTCGCCGCCTTGCTGCTTGTCATCGATCTGAGCTTCCTTGGTTCTAACCTCACCAAGGTGCTCGAAGGCGGCTGGATGCCGATCATGGTCGGTCTCATCATTGTCACCATCATGGAAACATGGCGCAGAGGCCGCAAGGCGCTGGCCGAGCAGTTTCTTGATGGGGCCATTCCGCTTGATACATTGTTGAAGCAGGCCGCCAGCCAGAAGATCACGCGCGTCAAAGGCGCGGCTGTGTTTATGACCGGCAATCTCGACACCGTGCCGACCGCGCTGCTGCATAACCTCAAGCACAATCAGGTGCTGCACAAACGCGTGGCGCTATTGCGCGTCAGCACCGAGGACACGCCGCGCGTACCGCTGAGCGAGCAGTTGAACGTTGAAACGCTGCCTAACGGCTTTGCCAAGATCGAAATTCGTCACGGTTTCATGCAGCCGGTGGATGTGCCCGAAATGCTGGAACGCTGCCGCACCTTTGGGCTCGATTTTCCGCCGATGGAGACGAGCTATTTCGTCAGCCGACAAACGCTGGTGCATGAACATTCGTCCAAGATGCCGGGCTGGCAATCGCAGCTCTTCATTCTGTTGATGGACTATGCGCTGTCGCCAACGGAATATTTCCAGCTTCCCCCGAACCGCGTTGTCGAACTGGGCACGAAAACTGAAGTCTGATCCTCACACTTTCGCTTTGATCCGTTCGGCCCTGAGTGCTGAGCGGCGCAGCTTGCCTGCATCATCGCGCAAGGGTTCGTCGGCCATCTCGAAGGTCTTGGGAATTTTGTAGCGCACGAGCCGCTCAGTGAGATGCGCGCGCAAGGCGGCCTCATCAAGCCCGCCGGGGGCATCGACAATGGCGTGAATGACATTGCCCATGTCGTCGTCGGGAAGACCGATGACGGCAGATGAGCGCACACCGGCAAAGGCATCAATCGCGGCTTCGACTTCGGCCGGGTAGATGTTTGCGCCCCCGACGAGGATCATGTCGGTGTGGCGGTCGGCGAGATAGAGATAGCCGTCTTCATCCATCCAACCGACATCGCCGATGGATTCCCAGCCGCCGTCGATCTGCTTTGAGGTTGCGCCGAGGTAGTGATAGGTCGTGCCGGGACCGCTGAGCGGCCGCATGAAAACTTCGCCGGTCTCGCGGACCCCGAGCGTCTCGCCCTGATCGCCGACGATTTTCATTTCGCAGGTTTCAGCGGGCTTGCCCACCGAGCCGCGATGCGCCAGCCATTCCTCGCCATTGATCCATGTGACGCCTTGCGCTTCCGTGCCGCCATAAAGCTCATGGACGCGCATGGGGCCAAGCCACTCGATCCATTTTTCCTTGAGCCAAGCGGGGCAAGGAGCGGCGAGATGCAGCATGATGCGAAGGGCCGAGAGGTCGTATTTGTCGCGCACGTCTTCCGGCAAGTTCCAGATACGATGCATCATGGTAGGCACCAGCATGACCCAATCGACGTGATGGGCGGCCAGCAGCTTCAAGGTTTCTTCCGCATCAAAGCGCGTCATCACGATGACATGATTGCCGCAAAAGAGGCCAGACATGGAAAAGCTGAACGGGCCATTGTGATAAAGCGGGCCGGGCACAAGCTGGGTGCGGCCGATCTCTTGCTGGAGACGCGGTGTCAGCGGATCAAAGGCCCCCGGATCGTTCGAGACAATAATCTTGGGCCGCCCGGTCGAGCCGCCCGAGGTGGGGGCCTTCCAATAGCGTGAGGTTTTTTCAGGCAGTTCCGCGTCCGACAACGCCGCATCGGGAACGAAATCCACGTCAATGCAGGTGACATCACCATGTGCGCCCGGTGCTGCACCGACGACCAGCGAAGGCGCGGCGACCTCGACGATCATTTCACGCTCAGCAATGGGCAGACGGGCGGAAATGGGTTGCGGTGTCGCGCCCAATTTCCAGGTGGCAAAACAGGCTTCATAAAAGCCAATGCCATTGGGCAGGCCGATAGTGACGAGATCACCTTCCTTGACGCCGAGCGCTGCATAGGTGCGCGCCAGACGATTAGTATTGGCGTCAAATTCACGCCAGCTGACGCTGCGGCCTTCATGCGTGATGGCGAGTTTGTCGCCAAGGCGGGCGGCCCAAAAGCCCGCAATGCGTCCGATCGGTAGCACGGCCATAGGTCAGCCCCCCTCAGTTGTTCTTTTGTTTTCTTATAGTGCAAAGCCCAGCACAATTGAGCCGAACTGGTCAATCTTGGGCTGGCCGTAATATTCCTTGGTGCGGAAATCCTGCGTGAAACTCAAGCGCGCCGAACCCAGCACAATAACGGCCCCGAGTCTGGCATCGCCAACCAGCGGGCGCTTGTCCACGCTCTGGCTGTCGCGGAATGTATTGCCATCAAGGAAGATGTCGCGCGCGACGGCGCGGCCTTCAAGACCGGCAAAGAGATACCAATCCAAGCCGGTGGACGCATGAAACCACTCCGAGCCGCCCGAGCCTGGATAGATGCGCGGCGGGCCGAAATCATCCGGCAGTGTCGGGCCAATGCGCCAGACGCCGCCGACGCCTGCATAGGTCGCGACATTGCCCAGCGCGACGGTGCTATAGGGGATGATGTCGGTGGAGAGGCCAAACATCTTAGGCGTGCGGAAGAGGTTTGATCGCCAGGCGCGCTCAAAGCTCAAGTTGACGGCCAACTCGTCCTTCAACTGGTATTTCCAGCCATTAGATGCCGCCGCATTGATCAGCTTGTGCCAATTGTTCTGCACCTCCTCGCCATAGGCGTGAGGGCCGATGACGCCGAGATCGAGCTTCCACTGATCTTGCCATGCCTCGCCCAGATCATTGGTGCGGATGCTTTCCAACGAAAACGTGCTGTGCAGATAACCCGCATAGGGCCGGTCGGTGAGGATGGGGGCTGAACTATCGGTGTCATCAGGCGTGAAAATCAGATGCGCAATGGCAATGCCGACGCGGTAGCTGGTGCCGGTGATGTTTTCATCATTGGTGAAGAAGTTAAACAGCGGTGGCGCGGAAAGCGACTTCAGCCAATCGGGTAGATTTTTGGTGGGCGCTGAAAGCCACGACATTTTCATGCCGTTTGTATAATGGCGGTCAGTGTTGGAGAGCTTGGCAAAGAGGTCGTTTTCGACTTCCAGCGTGATGAAGCCACCATCGGGCGTGATGGCGGGATCGGGCAGAAGGTCCTGCGCTTGCGCCATTGAGATCGTGCCGTACAGGAGGGCAGCGATCATGAAAGCGGCAACGAACAGACGATTCAGCAAAGTTTCACCTGAAATTTGGAGAGGAAAATGCGCAGTAGTGGCAATGTCGTCTTGACGGGATGAAAGAAGACGCAGTCCAATGACCGCAAAGATATACCACATAAAATAAAGTACTCTGGGGAGGATACCAATGAATGTGTCGCAAATAGGGTCGGGCCTGAGCCGCGAAGCGGCGGCAGCGTCCGGCATGATCATTGCCTTTCATGCCGCCCAAACACCAGACCGCATGGCGGTCGTTTCAGGTGCTGGCAACCGCACATATGCCGAGCTAAACGCGCGCGCCAACCGACTGACCCGTGCGATGCGTCGCGCAGGCCTCAAGGCGGGCGACGGGGTGGCGCTCATGTGCTCCAACCGGCCTGAATTTGTCGAGACGGTGGTGGCCTGCCAGCGTGGCGGCTTTCGCATGACGCCTGTGAACTGGCATCTCAAGGGCAGCGAGGTCGGCTATATTGTGGACAATTGCGAAGCCAAGGCCTTTGTCGCCGACGCGCGCTTCAAAGCCGCCGCGGTGGAAGCCGCCGCTATGTCGCCGGGCAGCATCGCCAATATTGCCATTGGTGGTGATATTCCAGGTTTCATCGACTATGAAGCGGCCGTCAGCGTTGAAGCCGACACGGACATCGACGATCCTATACTTGGTACACAGATGATGTACACATCTGGTACCACGGGCTATCCCAAGGGTGTCTTTCGGCGCGATGCGGCCCCTGTCTCACCGCTGCTGGTGAAGTTGACCGAAACCGCCTCGTTCGGGGCGGGTGATGTGGCACTGGTCACAGGTCCGCTTTATCATGCTGCTCCATTGGCGCTTAACCTCAACTTCCCGCTTAATTCAGGTATTGGCTGCGTCATCATGGATAAATGGGACGCGGAAGAAACGCTGCGTCTCGTTCAAGAGCATCGCATCACGCATACCCATGTCGTGCCGACCATGCTGCATCGCATCCTCAGCCTTGATGACGCGACGCGAGCAAAATATGACACCTCGACATTGCGCTGGATCCTGCATGGCGCGGCTCCGTGCCCGACGCATGTGAAGGAACGCTCCATCGCTTATTTTGGGCCGGTGGTGTTTGAATATTATGCCGCGACCGAAGGCGGCGGTATTTTCATCGACAGCCACGAATGGAAAGCCAAACCCGGCACGGTCGGTAAGCCCTTGCCGGGCGTCGTCGTGAAGGTTGTCGATGATGCCGACAAAGAAGTTAAGCCCAATGAAGTCGGCACGATTTATTTCCAAGCCCCGGCGACGGGTCGCTTTGAGTATTTCAAGGCGCAGGAAAAAACCGAAGGCGCCTATCGTGGCGACTATTACACAATGGGCGACATGGGCTATCTCGATGAGGATGGCTTTCTCTATCTCACAGGCCGCAGCGCTGAGGTGATCATTTCGGGCGGCGTCAATATCTATCCCGTTGAGATCGATCAGGAAGTGCTCGAACATCCCGCCGTCTATGACGTCGCCGTGGTCGGTGTGCCCAATGAAGAATGGGGCGAGGAGATCAAAGCCGTTGTGCAATTGAACGAAGGTGTTGAACCCACCGCTGCGCTTGCCGCCGAGATCGTGGCTTTCGCCGCTGAGCGTCTGCCGGGCTACAAGCGCCCGCGCTCGGTTGATTTCACTGACGATCTGCCGCGCATGCCGTCGGGCAAAATCGTGCGCCGCACGGTGCGCGACCGCTATTGGCAGGGCGACAAGAAAATCTGACCCGCCCTTCGAGACGCGGGCAAGCGCCCGCTCCTTGAGGCGTGAGGATATAGTTGAACAACCTCATCCTGAGGAGCCGCGTTAGCGGCGTCTCGAAGGAGGGCGGCGAATATCGAGGGGCCCTTCGAGACGCGGGCAAGTGCCCGCTCCTTGAGGCGTGAGGATTTAAAACAGGGAGAGACATCATGGCAGGCATCTGCAAGGACCGTGTGGTCATCGTCACGGGTGGCGCGCGCGGCATTGGGCGCGAATATTGTCTGGAGTTTGCGCGTCAAGGCGCCAAGGTTGTGGTCAATGATCTGGGCGGCGAGCGAGACGGCATGGGTCATTCCGATGGGCCAGCCCAGGAGGTCGTCAAGGAGATCAAGGCGATGGGCGGCGAGGCGGTGGCCAATGGCGATGATGTATCGGACTGGGAGGGCGCAAAGCGCTTGGTCGATCAGGCGATCTCGCATTTCGGCAGGCTTGATGTGCTGGTCAATAATGCCGGCATCCTGCGCGACCGCATGATTTTCAACATGACGATTGACGAATGGGACGCGGTTATCAAGGTGCATCTACGCGGCACTTTTTGTCCGACGCGTCATGCAGTGGGCTATTGGCGCGACCGCGCCAAGGCAGGCGAGACCAATGATGCCCGCGTCATCAACACGACATCGGTGTCAGGTCTTTTTTGCAATCCGGGGCAGGCGAACTATGGCGCGGCCAAAGCGGGCATCGCCTCGATGACGCTGATCGCGGCCAAGGAGCTTGTGCGCTACGGCGTCACCGTCAATGCCATTTCGCCGGGCGCGCTGACCCGCATGACCGAAGACCTCGGTCCGCCTCGCGAACTCAAAGAGGGCGAATGGAACCCGAGCGACCCGGCCAATATCGCGCCGATTGTGGTCTGGCTCGGCTCGCCAGAAGCCAAGGATGTGACGGGGCAAGTGTTTGAATCCATGCGCGGGCGTCTCTCGGTCTATGAAGGCTGGCATCGCGGGCCGACGGTGGAGCAGCAAGCGCGTTTCGATCCCGCCAAACTCGGTCCCATCGTCAAGGAGATGCTGGCCGAGCGCCGCCCTGACCAAAAGATGGGCGAGGGCTAGAGGTCATCCGTTTTGTCCCTTCGTGTCATAGAAGACCTGTCACGTGCCGCCGATTAAGGTATGAAGCGCAGATGAAGCCGTGCGCGGGGAGCGCGGCGCGGGACAAAGGACGGATATGACGAGCCAAGCAGGCATTCACCGAGGGCATTTGCGCCTGATCTTGATCCTTGGCGCGCTGATGGCTTTTGGCCCGCTGGCCATCGACATGTATCTGCCCGCCTTTCCCGCCATCGCTGATCATTTCGGCGCTAGCGCAGGCGCGGTGCAGGGCACGCTGGCGGCGTATTTTGTTGGTATTGCGCTGGGGCAAAGCGTCGTTGGCCCGCTATCGGATCGCTATGGCCGATTGCCGCCGCTGCTCATTGGCATAACGGCTTTTGTGCTGGCATCTTTTGGCGCGGCCCATGCGCCAACCGTCGAATGGCTAACAGCGGCGCGCTTCATTCAGGCTCTGGGTGGCTGCGCGGGCATCGTCATTTCGCGCGCCATGGTGCGCGACCTATTTGATGAGCAAAACTCAGCCCAGGTCTATTCGTTGCTGATGTTGGTGATGGGTGTCGCGCCGATCTTAGCGCCGCTGCTCGGTGGTTTTTTCATTGCGCATTTCAATTGGAGCTTCATCTTCCTGTTCCAAGGGAGTTTCGCGCTATTGATTTTCTTCGTCATCTGGCGGGGTTTGGGCGAAACGCTGCCGCCCGCGCGCCGTCACACCAGCGGCATTGCTTCGGTGCTTTACGCCTATCTCGCCCTGACACGCGACCAACCTTATGTGGCCTTCACATTTGCCAATGCCTGCATCTCGGCGGGCATGTTTGCCTATATCACCGGCGCGTCGTTCATCTTCATCAGCTTTTTCAAATTGAGCCCGGAGCATTTTGCGCTGTTGTTTGGCCTTAACGCCTCAGGCTTCATCATCGGCGCGCAGGTCAACGCTTGGTTGCTGCGGAGATTTTCGGGTCGCTCCATTCTTGCCGTGGCGATGAGCGTACATCTTGTGGCGGCTGTTGGCCTTTTGGCATCGAGCCTCTTCACACCCAACGCCATGCTGCCGCTCGCCGCCATGCTGTTTGTGCAATTGACCTGTGGTGGCTTTATCGGGGCCAATGCGGTGGCCGCCGCTATGTCGCGTGCGCAAAACAATGCGGGCGCGGCGGCAGCGCTGAACGGCATCGTGCAATTTGGCATGGCCGCGATTGCGGGCGCGGTGGTTGGCTTGCTCAACAACGGCACTTCATTGCCGATGGCTGCCATCATTTTCGGCTTGAGCCTTGCAGGCACATTGGCGCGTTTGGCGGCGCGGCAGGCAGCGAGGCAGGCAGCGCGCTAGAGCCCCAGCACGGCTTTGGCCAGCACATTGCGTTGGATTTCGTTTGAGCCGCCATAGATTGTCGCGGCGCGCCCGAAGCCATAGCTGGCAAAGATCGTCTCACCATAAGCGGGGCCAACCATCGGCGCATTGATCTGGCCTTCCAGTCGGTCGCGATGCGAGGCGAGCGTATAATAGCCGATGGCCTCGACCGCGAGGACCTGCAATGCTTGCTGCACTTCGGTGCCGATGATCTTGAGGATTGACGATTTTTCGCCGACGGCTTGACCGGCTGCTGCGTCGGCTAGAATGCGCAGATTAGTGATCTCAAGGCCTGCCAGTTTGATTTCGATCTCGGCAAGGCTGCGTTGAAATGCTTGTTCATCAGCCAAGCAGTGGCCATCATCGCCGCGCTCCGACGCGGCGATTCGGTGCAGCATTTCAACGGCCTTTTTCGATCCCGGCACACCCGCAATGCCTGTGCGCTCATGCGTCAGTAGGAACTTCGCATAGGTCCAGCCCTTGTTCTCCTCGCCGATACGATTGGCAACAGGCACCCGCACATCTTCAAAGAAGACCTCGTTGAGGTGGTGAAGTTCATCAATGGAGATGATGGGGCGAACCGTGACGCCCGGCGTCTTCATGTCGATCAACAAAAAGGAAATGCCTTCTTGCGGCTTTGATTTATCGTCCGTGCGGACAAGACAGAAAATCCAATCGGCCTGATGAGCGTATGAGGTCCAGATTTTCTGGCCGTTGACGATATAATTATCGCCGTCGCGCACGGCCTTTGTTTTGAGTGAAGCAAGGTCTGAGCCAGAACCCGGTTCGGAATAGCCCTGACACCACCATGTCTCGCCTGAAAGAATGCCTGGCAGGTGCTGCGCTTTCTGTTCTGCTGAGCCGAACGTATAAATGACCGGCCCGACCATAGAGAGGCCGAAAGGCATGAGGCGTGGTGCATTGGCGTTGGCGCATTCCTCGTCGAAGATATGCTGCTGCGTCGTCGTCCAACCGGTGCCGCCTTGGTCTTTGGGCCAGGCGGGCGCGACCCAACCTTGTTGGTGCAGGATTTTATGCCAGCGCTTGAGAAGGGGCTTGGCAACCGAGACGCCCACAGACAGGGCCTCCGCGATCTCGCGCGGCAAGCTGGCGGCGAGAAAGGCGCGCACGTCGTTGCGGAATGCTACATCGTCGCGGTTGAGTGAAAGGTCCATCTGGTCTCTCCCCTGTCTTTAATCTTAGCTAAGACTAATGCGAAGCCTGCCTCCGTTCAAAAGGTATTGCTTCTATTTTTTCGACCTTGCATGTATTTTTGGAGCGCTAATAAAACCCCTAAGGGAGACAAAAATGTCTTTTTCCTATCCGCTGACTGGAATAGTCACAATCCTGACGCTGTTTGTTTATTTCCGCATGGCGATGAAAGTGGGCGGCGTGCGCGCCAAGCTCAATGTGCCCGCGCCAACGATGACGGGCCCTGACGAATTCATGCGCGCGCTACGCGTGCATGAGAACACGATGGAAGGCTTGCTGATGTTTCTCCCGGCGATCTGGCTTTTCGCCCTGTCAACGCATGACCTCTGGGCCGCTATTATCGGCATCTTCTATCCCATCGGGCGTCTGATCTATGCGCGCGGCTATTATGCCGAGGCAGGCAAGCGCAGCACTGGCTTTACCATCGGTTTGGCGTCAACGGCGATCTTGATGATTGGCGCGTTGATTTCGTTGAGTTTGATTGCGTTTGGTGTTTATAGCTGAGGATGGGGCCTCGTCCTTCGAGACGCTGCTTACGCGGCTCCTCAGAATGAGGGTTAATAAATGAGAGCCGCATGCCTCAAGGAGGGTCGCTTGGCCCGTCTCGAAGGATGTGTCGCAAAGAAAAAAGCTCACATAGATGACCGAGGCGGGCTTTCGTTTGTCGGGGACGCTAGCTCAGCCGAGTTTGGCAATGGCGGCAGCGACCTGATCGGTTTTTTCCATTGGCACCATATGGCTGGCTTCGGCAATCGAGACAAGCTCTGCGCCTGCAATGCCTTTTTTGAATGCATGGGCATAGGCAGGTGGGATGAGCTTGTCGCCATCACCCCAGATCAAGACCGTCTTGGCCTTGATGCGATAGAGCCGTTGCGACAATCCACGCTCTGGAATGGGAAAGAGAATTTTTCCTGCCATGCCCATTTGACGGGCGTTCATTACAAGAAAACCCTTGAGCCATTCGGGATCGTCGAGCGCGACGCCCGCCGTCATCAGCTTGGTGCCCGCCTCAACATCATGGAAGAGATATTGCGGCATCTCATAGGGCAGCATGGCAAAAAGATCAGGGATTGGATGATCGTCGAGCCAGAGGCCCGCCGGACAAATGAGCGCGAGGCGCGAGACGGACGCGGGCGCAATCGCCGCCATTTCAGCGGCAATCATGCCGCCCATGGAATGGCCGACAAGGATCGGGTCCTTGAGGCCAAGTGCTTCGACCACATCAGCGGTGTGCAAAGTGAAGTCGAGCATATCGCGCAGCTCGCCACACTCCTCCGACGCGCCATAGCCCGGCAGCAGAGGCGCATAGACGTGATGCGTTTCGGCAAGTTTGTTGAAGAGCGGGTCACCCTCGACGATGCCGCCTGCGCCATGCAGGAAGACGAGAGGTGTTCCTTTGCCGCCTTCGTAATATTGCACGGGGACGTGATGCGTTTTAACGGTTTTGAGTTCCATTAGTTTTTGCCCCCCACTGCGGCCGCGACTTCATGTTCATAAGCTGGTGTGGCGGGCTTGGCGGCATTGGCCATTGGGCTGCACCAGAAGCGGTTGTCGTCTTTGTACTCGGGGAACATGTTGCGCAAATGCGGCATGACCTTTTCAGCAAACAGCTTGGTCGAATACATGCATTTGTCTTTGGGCATATTGCCGACATGCATAAGGCAGAAGATGTTGCCGACATGCAGGCCCTTGATGAGTTCCTCCATGCGTTGGCGCACCGTCTCGGGGCTGCCCGCAATCACATGACCCTGTTCGATCAAGTCTTTCCATGACAGATGGCCATAGCCACCCGTGGGCGGGGCGTATTGTGACAGGGCGCCCGATTGGATTGTCTTGATGGTGCGATAGCCCGGCGCATCGGCAAAGCCACCATAAACATGCAGACAGCGATTGTAGAAATAGCTGACGTGCTCTGAATAAAGCCGCTCGGCTTCTTCGTCGGTGTCGGCGACGCAAATCGTCTGGGCAAAGCCTGCACGATAAGGCGATGTGTCGGGCGCATTGCGCTCCGCTACCCGATCCCAATAGCCCTGTAACAGCGCCTTGGCGCGGATGTAGCCGGAAAAAGAGAGGTAGGAATAGGAGTAGGTATTATCGATGCAGAAATCGTAAGTCTCCACCGAGCCACCGCCGGGAATATGCACCGGCATGTTCTTTTGGATGGGGCGCGGCCAGATATTGACGTGACGCAGCTTGTTATAGCGGCCATTGAAAGCAAAGGGATCGGGCTCTGACCAGGCGCGCTTGATGAGTTCATGCGCCTCATTATATTTTTCGCGCGTCAGAGCCGGGATCTGCCCGTAGCAATAGTTTGTGTCCATCGACGTGCCGACGGGAAAGCCCGCAACGAGCCGCCCACCAGAGATGCAATCGAGCATGGCAAACTCTTCGGCGACACGCACCGGTGGGTTGTAAAGCGCAATCGAATTGCCAAGCACGACAAGACCCACGTCCTTAGTCCGGCGCGCGAGGCTCGCAGCGATAAGATTGGGCGAGGGCATGATGCCATAGCCGTTCTGGTGATGTTCGTTGACGCCGATGCCATCAAAGCCCAGCGTGGACGAATATTCTAGCAGGTCCATATATTCATTGTAGAGATGATTGGCGCGTTCTGGATCGAACAAACGACTATCGATATCGACCCAGACCGAACGATGTTTCTCGCGAAAATCATCTGGCAGATCTTGCCACGGCATGAGGTTGAACCAAGTGAACTTCATCAGACTTTCCTCCCGATGATGGGCGTGGCTCGCGCGCCTCTGAAGCGTCCCTCGCGGCCTGCCTCTATTTTAGGGTAATTGCCCTAATTTCGGAGTATAATGAGTTTTGTATAGAGGTGCAATTGTGGGGAGGGTGCAGCGCGCTATGTTGCGGCACGTAAATATTCACAACACAACATAATCCAACAAGGGAGTGCCTGACATGCGCGCTGATCAGGCCGCAACTGACGGCAGACGAGATCCGCCGAAGTGAATACGCTGAGTTTTAGGTGGTAAATCTACCTTAAGCCCTTTGGGTGAAGGTTGGGCCTTTGGCGTAGAGTTATAGGGACGTGCGATGAGCGAACAATTGTCTTCTACCAAACCTATTGCGGTACTGATTGACGCCGAGAATGTGTCACGCCCCGATCTGATGGAGGCGTTGCTTTTGCAGTTGCGCGCGCATGGAACGGTGGGCCTCAAACGCGCATATGGCAACGCTGTTGCCATTGAAAATTGGAAGGACGTCGCAGTTGAATATGGCATTCAGCCGATGCTTCAGTTCAATCTCAACAAAAAAGGGAATGCGAGTGACTTTGCGTTGACCATTGATGCAATGGATTTGTTGCATAGCTGCCGTTTTGGTGCCTTCTGCATCGTGTCCGGCGACAGTGATTTCGTGCCGTTGGTAACGCGGCTCCGCGCCGACGGGCTCGCTGTCTTTGGTTGCGGCCACGCGAATACGAAAGTCGAAACCCGGAAGGCCTATGACGCATTCTTCGATGTCGATGCGCTGGTCAAACCAAGATCGAAAAGTAAAGCTGTCAAGACGACGGCCGCAAAACTCAAGCCGAAAGGGCGTAAGCCTATCCCGTCGAAGCTCTTTCTCAGCATCATCAAGTCACTTGCCGGAGAAGATGGACACAGTCTCTTTGCGGAGATAGAGGCGAAAATACAGGAACGGCGTCCGGAATTTGACCCTACTGCTTATGGATATGTATCGTTGCGTGAAATGTTTGAAGAGAGTGAGGCATTTGATTTCGTAGCAAAGCGCGGCAAGCATAAGGCATATGTAAAACTTCCGTAATTCCGCGTATAAAATTTCAGTCCCTTCATACGCCGTGTGGGTGTAGGCTTGTGCCATGTCTCACCATTCATCTGCTTTCATTGCAAAGGGAGATCGCATCATGCGTAAAATTCCGACATTCGCCGCAATCGGATTTCTGGCTGCCGGGTCGTTCGTCTTGAGTGGCGCCGCCTTCGCAGCTCCGGCTCAACTCAGCAAGGAAATCGTTGCCGCCGCCGCACATGCCGGTTATGCGGCAGGCGCGGGCGACATTGAGGGTGTTCACGCCCATCTTCATCACACGATTAACTGTCTAGTTGGCCCTGATGGTGACGGCTTCGCGCCTAAGGAAATGAACCCTTGCGCCGCGCTCGGCAATGGTGCGATCCCTGACAGTGGCAGCGACGAGCCGACCACATCCGCGCTTCAGGCCGCCTTGGCGACCGCACAGACAGGCGTGGCTGAAACGGATTTTGACAAAGCCAAGGATGCCGCCAGCGATGCGCAGGCCGCACTCGATACGCTCAAATAACATCTAACCGGGCAAATAGCATCGAAACGGGCAAATAGCATCGAAACGGGGAGGTTTACGGCTCGGTAGCATGCCGTAGTCTCTCCGTTTCTTTGAACGGCTCTTTCGTGCGGTGTCTCCAAAGGCTAAGCTCCCTTCAACGAGACATTTGAAAGGTGAGGACATCCCATGGCTGAGGTCGATATTGTTATCCGCGGCGGCACGCTGGTCGATGGCACTGGCTCGGAGCCGCGCAAGGCCGATGTCGCGATCAAGGACGGTCGTATTGTCGAAGTCGGCAAAGTGACAGCGACAGGCCGCGAAGAGATCGACGCGACGGGCCTTATAGTGACGCCGGGTTGGGTCGATATTCACACGCATTACGATGGTCAGGCGACCTGGGACGAGCGCATGACGCCGTCCTCCATTCATGGCACGACGACGGTCGTTATGGGTAATTGCGGCGTTGGCTTTGCGCCGGTGCGCAAGGCAGACCACGAGACGCTGATCCGCCTGATGGAAGGCGTCGAGGACATTCCCGGTGCAGCGCTGCACGAAGGCCTGTCATGGGACTGGGAGAGCTTCGGCGATTATCTCGATCAGTTGGATGCCCACCCGCGCGACATTGATGTGGCCGCGCAAATCCCGCATGGCGCATTGCGCGTCTATGTGATGGGCGAACGTGGTGCCAAGCGCGCACCAGCGACGGACGCCGAGATTGCCGAAATGCGCGTGCTGGTGCGCGATGCGATCAAAGCGGGCGCGCTGGGCTTTTCAACCACACGCACCATGGTGCATCGGACCGCCGATGGTGATCTGACGCCGACAGTGGGTGCAGCCGACGCTGAAATGCGCGCCATCGCGCTGGGGCTCAAGGATGCGGGCGCAGGCGTGCTGCAATGGGTCTCTGACTTCAAGGAAATCGACCATGAGTTCGGCCTCATCTCTGAGCTGGTCGAGCTGTCGGGTCGGCCGTTGAGCTTTTCAATGGTGCAGGCAGATGTTTGGCCCGATCAATGGCGCGAGCTGACGACGCGGCTTGACGCGGCAGCAGCCAAAGGCCTGCCGATCCGCGCGCAGGTGCAGGGCCGCCCGGTCGGGCTGATGTTGGGTTTGCAAGGCTCGGTGAATCCTTTCGTGACGCGGCCAAGCTATGCCGCCATCGCAGATATGCCGCTGGCGGAACGCGTCAAGAAAATGCAGGAACCGGCCTTCCGCGCCAAGTTGTTGGCTGAAGCACCTGAAGCGGGCCATCCGTTCGTCAATTCGCTGGCGGGCGCTTATCACAAGATGTTCGATCTCGGCAATCCGCCGAACTATGAACCGGCACCTGAAGAAAGCATTGGCGCGCGCGCCAAGCTGAGCGGCCAGAACCCCGACGAAATTGTCTTTGATGTGCTGACGGCCAATGGCGGCGCGGGTTTTCTGTTTTTCCCGCTGCACAATTATTTCGACTTCAACCTCGACAACACGCTGACCATGATGCGCAATCCCAACACGCTGTTTGGCCTGTCGGATGGCGGCGCGCATGTTGGCGCGATCTGCGATGTCAGCGTGCCGACTTATATGCTGACGCATTGGTGCCGCGACCGGACGCGCGGCGAAAAGCTCGACCTGCCCTTCGTGGTGAAAAGCCAGACGCGCGATACAGCCGAAGCGATGGGCTTGCTCGATCGTGGGCTGATCGCGGTGGGCTACAAGGCCGACGTAAATGTGATCGACTTTGACAATCTGCAATTGCGCCCGCCGCATATGGTCTATGACCTGCCGTCGGGCGCGCGCCGCCTGATGCAAGAAGCGGACGGCTATGTGGCGACGATTGCCAGCGGCGAAATCATCTATCGCGATGGCGCACCCACGGGCGCACTGCCTGGCAAGCTGGTGCGCGGCCACAAGGCAGGCCCGGCGGCGGCATAGCTTGCGAGATTAAGCGAGTTGAGGATTGAAAGCGGGCACGGAGTTTTTCGTGTCCGCTTTTATTCCGGTCAGGGGGGGCATCCACATCCATGAAATGCGTGGCGCGCTCAACGATCTCCTCCCAGCCGGGCTCCATCGGCAACCAATGAGAGCGGCCGGCCAGAACCTCAAGGTTGGCCTTGTCGCCATAATAGGCTGCCGTCCGACGCACGATGGAGAGCGGCGTCAGGTGATCATCTGCCCCTGACAGGAACAGCATCGGGCAGGTGACATGATCGGCGTCAATGAGCGCGGCACGGCGCTTGTCGAAAAACCATAGCGCCAGTTCAAAGGCTGCAAGGCCTGATTCCGGGATCAAGGTCGCATAGAGATTATGCGCGTCACGCTCACTAAAGCCGTTGAGGCAAGAGCGGCGCATGACGCGGAAGGACGGAATTTGCGTACGTCGCCAGAACGGTGTCAGCAGCAATTCGCGCATGAAAAACCGCAAGACCGATGGCGTCAGTCCAAAAATGGGCGCGCAATGCGCTGTGGCGAGCAAGATCGCGCCGCGCGCCAATCCACGCGCTGCCATCATTTGCGCCAGCGTGCCGCCCATGGAATGGCCAATGATGTAAGGCGTTTCGTCCAGAAGACGGATCTCGCGTTCAAGATCAGCCGCATAGTCGAGCAGGCTGGTGGTCGCAAGAGCCGGATCGGGCATCTCGCCGGGCGCGATATTGTGGTGGCGTAGCGTGGGCGTGATGACATGATAGCCGCGCGCTTCGAGATGATGGCGAAAATTATTCCAGACAAGTGGACGGCTCCACATGCCGTGAACCAGAACCACGGTTCGGCATTTGGGCGTCGCCAACTCCGACTTGCTTTGGGTGATCTCATGCGCCATCGTAATGTTTACCATTAACCTCGGCGGTCGCTGATGAAGCGACGGTGATGGATGAGGTCGGGGACGAAACCGGAGGGCTGCATGGCTAACGAGACCTATCGAATTTTTGGCGGTCTGGGTTCGCCCTATTCCATGAAATTGCGTGCCGTCATGCGGTATCGACGTATTCCGCATGTCTGGACGCAATTAAACGATGCAAACGCTTACAAAATTGTCAACGTCCGGCCTTCCGTGATCCCGGTTTTGCAATATCCCGACGGAAATATGCAAACAGACAGCACGCCGCTGATCTATGAGTTGGAAAAACGCCATCCCGGCACGCGATCTGTGTTGCCCGACGACGAACCTCAACACTTTCTTAGCTTTTTGCTTGAGGACATGGCCGACGAGTGGGGCACCAAAATGATGTTTCATTATCGCTGGTTCCGCCCACGCGATCAGAAACAGATGTCTGCTTGGCTGTCTTTCGACCGCGCCGCCAAGGGCGGGTTGGCGGCAATTGAAAAACACGCAGCTGTCTTTAGCGATCGTCAGGTGGGGCGCATGGCCATGGTCGGTTGCACGCTAGGCAACAAGCCGTTGATCGAAGAGACCGCAGATCAGGTATTGGCGCTGCTTGAAGCCCATGTCACTGAGGAGCGTTTTCTCTTTGGCACACGCCCATCGATTGCTGATTTCGGCTGGATGGGGCAACTGTCGCAGCTCGCCGTTGATCCGACGCCTGCCGAAATGATGCGTGAGCGCGCGCCTTACACTTTCCGCTGGCTGGCTGAACTCGACGATGCATCGGGGGTTGAGGGCGAATGGCGTGACCCTGATTTGCCCCTGTCAGATGCCGTCAAAGGCCTCCTCAAAATGGCGGGCGAGGTTTACTTTCCATTCCTGATCGCCAATGCCGACGCGATGGGACACGGCGAAGAGACGTTCTCGTTTAAGGCGCTGGGCCATAGCTACACGCAAGGGACGTTCCGCTATCAGGTGAAATGCCTCAGTGCCTTGCGTGCGCGCTTTGCTAGCTTGAGCGTCACCGCGCGCAAAAAACTTGATCCCGTGTTGCGCGATGCGGGCTGTCTTGATTTTCTCCTTGCCACTTGATTGCGGACTGCGCTCTTGTGCGCGGCCCACAATATCGGCACTCTTTTGCCGTTGGGGTCGCGCCGCATGTTCGGCGCCTTAATCGAGGTCAAAATGACGGAAAGACGTAAAGCATCTGGTCGGCCGAAAACGGCACGCACCGCAAAGGCCACACGACGCGTCGCCGCGCGTCCGGCCAAGGCCACAACCAATGTGGCCACCAAGGCAAAGGCAGCCGCTAAAGCCCCAGCCAAGGCAAAAGCCAAGGTCAAGGCTGTGGCCAAGCCAAAGGCAAAAGCAGCTGTGTCCAAAGCGAAAGCCACAGCATCAAAGGCGAAGGCAACAGCTAAGCCGAAGGTAAAGGCTGCGGTGAAGAAAGCCACCAAGACCGCCGCAACGGCAAAGCGCAAGGCACCGCCCATTCGCGTTCAGCTTTCCAGAGAGCAAGTCAACATCAAAAAGGCGCTGGAAAAGAAGGTCAAAAGCGTCTCGCGCGATATCGACAAGGCCGAACGCGAAGCCAGAAAGACGCTCAAAGCCGCCGAAAAGCGTTACAAGAAAGTCTTGGCCCAGCTCAAGGCAGATCGCAAGAAGCTGGAAAAACGGGTCAAGGCTTTGAGGACAAAAGGGGCGGGTGCCTTTGATGAAGTCAGGACGGGCGTTGAAGGTGCCTATAAGGAATTGTCCGAGGGCGTCGTCAAAGCCTATGGCCACTTTAAATAGGCTCCATAGGCTATAAATAATTGAAACGCGGAGATGCCCCAGATGCGGGCCTCCGCGTTTTCTTTATAGTAAGAAAAAGTCGCCATGAAAAAGTGGCGAGCAAAAAATTGAATTTCAGGAGAGACGTCCAATGAACCGTGTTCTTGCGCATACCGGCGCCACATATCCGATCGTTCAAGCGCCAATGGGCTGGATCGCGCGTGCGCCGCTGGCATCTGCCGTCTGCAAGGCGGGTGGGCTAGGGGTCATCGAAACCTCGTCAGGTGAGACAGACGCCTGCAAGGTCGAAATCGAAAAGATGCTGGCGCTGGGCTTGCCCTTTGGCGTCAACCTGCCGATCATGTTTTTGCGCGACGACGCCATGCTGCGTTATGTCTGCAATTCGGGCGTAAAGTTTGTGACGACCTCGGCGGGCAGCCCTGCCAAATTTGTCGGACCGCTGAAGGAAGCAGGCATCACCGTCTATCATGCGGTGCCGACACTCGACGCGGCGGTCAAATGTGCTGACGCAGGCGTGGACGGTCTGGTGGTCGAAGGGGCCGAAGGCGGCGGCTTTAAAAATCCTGAAGAGGTTTCAACGCTCGTCCTGCTACAGGCGATCCGCGAGAAGGTCGATATTCCGCTCATCGCGGCGGGCGGCATTTGCGATGGCCGTGGCATGGCAGCGGCTTTTGCGCTTGGTGCCGAAGCGGTGCAGATGGGCACGCGGTTTGTCAGTTCGCTCGAAAGCCCAGTCCACAAGAACTACAAACTCAAGATTGTTGATAGCAAGGAAACCGGCACCTATGTGCTGAACAAGAAAGCCACCCCTTGCATTCGGGCGCTGAAATCGGACCGTATGGACGCGATCTATGAAGAAGGCCGGATGCCGGCCGATACGTTCAAGAATATCAAAGGCGTCTATTTTGATGGCGACATGGAAGCTGCCCCGGCGTTGGCCGGCCAGAGTGCAGGGCTGATCCATGAGGTAAAGTCGGTGAAGGACATTATCGACGAAACCATTGCCGAATTTTACGAGATTACGGCGCACCTTGGCTCATTGGCCTCAGCGCGTGCCTTTGGCTAATGCAAAGGATGGGGTTAGTGAAAATGTGTGGGGTCGCTTGATGCGGCGGCAATCTCTATCGGCGCTGCATTGAGATAGAGACCCGCAGCACTGAGCGCCAGCGCCAAACGCTGCGCGGGCACCCAAACTGATCGCGCGTGGCGGGCGCCACGCCACTCTGCATCGCATAGGGCCAGCGGCGTGCCGTCGCGTGCCTGCATGGCGGCGACAAAGCCCAGTAATCTGGCTTCGTCACCCGTCAGTACACGCCATTTTGGACAGGGAATGGAAAGCGGGCGCGAGGTCGCGCGCGTCAATGCCTCGGTGAGTTCGGTAATCAACGATGCGCCCTCCGGCATGTCGGCGGCGTTGCAGGCACGCTCTACGACCAATGAAATTTGCTTGCCATCGCCAATATGAGCCCACTGAACGCGCATGGCCCAAATGACAAACTGCGCCCCGAAACCAAGATCACCGACCGCTTGTTCGGCATAGAAGGCAGGAGGGGGGCGGGGGGCTAGAAACGGTAAAAGATCGGCTGGCCTCATCGGGATACTCCTCACTGGTAAGACGGTAGTAATAACGCAAATGAGAATTAATATCAAATACTTTGTTGCAGCCGCTGCCTGTCGCAATGTGACAATCGGGAGAATTCCTAGGTTTTTATTGACACTGCGCACGGCACAATCTACATCGACCTCGAGAACGCAATCGCACGTGCCTCAGGTCACCTGGTTATCGGCAACGACGTACGCGTCTCTTTTTGAAAGTTGGGCGGTGCTTTCGAGGCACGGCAGCTAGGTTTCTAAGGAGAATGCATATGCCGGTTTATAGTCTGAGGGGCTAACGCCCCGGATGAAGTCGAGCCGCTGATCTCTGGGATTCTAAAATCTCTCGCGAGGAAGCACGTTGGGCGAGTTTGCCCTGCACTCGACACCCCTTCATAAAAACGAAGCTTTCGCAGGCTGGCCCTGCAACGGCTTTCTGTACCCCTTCGACCCCAACGTGTTTAGCCTCACCCGGCGAACCTGAGGGGTTGTTAGTCCAATCTACTGGTTGAGGAGTGGCGATAAATGCCCAAGACCAATGCCCTCTTTCAATTGGGAAGCGAGCTGAATGTAAGTTCGGCAATTGCCCAGGCGGAAGTACTTGAGTTCCCTGTTGATCACGCTGATGCCCGCGCCTCCGCGCCTGGCCAGTTCACAACGACTGATGAACGCACTGATTTCTTCATTGAGCGCGACGGCGAACGCTTCGCCGGGATGCATCTGATCATCGATCTTGAAGGCGCGAGCCGTCTCGATGAGCTTGAGCATATGGAAAAGGCGCTGCGTCGTTGCGTGGAAGTCTCCAAGGCGACGCTGCTGCATATTCATCTGCATCACTTCACGCCCAATGGCGGCGTGTCGGGCGTGGCGGTGCTGTCAGAAAGCCATATCTCGGTCCACACATGGCCTGAAGCCAATTACGCAGCATTTGATGTGTTCATGTGCGGCGAGGCCGAACCGCATAATGCCATCGAAGTGTTGCGCGAAGCTTTTGCGCCCACTGAAATTCGCGTCGATGAGCATCGCCGCGGTCGAGGTATGGTATGAGCACGCGCTGGATCGCCGAGACCCTTCATGAAAATGACGGGCTCACGACTGCCTTTCGGGCTGACCGTGTTTTTTATGAAGAACATACCGGCCAACAGGATCTGGTGATCTTCGACAATCCGCTCTTTGGCCGGATGATGACGCTAGACGGCGCGACGCAGGTCTCGACCTCGGACGAATTCATCTACCATGAAATGATGACGCATGTGCCGGTGCTGGCGCATGGGAAGGTCACGTCGCTACTGATTATTGGCGGTGGCGATGGTGGCATCTTGCGTGAAGCGGCGCGACACAGATCCATCGAGCGCATCATCATGGTCGAGATCGATCCGGCGGTGACAGAATTTTCAAAGCTGCATCTGCCGATGGTGTCAGACGGCGCATTTGCCGATCCGCGCCTGGATCTGGTTTTTGCTGATGGCACAAAGTTCGTCGCGGAAACCGATCAGCGCTTCGATGTGATCATCGTTGATTCCACCGATCCGGTGGGACCGGGCGTTGTGCTGTTTGAAGAAGCCTTCTATCGCGACGCCAAGCGCTGTCTGAAACCGGGCGGTGTGCTGGTGACACAGAACGGCGTACCGTTTTTACAGCCCGATGAATTGACCAGCACGATGGGGAAGTTCCAGCGCCTGTTTGCAGACGCCGGATGCTACCTCGCCACGGTCCCAACCTATGTTGGCGGGCCGATGGCCATGGGCTGGGGCACCGATGATGCGAGCCTGCGTTATGTGTCGGTTGAAATGTTGAGTTCACGTTTCGCGCATGCCGCGTTTGAGCCGCGCTATTACACGCCAGCGGTTCACGCCGCCGCATTTGCGCTGCCTGTCTATGTGCAGACGTGCTTTCCATCACGCGCATGAAATAAATGTCGTCAAAATGGACCAAATCATGATTGACTCTACTTGCCTGAGTGGCAGTTAGACCCCGAATCGACAAGACCGTCGAACGGGTTCTTCGCCTTTGAAGTGGGAGGGGCGTATGAGCATTTTGTTTGAGCCATCCAACACATCGTCGGAACCAACCGAAATATTCGATGACATGGATGTTCATCATAGCGTTGGCGACCAACTATTCTATTGGGCGCTGATGCTCCTGTCCGCTAGCATTACCGTTTTTGCATTCTGGAAGCTGATCGATGTTTTAATTCGATCAAACTAGGGTCCAATCTGCGTCGACGACGAACGCCGCTCAATGCGACGCATAAGTGGCGGCAATCAGCGCATTGGCGCGCACGTCTCCCGCCAAATCTGGCCCCATCTGGTTCATCACATAGGCCACCGCGAGGCCGGTTTTCGGGTCAGCCATGCCAAAGGAGCCGCCCCATCCCGAATGTCCGAAGGCCGCGTCATTGGGGCCGTAAAGGCCGTCGACATTGAGGATGAAACCCGCCCCCCATCGCGCTTGCATGGCGAGCACCTCATCCTTGCCCTCGATTTGTAGGGCCGTCATTGCCCGGATGGTCGATGGCTGTACTAGGTCTTTGCCCTCAATTTGGCCACCCGATGCGAGCGCGCCATAGACGCGCGCAATGCTCGCGGCTGTACCTTGGCCGTTGGCAGACGACAATTCGGCAGCGCGCCAAAATCGCTGATTGGGAATGGTAGCGTCGGGCGCAGGATTGCCCATCGCCACCTTCTGAGAGAGATTGAGCGTGCTGGCATCAAGCATGTTGGATGTTTTGGCAGGTACCATTTCGGCGGTGCGGGCATCTTCTGATTGCGGCAGGCCGATAAAGAAATCGACACCGAACGGCGTTGCAACTTCCTCGTCGAAATAGGTGCCGATGCTTTTGCCGGTGACGCGGGCGACCAACTCGCCCAAGAGAATACCGACGGTGAGTGCGTGATAGCCTGAGCGCGATCCCGGCGTCCAGAGCGGAGCCTGCGCAGCAAGGCGTTCGGCCATCAAGGCGTGGTTGCACATCTCTTCGACCGTGGTGGAGACGGTCGGGCCGCAAAGGCCCGCCTGATGCGACAGCAACTGGCCGATGGTGATGTCGCCTTTGCCGTTGGCGGCAAATTCCGGCCAGTATTTTGAAACTTTCTCCGCATAGGCCATAAGACTGCGCTCGACCAGCAAGCCCGCGACCAACGCACCCATGCCTTTAGTGGTGGACCAGACATTGGCGAGCGTGTTGCGCGTCCAGGGCTTTGTGCGCGCCGCATCGGCATGGCCACCCCAAAGATCGACCACCACCTCACCATCGCGGATGACACAGGCTGATGCGCCAATTTCGCCCTGTGAGGCAAAGTTGGCGGCGAAGGCGTCGCGCACGGGCTCAAAGCCCTTAGCGCAATGTCCATGAATATCCTGGCCCGCAATGCTGGTGTCAGCCATTGGTCTTAATCCCCCCGGTCATTTCTGGTCTGCCGCGCCCTCCCTCCCAGAAGGGTTCCATCGCTGGATGAGCGTCAGGCTAATTTCGTCTTGGTGAGAATGATACCGTCAGCATCGGCATAAAGCCAAGCGCCGGGGGCAAAGGTGACGCCAGCAAAATTGACCGTCACGTTAGCCTCGCCCTTGCCCTCGCGTGCGCTGCGCTTGGGGTGATGGTTGAGCGCTTTAACGCCCACAGACGCTGCGGCAAGTTCGCCCCGATCACGCACGCAGCCATTGATGACGACGCCAGCCCAGCCGTTCTGTTGTGCAAGGGCGGCCAGATTGCCACCGAACAACGCGCAATTCATCGACGCCCCACCATCGACCACCAGCACGCGGCCTTCACCGGGCGTCTCGACGGCGGCGCGCACCATCACATTGTCTTCAAACAGTTTGAGTGTGGCGATGGGGCCAGAGAAGGCGATGACGCCGCCATAGTCGTGGAAGAACGGCGCGGCGTGTTGCACGTCGCTTTGATGGGCGTCGGAGAGGTCGGTGGTGGCAGGGCTGGTCATGGGGTGTGACTCGCTGGTTGGAATTGGAGAACGAATACTACCATATCGTCATGCCCCGGCTTGATCGGGGCATCCACCTTTTGCGAGCGTAAAGTGAAGCTGGATGGCTCGCCTCCTTTGAATTAGAGGTGGGTCGGGCCATGACGACTATTTTTGGAAGCCCTAAACAGATAAAAACCCGCGAAGATTGCTCTCCGCGGGTCTGAGGCTGTCGAAGGTCGGTTGGCTTATTCGCCAGCGGCCTTGAACTGGGCGGCTTCGGTCGAATTGCCAAGCGCCGTTGTGGAGCTTTCGCCGCCAGCGGCTGCGACCGACACGAGGTCGAAATAGCCTGTGCCGACTTCGCGCTGATGACGTGTTGCCGTGTAGCCCTTGGCTTCAGAGGCAAACTCGGCTTGCTGCAGTTCCGAGTAAGCGGCCATGCCACGGTCACGGTAGCCCGATGCGAGTTCGAACATGCCGTGGTTGAGCTGATGGAAGCCCGCGAGCGTGACGAACTGGTACTTGTAGCCCATCGCTGCGATTTCCTTCTGGAACTTCGCAATGGTTGCCTTGTCGATATTGCCTTCCCAGTTGAACGACGGCGAGCAGTTGTAAGCCAGCATCTGGTCGGGATGTTCTTTGCGGACAGTTTCGGCAAAGCGCTTGGCGTCGTCGAGGTTCGGCTTTGATGTTTCCCACCACAGCAGATCGCAATAAGGCGCGAAGGCCATGCCGCGCTTGATGCAATGGTCAACGCCCGTGCCCGGCTTCAGGCGGTAGAAGCCTTCAATCGTGCGGCCGGCGTCAAAATCGATGAACTCATGATCGCGTTCGTCGATGTCCGACGTGATAAGGTTGGCAGATTCGGCGTCGGTCCGCGCCATGATCAGCGTTGGTGTGCCCATGACGTCGGCACCGAGACGCGCGGCGTTGAGGTTGCGCTCATGTGCGCGTGTCGGGATTAGAACTTTGCCGCCGAGATGGCCGCACTTCTTTTCAGACGCGAGCTGGTCTTCGTAGTGAACGCCAGATGCGCCAGCTTCAACATAGGCCTTCATGATTTCAAAGCAGTTGAGCGGGCCGCCAAAACCGGCTTCCGCGTCGGCAACGATCGGCAAGAACCAATCGCGCTTGGCACCGCCTTCAGAATGCTCGATCTCATCGCAGCGCTTCAGCGCACGATTGATGCGCTTGGCCAGTTCCGGGCCAGCGTTTGCAGGGTAGAGCGACTGGTCGGGGTACATCGCGCCAGCTGTGTTGGCGTCGGCGGCAACCTGCCAACCCGACAGGTAGATCGCCTTGAGACCAGCGCGCGCCATCTGCATGGCCTGGTTGCCGGTCATGGCACCGAGTGAATGGACGTAGTCTTCATTGTGCAGCAGCTCCCAGAGCTTGTTGGCGCCGCGTGTGGCGAGCGTGTGCTCGATGAGGAACGAACCGCGCAGCTTTTCAACGTCTGCGACAGAGTAGTTGCGCTTCACATTGTCAAAGCGGCCCTTGGGCGCGCTCGGGATGATGTCGTAAAAAGTCTTTGCCATGGTTTTGATCCTTAAATCAAAGGGGTCGAGTCGTATGGGGTTTTAGATTCAGGTTTGGTCTCGCGCGTCACTGTTGCTCAAGAGTTTTGGTGCTCAAGATTCTTGGGCAATGAGCAGCTTGTACGCAGGAAGGGTCAGGAACTCTTCGCATTCTTCGGCAGTTGCCATGTCTGCGAAGAGACGAATCGCTTCGTCAAAATGGCCGGTTATCCAACGCGTCTCGCCAAGCGTTTCACGTAGGGATTTCATTTCATCGTCGAGAACGTCGCGGAATAGCTCGACGGTCACCTTGCGGCCATCGCTGAGCGCGGCACCGTGATAAAGCCACTGCCAGATCTGGGTGCGGCTGATTTCGGCGGTCGCAGCGTCTTCCATCAGGTTGTAGAGTGGCACCGCGCCACGGCCACCAAGCCAGGCTTCAATATATTGCACGCCGACACGCACGCATTCGCGCATGCCGTCTTCTGTGCGCTCGCCCTTATGCGGCTCCAGCAATTCTTTCTGGCCGACATTCACGTCTTGGCGCTGACGCGTCAGCTGATTGGGGCCAGTGAGCTTGCCAAACACTTCCATGGCGACAGGGACGAGATCAGGGTGCGCCACCCAAGTGCCGTCATGGCCATTGGTGCATTCACGATCTTTGTCGGCACGCACTTTGTTAAAGGCGGCGTCATTGGCAGCTTCATCGCCCTTCACAGGGATCTGAGCGGCCATGCCACCCATCGCGAAAGCACCACGCTCATGGCAGGTTTTGACCAGCAACAGCGAATAGGCATTGAGAAAGGCACTGCCCATGACGACCTGCGCGCGATCTGGCAGCAGATAGTTCGGGTTTTTGCCCAAGCGCTTGATGTAGCTGAAGATGTAATCCCAGCGGCCGCAATTGAGGCCGACAATGTGATCCTTCAGCTCATAAAGGATTTCGTGCATTTCAAAGGCGGCGGGCAGCGTCTCGATCAGGATGGTGGTCTTGACCGTGCCATTGGCAATGCCGAGTGCCTTTTGTGCGTGAACGAAAACTTCGTCCCACAGGCGCGCTTCCAGATGGCTCTCCATCTTAGGCAGGTAAAAATAGGGGCCGGTGCCTTGGCCCTTCATCTTCTTGGCGTTGTGGAAGAAGTAGAGGCCGAAATCGAACAGTGCTCCAGACATGGCCTGACCATCGACCTCAACATGCGCTTCCTCAAGATGCCAGCCACGCGGGCGCACATTGAGAACGGCATGTTTGTCGGCAACGTTATAGGTCTTGCCGTTGTTCTCGTCGGTAAAGCCGATCTTGCCGTCCCAGTAATCCATGAGATTGAGCTGGCCGCCGATCATATTGTCCCATGTCGGCGCGGCGGCGTCTTCAAAATCGGTCATATAGGACTGCGCGCCGGAATTGAGCGCATTGATGATCATCTTGCGGCTATCGACGGGGCCTGTGATCTCGACACGGCGATCCATCATATCTTTGGGGATCGAGGTGATTTTCCAGTCGCCTTCGCGGATCGCCTTGGTCTCGGGCAGAAAGTCGGGCACTTCGCCAGCATCGAAACGCTTTTGGCGGGTGGCGCGGGCGTCGATCAATTCGCGACGGCGCGCGCCGAACTTGCGCTCTAGATCGGCAATAAAGGCCAGCGCGTCCTCGGTAAGGATGCGTTCAAAACCGGATTTGACGGCGCCGCGAACCTTGACGCCTGCGGTGGTTGTCCCAGTGCTGGTCGATGTCATGTCATGTCTCCACTACCTGATCTTGGCGAGGTCATACATGCACAACAACAAAATGTCCAAAACAAACCTAACTTATTGAAATTGTTAAAGTAAAGAAGTTTACAAAACTTGTTGTAAATTTTGTTGTGTATGTAAATTTTGTAAATTATGATGCCGAAATATACCCCGTTTAGCGGAGTTTTCAGCCATGGCGTCAGAGAAAAAAGTCTTTGCAGGTCCACGCGTTAGGCGGTTAAGGCGCGAACGCAACCTGACGCAGGCGCGCATGGCGTCTGATCTTGGGATTTCGGCAAGTTATCTTAATTTGATCGAGCGTAACCAGCGCCCGATGTCGGCCCAGATTTTGCTGAAACTTGCCGCAACCTACGATATTGAGCTGAGAAGCCTTGGCGGCGACGACGAGGCCAAGGCCCTGACGGCTCTCAGAGAGGTCTTTGCCGACCCGCTGTTTCGTAACGCCGGGCTCAGTCCGCAGGATATTCAGGAAGTGGCGAGCGCCAGCCCGACCAGCGCGGAGGCAATCTCGACGCTCTATCGCGCCTATCAAGAGGCGGTGATCAACACATCGCTATTGGCTGAGCGGCTCGCTGACCGCGACCTGCTGGACGGGGGCCAGACGATGAGTGCGCCGCTCGAAGAGGTGCGCGACTTCATCAACAGCCGCAACAATCATTTTCCTGCTCTCGATGAGACGGCGGAAGATCTATATCGCAACGCCCAGCTTGGCGCGGATGAGCCCTATGTGTCTTTGCGCAACTATTTGCGCTCGGTGCATGGCGTGACGACGCGCGTGGTGCCCGCTGATCTTATGTCGGGTGAGTTACGCCGCTATGATCGGCATCGCCAGACGATCTTTCTGTCTGAGTTGCTCGACCAGCCGGGGCGTTCGTTCCAATTGGCCTATCAGCTTGGTTATTTTGAACAGTCTCGTGCCATCGAAGATATTCTGGAAGGCTCTGAACTGGAAGGTGACGAAACGCTGAGGCTCTGCCGCGTCGCGCTGGCCAATTATTTTGCCGCTGCCTTGCTGATGCCCTATGCGGCCTTCCTCAGGACGGCACAAGAAACGCGCTATGATCTGCGTCTATTGGGTCGACGCTTCGGCACCAGCTTTGAACAAGTTTGCCATCGCATCACGACGCTGCAGCGTCCCGGCGCGCGCGGCATCCCGTTCTTTCTCATTCGCGTGGACAATGCGGGCAATGTTTCCAAGCGCTTTTCAGCGGCAGGTTTTCACTTCGCGCGCTTTGGCGGCACCTGCCCGCGCTGGAACGTGCATGACGCCTTTCGAGTGCCCGGCGACATCTATACGCAAGTCATCCAGATGGAAGACAGCACGCGCTATTTTTCCATTGCACGCACGGTCAGTCGCGGCGGCTCCGGCATCGGTGTGCCGGGCGATCAATACGCAGTGGGATTGGGTTGCGAAATCAGCCATGCCCGCAAGATTGTCTATAGTCAGGGCTATGATCTCGATGATGAGCGTGGCGCCACGCCCATTGGCGTCAATTGCCGCCTGTGCGAACGCCTCGATTGTTCGCAGCGCGCCTTCCCGCCGCTGAAACAGCGCCTGCATATTCAGGATCATGTGCGCGGCGTGTCGCCCTTCGGCGTGCCGCAGACATGAAACTGAATCCTAAAGTTGGAAGATAGCCCGCAAGCCATAGGCGAAGGCCGCCACCGCTGCGGCGCTTACCACCCAGATTCCGAAGAACCACAAGAGGCGCTGGCGCAGCGGGCGTTGGTTTTTGTTAGTGTTTGGCATAGCCGCCATGTTCGCTCGCTTTGCCTTTGAACGTCGAATAGGCATACCAAGTGTAGCCAAAGATCATCGGCAATGTGAGGCCGACGCCCCATAGCGCAAAGATCATGCTGGAACGCGGTCCCGCTGCATCCCAGATCGACAACGATGGCGGCACGATATTGGGGTACAAGCTGACGCCCAATCCGATATAGCCCCAGACAAATAATCCGATAGCGGAGAAAAACGGTAGACGCTCGCGTGCCGTGATCAGGCCGTAATAGAGGAGCGCCGCGTTGAGCAGCGTCATGAGCGGGATGGGCGCGAGGAGCAGAGCGTTGATGCCGCCAAACCAGCGATCTGCAATGGCTGGGTGGATCAAGGGTGTCATGACGCTAACAGCGCCCATAGCCACCAATACGGCACCTGCAAGGATCATGGCCGCGTTGCGCGCCCAGGCTTGCGTTTCACCTTCGCTCTTCATGGTGAGCCAGGTCGCGCCAAGCAGGCCATAGCCTGCCACCATGCCAAAGCCGGTGAGGATCGAAAAGGGCGAGAGCCAGTCGAACACGCCGCCAGCAAAGCGGTGGTCCACGATGGTTACGCCCTGAATGAGCCCGCCGACGAGCAGGCCTTGGGCAAACGTCGCCATGAGCGAACCGCCAAAGAAGGCGCGGTCCCACAGATATTTGCTGCTATGCGCGCTGTGGCGAAACTCAAAGGCGACGCCGCGAAAGATTAGCGAAAACAACAACAGCATGATCGGCATATAAAAGGCGGGCAGAGCCGTCGAATAGGCCAAGGGGAAGAACACAAGCAAGCCGCCGCCGCCAAGGACTAGCCATGTTTCGTTGCCATCCCAGACCGGCGCGATGGAATTCATCATCACGTCGCGCGAGCGATCATCGGGCGCGAAGGGAAAGAGAATGCCGACACCGAGGTCGAACCCATCCAGCACGACATAGATGAGAATGCCGATGGCGATAATGCCTGCCGCGATCAATGCGAGGTCCATATGCATCTCCTCTTATTCTGCGGGAACGACAAGACCGGGCCGCGCCCCACGTATGGCATCCGGCTTGTCGGCATCGGCGTCAGACGGGGGCAAAGCAGGCCCTGTGCGGATCAGCTTGATGAGATAATAGACATAGGCCCCGAATAGCCCGCCATAGACGATGAGAAAGATCGTCAGCGTCGTGGCGATCATCGTGCCGCTGATAACTGGCGAGGCGCTGTCGGCGGTGCGCAAGACGCCGTAGATTGTATAAGGCTGGCGACCCACTTCGGCGACGAACCAGCCGGCAAGCGTAGCGACGAAGCCCGCAGGCGTTGCAGCTAAACAGAGCCGATTGAGCCATGTGCTGTGTTCAAGCGTGCCCCTGACGCGTGCATAGAGGCCCCAGGCGCCGATCAGCAAGAATACAAATCCAAGTCCGACCATGACACGGAATGACCAGAAGACAACGCCGACCGGTGGGCGGTCTTCTTTGGGCACATCTTTGAGGCCCGGCACAACGCCGTCCCATTGATGCGTCAAGATGAGGCTCGCGCCATGCGGGATTTTAATTTCAAGATGGTTCGCCTCCGCCTTGGAATCAGGGATGGCGAACAGCAGCAAAGGTGCGCCCGCTTCGCGGTTCCAATTGCCTTCCATCGCCGCGACCTTGATCGGCTGATGTTCCAGCACATTGAGACCATGCGCATCGCCAATGAAAATTTGCAGCGGTGCGAGAACGAGAATAGCCCAGAGCGCAATCGACTGGCTTTTGCGCGCCAGTTCCGTGTGCTTGCGGCTCAGTAGATAGAAGGCGGAGATGCCTGCGATGAACAAAGCGGTCGTCAGGAAAGACGCCGTCAACATATGGGCAAGACGATAGGGAAAGGATGGGTTGAAGATGATCGCGAACCAGTCGTCGGGCACATAGGAGCCGAGCGCTGGATCGATATGGGCGCCGGCTGGCGTTTGCATCCAGCTATTAGCCGACAAAATCCAGAAGGCTGACAAGGTGGTACCAAAGCCGACAAGACAGGTCGCCATAAAATGTAAGCGTGGACCCACCTTGTCCCAGCCAAACAGCATGACGCCCAGAAAGCCCGATTCTAGGAAGAAGGCGGTCAGCACCTCAAAGCCAATCAACGGCCCAAGCACCGGCCCGGAAATGCGCGAAAACTCCGACCAGTTGGTGCCGAACTGATAGGACAGCACAAGGCCCGACACGACGCCCATGCCGAAGGTCAGCGCGAAGATGCGTACCCAGAAATGATAGAGCCGCAAATAGGCCTCATTGCCTCGCTTGAGCCAAAGCGCCTCAAACAGGACCAGAAAGCCAGCAAGCCCAATGGTCAGTGTGGGAAACAGGATATGGAATGAAATCGTAAAAGCGAATTGGAGGCGAGCAAGGATTTCTGCATCTACTGCGGGCATGGCCACCTCCGTTACGACGACAGGACCCTAACTCAATTAGTTGCACCAGCGTTGGACATAATGCCCGATGTGTCAACAATACACATGAAAAACTTGTATTAGCGAATCATTCTCGATGCCGGGAACGACAGCGCGATATTCACGGCATTGTCATTGCGATTCCCGATCGTCATTGTGCCACCATGCAGCTCCATGACCTTGCGTGTGAGCGATAGCGCCAGACTTTCGCTACGGGCGATGCCACTGTTCTCCGTACTGACGAAAGGATCATCGGCCAGATGCGGCAGGCGGGTTTGGATCATTGACTTGTTGTGAGCGGATGCTTCCTCAGTGATCGAAATTTCAAGACCGCCTTCACGTTCATACCTTGGCTCTGCTTCACGCACCGTCAAACGCAATATGGCGCCGGGATGAGCGCAATGGATGGCCTCCGCAATCAGGCGAAACAGCCCTTGGCGCAACCGGCGGGCATCGCCCCGGATGCCGGGCAGCTTGGCAGGGCAGTCGATTTCGAGCTTCACTTGCTCATGTAGCGCCTGTCCGCGCTGGCTCGCCACCGCGATTTCGACTAACTGCCCGAGATTGCAAATCTCGTCTGTCAGACTGATCTGGTCAGATTCCGCTTCGGCAATGCCAAGCAGGTCCTCGATCATGTCGAGCAGCATGGTGCCGCTCGAATGGATGTCGTTTGCGTAGTCGCGATAGCGCTCTGCTCCGATGGGACCGAATTGCTCATTCTTCATCAGCTCCGAAAAACCGATGATATGCGTCAGCGGCGTTCTGAGATCGTGATTGACGTTGGAAAAGAAACTTTGGCTGCGCTGCTTGGTTTCAAAGCTCTGTGCGCGCGCCTCTTGCATCGTTTGCTCAAGCCGACGCCGCACGGTGACGTCATTGAGAGCGGCGACGCGGGCGGGCAAGCTACCCCAGCGGGTTTCAATGATGCGCATTTCGGCAAAGCGATTGTCACCATCAGGCCGCACGACTGCCACGTCATGCTCGCCGATTTCTGACGGCAGCCCGAACGGCTTGCCGATGAGCTCGGCCCCTTCGCGCCCGAGCAATTCTTCTGCCGCCGCATTGGCAAAGCGCACATAGCCACGATTGTCGAGAATAACGATGGCGTCTGATGCTTCTTGCACCAATGTGACCTGCGGCGATTGAACCTGTGATTGTGTGGCGTCTGCACCGTCGCGGCTCTCGCGCACCTGCCAGCGCGTCACCGCACGGCGCAGCGACAGCACAAGATCACGCGGCGAGTTTGTATCGAAGCTCAGGCAATCCTCAGCACCCGCCTGAATGGCTAAAAGATGGATATCGGGGTCGTCAATACTGACGGCAATAATCGGTGCATGCGGTCCCAGCGCGATCACGCGATGCAGGAAGGCAAAATCGGCCACCTGTCCATCGCCAATATTGATGATCATGGCATCGAGGCCGGGTTCGAGCAGGGGCTGGAGCCCGTCGGCGCGGGTGCAAAACTGAAACTGCAGCGCCCCGAGGATTTGCGACCGGGCAACCTCCATCAAGCTGTCGCGCAGCGTTGCATTATCGTTGACGACCTGAACTGTCAGGGCCTTCAACAGAGGTGTTGTTTGCTCTTCGCCCTGGAAAAACAGGGGCCGTTCGGCAGCCTCATGGGCGTTGTCTGTCATCGCGCTCAACCTTTGCCCTTGCCCCAACGTGTTGCGCTGACCCTTTGTCCCCTCTTATCCGTTGCCTTCGGGGGTGCACGTCAGCGCGTGCGTTAAGGTTTGCGCATATCGGTCCGTTGTGAATCCACATTCGGCCCGAATGGTAAACACTTCGTAAACAAATGGCTCATCTTGTGGTTTTCGCTATGGTAGTGCACAAGACGAATTTCGCGTGATAGTTGAAAAATACCAGCAATTTCAATGAATTATTGGAAACTTGGTCGTTTTTTCGTATCTGAACGAAACATTACGGCCCGACGCATATTTTTCGGCCAGCTTGCGGCCTCAGGCGATATTTTTAAGCCTCAATCGCGGGTGGAATTAACATTTTCCCATAAAAAGTGATTCGAGATTTCACTTAGCCCCTTTGGCAAGAGTGTCGGTGCCGCGCGCGGCCGCGCGCACAGAGCCTTGTGAGGCCGGGGGGGATGGGTTAGGTATGCGCCCGCGTTGCACTCTCACGTGCGGTGCTCGATGAGAGACCGATAAACAGATGGCCAAATCGGCAAAGACATTCCGCCCTAAGGCTCGCGTGCCCAAAGGCTTGCGAGACGTTGGTGCCGCCCAAGTGCGCGCCGAGGCGCAGATGCTTGCCCGCATTCAGGCGGTTTACGAGTCCTATGGCTTTGATCCGCTGGAAACATCTGCCTTTGAATATGCCGATGCGCTGGGTAAGTTTTTGCCCGACGAAGACCGGCCCAATGAAGGTGTTTTTTCGTTTCAGGACGACGACGAACAATGGTTGTCGTTGCGCTATGATCTGACCGCGCCGCTGGCGCGCTATGTCGCCGAGCATTACGACGGCCTGCCAAAGCCTTTCCGCCGCTATCAGTGCGGGCCGGTGTGGCGCAACGAAAAGCCGGGGCCGGGGCGCTTCCGCCAGTTCACGCAATTTGATGCCGATATTGTTGGTGCGCCTATCATCGCGGCAGACGCTGAGATGTGCATGATGGGGGCCGACGTGCTGGAAGCCCTTGGCATTCCGCGCGGGTCCTATCGCATTCGTGTCAATAACCGCAAGGTGTTGGATGGGCTGCTTGAAACCATCGGCGTTTCGGTTGAGGCCGGAGACCGCACTCACATGACAGTGCTGCGTTCCATCGACAAATTCGACAAGCTCGGCCGCAAAGGCGTTGATCTGTTGCTCGGCGACGGGCGCAAAGACGAGAGCGGCGACTTCACCAAAGGTGCGGGGCTCAAAGTTGAGCAGATTGCCACCGTGCTCGACTATGTTGAATCCGGGTTTGGCCTCGCTAGCGCCAACCGCGCCGCCGTGCTTGAAGGTTGGCGCAAGGTTGCCGGCGCCAGCGCCATCGGCCTTGAAGGCATTGAAGAACTCAGCCAGATGGACGTGCTGTTTTCCGCTGCGGGCTACGACACGGACCGCATCGAATTCAATTCTTGGATCGTGCGCGGCCTTGGCTATTACACCGGCCCCGTTTTTGAAGCAGAACTGCTGATCGAAGCCAAGGACGAGAAGGGCAACACAGTGACCTTTGGCTCCATCGGTTCCGGGGGTCGTTATGACGGGCTGATTGAGCGCTTCAAGGGCATCAAAGTGCCCGCGACCGGCTTTTCGGTTGGCGTTAGCCGCTTGCAAGCGGCTCTCCAGATGTTGCCCGATGCGCGCGAAGAGACACGCAGCGACGTGGTGGTGGTTCTCACGCTGGATGCGGCCAATATGGCTGACTATCAGGCGATGACGCGCGAACTGCGCGCCGAGGGCATTCGCGCCGAAATGTATCTCGGTGGCTCTGGCATGCGCGCCCAGATGAAATATGCCGACAAGCGCGGTGCACCGATCACCGTCATTGAAGGTGAAGACGAACGCGCCGCGGGCCAGGTGACGCTGAAGGATCTGATCCTTGGCAGCGAGGTCTCGCGCGAGATCGAAGACAATACCGAATGGCGCGAAAGCAAGGCCGCCCAGATCACCGTCCCGCGCGGCGATATGGTGGAAGCCGTCAAGACGATCCTGGCGCGTCACGGCCTGCTCAAGACCGACGGGCTCCATCGAGGCTGACCCCCTCGTCTCAAGCCTTCCCAAACTGTCATCAAATCATGCTAAACAGGGCGCCACCGGACAAACCCCGAGCGCCCCTGCAAAGGTCAATCACAATGGCACCTTCGAAAACGCCAATGCGCCAAACCAATGGGCGCGAGCAGGAAGCCCGCACCGCTGCCATGCGCGCGGTCTTCGAGAGCGCCGGTTTTGCCGATGTCGAGCCACCGCTTCTTCAGCCCGCTGAGGTCTTTCTGGATCGCTCCGGCGAGGACATTCGCCGTCGTCTCTATGTGTTCAACGATCCGGGCGGCGAGGAGCTGTGCCTGCGCCCCGATCTGACGATCCCGACGTGCCGCATTTATCTCGACGACAAATCCGGCCGTGGCGAAGCGCGCTACTGCTATTCCGGTCCTGCCTTCCGCTATGAGCCGCAAGGTTCCGGTCGGCCCAATGAATTCATCCAGACAGGCGCTGAATTTTTCGGCGCGAAGGATGCAGAGGCCGCCGATGCTGAAATGCTGGCGCTTGCCGTTGACGCGGTGCGCGCGGGCGGGCTCAACACGTTCAACATCAAGCTCGGCGATCTGGCGCTGTTTGAAGCGCTGGTCGATGCGCTCGACATTCCCGCAGGCTGGCGCTCGCGCCTCAAGCGGCACTTCTGGCGGCCGGCCTATTTCAAAGAATTGATCGCACGTTTGGTTGCCAATGGCGGCGCGGCGCGGGCCGACGAGCACATGGGCCTGATCGCGGCGCTTGGCGCGCTGGACGAAGAGAATGCCTTGAGCGTCATCGAAGACGTGCTCGGCCTTGCCAAGATCGCTCCGGTGGGCGGCCGCAGCACCGCCGAAATTGCCGAACGTTTTTTGGAACGCGCTGCCGACCAGAGTGCTGCACCGCTGTCCAAAGAAACAGCAAAGCTGATCGACACGTTCCTGTCGCTATGGGTGAAACCCAAGGATGCGGCACGTCGCATCCGTGATCTTGCCAAATCGACGGGCCTCAAGATCGACGCACCGATCGCGGCGCTGGAACGGCGTTTTGAGCTGATCGAAAATCGCGGCGTTGATCTGTCCAAGGCGAGCTTCGAGACAGGCTTTGGCCGCACGCTTGAATATTATACCGGCTTTGTTTTTGAACTGAGCGCTGGCGACAATGCTGTGGCAGGCGGTGGCCGCTATGACGGTTTGCTGCAAAGCCTTGGTGCAAAGACGCCTACGCCTGCGGTGGGTTGCGCCATTACGCTGGAGCGCCTGACCGCTGCCATGGGCGCATCCGCGCGGGGGGCTGCAAAATGAGCAAGCGCGTGAAAGATGGTTTGATTATCGGCATCCCCTCCAAGGGACGCTTGCAGGAAAACGCCAACGGGTTCTTCGCCAATGCGGGGCTCAAGGTCAAGCAAGCACCGGGCGGGCGCGAATATACGGGCCGGCTGGCGGGCGTCGAGAATGTCTCGGTTGCCTTCTTGTCAGCGTCGGAAATCGTCGCGCGTCTGGAAGACGGCTCGATCCATTTCGGCGTCACCGGCGAAGACCTGATCCGCGAAAAGCTGCTGAACGCGGACAAAGTGGTCGAGTTGGTTCTGCCTTTGGGCTTTGGCTATGCCGATGTCATTGTCGCTGTGCCGCAAAGCTGGATCGACGTGGAGACGATGGCCGACCTCGACGATGTGGCGCTGGCATTTCACCGCCGCCACGGTCGCCGTCTGCGCATCGCCACGAAATATCTCAACCTGACGCGTGGCTTCTTTGCCGATCACGGCATTGCGGATTATCGCATCGTTGAAAGCGCAGGCGCGACCGAAGGCGCACCGGCGGCAGGGACCGCTGAAGCCATCGTCGATATCACGACAACGGGATCGACGCTGATCGCCAACAATCTGAAGATCCTCGACGATGGAGTGATGCTGAAAAGCCAGGCCAATCTGGTCGCCAGCATGACCGCGACATGGTCGGCCACAGCCTTGAAAGCGGCAGGCGAAATGCTTGACCGCATTGACGCCAAGCGCCGCGCCGAAGCGCAGGTGGTCGTGACCGCACGCGGCAAGATCAACAAGGCGAAGCTTGCCAAGGAAATGGCAGGGGAATTTGCCTGCACGGCTGAGCCGGGCGAGGGTGGCTTGTCGCTGCTCTGCCCGCGCGAAAACCTGCAAGCTGTGGCAACACGGTTGCGCGCAGGCGGCGCAGAGGCCGTCACCGTCACGGGCGCTGAATATATTTTCCACGCGCAGAATGAATTGCTGTCACGGCTGAAAAAGAGATTGAAAAAGTAGGACCTACGTCCCTTCTTCCTCCAGCCACGCGCAAAAAGCGGCGACATCGGCGTCGCCCGCCAACGCGTCGGGCACGATCCAGCAATAGGCACGCGATGCCAGCACCGGTCCTTTGACGGGCGTGACGAGGCGACCGCTCGCCAGATCATCGGCAATGATCGGCAGGGGTCCGAGCGCCACGCCCAGCCCGTCGTTGGCCGCCTGTAACGCCAAGTAGAAATGATCGAAGCGCTGGCGCGCAGCCTCGTTTTCGACTGCCGTGGCGTCGGCGGCGGCCAGCCAGCGTGTCCAGGCTTGCGGGCGCGTGTCGGCATGGAGCAGCGTTGCGCGGGCAAGGTCGCTGGGCTTCTTGAGCTTCAAGGCGCGCGCGAGTTTAGGCGAGCAGACAGGAATTTCTGTCTCTGCCAGAAATGGAGCTGCTGCAAAGCCCTTGGGCCAAGAGGCCATCTCGCGGCGGATCGCAACATGGAAAGCACCCTTGGCGATCCGCGCCACAGGCTCGTCAGACGTATGCAGTTGCAATTCGACATTGGGCGCACGCGACTGGAACGACACGAGACGCGGCAACAGCCAGCGCATGGAGAAGGTCGGCAGGGCGTTGACCACAAGGGTGCGTGTCGCGCGCGATGTGTCTCTGAGTTTTGCCGAAGCCGTCGCGATGCTGTCGAAGGCGGGCGTCAGCGCATCGCGGTAGTGGCGGCCCGCTGTCGTCAAATGCAGGCGCTTGCCGCGGCGTTCAAAAAGCTGCGTACCTGCCCAGTCCTCGATCGTTCTGATGTGACGGCTGACGGCCCCATGGGTCACGCAAATCTCGTCAGCCGCCGCCGTCACGCTGCCTAGCCGCGCGGTCGCCTCAAAGGCGCGCAGCGTTCCAAGCGGCGGAAAGACAGGGCGAGCATCGGTCATACTTGTGATCATAGATCACAAGGGAACCAAATAAAACTCCATTGTTATATAAGAAAGTGTGGATCATCTTGTGAGAAAATGAGGCCACAAGAGCCTCTGTTCGCTATCTTCAAGTCGAAAGAATTTCAAGATGAGCCTGATTCTCGCCGCTTCCATTGCCCTTGTAGCTTTCATCACCTCCGGCATTTCCGGCGTCTTCGGCATGTCGGGCGGCATGATCCTGATGGGCTATCTGGCCTTCGTGCTGCCGGTCAGTGCGGCGATGATCATGCACGGCGCGACGCAGGCAACGGCAAACGGCTATCGCGCGGTGTTGAACCGCGGCGACATCGATTGGAAAATCTTTCTGCGATACTCAGGCGGCGCCATCGTCGGGCTAGCGCTGCTGGCAGCCGTTGCTTTCGTGCCGAGCAAAGTCACCATGTATCTTCTGCTCGGCATCGTGCCATTCGCGGCGGCCGCCGTGCCGCAGAGATGGGCGCTTGATGTAACGAAAACGGGCGCGGCCGAAATATGCGGCTTCTGCGTCACCTTGCTCAATCTCACTGCTGGCGTCGCAGGCGCATTGCTTGATGTCTTCTTTGTGCGCACGACCCTGACGCGTCATCAGGTGGTGGCCACCAAAGCGGTGACGCAGACCCTGAGCCATATTCTGAAACTCGTTTACTTCGGCGTCATTGTCCGCGCCGAGGCGGATCATGCGGGCACCGCCATCGACGCGATTAACCTGCCGTGGTGGGTTTTTGTTCTCGTCATTCCCCTGTCGATGCTGGGCACGACGGCAGGCAAGAAATTGCTCGACCGCATGACCGACACAAATTTCCGCACATGGTCCCAGCGCATCACGCTGGGCATCGGCGCAGTGCTGCTGTGTCAGGGCGTGGTGTTGATGGTCGGGTAGCGTGTCAGTTGCATCGGCGCGATGAGCTTGATCGCGATATGCCGATCCAGCACGTCTGGCTCAAGATCGACGATTTCGTCCAACTCGACATAGCCCGCATTGTTGACAAGAAGATCAAGCTCGGCATGACCGCGCTCGATGCGGGTGACGAGATCAGCCACGCCGTTAGGTGTCGAAGATCAGCCTTGAGGCATGACGCTAGGTGGCCCAACGTGGTGGCAACACTTGCCATTCGGGCTTTGTCATTCCGCCGCGACCTGCGCCGGGACAGTTCGCATATGTTCAAAACAGCCGTCTTTAAGTTCAGCCCAATCGAACCGTTTATGCAGCTTACTCATATAGCTGCGATAGGCGTCGATTTCGACATAGGTGGCATGGCGATCAGAGGCCACAAACTTGATGCCGCCTGTGAGGTCTGGTTGATCATTGGCGATGAGTTGATCGATCGCATGGGTTTTGTCATCGTCCTTCGCGCGTGCCGCGATGACGTTGACGATCAAGTCTGCCATTTCATCGAACAGTTTATACGCCCCGCCATTGGTTTCCATATAGCCAAGGGCATAAAGGTTCGGCGTTTCGCGCGAAAAAAGGTTCATGAAGAGATCAGGCTTGCCGCCTTTCCAATTGAAAAGGCCGGGATCGATATATGGGATTTTCCACTGATAGCCTGTCGCGCAGAGCACAAGGTCGATCTCCTCGGATGTACCATCGACAAAATGCACCACCTTGCCGTCAAACCGCGCCACATCGCGCTTGGCGGTGATGTCGCCATGGCTGAGGAAATGCAGAAGCTGGTTGTTGAGGATCGGATGCGTCTCGAACAATTTGTGATCCGGCTTTTGCAGGCCAAGCCGCGTCACGTCACCGTTCAGAATGCGCAGCATCACGCCGAAGATGCGCTGCGTCAGCCACATCGGCAGATGTGGGCCTTCATGCGCGAAGACATCGGCGGGTATGCCAAAGAGATGCTTGGGCAGGAAATGATAACCCCGCCGCATGCTGATGAAGGCCTTGTCGGCAGACTGGGCGGCATCGCAGGCAATATCGCAGCCCGAATTACCAGCCCCGATAATCATCACGCGCTTGCCCTTGAATTCATCCATCGAGCGATAGGTGCTGGCGTGGCGCATTTCGCCTGTGAAGGTGCCCGGATAATCCGGCATGGATGGATGCCAGTTGGTACCGGTCACACAGACAAGCGCGGCGTAGGATTTGCTCTCGCCAGTGCTGAGCGTGACGCGCCAACCTTCGCCCTCGCGCACGGCCTCAGTGACGCCGGTGTTGAAATGAATGTGTTCGCGCAGGCCATAAGCGTCGGCAAAGCCCTGCATATAGCGGTGGATCTGTTTGTTGGAAGGGTAGTCGGGGTAGTCGTCCGGCATGTCGTAATCGAAATAGTGGGATTGTGTCTTCGACGAAATGAAATGTGCTGAATTGTAAACGGGCGAGCCGGGATTGGATTGGTCCCACAAGCCGCCAACGTCGCTGTGGCGCTCGTAAACATCGAAGGGAATGCCATATGACATAAGACTGCGGGCCAGCGACAAACCACCAGGACCACCCCCCACTACGCAAACCGGACCAGCATCAATCGCCATTTTCAAGCTCCAATAAATGAGTGTTCCTCACATTTATAAATGTGATAAACCCGCAGAAACCTGATCGCAAGAGGAAATTTCAGAACCCCGATGACGTTGCCGCCCAAATTGCCTTCATCCGAGCGCACGCTGACGCGTCGCCAGCCCACTCAAAAGCGGGCCAAAGAGCGTGTCGAGCGCATTTTGGTTGCGGCCAGCGAGTTGATTGCTGAGACCGGCAGCGATGCGGTGCGCATGACCGAGGTGGCGGCGCGTGCGGGCGTGCCCATTGGTTCGCTCTATCAATATTTCCCCGACAAAGCGGCGATCCTGCGCATGTTGGCCGTCCGCTTCATGGAGCGAACGCGCGAAACGCTGGCAGACGCCATTAAGAACGTACCGAGCGCCGCCGAGGCGCTGGAACGCATCGATGCCATTGTTGAAGGCTATTATGCGACCTCGCTGGACGAGCCGGTGGTGCGCGATATCTGGTCGGGCACGCAATCAGACAAATATTTGCAGGCGCTCGACATCGAAGACAGTCGCGCCAACGGCACTTTGGTCTTTGACGCCCTGAAGGCCTATGTGAAGGAAGACGACCTTCAACGCTTCGAGGCCGCGTGTTTTCTGCTGATGCAGATGGCAGGGACTGCCGTCCGGCTCGCCATTGCCGTCGAGCGGGCCGAAGGCGACAGGCTGATCGTCGAATTCCGCCGCATTGTGCGCAGCGAAATTTCCGCCTTCGTCTCAGTCTGAAAGCTCGACGATTGAGCTTGGCCCTACGATGAGAAACCTCGGCCGCAACAGTCTTACGGCGTGACTAGAGCCCATCGATCGGAAAGCGTGCCGTCAACTCCAATGTCCGTTGGGCCAATGCGGCTTCGGCCGTCGCGTCGCCATTTGCGGCGAATGTGTCGGCGATAATGGCCGCGATCACCTCCATCTCGGGTGTGCCCATGCCGCGTGCGGTCGCTGCCGGCGTGCCCGCGCGAATGCCGCTTGGACGCATCGGCGGCAGTGGATCGTCAGGGATGATCTGCTTGTTGGTGGTGAGCCCCACGCGGTCAAGCGCGGCTTGTGCCTTGGCACCATCCAGACCAAAGCTCTGTATCGTGTCGATGACAATGAGATGATTGTCCGTGCCCCCGGTGACGAGGCTCACCTGCCGCGCGTTGAGGGCGGCGGCAAGCGCCTTGGCGTTGGCCAGAACCTGCGCGGCATAGGCGCGAAAAGCGGGCAGGGCGGCAAGCCGGAAGGTAGTGGCGGCAGCGGCCACTTGATTCATATGCGGCCCGCCTTGAAGGCCTGGAAAAACCGACGCGTCAATTTTCTTAGAAAATTTTTCCTTACACAGAATAAGGCCACCGCGCGGACCGCGCAGCGATTTGTGCGTGGTCGTCGTCATCACGTCGAACCCTGCATCCAGCGGATTGCGCATGACGTCGGCAGCGATCAGCCCGCCAATATGGCTGACGTCCGCCATGGTGATGGCGCCCACTTCGTCGGCCACACGCTTGAAATCGGCATAGTCATAGTCGCGCGGATAGGAGGAATAGCCGCAGACGACCATTTTCGGTTTTGTCTCCCGCGCCATCTTGCGCAACGCGTCGAAATCAATCGCGCCGTTGGAAGGATCAGTTTTGTAGCGCACAAAATTAAAGATGCGGCCCATATGGCTGACTGGCGCGCCATGCGTCAGGTGGCCACCATGGCTCAGGTCCATCGCGAGGATCGTGTCGCCGGGCTCAAGTAGCCCGAGATAGGCCGCCTGATTCATCGGCGAGCCCGACAGCGGTTGCACATTGGCGTGTTCAGCGCGAAAGAGCGCCTTGGCACGGTTGCGCGCAAGGTTTTCGATCTCGTCGGTAAATTCTTGCCCGCCATAATAGCGCCGTCCCGGATAGCCTTCTGAATATTTATTGGTGAAGGCCGAACCCAGCAGCGTCAGCACTTCAGGGAAGGCGTAGTTTTCCGACGGGATGAGTTCGAGCCCTGCGCGCTGGCGGGCTTCCTCGCCGGTCAGTGCCGCCAGAATATCGGGGTCAGACGCCGCGAGCCGCGCGCGGTCGATGGCCCGCGCTCGAGCGATGGCCCGTGCTCGAGCGATGGCCCGTGCTCGAGCGATGGATTGTGTTTGGGTCATTGTTTGATCTCCAGCCTGAAAATGACAACGCCCGGCCAGCATTGAGATGCTGCCCAGGCGAACGGCTGGTAGTTCGGTCTCCGCGCTCCCCGATGGTTGCCCATCTCAGTTTCGCCAGTCGCGCGGAGGATATGTGACCAGTAATGAGGTGAAGATAGGGGTGGGGAGGGTGCAGGGCAAGAGGGAAGAAGCAGACCCTTTCCCCTCCCTTTTTTCCGCCTTCGCGCAAGGTGAGAGAGGGTTGGGTGAGACCCTATTTTTCCAAACAAAAGGGCCGCTGTTTCCGCCTGCCTTTTTTGGAGGCGCGATCGTGCCTTGATTTAAACGGGATGTCGTCAGGCCAGTCGCAATGCGATATAGGGCACGACGCTAAATATAAGCGCCATGATCTTATATTGTCCGACCCAGTTGAAATAGGCCAATTTCAATTCCGACCCATCCAGTCCAAATATCCGGGTATGCATATTCGTCACCCAACCCCGCATCAGGGTAAGGACCAGCGTGGCCAATGCCAGATACGCAATATTAATGACAGCTATCCAGCCAAAAAACGTAGTCAGGAAATCAATTGTCATCACCGTTTCCTTTTCAAGAATAGCTACTCACAACCGAAAACCCCCAAGTGGAATATCCTTTCCTGTCTGTTGTGCTGGATCAAGCCTCTTGGCAAGTACGGCAATAAAAAAGGGCCGGTGCTTCCACCGACCCTTTCGTATTTCTCAGATAACAGAGCGAGTGGCTTAGAAGCCCATGTCGCCCATGCCACCCATGCCGCCCATACCGCCGGGCATACCGCCGCCCATGCCGCCGCTGTCCTTCTTGGGCGCATCGGCGATGAGAGCTTCGGTCGTGATCAGCAGACTGGCAACCGAGGCCGCGTTTTGCAACGCCACGCGCACGACCTTGGTCGGGTCGACGATGCCGGCTGTGACCAGGTCGACATATTCTTCGTTCTGCGCATCGAAGCCGTAGTTGGCGACTTTCGAGTCCAGGATCTTCTGCACAACGATCGAACCTTCAACGCCTGCGTTTTCAACGATCTGACGGAGCGGTGCTTCCAGCGCCTTGCGGATGATGTTGATACCGGCCTGAATGTCCGGGTTTTCGCTGGTGAGCTTGGCTACGGCTTTTGTCGCCATCAACAGAGCTGTGCCACCACCGGGGACAATGCCTTCTTCAACAGCAGCGCGTGTGGCGTTCAACGCATCGTCAACGCGATCCTTGCGCTCTTTCACTTCGACTTCCGTCGAGCCACCGACTTTGATGACCGCAACACCGCCGGCGAGCTTTGCGAGGCGTTCCTGCAGCTTCTCTTTGTCATAGTCAGACGTTGTGTCTTCGATCTGGCGTTTGATCTGAGCAACGCGACCTTCGATGTCTTTCTTCTTGCCCGAGCCATCGATGATGGTCGTGTCTTCTTTCGTGATGCGAATACGCTTGGCTTTGCCGAGCATTTCCGGCGTCACGTTTTCGAGTTTGATGCCGAGTTCTTCGGAGATCACCTGGCCGCCTGTGAGGATGGCGATGTCTTCGAGCATGGCCTTGCGACGGTCACCAAAACCCGGTGCCTTCACAGCGGCAACCTTGAGGCCGCCACGCAGCTTGTTGACGACGAGGGTCGCCAGCGCTTCGCCTTCGATATCTTCGGCGATGATGAGGAGCGGACGCGAGGACTGCACAACGGCTTCCAAGATCGGCAGCAGCGGCTGCAGGTTCGTCAACTTCTTTTCGTGAAGCAGGATGAAGGGCTCGTCGAGTTCCGTCACCATCTTGTCGGCATTGGTGATGAAATAGGGCGACAGGTAGCCACGATCAAACTGCATGCCTTCGACGACTTCGAGTTCGCTGTCGAGGGACTTGGCTTCTTCAACCGTGATGACGCCTTCATTACCGACTTTGGCCATGGCTTCGGCGATCATCGTGCCGATTTCATGTTCGCCATTGGCCGAGATTGTGCCGACCTGAGCGATTTCTTCGTTTGACTTGACCTTCTTGGAGCGCTTCATCAGGTCCGCAATGGCGGTCTTGACGGCCAAATCAACGCCGCGCTTCAGGTCCATCGGGTTGAGGCCTGCGGCCACTGCCTTGGAGCCTTCGCGCACGATGGCCTGAGCAAGAACTGTCGCTGTCGTCGTGCCGTCGCCGGCATTATCGTTGGTCTTGGAAGCAACTTCCTTGACCATCTGTGCGCCCATGTTTTCGAACCTATCCTCAAGCTCGATTTCCTTGGCGACTGTCACGCCGTCTTTCGTGATGCGTGGTGCGCCGAAGGACTTTTCGATGACGACGTTGCGACCCTTCGGGCCGAGCGTCACTTTGACGGCATCGGCGAGAATATCGACGCCGCGCGCCATGCGCTCGCGCGCCAAGCGACCAAATTTGACTTCTTTAGCCATGTGTTTCGTTCCTTAATGAATTCATGTGTCTGAAAGCGTCGGGCCAACAAAAAAGGCCCGCGAAATCGTTTGAAGATTTTCGAGCCTTAGGCCGCTTTCGACTTCTTGGTGCCTTCAACGACGCCCATGATGTCGGATTCTTTCATGATCAGCAGCTCCTGGCCGTCAATTTTGACTTCCGTGCCAGACCATTTGCCGAAGATCACTCTGTCGCCGACCTTGACGTCGAGCGCGACGATCTTGCCGTCTTCGCCACGCGCGCCAGCGCCAACGGCAACAATTTCACCCTGCGAGGGCTTTTCCTGCGCGGTTTCGGGAATAATGATCCCACCGGCAGTCTTTGTCTCTTCGTCGAGGCGACGCACGACAACGCGATCATGCAGAGGACGAAATTTCATCTTAAGGTCTCCTGTTTCGAAAACCGCTCATTTGCGCGGGAAACGTGTGGATTGAGAGTTTTGGCACTCACCTTAGGCGAGTGCTAACAACACGCTGCAGAGATAGGCTTGCGCCCGTTCACTGTCAAGACGACGGCCGAAACACAATCGTAAATAATGGTGGTAAATTACAGAGATGCCTGTCCGTCAGGCGTGCTTCAGAGGCCGGCTCGCAAACCACGTAGCGTCAACCGCCCGATCCGGGTCAGCCGGTCATGGAAGTCGTCTTCTCCCAGCGCGCCGAACTCGGCCCCATGCGCAGCGGCCAAAAGGGTATCTACAGCGCGGGCTGGCGTTAGACCAGCGCCAGCCAGATCAATCTCGCCACGTTTGATGCCGTCCTTGAAGAGATCAGCCAGATTTTGGCGAAGCGCCCGGTCCACGGGGCCGAAAACATCATCGGGTAAGCGGGCCGTCGGGTCGGTCAGCTCGGCAGCGTGCGGGCTTGACAGAACCCAGCGATAGACAAAGCCAAGTTTGGCATCAAGCAGTTCTAAAACCTTGTCCTCAAAGGAAAGGTTGCGCGCCATCGCTGCCTTCAGGTCTTGTTCGACCTGAGCCGAAAGCCGCCGCGCCAGCGCTTCAAACAACTCGTCTTTGCTTTTGAAATAGATATAGAGCGTGCCCTTGGCGACGTTAGCGGCCTGCGCAATATCCTCCATCGAGGTGCGGCGATAACCATATTGCCGGAACAGTTCGAGCGCGGCGTCCAAAATGAGATTTGCCTTGTCGCCGGTGGCGATCTTGTGGGCAGGCGAAAGGGTCGAGGCGGGCTTGGTGCCACGCCCCTTGCCGCTCGTTGCCTTCTTCTTCGCCGTCATTGGCCTAGTCACACCCACGCGATGATCCTTTGTTTGACCTCGACCATCGCATACACCAGTCGCACCCCAAAGTCATGGTCAAGGAGAGCGCTGAGGGTGCTTCAAAGTTGCGCATTCGTCACGCACGGTTAGGATGACCGCGTTTCAGCCCCGGCACGGAGGATTATGCATGGCCAGTCGTTTCGTCAATGAAGAGCTTATCGGAAAACCGGGCTCGCGCAGCCTTCTGGCCACCCCCGCTCTGGTGCTCGACCTCGATGCCTTTGAGCGCAATATCGAAAAGATGGCCGAGCATTGTAAACGCAACGGCCTCGGTCTTAGACCTCATGCCAAAACCCACAAATCGCTCGAAATCGCCAAGGCCCAACTTGCCGCTGGTGCGCTTGGCCAATGCTGCGCCAAGCTCGGTGAGGCTGAGCAAATGGGCGCGGGCGGCGTCCAGAGCCTGATCGTCACATCGCCTATCGTGACGGCGCGCGGCATCGCGCGCGCCATGGCGTTGAACGCGCTGATCTCAGATTTGATGCTGACGGTGGACAATCCAGAAAACGCCAAGGCCCTTTCGGCCGCCGCCAAGATCGCCGGTAAACCATTGAAAATACTGGTCGATCTTGACCCCGGTCTGCACCGCACGGGCATCGCACCGGGCGAGCCAGCGCTGGCGCTGGCCACACAAATCCATGCTGACGACAACCTCATTTTGCGCGGGCTGCAATGCTATGCCGGTCAGGTCATGCATATTGAAGACTTCGCCGAACGCCGCGAGAAGTCGTTGGTCGCCATGAAAATTCTCGGCGAAACGCGCGATGCTTTTAAGGCGGCGGCCCTGCCGTGCGATATTTGTTCGGGCGGTGGCACGGGCAGCTTCGACATTGACCCTGAAGCGCGTGTGCTGACCGAGTTGCAAGGCGGCTCTTATATCTTCATGGACAAGCAATATAACGATGTGAAGGCAGGCAATGGCGCGCCCGTACCGTTTGAGACTTCGCTCTTTGTACAGATGAGCGTGATCTCAAATAATACGCGCGGCCTTGTTACCACAGATGCGGGCTTCAAGGCTTTCTCAACCGACGCTGAACCGCCCGTGCTCTTATCTGGCGCCCCCGAAGGCTCGGCTTATTTCTACTTTGGCGACGAGCAGGGCGGCATCGCGCTGCCCAAGGGCGAGACTTTGCCGCTCGGCGCATCGCTTACCGCGATCACCCCCCATTGCGATCCGACCGTGAACCTCTATGACGCCTATCATGTCGTCCGGGGCGATACGCTGGTCGCCATCTGGCCGATTGAGGCACGTGGAAAGAGCGCATAAGGGCACGAAATTCCGAGCTTTTCCTGCAAGAAAGCGAGCCTTTCCTGCAAGAGTTCGAGCGTTTCCATGTCGAGGTCACGTTTCTTGTGTTCTGTTCTGTTGAGCAGAGGCGCAAAGCCTTATCCCCAGGCGGGGATTAGGGCTTAAATTTACAACTCACCAATCTATCGTCGTCATGGCCGGACTTGATCCAGCCATCCACGTCTTTGCGACGTCATAAAAAGAAGACGTGGGTACGCGGGTCAAGCCCGCGCATGACGAAGTGACGGCTTTCCGAAGCGCATTTTACTTACTTTTTATCGGGACCACATTAGGTGAAAGCAGGAGACATTTAACTCGCTCCGGATTTTGTTGATACAATTCCGTTTGCGCCCGCTGAGATTGATATTCAAAGAAATTCAAACGCAATTTACGTGTTTCCTCTGTGAGGCGTTTGTCCTTCCTCGCTTTCGAACCGTTAATATCTGCTTGGATAACTATTTGAATAAGTTGCCACGTGGATTTCTCTTTCCAGTATTTTCTTTCGGCATTTCCTTCGGCTCGAATTTTATCGCGTTCTTCTTTGCGGATTTTTTCCTCTTTAACGATTTCCGCAAATGAGGGTCGTTTAGTAATTTTATTTCCGCTGTTATTTCCGTCCGAATTGTTCATTTCAAAAAACCTTTGATGTTTGTTGAGTAAATTCTACGCAATTTATTAATAACACAAATATAATGTAAAATAAAAACATATGTTTGTCAATGGGTTATATGATTTCATGTGCGGGATGGGTACTGCCCACCACTTAGCTGATTGAGGCACACTGGCGGAGTGCCTCAATGTGAAGGCCCTCACCCCGACCCTCTCCCAAGGGGAGAGGGAGAAACTAGCGCATCTGTCAGCGTCTTCTCCTTCCTCCCTTTTTACACTTACGTGCAAAACGGGACCGGGTAGCCTGACGGTCTTTCGAAAGGGATTGCATCATGCGGATCGGAATTCTCACCGGCGGCGGCGATGTGCCGGGCCTTAATCCTTGCATCAAGGCGGTGACATGGCGGGCAAGCGAACGCGGCTGGGACGTGATCGGCTTTCGGCGCGGCTGGAACGGCCCGCTGCATTACAATCCCGATGATCCAGAGGGCAGCGAAGCCCATCTGATGCGGCTTACCCATGAAAGTGTCCGCGCCATTGATCGCACAGGCGGCACCGTACTCCACACCTCGCGCACCAACCCGCGCCTGATGCGCGAAGACATGTTGCCTGACTTTCTCAAAGGTAAATTCAAGTCCGATGCCAATGGCATGGTTGATTGCACGTCGCATATTCTGCGCGTCATGGAGCACCTCGGCATCGATGTCATGGTGACCATTGGCGGCGATGGCACGCTGACCTTCAGCGCCCATCTGCATCGCCAAGGGCTGAAAGTCGTCTCGATTCCCAAGACCATGGACAATGATGTTTTCGGCACGGACTATTGCATCGGTTTTTCGACGGCGGTTTCGCGCTCGGTCGAGCACATCAATGCGCTGCGTAGCACCACCGGCAGCCATGAGCGCATCGCCATCGTGGAGCTTTTTGGTCGTCATTCCGGCGAGACGGCGCTCATCGCCAGCTATCTGGCCGATGTGGATCGCGCGCTGATTGCCGAAGTGCCGTTTGATGTGGAACGCCTGACGCGCCTGATCGCGGATGATCGCGAGGCCAACCCGGCGCGCTACGCCATGTTGGTTGTCTCGGAGGGGGCTACCATGCAGGGCGGCACCGTGATGGAATATGGTGAGGCGGACGAACATGGGCGGCGTCGCCTTGGTGGCATCGGCGAAGCACTTGGGGCGGAGATTACAAGCCGTACCGGCATCGGCACGATCAACCAATCGCTCGCCTATCTGATGCGGGCGGGCGCGCCCGACGCGCTCGACCAAATGGTGGCTAAAAGCTACGGCGCGCTGGCTATTCAGATGATCGATGAGGGCAAGACCGGCATTATGACGGTGCTGCGCGATGGCAACTATTCCATCGTCCCCGCCGACACATGCATGTCAGGCCGCAAGCGCGTCGATGTCGAAGCCTTCTACGATGCAGAGGCCTATCGCCCTCGCATCGCAGAAGTTCGCAATAAACCGATGTTCTTTTATTGATTTGATGCCTTGAGCAACATCATCATATTAGAGGCTTCGCTGCCTTTAATCGTGTCGAAGCCATGCTCTTTGTAAAGATCGTGAGCATCAGTTGTGCTGAGCAGCATCCGGCGTACTTTGGCAAGCGCGGGGTCAGAAATGACAGCTTCAATGAGCCATTTGCCAAGGCCGCGCCCACGATGGACGGGTAGAATGTAAACGTCAGACAGCCAGGCAAATCGTGTTACATCCGTCACGACACGGGCAAAGCCCGCCTGCTCACCGTCGGGCGAATACATGCCATAGGCGCGCGAATTGAGAATACTCTCCCATAAATCCGGCGAGGGGACCTCGCTCGCCCAGTACGTTGCACGCAGCATCCGCAAGATCGACTCTTGGTCAAGCTTTGTCTTATCTGTATTGATCTCAAATCCGTGACGCAACCAACTCATATCATACTACCTGTCGTTACTTTTTTAGGAGCCTGCACCTGCGCGCAGGGCATATTTCCATGCTTCTTCTGCTAATGGACGAACATTCTCAGACATGGTTTTAGCGTGCTCGCTAGACGCCGTGCCATCGCGCACGCGTCCGGCAATGCCTTGCAGAATGCCAGCAAGGCGGAAGAAATTATAGGCGAAGTAGAAATCGAGGTTATCGATCCCAGAGCGATTCGTCCGATCGCAATACATCTGGATATATTGTTCCAACGTCGGGATGCCCAGTGACTTGAGATCTGCTGTCGCAATCGATCCCGTGCCACCGCCGGTGCCTTGTCCGGGCATGACCCATTGCATACAGCTATAGGTGAAATCACCAAGCGGGTGGCCGAGCGTCGAAAGCTCCCAATCCAGCACCGCAATGACGCGTGGTTCGGTGGGATGCAGCACGGTGTTGTCGAGGCGATAGTCGCCGTGAACAACGCTGACAGTATCGTCCACTGGAATGCTGTTGGGCAGCCATTCCATCAGCTTGTTCATCTCCGGGATCATCTGCGTTTCAGAGGCCACATATTGCTTCGACCAGCGCGAAACCTGACGCGCAAAATAGTTGCCGGGCTTGCCAAAGTCAGCAAGGCCTGCTTTTTCGTGGTCGATGGAATGCAGATGCGCCAACGTCGCATTGAGGCTGTCATATATTTTCCAGCGCGTCGCTGCATCTTGTCCCGGCAGCAGTGGTTCCCACAGCACGCGGCCCACCACCATATCCATGATGTAAAAAGCTGTGCCGATCACGCTGTCGTCTTCGCAGAGACAGAAGGTGCGCGGCGCAGCAAAGCCGACTTTGTGCAGCGCGGTGATGACTTTATATTCGCGGTCAACGGCATGGGCGGACGGCAGCAATTTTCCCGGCGGCTTGCGGCGGAGCACATAGTTGCGCTTTGGTGTGATCAGTTGATAGGTCGGGTTTGATTGGCCGCCTTTGAACTGCTCAACCGTCAGCGGGCCTTCATAGCCCTCAACATGGCTGCGCATATAGGCCTCAAGCCGCGCCTCGTCGAAGCGATGGCTCTCAGCTACTTCTTTTGTGCCGGAAAACTGTTCCTGCCGGCTTTCGCCGTCTGTTGCATCACTCGCCATCTGACTACTCCTCCATTATTATTTATCTTTATACAGATAATTATGCAAGTTTGGCGGTCTGAATGTCTTTCAGACTGATCGCTTCTCCCGCGCCACGGCTCGCCAGCCGATATCGCTGCGGCAAAAGCCTTCCGGCCAATCGATCAGTGAAACCGCCTTATAGGCGCGCGCCTGCGCGGCGCCCACGGTGGCCCCCATGGCCGTCACATTAAGCACACGCCCGCCGTTGGCCAAGAGGCGCCCCTCATCATCAAGGCGTGTTCCGGCGTGGAATATTTGAACGTCGTCTAGGCTTCCCGCTGCATCCAATCCCAAAATTTCGGTGTCTTTGTGATAGGCGCCGGGATAACCGTTGGCGGCCATCACCACAGTCAGCGCAGCGTCTTTGCGCCATGTGAGTGTTTGTTTGTCTAGCGTGCCCTCATGGGCAGCCATCAGGGCTGGCATGATATCAGAGGTCAACCGCATCATCAGCACTTGCGTTTCCGGGTCGCCAAAGCGGGCATTATATTCGATCAGCTCTGGCCCCTTGTGGGTCAGCATCAGGCCTGCAAACAACACACCCTTGAAAGGTGTGCCGCGCGATTTCATGGCTGCCATCGTTGGGTTGATGATCTCGTGCATGACGCGCGCGACGAGCTCGGGTGTCAGCACGGGCGCGGGCGAATAGGCACCCATGCCGCCGGTGTTGGGGCCCTCGTCGTGGTCATAGACGCGCTTGTGATCTTGCGCGGTCGCCAGTGGCATGGCGGTGGTGCCATCACACAGCGCAAAGAAACTGGCTTCCTCGCCTTCGAGAAATTCCTCCACCACGACTTCCGCGCCTGCCTTGCCAAAGCGTCCGGAGAAAATTTCGTCAATGGCCGCGTCCGCCTCTGCGAGGGTCTCGGCGATGATGACGCCCTTGCCAGCGGCCAAGCCATCGGCCTTGACGACAATCGGCACGTCTTTGGCGGCAATGAACGCTTTGGCAGCACTCGCATCTGCGAATCGGCCATAGGCGGCGGTCGGGATATTGAATTCGGCGCAGAGGTCTTTGGTATAGCCCTTGGAGCCTTCGAGCTGGGCGGCCGCCGCACTTGGCCCAAATGATTTGATGCCTTCCGCGTCGAGCCGGTCCACAAGGCCTGCGACCAGCGGGTCTTCAGGACCGACGACCACAAAGCCAATGTTTTTGGCGTGGCAGAAGCTCACAATCGCGTCAAAATCCAGCGGTTTCAGCGCCACGCATTCGGCGACGCCCGCGATCCCGCCATTGCCGGGCGCGCAATAGAGCTTGGACACCAAGGGGCTCGCCGCAATTTTCCAGCTCAGCGCATGTTCGCGGCCGCCTGAGCCGATGACGAGAACGTTCATATCGTTCAATGATCCTTCGCGGAGGGCACATGTGAGGCGAGCCTCTTTGGCGGGCCCACCAAAAACTTGTAACATGCGCGTCAAGGGAGGCAAGTCCGCCGAACCCACTCATTCCGGTCCTTAATGCATGTCAGAAACCACTCAAGGCAAACCCGCGCGTCGCTCGCCCGAAGATAGCGGCAATGCCTATGAATTTTCGGTCAGCGAACTGTCATTTTCACTGAAACGGACCGTAGAAGACACCTATGGCCATGTCCGTGTGCGCGGCGAAATCACAGGCTTTCGCGGCGTCCACTCGTCGGGCCACAGCTATTTTGCGCTAAAAGACGATAAGGCCCGCCTTGAGGCCGTGATCTGGAAGGGTGTTTACGGGAAATTGCGCTTCAAGCCCGCCGAAGGGCTGGAAGTGATCGCAACGGGCAAGCTCACCACCTATCCCGGCAGCTCAAAATATCAAATCGTCATTGAGCAATTGGAGCCTGCGGGCGTTGGCGCGCTGATGGCGCTGCTGGAAGAGCGCAAGAAGATGCTGGCCGCTGAGGGGCTTTTTGCAGCTGAACGCAAGAAGCCGCTGCCTTATTTGCCTGACGTGATTGCCGTCATCACCAGTCCAACGGGCGCGGTGATCCGCGATATTTTGCATCGCCTGTCCGATCGCTTCCCCCGTCATGTGCTGGTCTGGCCGGTGCGTGTGCAAGGCGAGACGGCAGCGGGCGAGGTGGCCGCAGCGATTGCAGGTTTTAATGCGCTCACGCCCGGCGGCAAGATCCCCCGGCCCGATCTCATCATCGTGGCGCGTGGCGGGGGCTCGGTCGAAGACCTCTGGGCTTTTAATGAGGAAATCGTTGTGCGTGCTGCTGCCGCTAGCGCCATTCCGTTGATCTCGGCAGTTGGCCATGAAACCGACACCACGCTGATCGATTATGTTGCCGACCGCCGCGCCCCGACGCCGACGGCAGCCGCCGAAATCGCCGTGCCTGTGCGCGCGGAATGCATTGCCTCTGTGCGCGAGTTTGAAAACCGGATGCTGCGGGCTGAAACGCGGCTGCTCGACACGCGGCGCAATGAGCTGCGCGCGCTGGCCCGCGCCCTGCCGCGCCTCACTGATTTGATCGCCTTGCCACGCCAGCGCTTCGATAATGCCAGCGAGCGGTTGGGCCTCGCGCTGAAACGCGCCGCTGAGATCAAGCGCGCGCGTCTCCAGCGCGTGGAAGGCAAGCTCTCGACGCGGCTTATTCGGTTCCAGATTGCTGAAGGCAAGAAGACACTTGATGCGCTCGATAAGCGCGGGCTTGTCGCCGAGCAACGTCACCTGAGCGATCTTGGTCGCCGCCTCGATGGCATGGGCAAGCTGCTACAATCCTATTCCTATCAAGGCGTGCTGGAACGCGGCTATGCCGTGGTGCGCGACAGTGACGGTAAGCCATTGCGCGGCGCGGCGGGCCGCAAGACGGGTGAGGCGCTATCGGTTGAGTTTGCTGGTGATGAGCGGTTGGGCGTGGTCGTGGCGGGCTCGACCACGCCTGCAGAACCATCGACGCCTAAGAAAAAGGCGGGCGAGGCCAAGCAGGGTAGCCTGCTTTAATCACATTTGATGCCACGCCCGCGAAAGGCTAAACTGCCGCCATGAACAGAATTGATAATATGAACAGCGGCGGCGAAGCCGAGATCGTCTATGGCGATGGTGAGTTTCATGTCGTGCGCCCCGGTGCCTATGTCATCTGCGCTGTGACCGGCGTGAAAATTGATCTCGATGATCTGCGTTACTGGAGCGTCGATCTTCAGGAAGCCTATGCAACGCCTGAAGCCTCGCTGAAGCGGCATCGCGAAAAGCACCTCGTCAAATGAGACGGTATTTCTGTCTTGCGCTTGCGATCACGGCGAGCCTCTTCGCCTTGCCTTGTCTGGCCACGTCCGCGCACGCCGAAATCGCACTCAAAGGCGCGGTGGAGCAGGGCTCTATCGTTGTCGGGCAAACTGATCCCGGCGCGCGCGTGACGCTTGATGGCCGCAAGGTGATGGTCTCAGCGAAGGGCTATTTCGCGCTGGCCTTTGACCGCGACCATGACAGCGCGGCAATGCTCACCGTCAAGACGCCTGATGGCAAAACCGATACTGAAAAACTCGCCGTCGCTAAGCGCCACTGGAACATCCAAAGCATCACCGGCGTTGCGCCCAAATATGTGACGCCGCCACCGGAAACGCTCGCACGCATTAAACGCGAACGCGCCCTGAAAAACGCAGCGCGGCCTTGCGATTCCCAGGAAGACTGGTTTGCCGGAAAATTCATCTGGCCCGCCAGCGGGCCGATCAGCGGCATCTATGGCAGCCAGCGCATTTTCAATGGCGAGCCGCGCAATCCGCATTTCGGTGTTGATGTGGCAGCGCCCGAAGGCGCGCCGGTTGTCGCGCCGGCCGATGGCATTATTCGGCTGGCTGAACCCGATATGTTTTATGAAGGTGGCCTCGTCTTTATTGACCACGGGCAGGGTGTCTTCAGCCAAATGCTGCATATGTCGCGCATCGATGTGAAAGTTGGTCAGCGCGTGCATCAAGGCGACCCCATCGGGCGCGTCGGCCACAAGGGGCGCGCCACAGGCCCGCATCTTCATTGGGGCATGTTGCTGTGTGGCACCCGCGTGGATGCGTCATTGATGGTGTCCGGCATCGGCCCTAAGGGCGCTCAATCCGGCATGGTCGTCAGCTCGAAATAATGGCGTCTTCAATCCGCCCAGCGGTTATGCAACCAGAACCAATTTTCCGGCTTCTCGCGGATGCGCGCTTCTAGAAAGTCGTTTAGCTCCTGCGTCAAGCGTACGGTCTCGCCAACAGGTTCGGCATCGGGCCGCGCCTCAATCTGGGGATAGATGGTGACGCGAAAATGCGCCCCTTCGAGACGTTCGATGCAGGCGGGAAACAGCACCGTGCCAAGCCGGATGGCAAGACCGGCAGGGGCGGGCGTCGTCATGGAGCGAATGCCAAACAGTTTGGCCTCAATGCCATCGTTCATCTTCTGGTCAAACAGCATGGCGACAAAGCCGTTTTTGCGGATGATCGTTAAAAGATCGCGCGTGCCTTTGCGCCCTTTGGGAATCTGCACTGAGCCGGTCTTGCCCGCGCGCATCTCAAGCATCCACTGATTAACAATGGGGTTATTGGCGGGCCGATAAACTTCGCCGCCACGAAAACCCTCTCGGTTCATGGCAACAGGCAGTAATTCAAAATTTCCAAAATGCCCCGATAGCAGCAATCCGCCATGACCGGCGTCTGCATGTGCGCGTAAGGCCTCCATGCCGACCACTTCAATGCGGTGGCGCTCTTGGGGGCGTCGAAACGTGTCGATATGGGCATATTCAAACGCCACCCGGCCCAGATTGTCCCACATCGCGGTGACGATGCGTTCAATCTCGCTTTCGGAGAGCTCCGGCATGGCGCGCGCCATGCGTCGGCGTGCCCGGCGTGTGATGCCGAGACGCGGTCCAATGGTGCGCCCGAGCCAACCGCCGATGGCCGACGCCTGATCGATACTGGGCAGGCCAAAAATCCACAAGCCGACTCTCAGCACAGCCGCTTCAAGGCGATATCGAAGGGTTTTGCTTTTCATGCCCTTGCCCTCATTGCCGCGCGCGCGTGCGCGCATGGGCCACCGCATCGCGGATCAGCGCTTCGAGCGCAGGCAATTCATCGATCAACGCGCGCACCGGCACGGTGAGACTTGCGTCACGCAACCGCGCCCGCGCGCTGCCTTCTGGCGCACCAAATAAACGCACACGGTCTTTTTCAGTCGTCACCAGCACCGCCTTCAGCCCGCGCGCCTTGACAAGAAGGCGCTGCGCATCAGCTTCGGTGAACATGTGGTGATCGGGAAAGTCTTCGCTCGCCAATATGTCAGCATGAAGCTCGCGCAGCGTTGCATAAAACTTGTCCGGCTGCCCGATGCCGGCAAAGGCGAGCACTTGCTTGCCGTCGAGGTCGGGCGCATCTTTGGCGCGTAGAATGGCGCGAAAGACGGGAAGGGCGCTGTTGCGGGCGCGTGCCGCGATCATGTCAGCGGCGTGCCCACGCCCGACGATCATCACAGCACTGGTGCGCTTCAAAGCATCCGACATGCGCTCGCGCAAGGGCCCGGCGGGAACAAGCCGCGCATTGCCGAGGCCTGCATGAGCGTCAATCACTAGTAGCGAAAAATCTTTGATCAACGATGGATTTTGAAAACCGTCATCCATGATGATGAGCCGCGCGCCGGCCCGCGCCGCTGCTGCGGCACCTTTGGCGCGGTCCACCGCCACCCATGTCGGCGCGATTTCCGCTAGCAGCAAAGGTTCATCGCCGACATGGGCAGCGGTGTCGCGCGTGAGATCAACGCGCAAGGGGCCATGTTCGCTGCCGCCATAGCCGCGTGTCAGAAAATGCACGACCTCGCCCGACCGGATGAGCCGCTCTGCCAGTGTCAGCGCCAGCGGTGTTTTACCGGTGCCACCAACTGTTAGATTGCCAATACAGATGATGGGCACAGCCGCGCGCTCCGGGCGCGCAGAATAGCGACGCAGCCGTCCAGCTAATCCCCACAAATAGGCAATCGGTGCCAGCAGACGCGGCATCAGTGAGACGCGCCCTGATCGCGGATGTTGCCAGAAGCGTGGTTCACGCATGGGAGGTCGAGTTCGAGTTCGAGTGAGGTGCAGCGGCAAGTAATGCCAGAAGCGCTGCGGCGGTGACTTCAGTGGCCTGACCCGAGCGGCTGACAATGCGCTCGGCGGCACCTGCACGCCGCGCCCGCATCTGCGGATCGTCAAGCAACGTTCCAACCGCGCTCGCCAAACCCATTGCATCATCGATGCGGATGAGCGCATCGACGTCTGCAAATTCGGCAAAGGCTTCGGCAAAGTTGAAATCGCTTGGGCCAGCGATCAGGGCAGACGTGAGACGAGCAGGCTCAAACGGATTGTGTCCGCCGACATCGCTCAATGTGCCGCCGATGAAGACGACCTCGGCGAGGCGATAGAATATGCCAAGCTCGCCCAGTGTGTCGGCAAGATAAATATCGGTATCGGCCGTGATAGTCTCGCCTTGGCTGCGCTGGCAAACATTGAGCCCATCGGCGCGCAAGGCGCTGGCGATTGCTTCTCCGCGTGCGGGATGGCGCGGCACGATGAAGGTGATGAGGTTTTCATGTTGCGCGATGAGCGTGCGATGAACCTCTGCGGCGATGAGTTCTTCGCCTTCATGCGTATTGGTGGCAAGCCATAGGGGGCGGGGCCCGATGGCGCGCGTGAGCTGTTCGACCTCGCCCGCGTCGGCGGTCAACGGTGTCGCGTCGTGTTTGAGATTGCCCGGTGTCGTCACGCTGCGCACGCCCAGCGCGGCCAGCCGCTCCGCGCTTGCTTGATCCTGCGCAAAGACCGCCAAGAATCGAGACACAAGATCGCCGATGGTTTTGGGAAAACGTTGCCAGCCTTCAAAGCTCTTGGCCGTAATGCGGGCATTGACCAGCGCCAGCGGAATTTGTCGATCGTCGCTGGCGACGATCAGGTTCGGCCAAAATTCGCTTTCCACCCAGACGCCGAGATCAGGCCGCCAATGGTCGAGAAAGCGCGCGCAATAGTCAGGATGGTCGAGCGGCACATATTGGTGGATCGCGCCCACGGGCAAGCGCTCGGCCATCAGCTTGGCTGACGTTACGGTGCCGGTGGTCACTAGAATGTTGAGGTCTGGGCGGCTCGCGCGCATCTGTGTGATGAGCGGCAGGATGGAGAGGCTCTCGCCAACACTGGCCGCATGCAGCCATGCCAACGGGCCTTGCGGGCGGTCCAGTGTTGCGATGCCCCGTCGCTCGTCGATGCGGTCTGCGTCTTCCTTGCCGCGCTTTAGGCGCTGCGACAGCAGGTAAGGCACCACAGGGCCGACAGCGCGCGTGGCCATGCGATAGGCCGCAAGGCCTAGATGGGCGCGACGGGTCGGTCTGTTAGGTGCAATGGACATTACGATGGTTGCTCTCCCTCGCCGTTGTGGCGGGGGAGGCGCCCGACGAGACGGTCGGCTTCTTCGGCGACCGCGTTCAAAGCTATTTCGACGCTGAGCCGCGCGGCCTCAAGCGTTTCGGCGTCAGCATCGCGCGGCACATAGATCGGCTCGCCCAGCACCATCGCGCCTCTTGAAAAAGGCAGGTTGATAGTGAACTTGTCCCAGTTGTTGAGTTGGATGCGTGCCCGCGTTGTCGCCGCCACGGGAATGATCGGCCGTCCCGACAAACGCGCCAGCATGACAATGCCGTTACCCGCCCGCCGTGCCGGCCCCGGCGGCAGGTCGGCTGTGAGGCCGATTGAAATATTTTCGCCAAGCGCGCGCACCATGGCGCGCAACGCGCCAGCGCCGCCCTTGCTCTTGTGCTTGTGCCGTCGCTCCTCGCCCTTGGGCACGCCAGACCCGCGAATGGTGCCGACGCCAAGAAAATACATGATCTTGGAGACGATCTCGCCATCACCATGACGCGATACAAGAATGCGCATCTCGCGCCAGTTGTGCCAAAAGGTGGGCAGGATCAGGTTTTGTCCATGCCACGTCGCGCCGATAAAGGGCTCATCATTGGCCCAGAAGCGCTGAGCGATGTCGAGGCGGTGTACTTCGAAGCGATTGGTGTAGCGCACGAATTTCAACAACATGGCGACGCTAAATCCAACCACGGTCTTGAAGGCTTCGCTCTCCATTATCCGTTTACCGATCATCGGGGGGCTCACTCTCCAGCAACCATATCTTCGGCCAGATCGGACGCCTCGTCCGGGGCCTCTTGAAATTGCGTGCTCGACAGCTCCGCATAAAGCCCGTTCATCGCCACAAGCTCCTGATGTGTGCCTTCTTCCAGCACGCGTCCATTTTCGATCACATAGATGCGGTCGGCATGCATGATGGTCGAAAGCCGATGCGCTATGACGAGCGTCGTGCGGCCTTCCATCAAGGCGGCAAGGGCTGTCTGCACCTGCATCTCTGAGGCGGTATCAAGCGCCGAGGTTGCTTCATCGAGAAGCAGGATTGGCGCATTCTTTAACATAGCGCGCGCAATGGCAATGCGCTGACGCTGACCACCCGACAGACGAAAGCCCGCCTCACCAACCGACGTGTCATAGCCATTTGGCAGGGCGGAGATAAAATCATGCGCCGCCGCGTTGCGCGCCGCTTGAATAATGTCTTCATCGCTTGCATCGGGGCGCCCGTAAGCGATGTTAGAGCGCACAGTGTCGTCAAACAAAAACGGGTCTTGCGTTACCAGTGAACTGGCTTGACGTAGCGAAGCGACGGTCACGTCGCGAATATCTTGTCCGTCGATCAGGATGCGCCCCCCGACCGGATCGTAGAACCGCGGCACCAGATTGAGTATTGTGCTTTTGCCGCCACCCGATGGGCCAACGAGAGCGACCGTGTGGCCTTTGGGAATCTTGATCGACACATTGTCGAGCGCCCGCGTGCCATCCCCATAGGCAAAGCTCACCTGTTCAAACGCTACTTCACCATGGCTGAGACGCAGCGGCTCTGCATGCGCATCGGCGATAATATCGGGCTCAATGTCGAGAATGGGGAAGACGCGGGTGGCCGCCGCTACCCCTTCCTGCATGATGGTCTGGGTATTGGCGACAGCCTTGAGCGGTTGATAGGCGAGCATCAGCGCGGAAATGAAGGCGACAAGCTCACCAGATGACAATGTGCCGCTAATGACGCTCATGCCGCCAAAATAAATCACGCCGCCAATACCAACGCCCGACAGCGCTTCGGTGAGCGGGCTGGCCGCCGCCTTGGCACGAAAGCCGCGCATCACATGGCGCAGCACCGTGCGGATGGTTTGTTCAACACGTGCAATCTCGCGGTCTTCCTGCCCATAGGCTTTCACCACACGAATGCCGCCCAGCGCCTCGGAAATAAGCGCCGACAGATCGCCGGTGCCTTCGAGGGTTTGGCGCCCGGCCTTGCGTGTTTTCTTGCCGAGCTTGCGCATGTAGAGAATGCCAAGAGGGATGACCGAAGTAGCGAGAAGTGCCAGCTTCCAGTTCATGTAAAAGATCGAACTCATCAACGCGACAACCGTGAGAAGGTTCTGCGTGAAGTCGATGACAGACATGGTGACGGCGTCACGCACCCGCGCACCGTCATTCATGAAACTTGAAATAAACCGCCCTGAATGCGTGCCCGACACCCAGGCCAGATCTGCTTTGATGATGCGCGCGAACATGCGGCCCTGAATGGACGAGATGATCTTCTGGCCGATCAGGTTCTTGGTGATGTTGGAGGCATAGGAGGCCGCCCCCTTGAAGGCGCTGGCCCCGATGGTCGCCACTGCAATCAGAATGAGCATGTTCTGGTTTTTGTCGTGCAGCACATCATCAAAGACGAATTTGATGAGCAGAGGCAGGATGCCTGTCGATGCGGCCACGACGGTGCTGGCGACCAGCGACGTGACCACGAGCTTCCAGTTCGGCCATAGATAGTCGCGCGTCGTCCGCTTCAGCACGTCGATGGTTTTGAGGTCAGTCGCAGGCGCAGTCTTGCCGCGCGGGCGCTTCTGACGTTCGTCATGTGCCCCGTCAGCCGCTCGCCCGGTTAGCGTGGTTTCGGTCAACTGCAACCTCTTGTTGTGATGCGGCCCGACCTTACCATGTCGGTTTTGGTGGCGCCACCTCGCCCGATCATCCCGTGCAATGGTAAATGCAAGTGCCTATTAGGTTTTTTGGCTCTGAGTGAGGGCCATATCGCTCAGTTGAGCCACCATATGGCGGTAGTGAGCCAGGTGGCAAACAAGCTCCAGAGCAGATAGGGCACCAGCAAAATGGCACCCAAGGGGCTATGACGCCAGAAGGCCCAGATGGTAGCGACGAGCACGCCATCGAGCGCCAGATTTTCGAAAATGGCGAGGCCGGGCTTATGCAGGCCGAAAAAAATAACGCTCCATGCAAAATTGAGCATCAGTTGGGCTGCAAACAACGACATCGCAGCGCCCGCGCGATCAAGACTGCCGGCGGCCCGCCAGACGACCCAAGCGGCAATCCCCATCAGAAAAAACAGAAAATTCCAGACAATTGGAAAAACCCAAGGGGCAGGCGTCAGATCAGGCTTGGTGATCGTCGCATACCAGCCGTCCACATTGGCAGCGGTGATCGTGCCGCCTGCCGCAGCGCAGCCAAAGACGATACCATGAAAGACAAATAGCATGAGGATGGACAACCCTAGGCCCGGCGCAGGATGAGCCTGCGATCGCACAGGGCCTGATCCGGTTTCGCTTGGTCTAGTCATGTGTCGAGATGATCCGCTTAGTCAGATTTGTCATCGGTTTCCGGGTTCATCAAGCGATGCAGATGAACGATGAAATAGCGCGTATGCGCATTGTCAACCGTGCGCAAAGAGGCCGACTTCCAGGCCGCATGTGCGCTCTCATAATCGGAAAAAACACCGACCGTATCAATGGCATTAGTATCTCTAAATTCGGTGCCATCAAGGTCTTTCAGCTCACCGCCAATAACCAGATGGAGCAATTGCTTCGTCATTGTACGTCCAATTGATGTCACAGGCCAGCCCACTTCGCTCGCCCCAACATCATCCTATCACGTTCCCGCCTAATTATGTATGAGGATGGCCGTATAGTTAGGGGGGACATTTACCCTGGCAGTTTCAGGGTGCTGACACGCGCGAAAAGCGCCTCATACATCTCTGGTCCGGCCGCCAGCAAGCTGCGGTGGTGTGGAATCTCCCGGTTATAGACAAGGGTCTTGCCATCGTGGCTCGTCAAGCGCCCGCCCGCTTCATGCAAAATAAGATCGGCTGCCGCCAGATCCCAGTCATTTTTGGTGTTGAGTGCCAGTGCCGCATCGGCTTGACCGCAGGCCACAAGGGCTATGCGATAGGCCACCGAATTGCGCTCAATGATTTCCATGGCGGGCCAAGGCTCAGGCCATGCCGGATGCTTGAACATGGGGGCGTAAGCCGCCATGCGCGATCCCTCGATCTCGGCGCGGTGGCCAACAAGGGTCGTCTTGCCGTTCAGCAAAGCGCCACGCTCGACTTCGGCCTCAAAGAACTCGTCGCTCGCCGGGTTGAACAGGGCCGCAAGCACGGGGCGGCTTGCTTCGACCAGTGCCACCGAAATCGTGAAATGCGGCTTGCCCTTAGCAAAAGCGCGTGAGCCGTCAATCGGATCAACCACCCACAGACGCTCACGCGTCAGGCGGATTGCGTCGTCTTCGTTTTCTTCTGAAAGCCAACCATAGGCAGGCCGCGTCGCCGCCAGTGATTTATGCAGATAGTCGTTCACCGCAATATCGGCTTCTGTGACGATACTGTCGCCATCCTTCATCCAGGTTTTGAGCTTTGTTTGATAAAAGCTCATGGCGATGGCGCCCGCCTCGCGCACGGCGGCATTGAGCAGGTGGCGATCCTCAGTGCGACTGGGCAGCGCGTTAGAGTCCGGCAATGGTCATGCCTTCAACACGCAGCGTGGGGGCATTGGTGCCATTACGGAAAACGAGATCATTGGCGGGGGTGAGATGAAGGAACATCTCTTTCAGATTGCCCGCCAGCGTGATCTCGCTCACGGGATAAGTGAGCTTGCCATTTTCAATCCAGAAGCCTGAGGCCCCACGGCTATAATCACCGGTCACGCCATTGACCCCCATGCCGATCAATTCAGTGACATAGAAGCCATCCGCAATATCGCCGATCAGGGCGTCAGGCGTGAGCGTGCCAGCGGCCATATAGAGGTTGGTCGTCGAAGGCGAGGGCGGCCCGCCCGTGCCGCGTGCGGCATGGCCGGTTGTGGTCAGACCGAGCTGGCGTGCTGACGAGGTATCAAGCAACCATGTCGTCAGCATCCCATCATCAATGAGTTGCGTGCGCCGGTTCTTAACGCCTTCGCCGTCAAACGGTTTGGAGCGCAGCCCGCGCGTGCGGTGCGGATCGTCAACGATCTCGACGCCCTCAGAAAAAATACGCTTGCCCATCGAATGCTGCAGAAAACTCGTCTTGCGCGCGATGGCGCTGCCGGAAATGGCTCCGGCAAAATGACCGACCAGGCCCGCCGATACGCGCGGATCATAAACGACCGTGACCGATTGCGATTTGACCTTGCGCGGTGCAATGCGCCGCACCGCGCGCGTGCCCGCCGAGCGTCCGATGAGGGCGGCGGCCTCAAGGTCGGCCAGATGGCGCGACGCCGAATAATCATAGTCGCGCTCCATGCCGGTGCCTTTGCCCGCCAGCACTGAACACGACACCGAAAACGAGGTGCCCGAATAGGCGCCCGAAAAACCTTCACTCGTCACAAGCGCAATGCCTGAACGCCCCCAGCTGGCACCAGCGCCGCCCGAATTGGTCACGCCGTCCACCGCTAAGGCGGCCTCTTCGGCGGTTGCCGCTGATTTTGCGAGATCCTCCGCGCTTGGCACATGGCTCGCATCGTCAATGTCGAGGTCTGGCAGACCTGTGGCGAGCAAAGCCTGGTCGGCAAGGCCCGCATAGGGGTCTTCAGGGGCAATGCGCGCCATCGCCACGACGCGCTCGATCAAAGGCGCGAGCGAGCGTTCAGACAGATCAGTGGTCGAGACGGTTGCCTGCCGCTTGCCGATGAAGACGCGCAATCCAACGTCGCGGCCCTCAGCGCGTTCAACATCTTCCAGTTTGCCAAGCCGCCACGATACGCCCAGCGACTGGCCTTCGAGCACAATGGCTTCGGCGGCCTGCGCACCGGCTTTCATGGCGCGGCCGACCAGCATGGCCGCATCATCAAGGACGCTTTGCGGGGCGGGCGATTGGGGGCTCGATTTGGACATGCGTGCAAATGATCTTCTGGCGGGAGGAAGAGGAAAAGGGGCGGCGAAACGCAAAACCCCAACCCTTTATACAGAGGCTGGGGTCAGGATGCGATACCACTGGTCGCTACTTGATAGGCGATGCGGAGATAAGCCCCAGCGATCAAGTCTCAGAGCAGCGCGTAATAGAGGCACCCGATGGCCGCGACCAATTGCGCGCCCCATGTCAGAACTGTGCCAATAGTGCGCGGCGGTGTTGATTTGCCCGCCGCCGTGGTCAGGCCAATGGCATGTAGAATGCGGCCAATGGTGAGCAGCAGGCCCACAGCATGAATGACATAGATCGAGCCGGACAACAGATGCAGCGCCACCAGACCGACCAGAACGATCGGTGTATACTCGGCATTGGTGACATGGGCGCGGCTGGCGTTATAGAGGCCTGCGTCCTCGCCCGTGCCCGTCATCAAATGGGAGCGCAAACGCCCTGCCGACACGCGATAGGCTAAAAATAGATTGATCAGTAAATTAAGGCCGACGTAAACGCCGATGATTTCGAGCGAATAGCTCAGCATGAGGCCCTCCCTTTGGGATCGCGCTTGCAGACCGCGCGCCTGAGTTGCCTCTTAAGGGCTGCCCAGCGAAACCTGCAATGACGTGATTCGTTACTTGCAGCAAAAAACTACCATGATGCGCCACGCTTTGACATGGTATGTCACCGCCATTGTGGTGACTTTGGCCGGCAGACATTGGCGCGACAGGCACAATGCGCCTGCTGCTCCCCGTTCAGGCGCGCTACGGGCTTGTCGGTATGGCGTTCCATTGGGGGTGGCGCTGCTCTTTGCCGCTCAGGTCGCCATTGGCATAACGATGACGAGCCTCGCCCTCACAGACCCGCGCGTCTTTGCACTCTATCAGGCGCATAAATCTATTGGCGCAACGATTTTTGTGCTTGTCGTGCTGCGTCTTGTCTGGCGCCTATCGGGCAGGGGGCCGGACCTACTAGATATGCCACGCTGGCAACGCATTGCCGCAAGAACGACACATGCCGCGCTTTATGCTGCCCTTCTTGTTATGCCGCTGCTCGGCTGGGTTGTCGTCTCCGCTTCTCCTTATGGTATCCCCACCGTGCTTTACGGCTTTGTCGAGTTGCCTCATCTCGCCTTTATTGTTGTGAGCCCCCATAAACAAATGCTTGGCTCTGTGGCCTCATGGGCTCATTGGATATTGGCTTGGGCGGTGTCCGTTGCCGTCATTGGGCATATTGCAGCGGCGTTGAGGCATCATTTTATTGTCAAAGATGATGTGCTGAAGCGCATGCTGCCGCCGCGCCTATAATTTTTTTGTTGGGACCATCTGCATGAGCCGATTTTCTTTCGCCCTCCCATTGTCGATGACACTGCTGCTCATTTCACTGGCCTCTCCGGCCTTGGCTTTTACCGAGTGGAAGGCTGTGCCCGACCCCCATGCGATCACATGGACGGGCACGCAAGGGGCCAATGCCGTTAGCGGCGGTTGCACAGATTTCAACGCGGACATTGTGTTCGATCCGGCAGACCTTGCGACCGCGTCGGTGATTGTACGCATCGACACCTCAACCTGCCGCACGGGTGACGCGCAAAAGGACGCCTATCTGCCGCAAGATGTTTGGTTTGATGTTGCAGGCTTTCCCCGCGCTATCTTCGAAGCGCGCCATTTTGAGCATGTCTCGGGTGATGATTACATTGCCAATGGTACATTGAGCCTCAAAGGCATCACCAAGCCTGTGTCGCTGCCTTTCACCTTGACCATCTCTGGCGACACAGCACATGTCGTTGGCACGACAACACTCCAGCGCCTCGTCTTTGGCATTGGCGAAGGCTCACAGCTCTCTGCGCCAACGGTTGCTGGCCCTGATGTCATCGTCAAAATTGATTTGAAAGCGACCCGAGAATGAAGGCGCTTCGGCCAACTGTTGTTGTCTTGGCGGCCATGACAGCGCTGTCTGGCTGCACGGCCATCAATGTTGTGACCCATCGTGTCAGCACCGATCTCGTCAAGGTTGTGGGCGGCACCTACCAGCTTGATCCGCATCACTGGAGCCTGCTGTTCGATGTCGATCATCTCGGCTATTCGCGCTTCGTGATGCGTTTTGATAAAATGGACGCCTCGCTCGATGTGGATGCCGCTGAGATCGAAAAGAGCCGCGCGCATATCACCATTGACGCCACCAGCGTCAACACCAATGACGCTGATCTTGACCGCATCGTCGCTGGGCCTGAGATGTTCGATGCCGCGCGCTATCCCACCATCACCTTTGAGAGCACCGCGCTCATCGCCACGGGCGAGACGACCGGCAAACTGGTTGGCAACCTCACCCTGCATGGTCAGAGCCACCCTGTTACGCTCACCGTCACCTTCAATGGCGGCGCGCCCGACCCATTGACCGGCCAGAACACGCTCGGCTTTTCGGCCGATGGGTATTTTGATCGCAGTCAATGGGGGCTTTCAGCCTGGTGGCCTGCCGTCGGCAACGATGTTCATGTCGCCGTTCAGGCAGAATTTGTGCAACTGCACAATTAATGGCGGCTGCAATTAATGGCGGCTGCAATTTTTTTGGAACGGCGGTCGCAATCATTTGAATTTCGGCAGCGGGGGAGTTGAAACTGGCTTTCACCTTCTCCATGTCTCCTCAGTGGGAGGAGGTCCGGGCCCCTCTGGCGATGGAGGCGTCCATCGCGATGTCGGACCTGAAAATGCATAGGCGCAACCGCGGCGCAGATGAAATAGGTTCGTCATGGAATTCGTTGGCACCCCGGTTTGGGCATGGGGGGCTTTTTTTACCATCGTCATTGCTTTGCTGGCGTTCGATCTTGGTGTGCTGAACAAGCGCGACCATGAGATAGGCGTGCGTGAAAGCATGATCCTGTCCGCCTTCTATGTCGCCGCCGCCTGCCTCTTCGGCCTCGGCGTCGGCCAGTTTCTCGGACATGAAAAAGCATTGGAATTTTTTACCGGCTATGCCGTCGAAGAATCCCTTTCCCTCGATAACGTCTTCGTCATGTCTCTCATCTTCACGGCCTTTGCGGTGCCGCGCGTCTATCAGCATCGTGTCCTTTTCTGGGGCATCGTTGGCGTGATTGTCATGCGTGGCTTGATGATCGGCATCGGTGCCGTCCTCATCGCCAAGTTCCATTGGATACTTTATCTGTTTGGCGCGTTCTTGATTATCACGGGCATCAGGATGCTCTATGCTAAAGAGTACGACACCTCGATCAAATGCCATCCCATGGTGCTTTTTCTCCAGCGCCATATACGCCTCACGCAGGAGTTTCACGGGCATCATTTCACGGTCCGTCAAATCGATCCTAAAACGGGCCGCAAGGCGCTTTATGCCACGCCATTGCTGCTCGCTCTCGTCGTCATCGAATTTGCTGACCTCGTCTTTGCCTTCGATAGCGTCCCGGCGGTCTTTGCCATCACCCAAGACCCGTTCATCGTTTATACCAGCAACATCTTCGCTATCCTCGGCCTGCGCGCGCTCTATTTTGCGCTGGCCGCCTGCGTTCACCGCTTCGCCTATCTCAAATATGCGCTGGCTGCTGTGCTGATCTTCATTGGCGGCAAGATTTTCTATGCCGAATTTGTTGGTAACGTGCAGGCCTATGTCTCACTCAGCGTGACCTTTGGTCTGCTGATTGCTGGCGTGTTGGTGTCGCTGATAAAGACGAGGAAGCAGGCGTCATAGGGCTTTGTGCTGTTGCGCTGCGCAAACCCATCTCGTTCAGCGATGCCACCACCGTGTTGTCTGCCGGGTGGTAGGGTGCGCGCCTGCCAACCGGCGGAAACACAGGCCGGGGCGTGGCGGCAAATTTTGAGGCATCGGCGTTGACCCAGATATAGGGCCGCTCGCGCGATTGCCGCGCCCGCCAATGATAGGGCACAGCCGACCAAAGCCGGATCGAACGGCTTTGATTGTCGAGCACAAAGTCCCCCAGATCCGTCACTACCGTCAGCAACGCATGGCCCTGACCGTTCGCTTCGGCTGTGGTGATGAGCAATGTTTCGGCGGGCCAACCCAACGCCAGTAGGCGCCGTCGCTTCTCAAGCGTGATGTCTTCGCAGTCGCCGCCGCGCGTGGTGGCATAAGTCCAATGCTCGCCAATCCCATAATTGTCTTCGTCGCTGACTTCGGGCAGCGCGTTCACGGCCGCATTCACCGCCGCCAACTCGTTCCATCGCGTCGGCGTCAACGTCATGCGCAAAGGCGCATCCGTTCCTCCCTCGCAATCCAGCGGATGATGAACACAAAAATCGATATAGCCGAACGGTGGTAAAACCTGCTGCGCCGTCGGCATCGCATCCAACCTGATGGGCGGTGGCGGCAGGTTTTTCAACGTCGGGAATTTTCCACTCACACAACCGCCAGCCATCAACATGAGCGTCAGGCCGACACTCCAACGCACAACACATCGCGCAACCAACTTGCACCTCGCCTCGCAAAGCGCCCAATGTCAGGGTCGGTGCAAGAGGTGAGGGTAGTTTTAATTTAGGCGGGGATAGGTCCGGTACGGATCATTTCCAGATCGGCTTGCCTGTGCCCGGCAGACCGAGCTTCGACCATTTCTTCGTCACCGCATCAATGACATCCTTATCCATGCGGATTTCGCGGCCCCATTCGCGCTTCGTCTCCGGCACCCATTTGTTGGTGGCGTCGAGACCGATCTTGCCGCCAAGGCCGCTTTCAGGTGAGGCAAAGTCGAGATAGTCGATGGGCGTGTTTTCGATTAGCGTCACATCGCGCACCGGGTCCATGCGCGTCGAGATCGCCCACATCACATCTTTCCAGTCGCGCGCATTGATATCGTCGTCCACCACGATCAGCCATTTTGTGTACATGAACTGGCGCAGATATGACCATGCGCCCATCATCACGCGCTTGGCATGACCGGGGTAGGCCTTCTTCATTGAAATGACAGCGATGCGATAAGAGCAGCCTTCGGGCGGCAACCAGAAGTCGATGATCTCGGGAAACTGTTGCTGCAGTAGCGGAATAAAAACTTCGTTCAGCGCCTCGCCCAGCACTGAAGGTTCATCCGGCGGGCGGCCTGTGAAGGTCGAAAGATAAATCGGTTTCTTGCGCATGGTGATGGCGCTCACCGTGAACACCGGAAATTTCTCAACCGAATTATAATAGCCCGTGTGATCGCCATAAGGGCCTTCGTCGGCATAGTCATCAAGCGACACATGCCCCTCAATCACGATTTCGGCTTGCGCGGGCACTTTTAGCGGCACGGTTTTGCAATCGACAAGCTCGACCTTTTCGCCGCGCAACAGCCCTGCAAATTGATACTCCGACAGCGTGTCGGGCACCGGCGTCACGGCGGCCAGGATCGTGCCGGGGTCGGCCCCCAATACACAAGCCACCGGCAACGGCTCAGACTTCTCGCCCTTCCAGCGCTGGTGATGTTGTGCACCACCGCGGTGCGCCAGCCACCGCATGATGGTTTTATTTTTGCTTAAGACCTGCATCCGATAGATGCCGAGATTGAAATTATCTTCCCGTGCCGTTGATGGGCCTTTGGTCACGACCAGCGGCCATGTGATCAGCGGCGCAGGCTCGTCCGGCCAACAGGTCTGGATCGGCAGCGCACCCAGATCAATGTCATCGCCCGTCAACACCACTTCCTGACAAGGCGCAGACGCCACCGTCTTGGGTTTCATCGTCATCACGGTTTTCAGCAGTGGCAACATGGAAAAGGCTTCGCGAAAGCCGCCCGGCGGTTCGGGCTGGCGCAGAAAGGCGAGCATCTCGCCGACCTCGCGCATGTCCTTGGCGCTACGTCTTTCCACCCCGCCCATCGTGACGCCTAGCGCTACGCGCTCCACGGTGCCAAACAGATTGACCAGCACCGGCATGGAGGATGGCGTGCCGTCGGCCTTCATGACGTTTTCAAAAATTACGGCAGGCCCTTGTTCGGCCAGCAACCGCGTCTGGATTTCGGTCAGTTCCAGCACAGACGATACAGGCTCACTGACGCGCAGAAGTTCGCCTTCGCCTTCAAGCTTGTCGAGGAAGTCGCGCAGCGAATTATAGGACAAGGGAGCCTCATCAAAATCATGGTCGGGTCAAGGATGGCACGAGAATGCAGGAAAGCCCTGCGCTTGCCAAATCTTAGCGCGCTTTCGGCGGGGCGCTAAGGTTGCATTAACCCTATATGTCGGATTCCGTTAATCCGACGCAAACCTTAAGTGCATAGGCTTGGTCCCAGTGAGTTTTGTTTTGAGTTGGGGACATCATGGCCAAGGCCGTCAAACAGCATCAGCCGCGCAAGCGTTGGATTAGCGGTGAAGTCGATGCCGACCCCTTCATGCTGCCTCAGCGCATCACCATCCCCGCCAACGAAATCATGTACCGCTTGTTTGGCTTCATCCGCTATGCCGTCGTCTATAAGGACGCGGTGCAGGTGACGGACAGCTCGCCAATCCTCGGCCCCTTCGTCTGGGATGAGCCGATTGCTGCCTTTCGCGGCGTCGCGTTGCGCGTTGCTTGGCGCGACCACAAGGGCAGCAAGCCTGCCATGCTGGTGCAAATGGTTCACCGCAGCGATGAGCGCCGCTCAATCACCTTGCATGTTTCGTTTGAAGGCACCGATGTCGCGGCGCGCTGGCGCTCCTGGGGCCGTGTGCTTGGCCTGCCGCTACTGCTGGAAGACCGCGAAGGTGAATTGCAAATGGCTGAACGCCGCTTAGGTTCGTTGCGCATTGATACGCCGCAGCCTCATGCCGGTGCTAATCCTTTGTCGGCGCGTCGCCCTATGACCTTTGGCATGACAGGCCGCCCACGTCTCTGGAGCAATCGCTTGATGGTTGGTACGCGGCCATCTGCCTACTGATTATTCTATAATCCAACCAAACATTCCGCTGTCATCCCGGCCTTGTGCCGGGATCCAGAGCGGCTGGCTCAGCCTTTGCGGTCCTGGACCCCGGCACAAGGCCGGGGTGACAGTCCATAGTGTGCTGACCTCAAATCGAGCCCATAAAATCACGCTTGCCGATGGCAACGCCGGCATGACGCAAAATGTCGTAAGCGGTCGTCTGGTGGAAATAGAAGTTCGGCATCACGAAATGCAGCAAATACTGGCTGCCTGTGAATTTCATTTCAAACTGCTTAGGCCCAGCCGGACCGAGCTTCAAGACGATTTCCTTGTCTTCCGTGCCGTCGATCTGGTCGCGCTTCACGCTCTTGATGAAATCAACCGTCTTGGCGATCCGCGCCTTGAGATCATCAAGGCTCGCTTCATTGTCGGGCATGGCCGGAATGTCGATGCCTGCAAGACGGGCTACGCAGCCCTTAGCCTGATCCGAGATCGCCTGTATTTGGCTGGTCAACGGGTTCATATCGGCGGCGAGGCGGTAGGTCAGCAGTTTAGCCGGGTCGATTTTGCGAGCTTCACAATGCGCGGCAGCTTTGTCGAGAATAGCGGTCATGCTGCCCAACATTTGCAGCATGGGCGGCACGGACGCTTGGTACATGGAAAGCGACATAGACGAGTTTCCTCAGATAGCCCCTTTTAAGGCAGGGGAATTGTACAGATGATCGTCTCGCTTATGTCGTGCAGACGCGCTTACCGTTCAAGCGAATTTCGAAAAATCCGGCGCGCGCTTTTCAAAGAAAGCACTAATCGCTTCCTTCACTTCGTCTGAGCGCAGTTGCGCACCAAAGACGCGGGCTTCAGCTTCGCGAGCCTCGCCCACGCGCGGCCGGTCATTGTCTTTCAGCAGTGCCTTGGTGGCGCGCACCGCGTTGGGCGCTTTGGAGGCCAGCGCTTTGGCGGCAGCGAGTGCCGCGCCCGGCAATTCATTGTCGGGGAAGACGTCAGCCACAAGCCCAATGGCTTCGGCTTTCTCCGCGCCGAGCTTCTTGCCGGTGAGGAAGAGGTCAGCCGCCTTCTGAATGCCGATCTGGCGCTGGAGCAGGAAGGTCGAGCCCGCTTCTGGCACCAAACCGAGATTGACGAAAGGCATCTGGAAGGTCGCGCTGGCGCCGGCATAAACAAGGTCGCAATGCAGCAGCATGGTGACGCCCACGCCGACGGCCAGCCCGTTCACTGAAGCCACGATCGGCTTCTTGGCGTCGGCAAGGTTTTCGAGGAACCGCGTCACATGCGGCTTTTCGCTCGGCTTTTGATCGACCGGCGCCGCGCCCGCCTTGGCAAAATCACCCAGATCATTGCCCGCCGTGAAAGAGCCGCCCGAGCCGGTGTAAAGTGTCACGCGAATTTTGGGGTCGGCGTCGGCCACTTCGATGGCGTCGGCCAGCACCTTGTACATCTCCGCCGTCAGTGCGTTCTTCTTGTCAGGGCGGTTCATGGTGACGATCTGAACACCGTCTTCAACGGTCACGGTCACAAGTTCGGTCATAGGCTGGCTCGCTTTAATGTTGGTGTCTGAATTGCGGTTCGCATCTTCACCTCAAGGTGAGGGCATAGGCAAAGTGCATTTTTGCAAAGTGGGGTTTCAAAAAGGAACTAATAAGAGTGAATATTAATTCATAATATCAAACAATCTTCCACACGCTGGTATTGCGCACATCGGTGTCTTCCAGCTCCCGCGTCGTCTTGACGGCATAGGAGATGATCTTTTCCAGTCCGGTCTTGGGCAGATAGGCTCGCCCCGGATCGCCGATCAGCGCTTCGGCACCCTCGGCCACTAAGCTGTGAACCCAAATTTCTATGCTTTCAGCCAGCGGACGCTCGTAGCACATATCGCCGATCAGGATGATGTCCCAGCCGCCATTGGCCACGCCCACCAGATTTGTGTTCGCTACAACAACTGAAACACTGTTCACTTCCGCGTTGAGCCGGATGGAAGCGACCGCAAAGGGGTCAATATCGGCGGCAACAACCGATGTTGCCCCCGCTTTCATGGCGGCAATGGCGATCAGGCTTGAGCCCGAACCAAAATCCAGCACCCGCTTGCCGCGCACCACCTCTGGATGATCGAGAATATAGCGCGCCAGCGCTTGGCCGCCCGCCCAAGCAAAGGCCCAAAAGGGCGGCGGCAGCCCGCTGCGCTCTAGCTCTTCTTCTGTCATCTGCCAGATAGGCACGATTTCAGAGGCCAGATAGAGTTTCACCTCCGGCACCAGCGGTGGCTCCTGCAGCAGCGTATTGGCGCGGATGAAAGCCGCCGGGTCTTTGGCCGGCAAAATGTCGCTCATGCTTTTGGCGAGGTCGCCAAAATCTTGCGCGCCGTAGCGCTGTCCTTGGCGATCTGAGCTTTCAAGGCATCGAGCCCGTCGAACTTTTGTTCAGGCCGCAGATAATCGATGAAGGACACGGCCAGATGCTGACCATAGATGTCACCATCAAAATCAAAGATATGCACTTCCAACACGATATCGCTCTTGTTGAAGGTCGGGCGCTTGCCAAGATTAGCGACGCCCTCATAACAACCTTGATACGCCCCATCTTCGATTTCGACCCGCACGGCATAAACGCCAAGCGCGGGTTGCACATGGTCTTCCAGCGCCAGATTGGCGGTCGGGAAGCCGATGGTGCGCCCGCGTTGGTCGCCGGTCATCACATGCGTCTCGACGGTCCAAGGATGGCCGAGCAGATTAGCGGCCCCGCGTGGATCGCCTGCCGCCAGACGCTCTCGAATGCGCGTGGACGAATAGGCCTCGCCACTGTGAGCGACCTCTTCAACCACGGAGACGCCAAAGCCTTCTGCCTCGCCCATATAGGCCAGCATCGTCGCGTCGCCCGTGCGGCCTTTGCCGAAACGAAAATCATAGCCCGCCACGACATGGCAGGCATGAAGACCGTTCACCAGCACATCGAGCACAAATTCTGGTCCCAGACGTTTGGCCATCTCGGCATCAAAGGGCAGGGCGGCCAACACATCGACGCCGAGCTTTTCGAGTAGCCGCGCCTTGGCGCGAAACGGCGTCAGGCGAAAGAAAGGCTCGTCGGGAAAGAAGAACTGTTTGGGATGCGGCTCAAACACCAGCACACCCAGCGGCACGCCAAGCTCGCGTGCAACGCGTGCGGCTTCGCCAATGACAATCTGATGGCCGCGATGCACCCCATCAAAGTTGCCTAGCGCATAGACAGCACCCTGCAAAGGACGCGGCACCTCGGTATGGTGACGAAGAATCTGCATCAGGACGCATCAACCTTTGATGGCACCATCACCATGGCCTCGCCGTCGATCACCAGCGTTTCACCCACATGAACCGTGCAGGTCAGTGTCGCCCGGCGTTTGATAGGATCAAGCGTTGCCACTGTGACGCGAGCTGACGCCATATCGCCGGGCTTCACAGGTGCGCGAAAGCGTAAACTCTGCGACATATAGATGGCGCCGGGGCCGGGCAACCGGGTGCCGATCACGGCTGAAATCAGGCTGGCGCTCAACATGCCATGGGCAATGCGGCCGCCAAAACGCGTCTTAGCGGCATAGGCGTTGTCCAAATGCATTGGATTGGTGTCGCCGGACACCTCGGCAAAGCTGGTGATATCGGCATCTGAGATCACTTTGGCAAAGTTCGCCTCCATGCCCACGCTGAGGTCTTCGATAAAATAGCCGGTGATCTCAGGCATGAGGAAGACTCGCAGAAAAGGGGAGGAAAGGAGCGATCAGCGCGCGCACTGTATCGCGTGATAGCGCCAATTCACAAGAGATGAAGCGATGTTCAGTTAAGCGTTTACCAGATCAGCCGCGCCGCCGCCCCGATGGGCGTCAGACCGGCCTCAGTGCAATATTTTGTGACCTGTTCGGTGTCAGGTGCCAAGGCATGGTCGCCTACATGCGCCGCCGCAATGCCGCCAGTGATGAACAGCGCATCGAGGCCCGCGCCCGCCGCCCCCTTGATGTCGGTGGCAATGCCGTCGCCGACCGCCAGAATGCGGCTGTCGGCAATCGGCTCGCCCTTGATCGCAGCTATGCGCGCCCGCGCCACATCATAAATGGGGCCATGCGGCTTGCCAAAATAGACGACCTTGCCGCCCAATTCCTCGTAAAGCGCCGCCAGCGCACCCGCGCAATAGATATGCCGCGGCCCGCGTTCCACCACGATGTCAGGATTGGCACAAACGAAAGGCAGGCCCCGCGCCACCAGCGGCGCAAAAGGTGCGCGATAGTCTTCCGGGCCTTCTTCATCATCGTTGAACGGCCCTGTGACCACGATGAACTCGGCTTCCTCGGCGGAAACAAGCTCAAGGCCCGTGTCGTCAAACAGATTATTGTCGCGCCCCGGCCCGATGGAATAGCAGCGTCGGCCAAAGGGATGCTTGCTGATAAACGTCTTGGTCGCATCGCCAGACGTCAGAATGCCGTCATAGGCGTCATCCGTGACCCCAAGGCTGGCGAGCAAGGCGGGCAATTGGGTTGAGGGGCGCGGCGCATTGGACAGCAGCAACACCGTGCCGCCCTGAGCACGATAGCGCGACAGTGCGTCAACCACGCCGGGATAGCTCTCCTGGCCATTATGCAAGACGCCCCAAACATCGCAGAGCAGCGCATCGTAAGTGTCAGCAAGGGCGGAGAGGCCGGAGATCAGAGGTATGGTCACGTCAATATTACCTTCATCTCGTAGTTTACTTTCCTCCCCCCTTGAGGGGGAGGGTAGGGAGGGGGGCTTCTTCGCGAGACTCTTTCACTTGCGGCTTCACCCCCACCCTCCGCGCATAGAGGCGCTCCTCCCTCCCCCCTTAAGGGGGAGGGCCAAAAAGGCCATACTCACTCAGCCTCGGCCACAACCTGCTTCAAAAACACAATCTCACTCAGTCCATATTTCCGTCGGTCAATCTCGGCAAAGCCTTCGGGCGCGGTAAACTTCGCCTCCACATGCTCTTCCACAACGAAGAGCGCATGGGCCCCGACCCAGCCGCCATCGACAACGGAGGCGAGCGCCAATTCGGCCAGGCCTTTGCGGTAGGGCGGGTCAAGAAACACCAAACCGAATTCCGATCCGACGCTGCCCGGTCGTGGCCCGAGCTTTGTTGCATCGCGCTTATAGAGCTTTGCGTTGCCCGTCAGCCCGAGGCTTTCCATGTTCTCGCGGATCGCGCCGCGCGCATCAATACTGTCATCGACAAACAGTGTGAAGGCGGCCCCGCGCGACAGTGCTTCAATTCCCAGCGCGCCTGTGCCTGCAAACAGATCAAGCACGCGCACGTCTTCAAGATCGAAGGCGTCACCCAGCTCATCTGAAAAATCATGATGCGCGAGAATATTAAACAAGCTCTCGCGCACCCGGTCGCCCGTTGGGCGGATTACATCGCCTTCAGGCACCACAATGAGGCGGCCTTTATGCGCGCCACCAACTATTCGCATGTCAAAATTCTCATCTTGGTTTTTTGCTCGGTGCGGGCTTGCGCGCTCTGGCCACATCGGCGCGCGATTTCTGGCCGCCCGGTTTGGTGCTCGCCGAAGTTGCTTTCCCCGCCGAAGTTGCTTTCAATGGTTTGTTCAATGGCTTGTCAGTTTTTCCTGGATGCCGCCCGCGTCCAACGAGCTTTGCGCCATCTGTCTTCAGAGCCAGCGGCTTGCCGCCATCGCCGCGCCGCGTGGCATATTGGTTTGACGCACCAGCGCTATGGCTGCGCGGTTTTTTCGTCGCGCCTGCTTTGGCTTGCGGCTTTCCCGTCTTCACTTGCGGCTTTGACGCCTGATTGGGCCGCACCGGGCGTCCTGCCTCGTCTTTGCCGCCCTTGGCCTCAAAATGTGCCGCTTGGTTGCCAAGCTGATCCATCAACACGCGATTGGGCACTTGCGCCACTTCGCCTTCGTCAAGGTCGCCCACCTGAAACGGCCCGAACGACAAACGGATGAGACGATTGACGGTCAGATCAAGGGCGGCCAACACGCGCTTCACTTCGCGGTTCTTGCCTTCCTTCAGCCCCACCGTCAGCCAGACGTTTGAGCCTTGCACCTTGTCGAGTGAGGCTTCAATCGGGCCATAGTGCACGCCTTCGACCTCAACGCCGTCTTTCAACTTGTCGAGATCGCCTTGTGTCACCTTGCCCCAAGCGCGCACGCGGTAGCGCCGCGTCCAGCCCGTGGCCGGCAATTCCAGCAACCGTGCCAACTCACCGTCATTGGTCAGCAGCAGCAGGCCTTCGGTATTGATGTCGAGCCGTCCCACCGACACCACGCGGGGCATTTCAGGCGGCAGACGCTCAAATACGGTGGTCCGTCCTTCGGGGTCTTTCGCCGTTGTCACAAGGCCCGCAGGCTTGTGATAGCGCCAGAGCTTTGTTGGCTCTAGACGCGGCAGCACCTTGCCCTCGACCGAAATCGTGTCGCGCTCGCCCACATTGAGCGCGGGGCTGGTAATTTTCTTGCCGTTGACGGTCACAAGCCCCGCCTCGATCAGCCGTTCGGCGTCGCGTCGCGAGCAGATGCCCGCCCGCGCGATGCGCTTGGCGATGCGTTCGCCAGTACTCGCGCCGCCTTTTGCGGCTGGCGCAGAGGCGTCGGGCTTAGGCGATGGGGAGCCAGGGTGGCTCGATGGGGCGTCTGAATTCGCGTTCATGGCCTCTCTTTAGCAGGTGCTTGTGGCCAACCCAAGCGGGCGATCACGCGAGCTGGTCAAACCCTGCCTTGACGGGGGCCGGGGCAGGCGGGCAGGGTCCGGCCATGACTGTGAGCCCACCCCCATTACTTGCCCCTATGGACATGGCCCTTGCCGAGGCCGAGGCGGCGGCTTTGCGCGGTGAAGTGCCGATTGGCGCGGTCATTATGGATGCCAAAGGCGCGGTTCTTGCGCGCGCCGGCAACCGGGTGCTGGAGCTGAAAGACCCAACGGCCCACGCCGAAATACTAGCCATTCGCGCCGCCGCGGCCGCCTTAGGGTCCGAACGCCTCATTGGTTGCGATCTCTATGTGACGCTGGAGCCTTGCCCGATGTGTGCAGGCGCCATCTCTTTTGCGAGGCTTCGCAGGCTCTACTATGGGGCATCGGACGAAAAGGGTGGCGGTGTCGATCATGGCTCCCGCATTTTCGCCCAATCTACCTGCCATCATGCGCCCGAAGTCTACGGCGGCATGTCCGAAAAACGTGCAGGCGATTTGCTCCGAAATTTTTTTGCAGCGCGGCGGAGTTGACCTAAACGTCAACTGCGCGAAGATGCCCACAGGAAATACGCATTTCTATCGTGATTTGCACTCAGCAACCCGCTAAAGTGCCGCCATTCGCCATTGAGGGGGAGCATTGGCGTTCCATGTCAGGTCCTGCGTGACCAAGCATGAGACGTGTTTGCGCTTCCCCATCTCACAAACTAAATGAGGGAGCACTCATGGATTTCGAATTTAACGACAAAACAAAAGAGCTTCAGGCTCGCTTGAACCGCTTTATGGACAAGCACATCTATCCCAACGAAAAGACCTATAACGATCAGATGGACGCTTTCCGCAAGGAGGGCAATCCTTGGCAGGTGCCACAGATCCTTGAGGACCTGAAGCCGAAAGCCAGAGAAGAAGGCCTGTGGAACTTGTTCCTGCCTGAATCAGAACGTGGCGGCGGGTTGACCAACCTTGAATATGCCTCGCTCTGCGAAATCATGGGCCGCGTCGGCTGGGCGTCGGAAGTGTTCAACTGCTCGGCGCCTGACACTGGCAACATGGAAGTGATCGAGCGTTACGGCAATGATCGCCAGAAGAAGGCCTATCTGGAGCCACTTCTGGAAGGCAAGATGCGCTCCGCCTTCCTGATGACCGAACCTGACGTCGCCTCGTCAGACGCCACCAACATCGCCACCCGCATCGAACGTGACGGCAACGAATATGTCATCAACGGCCGCAAGTGGTGGTCCTCGGGCGTCGGTGATCCACGTTGCAAAATCGCCATCCTGATGGGCAAAACCGATCCGAAAGCTGACACCTATCGCCAGCAGTCGCAGATCCTTGTGCCGTTGGATACCAAAGGCATCACGGTCGTTCGTATGCTGCCCGTCTTCGGCTACGACGACGCGCCGCATGGCCACGCTGAGGTGCTCCTCGAAAATGTGCGTGTGCCGGCTGAAAATCTACTGCTCGGCGAAGGCCGTGGCTTTGAAATCAGCCAAGGTCGGCTTGGGCCTGGCCGCATTCATCACTGCATGCGCACCATTGGCGTTGCCGAACGCGCGCTTGAAATGATGTGCAAGCGCCTCCTGTCGCGCGAAGCCTTCGGCAAGACCATCGCCGAACATTCCGTCTGGGAACAGCGCATCGGCGAAGCCCGTACCAACATCGAAATGACGCGCCTTCTGACGTTGAAGGCCGCCTATATGATGGACACGGTCGGCAACAAGGTCGCCCGCTCCGAGATCGCGATGATCAAGGTTGCGGCCCCGAACTTGGCGCTCAAGATCATTGACGATGCCATCCAGGCTCATGGCGGCGGCGGCGTGACGACCGATTTTGGTCTCGCCAAAATGTATTCGGGCATCCGTACATTGCGCCTCGCAGACGGCCCCGATGAAGTGCATAACCGCACCATCGCCAAGCTCGAATTGCGTAAATATTCTAACAAAGGCAAAGCGGCGGCCAAATAAGTGGTCCCGATGATATGAATAAAAAACGGCCGGTTCCCCCTTGTGGACCGGCCGTTTTGACACCTACTTATATTGCAGGGTCTGGATCAGTGGTTGGCAGGAGTGACGTGATGATAAATGTGAGGATGCATCCATGGGCATGAAACTTTACAACTCACAGCTCTCGCCCTATTCGGCCCGTGTCCGCTTGGCCATATATGCCAAGGGCCTTGATGTCGAAATCGTCGATGGTTTTTCGACCCCCGAACTTGAAGCCGAACTTGAACGCCTCAGCCCGATGCAGAAAGTGCCTCTATTGGTTGACGATGATACCGTTATCCCGGAATCAGACGTCATCTGCGAATATTTTGAAGACATGAAGCTGGGTGTGTCGTTGCGTCCCGACGAGCCGCGCATGCGCGCCCGGATGCGGCTGCTGTCACGCATTGGTGACCTCTATGTCATGGAGCCGATGACAACGCTGTTTGGCCACATCAATCCCAAAGGCCGCGATCAGGTCCTCGTTGATCACACGCTGGGGGACCTTGCCAAGGGAATGCAGTGGCTGTCGGCCTATCTCGATGGCTCGCCTCATGCGGTCGGTGATCGCTTGACCTTGGCTGATTGCACGCTGGCCCCGATGCTTTTTTTCTATGAACAGGTCGGGCCCATGTTCGGCATGTCCAAACCCTTCGGCGGGCTGAAAAACGTGGATAAATACTTCAAGGATGTTCAGCAGAACGAGCATGTCGCGCGCGTCGTGGCTGAGCTTGAGGAGGCTCTGCGCCGCGTCATGGGTGCCAAGGCAGCGTCTTAAAGGGCGGCCTGCATCACACTGGTCTCAGCGGGGATATCGACGCTGACCTTCGTGCCTTGATCGAGTTCACTTTCAATCTTGATAGAACCGCCATGCAGTTCTGCCAGTGAGCGCACCAGCGCCAGCCCTAGCCCCGTGCCCTGCTTGCTGAGCTTCGCATCACTTGTGACTTGCTCAAAGGCATGCGCCAGCCGTGGCAGATGTTCCTTGGCAATGCCGCGTCCCGTATCCTCGACAACGAACCTGATGCCATCTGGAATGGTCGTCGCCCGCACCGTCACATGACCGCCCTCTGGTGTGAACTTGACTGCATTGGACAGCAGATTGAGCAGGATCTGCGTCAGTGCGCGCGTGTCCGCAAACAGAGGCACGGCCAAGGCTTCGGGCGAAATATCGACATTGAGCTTGAGCCCGCCGGTACTCGCGCGGCCCGCCACCATCTTCATCGCTTGTGAGACGACATCTTTCACATCGACCAACTCGCGGTGCAGATCATATTTGCCGGCCTCGATTTTCGACATGTCGAGAATGTCGCTGATGAGATCAAGCAACAAGCCGCCGCTCTGGTTGATGAGCTGCGCATATTCGACATAGCGTGGATTGCCCAGCTTGCCGAACATTTCCAATTTCAGCATGTCAGAAAAGCCGATGATCGCATTCAGCGGCGTGCGTAATTCGTGGCTCATATTGGCAAGAAAACGCGACTTGGTGCGATTGGCGGCTTCGGCGCGTTCACGCGCCTCCATCAGTTGCAATTCGTGCTTTTTGCGCTCGCTCATGTCGCGCGTCATGCTGATGATTTCTTTCAGCGTGCCGTCAGCCTCGCGCACCGCCCGCATGGTCGTCTCAAGCCACAGATAATGTCCGTCGCTATGCTTGAAGCGATAGTCCATGCGCAGCAGGTCGCGCTCGCGTACGAGAGCCTGAAAGCCTGCGACGACACGCTTCAAATCATCGGGATGAACCCAGCCCATGAACTTTGTAAACTGATCGACTTGTTCGACCGGGTAGCCGAGCACCGTTTCAACCGACGGCGAGACATAAAGGATATGTGCGTCAGGCCCAATGTGGTGAATGATGTCGCTTGCCTGTTCGGCGATCAGGCGATATTTGGCCTCTGAGCGCTCCAGCGCGTCGCGCGCCATCACTTCCTGCGTCACATCTTCGGCAAGCCCCACCAGCGCACCGATTTCGCCACGCGCGTCAGGTTCTGCGTAAGCATAGGTCTTGATGTAGCGATAGCTGTCATCGCCTGCCAGAAAGCGCGACGTGCAGAGCAGGGTTTCGCATGTTTCGAACGCATCGAGAAATGCTGACAGCAAATCGTTGCGGTCGTCGGGATGCACAAGTTCAACGTACCAGTCGCCGCCCGTCGGCATGGTGGCGGGCGTGCGGTCCAAAATCTTGCAAACGCCTTCTGACCACATAGGCGAGGGGGCGCCCTTTGCCCAGCGCCAATGGCCAAACCGCGCCAGCCTTTCAGCTTCGCGTAATTGATGTTCGAGGCGACGTGATTCAGTGACGTCGCGCGAAATGCACAAGACTGCTCGTACGTTCTCGTCGTCAAACAGGTTCTTGGCGCGCGTCTCCATCCAGCGCCAGCTGCCGTCGCGATGCGGCAAGCGGAAGTTCTCCATCGAGACCCAATTCGACGTTTTAACGCAGGCCGCAAAATGTTTAGCCACGCGCTCGCGGTCTTCCGGGTGAACGCCGTCAACCACCGGCATGCCGACAAAGGGTTCGGGCCCATAGCCCAGAACGTCAACAATGGCAGGGCTTTGATAGATGATGGTCGTGTCGCGGTCGAGCAGCGTGATGATGTCACCCGCGTTTTCAACCAATGAACGATAAAACTGCGCAGGGTCTGGCGGGCCAGCGTCGGACGGGCCAGCATCGAACGGATCAGCATCGAACGGATCAGCGGCGACAGGCGTTGGCTGCGCACTGTCAAAAGCCGTGCCGCCACTCAAGCCTTTCGACCCGGCGTCCTGTGCTCGTTTCGCTTTTGCGCGACCGGACATAAACCCACCCCAAAATCGGCACCGCCGACTACCTTCCAAGACCGCAACACTTCCTGTGTCGTGCTCAGGCAAACTCAAGGTAAGCTTGGGATGCTTAACATATCTTGAAGCATCTTATTCTTAACGAACAAAGATGTGGAGATTTACCTTTTGCTAAGCATAAGGATGAATTGAACTCAACGTTCAGGTTGCTGAACCAGATCCCAAGCCGCATTGGCCAGCGTCGCGCAAGCGTCCTTCAGCGTCATTGCGCGCTCTGAGCTGGCGTTTCCGTCCAGCCCGCGCTTGTAAACGCCCTGCGAAATCGAGGCGAGGCGGAACATCGAAAAAGCCAGATAGAAATTAAAATTCTCGATCCCGTCGCGGCCCGCATAGCGGCAATAGGAAGCGACATGCTCCTCCACCGTCGGCAGGCCGGGCATGGTGGCGCGGTCAATCGGCGGCGCACTGGCCGACACGCCCATCAGGTCATACATGCAGTTATAGGCAACGTCGGCCAGCGGATGACCAATGGTGCAAAGCTCCCAATCGAGCACAGCAATCATCTTGGGCTCGGTCGGGTGAAACATCACATTGCCGATCCGGTAATCGCCATGCGCGATGGTGACGGATTGTTCGCCGGGAATATGCGCGGGCAGATATTTGATCAGCTCTTCCATCGAGGGCACATCGGTCGTCTGCGCGCCGCGATATTGTTTGATCCAACGCCCGATTTGGCGCTCAAAATAATTGCCGGGCCTGCCGAAGTCGCCAAGACCCACCACCTCGTAATTGACCTTGTGCAGCTTGGCGAGGTTTTCTGCCAGATTGTCGTAAAGCGCTTTGCGCTCCGCGCCGCTTGCGCCGGGAACGGTCGCATCGGTGAAAACGCGTCCTTCGAGATATTCCATGATGTAAAAAGCTGTGCCGATCACAGCGTCGTCTTCGCATAGTGCATACATATGCGGCACCGGTACGTCAGTGCCTTCCAGCGCTTTCATGACGCGGAATTCACGGTCAACCTGATGCGCGCTGGCCAGCAATACGCCCGGCGGTTTCTTGCGCATGACATAGCGTTTGGTGCCGGTCTTGTTGGTTTCAGTGAGTAAAAATGTCGGGTTCGATTGCCCTGCCGAAAACTGTCGGACATCCAACGTACCCGAAAAGCCTGCCACCGCGTCGCGCGCGTAAGCCTCAAGCCGCTTCACATCAAACCGATGCGCGTCGCGCACATCGCCTACTTCCGCGCTCGCGCTCGCCGGTGTTGTTCCAGACATGCCATCTCCTCCCAAAGGAAAATTCTTGTTGGGAGTGGTTTAGCAGGGGCAGGCGAGGATGGAAACTATCGGCTTTGCGGGTGTGGTTGCCGCTGGGTCATTTGCCCAATGACTGGCATGTTCCTCAATAAAACCCTCATGCCTCAAGGAGCCGCAAAGCGGCGTCTCGAAGGACGAGGCCCCGTGCCTGCCGCCATCCTTCGAGACGGGCCAAGAGGCCCTCCTCAGGATGAGGTCATAGCTATTGCCGGGATACCTCAAGCCGCCGCGTCGTCGGCTGGCTTAAAGCCCTCGCTCATCACGCCGTCCACCCTGCGCTTGCGGCCGTTATGGACCAGCGTACCGCGCTTGTCTTCGTCGTCGGGGCGCGATGTCGCCATAGCGATCACCTGGCCGAACCCTTCTTTGGTTTCCATGCGCGGACCAAACCCGTTAGCGATCAGATAGGCGCGTGCCTTGGGCAGGTTGTAGCAAGGGATCCACATCATCAGATGATGCTCAACATGATAGTTGACCCAATAGGGCGCGATGGTGGCGCGCGCCAGCCAATTGGCTTTGGTCGTGCGCGCATTGCGAAAATCATCATTGTCGTCGGGCACCATCGCATGTTCAGCGATATTGCGGACGCGTGTGATGAGCTGCTGCCACGTCAGGAACGGGAGCAACCAGAGAGCAAAATAGAGATACCAATGGCCGCTCAGCGCGAGGATCGCAAAGATCACCGCCTGCGCTACCGTGGCATGACCAAGTTTCCGCCAATAGTTCTGAAGCCGCCGCTGCAACGGCCATTCAGCCTGACCCATCGCATTCAGGATTTGCACCTTGCGCTGCTGATAACCCGTCTGCCCGGTAATGTCGCGGATCATCTTGCGCTGAAAGCTTTTTTTGGTGATCGGAAAGGGGGCCGACAGGATCAGGTCGGGGTCTTCCTTTTGCTGCGTATTGGCGTGATGCACCAGATGATAGCGGCGATAGGTGCCCGTCTCTGCCATCGTCGGATAGGCGCAAAGATACTGGCTGACAAATTGATTGAGCTTGGGGTTCTCGCACAACACGCCATGCGCGCCGTCATGCATCAAAATGGCCAAGCCAAGCTGACGCCCGCCAATCACCACCACGGCTGCAATGAAAGTAATCGGGTTCGGCATCCAGACAAACAGCGCCATCATGCCGAAGATCACGACCCAAGCATGGAGTGCCAAAAAAAGTCCGCGCGCATCAGAGCGCTTGCGCACAATGGTTAGTTGTTCGGGGGTGAGAAGTTTGCTGGCGGCAATCATGCGCTGATCCTCTGTTCGGCAAGGCGCTGAGGGCTCGCACCCTGAACGGCAGCGAGACAAAAATTGACAATCTCTTCGACCATACGCTCGCCGTCGTTTTCCATTTCGTGGCTTTCAGGGGCCAGCGGCCCGATCAGCGCGGTCGGAATGGCACCTGCAATGCAGGCGGCAGCGACCTTGGTGTTGATGACAGTGAACGTGCCTTCCGCCACCCCGTCTTCCAGAAGGCCTGCAAAGATTTCGCCATGCATCCGACGAAAACGCGCGCGCTCCTCCGTCAGCCCGTCGTCCACTGGTTCAGCCAGCAGCGCATAGGCGAGGCGTCGGCCGCGCACAGCGCGCGTGGCAAATGTCGTCAGCACATCACGCAAGCGGCCAGCCGCCGGGCGATCTTCGGCCGCAATGCTGACCAGCACATTCATCTCGCGGGCGGACACCTCACGAAACACTTGGCGGCAAAGCTCTTCTTTGGAAGGGAAATAGCGATACAACGTGCCAGTGGCGACGCCAGCCTTGCGCGCCACTTCGGTCATCTGAGCGGCGGCGAACCCGCCCTCAGCGACCAACTCGCGCGCCGCATTGAGAATGGTGCGCCGATTGTCGGCAAGACGGGCGGAAACAGTGTCAGTGCGACGGTAAGCCAAAACATGAACCCCTGTTCAATTGAATATTGGGATCTGATTGCTTAACTGAACCAGAGTTCATTTCCGTCGTCAAGCGCTAGTAGGACTGGTAACGCAAAAAATGAACCGTCATTTTTTAGAACCATAAAAAAGAACCTTGATCATAAAATGAACCAAGGTTCTTCTTTTTTATTTTGCCGCCAAATTAATCGGCTGCAGTCTTAAATGCGTCAGCAAACTCGCGCGGGGCGGGCTGCGGGGCATCGACCTGAGTCTCGGCCTGCGCCTTGCGGATAACGGCAGCCTGCCGGGTTGGCAACTCGTGCCATGCGTTCATGCCCGTATAGAAGCTGAAGCTCGTTGCGGCGGCGTTGATCCATTCTTTGAACATTTATTCATTCCTTTCATGAATCGAGTAGTTCTAAATGCTGCGATGCAACAAATATAGGGTGACACATTATCAGTTTCAATGATGACGCCTGCGTCATTTTAGTTTTCGGTCCGCATCAGGCCTTTGGGGGGTGAGGGCGTGCCTGCGTCGCGATAAAGCCACGACAGCACCTCCAAATTCAGCCATAAGACGGCGATCTGGAGTCTCCCCCGCAATGACCGATCCTGAATGGCCCGCCGACGCCGACCAAGACCCCTCAGCGGTCAGTCTTCTCAGCGTTTTATCCTTGCGTGATTTCCGGTTTTTCCTAACCGGACGTTTTCTGGGCTCGCTGGCCACGCAAATCCAGTCGGTCGCGGTCGGTTGGCAGGTTTATGAAATCACTAAGAGCCCTATGGCGCTCGGCTTTGTTGGCCTTGCCCAGTTCCTCCCGATGGTCATTTTGTTGTTGCCCGCTGGCGACGTTGCCGACCGTGTGGATCGTCGCCTCATCGCAGCCGCCAGCTATTTCATGCAAGCCGTCTCCGTGTCCGTCATTGCAGGCCTCACATGGACCGGTGCCGCCGAACACGCGATCTGGCCTTTCTATCTGGCGCTCACCTTGTTTGGGGCGGCGCGCGCCTTTTCTGGTCCCGCCACGCGCGCCTTCGTGCCGCTGCTGGTTTCCAAGGCGCAGCTGCCGCGCGCCATTGCCATCTCGTCGTCCACCTTTCTTACCGCCACCATCGTCGGCCCCGCGCTCGGTGGGTTACTCTATATCTGGGGGCCGCTGGTGCCCTATGGCGTCTGCCTCACGTTCTTTTTGATTGTTGCATTGGCCTTCCTCGCCATCCACACCCGCCACAAGCAAGAGCCCGCCGACCCGACGCTCACAGCCTTTGGCCGCGTCACGGCTGGCATCGCCTTTATCCGTCGCAAGCCCATCGTGCTGGGTGCTGTCTCGCTTGATCTTTTTGCCGTGCTGCTCGGCGGCGCGGTGGCGCTGCTGCCCATCTATGCCAGCGACATCCTGCATGTCGGCCCGGAAGGCATGGGTCTCTTGCGCTCAGGCCCTGCCATCGGCGCGGTCATCGTCAACGTGCTTCTCATCGCCATGCCAGTGCAGCGCCACACGGGTTACGCTATGTTTGCCTGCGTCGCCCTCTTTGGTGTCGCCACCATCACCTTCGGCCTGTCAGAAAATTTCATCCTCTCCATGGGCGCGCTGCTCATCATGGGCGGGGCCGATATGGTCAGCGTTTATGTGCGCTCAACCCTCATCCCGTTGGCGACGCCACCCGAAATGCTCGGCCGCGTCAGCGCCGTGGACATGATGTTCATTTCCGCCTCCAACGAACTGGGCGAATTTGAAAGTGGCGTCATGGCAGGTTGGCTCGGCACCGTGCCTTCCGTCGTGGTCGGCGGATTGGGCACCATCGGTGTCGTCGCGCTGTGGATGTGGTTTTTTCCTGCCTTGCGCAAGGTGGACCGTCTGATGGACGTGACGCCCGACTAGACGAAAATACGTCCCGCCACCATCGCCGCGAACACGATCAATCCGAAATCGCGGTTGGAGCGAAAGAGCTTGAGGCAACGCGCATCGCTATCGATGTCCAGCGTTCTGATCTGCCACGTCAGATGCCCCGCTGCCGCCAGTACCACGGCAAAATAGATGAGCCCCATGCCGCCGATAAGGCCCACCAGCACAAGCCCCCCAACCATCGCGCCATAAAAACCCCAGAGCCATGTGCCGGTTGCGGTCCCTAGTTTCAAGGCCGAGGATTTGACGCCGATCAGCGCGTCATCCTCTTTGTCCTGATGCGCATAAATCGTGTCATAGCCGATGGTCCAGCCGATGCCGCCGAGATAAAGCAGCACAGGTGCCAAGCTCAGACTATCGCGCACCGCGGCATAGCCCATCAGCGCGCCCCAGTTAAACACCAGCCCCAGCACGATCTGCGGCCAATAGGTGATGCGCTTCATCCAAGGGTAAATCGCGATGAGCAGCACCGAGGCAAAACCTAACGCAATCGCGGTGGTTGATAGCGACAGCAGGATCGCGAGCCCCAGCAGCAATTGAAAACCAAGAAAGGCGAAAGCTTGGCGCAAGCTCACCGCGCCCGACGGAATGGGCCGCCGCCTTGTGCGCTCCACCAGCCCGTCAATATCGCGGTCCACAATGTCATTGTATGTGCAGCCCGCCCCGCGCATCACCACCGCGCCAATGCCAAACAGCACCATCAACCACAGATCAGGCAAGCCGTCAGCCGCCAACGCAATCGACCACCAGCACGGCCACAGTAGCAGCCATGTGCCAATCGGCCGGTCGAGCCGGGCGAGTTTCAGGTAAGGCTGCACGGTGGCAGGCGCATATCGGTCCACCCAATTTTCAGGTGGCGCATCGGCAATCAGGCGGTCTGTCTCTGTCATGGTCTCACGGTTGAATTGTCAGTGGAGTGGGCGGATAAAGCCCCTTTGTCAGCGGCAACAGATTTTCTTTCAGCGACATGGGAAAAAATATGTCGGCACTGGCAAACAACGCCTCCATCTTCCACCACTTTAGCTTCTCGATGACGCGGCACTCGTCTGTCGTCCAGTCGGCGTTGCTCAGGCGCGTGTCTGTCGTATGCGCCACCACAAATGTCTCCTGAAACAGCCGCGCCTCGCCATGTACGTTGAGTATATGTTCTGCATACCAGACCTTAGGCCCCAGTTGCACCTCGCGAAGGCCCGTCTCCTCGGCAATCTCGCGCCGCACCGCGCTCTCAACGTCCTCGCCCGGATCGATCTCGCCGCCAATCGTCACCCAATAGGCCTGCGCCAAAACCGCGCCATTTTGCGCCGCCACATTGGGATCATGCATCCGCACCAGCAACAATCGTCCCCTCTGGTCAAACAACAGTGCCCGCGCGGTCTTTCTGGTCTTCATGCTACAGTTCCGTCATTGCAAGGCTCTACGCCCACAGCATATCTTCTAAACTAAACCGTCATGCCCCTGCCCCGACTTGATCGGGGTATTGACCGGGGCATCCATCTTCCCGCCACCCACTCTGATAAAGATAGATCGCCCGATCAAGTCGGGCGATGACGCAGCCTGAAGGCGAAGAATGACGCACGATTTTGATGAAAGCGACGCAAGAGACAACGACAACCTGCGCTGCGCCTCCGGCAAGGCCCGGCTCTACGTCACGCACGACCTCTCGCTCGGTGCGCAAATCATCCTCGACAAGGACCAAACGCATTATCTGGTCAACGTCTTGCGCATGGGCCCCGGCCAAGGGTCAAACGCCCGCGTCCTCCTCTTCAACGGCCACAGCGGCGAATGGGCCGCCGAGATCACCGAGGCCAGCCGCAAAGCCGCCCATCTCACCATCACCGCGCAAACCCGCGCCCATGAGGCGCTTCCCGATATTTGGTTGCTGTTTGCCCCGGTCAAAAAAGCCCGCCTTGATTTCATTGCCCAAAAGGCCACCGAAATGGGCGTCAGCGTCATCCAGCCCGTCCTGACGCGCCGCACCATCGTCTCACGCGTCAAGGATCAGCGCCTCGCCGCCAATGTCATCGAAGCCGCCGAGCAATGCGGTCTTGTCGCCGTGCCGGACGTGCGCGAAGCCCAAAAATTGGGCGACCTGCTCGATCGCTGGTCAGCCGAAAACCCCAGCCGCCGCATCCTCTTTTGTGATGAGGCAGCCCCCCCCGGCGGCGCGCTCGCCAATCTCCAAGCGATCTCTGCCAGCCATCCGCGCGGCACGTCTTTTGCGCTCCTTGTCGGCCCGGAAGGCGGTTTTGATGAAAGCGAACGCGCCCGACTCTTGAAGCGCGACGACACCCATGCGATCTCGCTTGGCCCCCGCATCATGCGCGCCGACACCGCTGCCATTGTCGCGCTTGCCGCGGTCCAATTGATCCTCGGCGATTGGTGAGCGACGGCGTTCTAGGGTGATTCGCGTCAATACCATGACGGCAAAGTGTGTATTTGCGCTTGTCAGAGCTTGATCCCGCTCCTACATCTCTCCAAAGTTAATGACCAGACAGGGCGCTCGCCGCGCCAAACGACACGGTCCAGTAAATTTGTTCAGGGAACTAGCCTATGAGCGTACTCGTTGCCGGGCCGGAGCCCGTGACCAGCCGTGACGATCTCGTCGCTGTGCTGGAGCGTGGCTGCAAGCCAAAAAGTGAATGGCGCATCGGCACCGAACACGAAAAATTTCCCTTTCACGTCTCCGACAATTCGCCGGTCCCCTATGGCGACGCCTACGATCAGGGCGGCAAGGGCATCCGCGCGATGCTGGAGGGCCTCACCCGTTTTGGCTGGCTGCCGGTGCGCGAAGGCGACACCATCATCGGTCTTGAGAGCCCCAAGGGTGGCGGCAATATCTCGCTGGAGCCGGGCGGGCAATTTGAGTTGTCCGGTGCGCCGCTCGAAACCCTGCACCAGACCTGTTCGGAATTGCACGACCATCTTTCACAAGTGAAAGAGCTGGGTGGCGAGCTGGGCCTTGGTTTTCTAGGGCTGGGCTTCACGCCCAATTGGCGACGTGACCAGATCCCGGTCATGCCCAAGGGCCGCTACAAGATCATGACCGAATACATGAAGAAGGTCGGGACCATGGGCCTCGACATGATGTATCGCTCTTGCACCGTGCAGGTGAACCTCGATTTTGCCTCCGAACCCGACATGGTAAAAAAACTCCGCGTCGCCGTCGCACTCCAGCCGTTGGCCACCGCCATTTTTGCAAACTCTCCGTTCACAGAGGGTAAGCCTAACGGCTACAAGTCCTACCGTTCGCATGTCTGGACCGACACCGACAACGCGCGCGCAGGCATGATTCCGTTTATTTTTGAAAGCGGCTTTGGCTTTGAGCAATATGTCGATTACGCGCTCGACGTGCCGATGTATTTTGTCTATCGCGATGGCCACTATCACGATGTCACCGGCCAATCGTTCCGTGATTTCATGGTCGGCAAATTGAAGGGCCTCGAAGGCGAAACCCCGACACGTGGCGATTGGATCAATCACCTCACCACCATCTTCCCCGAAGCGCGCCTGAAAAATTATCTCGAAATGCGCGGCGCAGACGGTGGCCCTTGGGCGCGCATCTGTGCGCTGCCTGCCTTCTGGGTCGGCCTGCTTTACGATCAAGCCTCGCTCGATGCCGCTTGGGATCTTGTCAAAGATTGGACCGACGTCGAGCGCCAGTCGCTCCGCGATAACGTTGCCAAAATGGGCCTGCAAACGCCATTACGTGGCGGCACACTCCACGACATCGGCCGCCGTGCCATCGAAATTTCGCACGCCGGCCTCAAGGCGCGCGCTAAAGGCGACGGCGCAGGCCTGCGTGACGAAACCGGTTTCCTCGCCATCGTCGAAGAAGTCATCGCCACCGGCAAGTCGCCCGCCGACATTCTGCTCGACGCCTACCATGGCCGCTGGAACGGCAAGGTTGATCCCGTGTTTCAGGAATACGCGTTCTGATTTTGCTCATCCGATCAGGAAGATACGATGGATACGACAGCTGCTGCACCGGACAATGAAGCGGTAAACAAGATACTCCGCCGCGTCGTGATCATTGTCGCATTGGCGAACCTGGCCTATTTCTTCGTCGAGTTCGCCGTGGCGCGTTCCATTGGCTCGGTTTCGCTCTTTGCCGACAGCATCGATTTTCTGGAAGACACATCCGTTAATCTTCTCATTGCCTTGGCGCTCGGCTGGTCCATGGCGTCGCGCGCCCGCCTGGGTATGTTGCTCGCTGCTATCCTGCTTGTTCCCACCGCAGCGCTTGTCTGGACCGCTTGGCAAAAGTTCAATGCGCCCGTGCCGCCCGACCCGTGGCTCCTGTCGGCGACGGGTTTCGGGGCGTTGATTGTGAATGTCGGATGCGCGATTTTGCTGACAAGATTTCGCCACCATAGCGGTAGCCTGACGCGTGCCGCCTATCTGTCGGCACGCAATGACGCTTTCGCAAATATCGCCATTATAGGTGCAGGTGCCGTCAGCCTCTTCTGGCTCTCAGGCTGGCCAGACCTTATTGTAGGTATCGCAATTGCGTTGATGAATGCCGATGCGGCCAAGGAGATTTGGCAGGCCGCTAGGCAGGAACGGGCAACTGCCGCCGCATAGCAACAACAAGGAGACGGACATGTTCTCCCACGTCACCATCGGCTCGCGCGACCCTGACAGTGCCGCCGCCTTCTATGACGCCGTCCTCGCCACGCTCGAGATTTCCGTCTTTTTCAAGGCCCCCGGCCTTGCCTCCTACGGCACGGCAACGGGCCCCAAGGTCTTCATCCTCAAGCCCTTCAATGGAGAAGCCCCCGTGCCTTCTAACGGCGGCCACGTCGTTTTCCTCAGCGCATCGCGCGCTTGCTCGCCCAAAAGCTGTCGTTCCCGATCACTCATCTCGGCATGCTCTGGTGGAAACCCGGTTGGGTCGAAGGGACGCTCGATGAATTTTGCCCCAAGGTCATTGCCGCAGTGGCGCAAGACCGCTGGATCATCGACAGCAATTTCTCGCGCACTTTCGACATCCGCATGCCACGCGCCGACACAATCATCTGGATCGACCAACCGCGCTGGCTCTGCCTCTGGCGCGCCTTCTGGCGCACCGCCACCCATTTTGGCCGCAACAGACCAGACCTCGCACCCGGCTTCCTCGCCATCGCCGAAGAAGTCATGGCCACCGGCAAGTCGCCCGGCGACATTCTGCTCGACGCCTACCATGGCCGCTGGAACGGCAAGGTTGATCCCGTGTTTCAGGAATACGCGTTCTAGAGTCCGCCGCCATCCTTTGAGACGGCCCTTCGGCCCTCCTCAGGATGAGGTCGATTTACGAATGAGCCTCATGCCTCAAGGAGCGGCAAGCAGCGTCTCGAAGGATCGCTCAAACTAATGACCTGGCCGCCCCTCAAATCTCCCTAACCTTCATTTTAACTTTTCATTGAGAATTGAAGCGGATGCTTTCTCCACTAGAGGAGGCAGCAATGTCCGACGTTTTCATCACCGCGCTCTTTTCGAGCTTCTTCCTTGTCCGTATCGTCAAAGGAAGCTGGACACGCAACCCCGCCTATGTCGCGCTGGCGATCTTCGGGGGCATGGCAGGCCTGTTCACCCTCATGCATTTTGCGCCGGGTACCCAAGACAGCCTGATCGCTGGCAACCTCGCCGCGTTAGGCGGCGCGTTGGGGGCTATTCTGGTTTACGACTTGGCAACCTGATTGGCATTTTGAGCGGTCAACGTGCAAAGATCGCTTGTTCTAAGTGATGCTGTCGTCCCGGGACTTGATCCCGGGACCCATCTGACGTTCAGCAACTGGTTTATGTTCCGTGGATCCCGTGGTCAAGCCACGGGATGACAGCAGAATGTGAATTGCTGCATTCGCCTACAAGCCACCGTCATGCAGCTCTGGCCGTGCCGCCAATCGTCAGCCCGTCAATGCGCAACGTCGGTTGCCCCACGCCCACAGGCACGCCTTGGCCGCCCTTGCCGCACACACCGATGCCCGGATCGAGTTTCAGATCATTGCCGATCATCGAAACCCGCGTCAGCACATCAGGCCCGTTGCCGATGATGGTCGCGCCTTTCACCGGCGCGCCGATGACGCCGTTTTCGATCAGATAGGCTTCCGTGCAAGTGAAGACGAATTTTCCGCTCGTGATGTCCACCTGACCGCCGCCAAACGACACGGCATAAATGCCCTTCTTCACCGAGGCGAGAATCTCCTGCGGATTGGCGTCGCCTGCCAGCATGTACGTGTTGGTCATGCGCGGCATTGGTTGATGCGCGTAAGACTCGCGCCGCCCGTTGCCGGTCGCGGCCATGCCCATCAGGCGCGAGTTGAGCCTGTCTTGCATATAGCCTTTGAGAATACCGTCCTCGATCAGCACGGTGCGGCTCGTCGGCGTGCCTTCATCGTCCACCGTCAGCGAGCCACGCCGATTGGCAATCGTGCCATCGTCCACCACGGTGACGCCTTTGGCCGCAACGCGTGTGCCGAGCAATCCGGCAAACGCCGATGTCTTCTTGCGATTAAAGTCGCCTTCCAGCCCATGCCCAATGGCCTCATGCAGCAAGATGCCCGGCCAACCGGGGCCTAACACCACGTCCATTTCGCCAGCAGGGGCGGGCACGCTGTCGAGATTGGTGATGGCTTGGCGCAGCGCCTCGTCCACCTGACCCTGCCATTTTGTCGGATCAATATAGGCTTCATAGCCCGTGCGGCCGCCCGTGCCTTGGCTGCCGGTTTCTTGTCGGTCGCCTTGGCCCGCCACGATCGACACATTGAGCCGCACCAGTGGGCGCACATCGCGCACCACCTGGCCGTCGGCCCGCATGATTTCGACCGCCTGCCATTCGCCTGCCAGCGATGCCGTCACCTGCTGCACACGCGTATCAAGTCCACGCGCATAGGCGTCAATGTCAGATAGCAGTTTTACTTTTTCTTCAAACGTCTGCGCGGCCAGCGGATTCTCGTCGCTGTAGAGATGCACGTTGGTGCGCTGCGGCCCTGCTGACTGCACGCCCATATGGCCGTGTTTGACCGCTTGCACGGCAGCGCCTGCGCGCTTGATCGCTTCTTCCGACATTTCGGATGAATGCGCATAACCCGTGGCCTCGCCCGCCACCGAGCGCAAGCCAAAGCCTTGCGTCGTATCAAACGTCGCCATTTTCAGGCGGCCGTCATCGAACGCCAAGGCTTCCGATTGGCGATATTCAAGGAACAACTCGCCGTCGTCCGTGCCCTTGAGCGTCTCGCCGACCAGCCCTTCAACGCGCGTGCGATCAAGGCCGTTCTGAGAGAAAAAGAGATCATCGGGGGCAGATGATGGGGCGTCGCTCATGCTGGATCCTGCAAAACGGGGGAGGGGGAAGGGGGCGTAGCTCTAAAGAGTTATGGTTGTTCGAGCCATTCTTCAACCGGCATCAGCCGGTGCGGCAGGGCGGTGAGATCGCAACGCACGACGTTCGGCGCGCAGCTATAAAGCGGATATTGCACCACCTGCAACGTCTGCAAATCCACCAAAAAAACGCCGTTTATGCGGCCAAACCAAGCGTCCCATTGCTGAAACTGCCAGGCCTGCCAGCCCTTGGGTGGCACAGATGTAATGTCTTCCACTGCTTGCGGGTGACAGGCGCAAAACCCAACTGCTGAGCGACCCGGATCGCGCGGAGCAAGATAAGGGGCCGCTTCGCTAATCAATTCAGGCGCCGCGTTGCCAATGCTGCCGATCAACAGCCCGGCCGAAATCCGGTCGCCAAAATGAAAATGGATCAGAGCTTCGTTGCGCATGAATCCGCCTGCCTTTTAAGAGTGATTCCAACTCTAGGCCATTTTTGCGCTGTTGAAAGGGTCAAGGGCCAGACAGCGTAGAATTATTCCGCCGTTACCCCGTGCTCCATATATGGTGGTGATGCGCGCAACTAAGCTCGTCCACGGCCCCTCTAAGCTCATCAAGATGGTTGTCATAGAGGCTGCGCGGCGTCGTGCCGTATTTGTTGCAAAGAGATGCTGCCGCCGCGACGGCGATACCATGCTGTGCCCCATTACCCATAAATTTTGTGGACGACCCAGCGACATGGGTGACGCTGATATGCTTGCCCGCCATTAATAGGTTGTCGATGTTGGCCGAGTAGAGGCAACGAAACGGGATGCCGTAGGCCTGCTTGTCGCGCAAATCCCAGATCCAATCCTTCAGGCGGAAATCATAGTCATTCTCGCCGGGGTTCCACGCACAATGGATGCAGAACGCGCCATCATTGGCGACCAATGTGTCATTGAACAATGTGTGGTTGCGAATATCGTTTTCGGTGAGAACATAATCACCTTTGTAGCGCGCAAACTCGCCTTGGGCGGCCACATAGGCCATCCATTCAAACTCAAGGTTGGCGTATTTTTCAGGCTCAAGGCGTTTGACGTTAGAAAACGTCCCATAGAGCGCCCGCATGAGATAATCGCGGACGCGTTCGCCCTCGGTGTAAGGGTCGAGCCATTGGCCATATTCCCAATAATGGGTCGCGGGCGTCTTCATCATCCAGGCTTCGGATGGGTCGCTGAATTGAAACTCAGGCGTGTCCGGGTTGGCAGACGGGCCGGGGCCATTTTCCAAGCCCGGCTCCATCAACTGTCCGCTCAAGTTGGCGTAATCTTTCGACACCTCCGTTGCCCATGGCACATCGGGGAAAAAAGTCGGTTGGTCAGCCATCCGGGTACGGAAAAAAACGGTGTTTCCGTGGTGCATGTCGTCGCCGTCTTCGGGGGCATAAGATTCGTCAAACGCCGAACGCGCCTCTCGCCCAAACAGCGTTTCTGCCCCCGCCAGCACGCCGAGCATCGCGGTGCCGGTGGTATCAATGAACATCGCGCCCCTGAAGCGCTGCTCCAGCCCGCTGCGTGCTTGCACAGCGTCAACCGAGATGATCCTTTTGCCCTCCGTTGCCGCACCGACGATCCGGTGTTCAAGGAAAACCGTGGCGGTAGGTTCTGCTTCGAGCAACGACAAGGCCACAAGGTCGCCATTTGGCGTCCGCGCTGACAATTCTTTGAGGAGTGCGCTTTGCGCGCCCCGCGGGCTCAGGCCGATTTCATTGCTGGCGTTGCCGCCCAGTACAGGGCGATCATGGATCAGCGCCACGCGCTGGCCGAGGCGCGCCGCCGTCAGCGCCGCCGCACAGCCAGAGATGCCACCGCCGACAATTACAATGTCATAATCGCCGCCATCAACCGGCTGCTCAGGAAGCCCACGCAATGCCTTGCGCCATGCGCGGCTGGTGTCGTCCACCGTGTTCGGCGGCGCTATGCCGTCGTGGCTGAGATAGATCGCATCACAGCGGCCATCAAAACCTGTGAGATCGTGCAGCACTAGATGAGTGTCGCCCTTCGCAAGCATAATTTTGCCCGCCGATTGCCATGCCCAGTCCTGATCGTTGGCGCCAAATTCTGTGTCGAGCGTGGTGCCGTTGATCGTCAGCGTAAAGCGGCCGGGATGGTGCAAAGGCACCCAGTCTTTTGCGCGCACCCAGACTTCATATTCGCCGACATGGGCGATGGCGACCACCGTGGTCGCATCGGCAACGGGCCGCCCGAGACCATGAGCGAGCAGATAGGGCGAGCCCATTTGCGTCTCGAACTGACTATCGAGAACCCAGCCGCCGTAATGGGCGAAAGCCTCTGCCTCGATCAGAAGGCCTGACGGGAATTCGGGCGTACTTCCTGCTTGGTTCACGGCGCTCACTCCACTCTCTATTTACATACATTTATGAATGTATGTATAGTAAGCATTAAGGAAAGCGAAAATGAAAGCAAGCGTGAATTCATCGGTCAAAGCCGCAGACAAGAGCCGAACTCAGGCCGACCGCTCGCGTGCTATGCGCGAAAGATTGATCGAGGCGGCGCTCGCGTCATTGATCGACAATGGCTATGCGCGTACGACGGCCGTTGATGTTTGCAAGCGCGCCGAGGTGACGCGTGGCGCGCTGTTTCATCATTTTTCGAGCCTGTCTGAGCTCTTGGCCATAACGCTCAGTGACACCTATGAGCGTATTTTTCTTACCCATAGAGACCCATTGGATAGGAAAACGCTTGAGCAATGGATTGATGGTGTTTGGGACAAAGTCCGCCGTCCAGAATTTAAGGCTGTGCTCGAAATCTGGTTGGCTTCGCGCAACGACCCAGACAATACGGTCGAGGTGAGCGAAGCAATTCAGACTTATAAGGCGATCTTCTCACCGGAAAAAAACGAAAACCTAGACAAATTGCTGGCAGAAGACAAAGAGGCCTATGCCTTTTACAGGCTCGCTGTAGAGGCGATGTTCGGCCTCGCGCTTGGGCGCGCGACGACCCCCGGTCATGAACCGCTTGATCACGAAGTTGACGTCATCAAGATGCTGAAAAAATTTGCCCGCCAAATGCAGGCCGAGAAATGAGCTCTCCAAAGCAGCATTCTCGCCTCTCTTTTTAAGAGTGGTTCTTAATTCTGGGCTGTTTTTCGGGCCGTTGGACAGTTCAAGGGCCTGATTAGAGTGGAAATATTGTGGCAAAACGTCGCAAAATTGTGTTGAGGATATGGCGAGTGTGCTTGGCCTGTCTATACTTCGTGGCGTGAGTCGACATTTGTCGATGCGCTGGGAGCATTAATTGCGAAAATCTGCCGCTATGAGAGTCTTGCGGTAGGCATCGGTTTATGTTTTCTGACGCCAAGAATGATTGCGGACGCGCCATGTGGTGCGATCGCCATTGAATTGAAGTGTAGGCAGGACGCAAGATCAGGCGGAAGCCGTCGATATGAACATGATGATTGGCGTAATGGATTTACGTAGTGATCATTGTGAGCGTATGAGATGGGATGATGTCTTTGAGGCGGCGGACAGCATTGGGAGCTGGGAACTAGTATGCGGTTTCTGAACGGAATTGGGCGCGTGGTCGTATTGGGCGCAATTGCGCTGGCGGCAGGGTTTATTTTGACCTCGACGGGGGCTCATGCCGACATCGGTATGGCAGTGCCGGGTCAAATGGGTTTTCAGCGAGCTGCCACCCCTGTGATGGAAGACATCGAGAGTTTTCATAACTTCCTGATGGTCATCATCACCCTCATCGTCCTTCTTGTGATGGCCTTGATTGCCATTGCGGCAATACGGTTTAACCGGAAGGCAAATCCGGTTCCTACCAAGACCTCGCACAACACGGTGATTGAGGTTCTCTGGACGGTGCTGCCGGTGATGATCTTGATGGTCATCGCCATTCCGTCTTTCCGTCTCCTTTACAAACAGTTGGTCATTCCCCCGGCCGCGCTCACGATCAAAGCGACAGGCAGCCAGTGGTACTGGAGTTATGAATATCCCGACAATGGCGACATCTCCTTTGATTCCAACCTCGTTCCCGAAGATGAGTTGAAGCCTGGCCAGCCGCGCCTTCTCACCACCGATGAAGTGGTCGTCGTTCCCGTCAATGAGGTTGTTCGTGTCATCGTCACCGGTGCCGACGTCATCCACTCTTGGGCGGTTCCCGCTTTTGGCGTGAAGATTGACGCGATCCCCGGCCGCCTGAACGAAACATGGTTCCAGGCCGAGCGGACGGGCACTTACTACGGCCAGTGCTCGGAGCTTTGCGGGCAGGGTCATGCCTTCATGCCGATCGAAGTTAAGGTCGTCAGCAAAGAAGATTTTGCGGCTTGGGTCGCACAGAAGAAGGCGAGCGCCTCGCTTGAGACGCCAGCGCCAAGCCTCATGTTGGCGCAGGCCAGCGGCACAATTTCCGGCGCTGCACACTGATCGCGCAGGCGCCCCTAGCATAGTTTAAAGAGCAACACGTTCTAGAGTTCAAAGAGCGAAGGATTGAGACCAATGGCAGGCACAGCTGCGGCACATTCCGAACATCATGAGGATCACCCCACAGGTTGGCGGCGTTATCTTTATTCCACCAATCATAAGGACATCGGCACGATGTACCTGTTCTTCGCGATTTTCGCGGGGATCATCGGTGGCGGCCTTTCAGTGGCGATCCGTATGGAGCTGCAAAACCCCGGCACGCAGTTCTTCTTCAATCACGACATGTACAATATGTTTGTGACGGCCCATGGGCTCATCATGATTTTCTTCGTGATCATGCCTGCCATGATCGGCGGCTTCGGCAACTGGTTTGTGCCGCTGATGATCGGTGCGCCGGATATGGCCTTCCCGCGTCTGAACAACATTTCGTTCTGGCTGCTGGTTCCCGCCTTCGGTCTGCTTATTATCTCGATGTTCGTGCCCGGTACGCCCGGTGGCCACGGATCCTCAGGTGGCTGGACAATGTATCCGCCGCTCTCGACCTCCGGCTCACCCGGACCGGCCATGGATTACGCGATCCTCGCAATCCATCTGGCCGGCGCATCGTCGATCCTTGGTGCCATCAACTTCATCACCACCATTTTCAACATGCGCGCGCCTGGCATGACGCTGCACAAGATGCCGCTGTTTGTCTGGGCGATGTTGGTCACTGTGTTCATGCTGCTGCTCTCGCTGCCGGTTCTGGCGGGCGCCATCACAATGCTTCTGACAGACCGCAACTTCGGCACGACCTTCTTTGCGCCTGAAGGCGGTGGCGATCCGATCTTGTACCAGCATCTGTTCTGGTTCTTTGGTCACCCAGAAGTTTACATCATGATCATTCCTGGCTTCGGCATGATCAGCCAAGTCATCTCGACCTTTTCGCGCAAACCCGTGTTCGGCTATCTCGGCATGGCCTATGCGATGGTCGCCATTGGCGTCGTTGGTTTCGTCGTCTGGGCGCATCACATGTACACGGTCGGCCTCTCGGTCAACACGCAAGCCTATTTCGTGGCGGCCACCATGGTCATCGCGGTGCCGACAGGCGTGAAGATCTTCTCTTGGATCGCCACCATGTGGGGCGGCTCCATTGAATTTAAGACGCCCATGCTCTTTGCCATCGGCTTCATCTTCCTGTTCACCATCGGTGGTGTGACGGGTGTGGTGCTGGCCAATGCTGGCGTGGACCGTTCGCTGCAAGACACCTATTACGTCGTGGCGCATTTCCACTATGTGCTCTCGCTCGGTGCCGTCTTTGCCATCTTCTCGGGCTGGTACTATTGGTTCCCCAAGATGTTCGGTTACATGTATTCCGAATTCCTCGGCAAGCTGCATTTCTGGATTACGTTTGTCGGTGTGAACATCGTCTTCTTCCCGATGCATTTCTTGGGTCTTGCGGGCATGCCGCGCCGCTATGCCGATTACCCGGACGCCTATCACCTGTGGAATTATGTGGCCTCGGTCGGCTCCTATATTTCGGCGGTTGGTTTGCTCGTCTTCCTCGTCGGCATGGTCTATGCCTTTGTCCGTAAGGAAAAGGCGGCTGACAATCCGTGGGGCGAGGGCGCAACGACGCTGGAATGGACGCTGTCTTCACCGCCGCCGTTCCATCAGTTCAACGATCTGCCGCATATCAAGTAAACTCGTATGGCAATGGGCCATGCAAAACGTAAGTAAACGAAAGCCCGCATGGCAATTGTCCATGCAAAACGAAAGCCCGCATGGCGATTGTCCATGCAAAACGTAAGTAAGAGAGCCAGCACCTATGTCTGACAGCTCGATCACCACGGGCAATCTGATCGGGGGGCGGACCATGTCGGAAATCGGCATGGCCGCTCCCGCCGATTACTTCGAACTGTTGAAGCCCCGCGTTATGTCGCTGGTCATCTTCACCGGTCTCGTTGGGCTTGTGGTTGCTCCCGGCACGATCAACCCGATCATCGCCTTTGTCGGTCTGCTCTGTGTGGCGGTCGGCGCTGGGGCGTCGGGTGCGCTCAATATGTGGTACGACGCTGACATTGATCTGAAGATGAAGCGCACGGCCAATCGCCCAGTGCCCGCCGGGCGCATCACCGCGCGTGAGGCTTTCGGTTTCGGCATCACGCTGTCGGTTGGCTCTGTCCTTGTTATGGGGCTGGCTGTCAATTGGGTGGCCGCGGGCCTCTTAGCCTTCACCATCTTCTTTTATGTTGTCATCTATACGATGTGGCTGAAGCGCCTGACGCCGCAAAACATCGTCATTGGCGGTGCAGCGGGTGCGTTCCCGCCCATGATCGGTTGGGCTGCTGTCACAGGGTCTATCTCGATTGAATCGATCTCGCTTTTCCTCATCATCTTCATGTGGACGCCGCCGCATTTCTGGGCGCTGTCACTTTTTAGCCGCGATGATTATGCCGCCGCCGGTGTCCCCATGTTGCCCGTGGTCGCAGGCGAGCGCGTCACGCGCAACCAGATCATGCTCTACACGATCCTCCTCATGCCCATCTCTTTCCTGCCGAATGTGCTGGGCTTTGCAGGTCTCATCTATGCTGGCGTGACCACCGTGCTGGGTCTGGCTTTCCTCGGCTTTGCGTTCCGCGTCTGGCGTGATCGCGAAGGTGAGCTCAAGACCGCCAAACAACTGTTTGCCTATTCGATCCTTTATCTCTTCCTTCTGTTCAGCACCCTGCTCGTCGAGCAGGGCCTCGGGCTTGTGCCCGCGCTGAATGCCATGGTGCGCCTGTGAGGACGTCTGCGATGAGTGACAATCAGGAATTCCCGCGGAAATGGAGCGAGGAACAACTCAAGCGCCGCCGCCAGCGCAACTTGGCACTCGCATGGGTGCTGGGGGGAGTGGTGGTACTATTCTTCGTCATCACGATTACCAAGCTGGGTGGTAACGTGGCAGATCGGCCCGTCTATGGGGCCGTGAACGCACCCACGCTTGTTGGGTCTGTGGAACTGATTAAACCTATTGGATAAGACAATCGGCAGCTTGTTTGCTGATCGCTAAGTTGGAGAAGACGGGACATGGCTGACGCCCACGCCAAACATCATGACTACCATCTGGTCAATCCAAGCCCGTGGCCGGTGATCGGTGCCATTGGTGCTTTCGCCTTCGCCTTTGGCGCGGTTCATTATTTCCACGGTATGTCGCTCTGGGCGATAGCACCGGGCATCGCCATCGTGCTTTACACGATGTTTGGCTGGTGGCGCGACGTGCTGCGCGAAGCCAATGAGGGCAATCACACGCCGGTCGTGCAGCTTCACCTGCGCTACGGCATGCTTTTGTTCATCGTTTCCGAAGTCATGTTCTTCGTTGCATGGTTCTGGGCCTTTTTCGACGCGAGCCTGTTTCCCGGCGAAGCGATCCAGCATGCGCGTACCGTCTTCACCGGCGGTCATTGGCCGCCGCAGGGCATCGAAGTGTTCGATCCTTGGCACATTCCGCTGCTGAACACGCTGGTCCTGCTCGCTTCGGGCACAACGGTCACTTGGGCTCACCACGCGCTGCTGCATGATGACCGCAAAGGTCTCGTTCAGGGCCTCATCTTGACCGTGGTGCTCGGTTTGATCTTCACCGCGCTTCAGGCCTTTGAATATGCCCATGCCGAATTCTCCTTTGGTGGCAGCATCTACGGCTCGACCTTCTTCATGGCCACTGGCTTCCATGGTTTCCATGTCATCGTCGGCACCATCTTCTTGGCCGTCTGCCTGATCCGCGCCATCAATGGCGGGTTCACAGCGAAGCAGCATTTCGGTTTTGAAGCTGCCGCTTGGTACTGGCATTTCGTCGACGTGGTTTGGCTCTTCTTGTTTGCCTCGATCTATGTCTGGGGCTCGCACGGCGCGATCATTCACGCCTCCTGACCTTGGGCGAGTTGAATTAAATCAGGGGCGGGCCAGCAATTGCGGCCCGCCCTTTTTTAGTTGGTCACTACTCTTCCCCTCCCCCCCAAATCTTTTTGCGCCTACGCGCAATGTGAGGGGGAGGTTGGGAGGGGGTAAGCCACAAGTTTCGCATCTGCCCGCGTCATTCGAAAGCCGCCGCCATGCCCGAACAGTACTACCCGCCGCTCTCTTCCTTCAAAGTAGGCCTCAAGTCGTGCTGCCCTCGTTGCGGCCAAGGCAAGCTCTTCACCGACTTCCTCACTCTCGCGCCCGCCTGCAGCGCCTGCGCCTTATCTTATGATTTTGCCGACACCGGCGATGGGCCCGCCATCTTCATCATCTTGATTGCAGGCTTCATCATCATCGGCCTCGCGCTTTACGTCGAAGTCACCTATCAGCCGCCCTATTGGGTTCATGCTGTCATGTGGGTGCCGCTTACGCTCATCCTCACGCTCGGCCTGTTGCGCCCCTTAAAAGGCTGGCTCATCGCCCAAACCTTCAAACACAAGGCCCGCGAGGGCCGTCTGGACCTCAAATGATATTGTCAGACAACCGCTTCTTCCGCCCGCTGCTGGGCGCAACCATCGCCACGCTGATCGCCCTGTCGATCCTCATTGGTCTGGGCTTCTGGCAGATCGAACGCCTGCATTGGAAACTCAATCTGATCGCTACCATCACTGAGCGCATGGTCGCGCCTGCTGTCCCTGCGCCCGATGAGAGCACATGGGCCACGCTCGACTTGAAGGCGCTCGAATATCATCACCTCAAGCTGACCGGCCATTATCTCAACGACCGGGAGCTTCACTATTTTGCGCAAAATGATGAAGGCACCTCCGGCTTCGACATCATCACGCCTTTCGTGGTCGATGACAGCGGCAAGGCCGATGCCCCCATCGTGCTGGTCGATCGCGGCTTTGTCCCCAAAGAAAGGAAAGACGCTTCGACCCGTCTGAGAGGTCAGATCGAAAGTCCGACCACCGTCACCGGCGTTGCGCGCAAGCCGCAAGCACGCGGCATTTTTTCCGCGTCTGACGATGCGGCAGGCAATATGTGGTTCACCCGCGACCCCGCCGCCATGGGCGCGGCCTTGAAGCTCGCTCACGTTGCGCCTTTTTATATTGAAGCCGATGCGACCCCCAATCTGGGCGGCTTTCCCGTCGGCGGGCGCACCCAAGTCACCATCCGCAATGAACATCTCCAATATGCGCTGACGTGGTTTGGTCTCGCCTTCGTCCTCCTCGTTATTTATTTTTCCTACCATCAGTCCAACGGCCGCATGGGACGACGCCCGGATGAAACGCTGAATGAAATGAAAAAGCCATGAGCGAACAAAACTCCACTACCGCATATGGCGCGTTGAAATCGCGGTTCCAGCGCCTGTCTGCCTTGGGCGGCGCGCAAGCCGTGTTGCATTGGGACCGCGCCACCATGATGCCCGAGGGCGGTGCTGAAGCGCGTGCCGAGCAACAAGCCATGCTTTCGCTCATCGCGCATGAAACGCTAACCGCGCCTGACGTCACCGACCTTCTGGCGAGCGCGCGCGAAAGTGCCGATGCGCTGGGCGATTGGGATCGCGCCAATCTTAAAGAGATGGCCCGCATCCACGCCCATGCGACCGCCACCCCTGCCGATCTCGTCACGCGCTTGTCGCATCAAAAATCAAAAACCGAAATGATCTGGCGCAAGGCGCGCGCCGCCAACGACTATGCCGCCCTCGCGCCTGACCTCACGCAGCTGCTCGCCCTCATTCGCGAACAAGCCTCTGCCAAGGCCGATGCGCTTGGCTTGACGCCTTATGATGCGCTGCTCGACGGCTATGATCCGGGTCGTCGTTCCGCCGACATTGACGCTCTGTTTGCGGAGCTTCAAAATTTCCTGCCGACGCTTCTCAAACAGGTCATGGACAAGCAGGCGAGCGAACTCCAAGCGCTTCCCATCACCGGGCCGTTTCCCGTCGCGTTGCAGGAAAAAATTGGCCGCGATGTCATGGCGACGTTGGGGTTTAATTTCGCGCATGGTCGTCTTGATGTCAGCCATCATCCATTCTCTGGTGGTGTGCCCGACGACAGCCGCATCACCACGCGCTACGATGAAGACGACTTCATCGACAGCCTCATGGCCATCATCCATGAGACGGGTCATTCGCTTTACGAGCGCGGGCTCCCGCGCGATTGGCGCAGCCAGCCCGTCGGGCGCTCACGCGGCATGACCATCCATGAGAGCCAGTCGCTCCTGTTTGAAATGCAGGCGGGCCGCTCGACCGAGTTCATTTCTTATCTCGCGCCGCGCTTGCGCGCTAACTTCGGTGGGGCAGGGGAGGCGTGGACGCCCGCCAATCTGTTGCGCCACTACCGCAAAGTCGGCCCGAGCCCCATCCGCGTCACCGCCGATGAAGTCACTTATCCGCTTCACGTCATCCTCCGCTATCGGCTTGAGCGCGCGATGATAGCAGGCGATCTGATCCCCGCTGATTTGCCGGGCGCCTGGAACGAAGGCATGAACGAGCTTTTGGGGATCGTGCCGCCGGACGATGCGTCTGGTTGTATGCAAGACATCCATTGGCCGTCCGGTTCCTTTGGTTATTTCCCCACTTATACGCTCGGGGCGATGGCCGCCGCCCAGCTCTTTGAGGCGGCAGGAAAAGCTCGAAAGAACCTCGTTCCCGCGCTGGAAAAAGGTGATTTTTCTGAGCTTGTGGCCTGGGTCCGCGCACACGTCCACGGCCAAGGATCACGCCTCACGCCGGATGAAATTATCACGGGCGCGACAGGCAGCCCCCTTGGGGTTACCGCTTTCAAACGCCATATAGAGAGCAGATACCTCGACAACTGATCGCGAAAAGACACGAAGTCCAGCCGTTTTTCGCGTTTCCATTGCCTCAAAGCGCGCTCAGGGCTAATTTAGCATCGTCCGGGCTCGACAGATCAGGTCAGCCGGCCATCCTGGAGATTATGGTGAAATACGTCAGCACAAGGGGCGGCTCCCCCGAGCTTGAATTCGAGGAAGTATTGCTTGCAGGTCTTGCGCGCGATGGCGGGTTATATGTGCCTGCCGAATGGCCGCAGATGACCGAACGCAAGATTAAGGCCTTGGCAGGATTGAGCTATGCCGAAGTTGCCTTCCGCGTCATGCGCCCCTTCATCGGCCCCTCGATCCCCGACGCCGCGCTCCAGACCATGATCAACGACGCCTATGCAACCTTCGGTCACAAGGCCGTCGTGCCCTTGGTCCAGACGGGGGACAATGATTGGCTGCTTGAGCTGTTCCACGGCCCCACCTTGGCGTTCAAAGATGTCGCCATGCAGATTTTGGCGCGCCTGTTCGATCATGTTTTAGAAAAGCGCGGCCGCCGTATCACGGTCGTCGGTGCGACGTCGGGCGACACGGGTTCAGCCGCCATCGAGGCATTCCGGGGCCGCGACACGACCGATATTTTCATCATGCACCCCAAGGGGCGCGTCTCTGAGGTGCAGCGCCGCCAGATGACAACGGTGCTGGATGCCAACGTCCACAACATCGCCATCGAAGGCTCGTTTGACGATTGTCAGGCGCTCGTCAAAGCCATGTTCAACGATCACAGCTTTCGCGATGAAGTCTCTCTCGCAGGCGTCAATTCGATCAACTGGGGCCGTGTCTTGGCCCAGATCGTCTATTATTTCACCAGCGCCGTGGCGCTTGGCGCGCCCGCCCGCGCTATCTCATATTCCGTGCCCACTGGAAATTTCGGCGATATCTTTGCAGGCTATGCCGCCTCGCGCATGGGCCTGCCGATTTCGCGTCTGTTGGTGGCCACCAACGTCAATGACATTCTCGCGCGCACGCTCCAGACGGGCCGCTATGAAGTCGGCGAGGTCATGCCCACCATCAGCCCCAGCATGGACATTCAAGTTTCGTCAAATTTCGAACGCCTCGTCCATGATGCCTATGGTCATGATGGCGAAGAAGTGCACCGCTTGATGCAGAGCTTGCAGCAATCAGGTGCTTTCGAGATCGATCCTTTGCGGCTCGAAGCGATGCGTATGATTTTTTCGGCCGCCCGCGTTGATGAAGTTGAAACCGCCGCCGCCATCGCCCGCACGCTGGAAGAAACCGGCGAGCTGATCGACCCGCACACGGCCGTTGGCGTTGCCGCAGCCCGCAAGGAACGCGGTGACCTGTTGACGCCCATGGTTACACTGGCGACCGCCCATCCGGCAAAGTTCCCCGACGCTGTAAACAAAGCCACCGGCGTCTATCCCGAATTGCCGCTGCGCATGGCGGGCTTGTTTGATCGTGAAGAGCGGCTTGATGTTCTTGCGAACGATCTAGCCGCCGTCCAAACCTACATCCGCCAGCGCGCCCGCGCGCTTGCAGCCTGATTTTTTGTAACTGAGTTGGAGATTTGAATGACAGTCGAAGTGACAAGACTTGAAAACGGTTTGACAGTGGTGACGGATTCCATGCCGCATCTCCAAACGATTTCGGTTGGCGTCTGGGTCAATACCGGCGCCCGTCACGAAAGACAGCACCAGCACGGTGTCTCGCATCTGCTTGAGCATATGGCTTTCAAAGGCACCAAGCGCCGTTCCGCGCGCGCCATCGCCGAAGAGATCGAAAATGTCGGTGGCTATCTCAACGCCCATACCGCCCATGAGGCCACCGCCTATTACGCCCGCGTGATGAAGGGCGACTTGCCGCTGGCCGTCGATCTTCTCGCCGACATCTTGCAAAACTCCGTCTTTGAAACTTCCGAATTGGAGCGCGAGCGCGGCGTCGTCATTCAGGAAATCGGCCAGTCGCTTGATACGCCCGATGATCTTGTGTTCGATCATTTGCTGGAAGCCGCCTATCGCGGCCAGCCGATGGGCCGCACGATTTTGGGCACGGTCGATACAGTCAAAGGTTTTGATCGCGCCGCCCTCCAGACCTATATGGATGAGCGCTATCAGGCCAAAGGCATGGTGCTGGCGGCGGCTGGTGCCATTGATCATGCGGCCCTTGTCGCGCTGGGCCGGGAGCATTTTGCAGACCTGCCGCAACATGTGACCAACGGTGCGGAGCCTGCAAAATTCAGCGGCGGCGAACATCGTGAGACGCGTGAGCTTGAGCAAGCTCATGTGACTTTGGCCTTTGAAGGTCCGGCCTATGGCGACCCAGATTTTTATGCCGCACAGATTTTTTCAAGCGTCTTGGGTGGCGGCATGTCATCGCGCTTGTTTCAGGAAGTGCGCGAAAAGCGCGGCCTTGCCTATTCGGTTTTTGCTTATTCGTGGTCCTTTGCCGACACTGGCATCATGGGCGTTTATGCCGGCACCGCGCCTAATGATCTGGCCAAACTGATGCCCGTCATTGCCGACGAGATTTCCCGCCTTGGCGAGGACGCCACCGAAGGCGAGGTTGCCCGCGCCCGCGCCCAGATGAAGGCAGGGCTTTTGATGGGGCTCGAATCATCATCGTCTCGCGCCGAGCAGATCGCGCGGCAATATGCCGTCCACGGGCGTGTGCTGCCGATTGACGAAATGATTTCCAAGGTGGATCAAGTTGATGCTGCCGCGGTTCGCCGCTTTGCCTCACGTTTTCTGGGGCCAGATGTGCCAGCCCCCGCCATTGCCGCTGTCGGCCCGCTCAATGGGGCAGGCGGAGGGCTTGAATCTTATGACCGTCTGGCTGCAAGATTTGCCTGATCGGAGCGCGCGTCACGTCTGAGCGCCGCCCCGACCGGGAGCCCGCTTGAGCTATGGCCTTTTTACGAACGATTTCTAAACCAGACCCAGCCTCGCTCATCATTGGCGACGGCATCGCCCTGCGCACCCCACAACTACCTGATTATTCAGAATGGTCGGCGTTGCGCGAACGCAGCCGCGATTTTTTGGTGCCTTGGGAACCGACCTGGCCGGTGGACGATCTGACTAGGGCCGCTTTTCGGCGGCGTCTGCGCCGCTATCACCGCGAGATCCGGAACGACCACGCCTATCCCTTCTTCATTTTCCGCGACAGCGACAGCGCAATGGTCGGCGGCTGTACGCTGTCGAGCATCCATCGCGGTGTGCAGCAGGATGCGACTTTGGGCTATTGGGCCGGTGCGACTTTTGCCGGGCAGGGCTACATCACGAAGGCCGTGCGTGCGCTCCTTCCCTTTGTCTTTGAAGAGCTGAAGTTGCATCGTCTGCAAGCCTCCTGCCTGCTGGAGAACGAGCGCTCAAAGGCCGTGCTGCGTTGCAGTGGCTTTCGTGAGGAAGGCTATGCGCGCGGCCTTCTGCGCATCAATGGCGTCTGGCGCGATCACGTCCAATTTGCCATTCTGCGCGACGATCCGCGCGTTTGATCCCGCGCACATTTGATCCAATGGCTGAATGTTGACCTAAATTTCATCAACCTTGCGTCAAAATGAGGTGGTCTTTGCGAATCTGGGCCACAATGCCCAACCTGAGGCTCGGGCGAGGGCCTGATCGAATACGCTGTGATGCATGCAATATGGCTGAGAAGGCCCGTTGCTTTGAGGGGGATGGATGCGCCGGATAGGTCAATCAAGAGCACTTGCCCTGAGTGTGGCAGGTGCTTTGGCAATATGTCTGCTGACCTTTGTCACAGCCGCGCAGGCGCTGGACGCCGTTGTGATGGATGACGACCGCGCGGCGGTCGATCTCACACCGTTCACCGAGATTTACCATGAGAAGGGCCAGAAGCTCACCATCGAAGCGCCTGAAGCGGGCGCCAGCGACGAAGACGCCAATGCCAATCCCGCCGCTAACAGTCCCGACGCCGACACCGCCGCCGCCGCCGTCTCCGAAGACGATGGCGCCGTGACGCTGTCTGACGGCTTAGCCAAAGAGAACGGCACTTGGATGGCCGTCGCGCTGCGCAATCGCTCTGAGATACCGCTCACGCGTTACCTGATCGCCGATACGCGGGGGGCCGGGCTCCTCAATTTTCTCTGGCCGACCCTCTCACCGGGCATCGACCGTGCGCTCGCCGCTGGCACCGAAGATCCGCTCGCCGTCCCTGAAGACGCGCGTCCCGGCTTTTCGGTTCTCTCCATCTCGGTTGATCCTGAAACCAGCGTCACCGTGGCGCTTCATTCAGATCAGGCTGCCCCGCAATCGCTCTATCTCTGGCGCGCCGAAGCCTGGTCGTCTTTCACGCGCCGCCTATCGCTCATTGAAGGCGTCATGCTCGGCGTCATCGCCGCACTAGCAATCTATCTGACGGCTTTGGCTGTCTTGACCCGTTCGCCCGCCGCCCGCGTCACGGCCGCCTTGCTGGGCTCGGGTTTCATCGTTGAGCTGGCAAGCTTTGGCTATCTCGGATCAATTTTCAATGCCTCTGCGCGCTGGGACAGTGTGATCCAAACCATCGTGCTCACGCTATTTGCTGCCACCATCTTTGCGTTTGAGAAATTTTTCCTCGATCTTGAGCGCCAATTCAAGGTGCCATCACGCATCGCGCGGCTGCTGTCGCTCGGTGTTTTTGCCATCATCCCCATCGCTATGTTCGAGCCCTCGCTTGGCGCATTGCTGGTGCGCGTGAGCTTGTTGGTCGCCTTGTTTGGCGGCGCGCCGCTGATCGTTTTGGCCGCGCTGCGGGGCGTTCGCCCGGCGCAGCTGCTCATCCCCGGTGTTGTGCTGTTCGCGCTTGCCGGGTTTGTGGCCACGCTGCATGCAGCAGGCTGGATGCCCGGCACCTTTGTCGGCACGGCGCTCTCGGTTGGCATCTTCACGATTGCGCTGGTGCTCTTTGCCTTTGCCGCCGCCTATCATGCACAAGGGGGCCGCCGCCGCGCCGATGTTGGCAATATCCGTAGCGAGCAGCGCCATGCCTTCGCGCTGACCGGCGCGCGCCTAGGCGTTTGGGATTGGGACATCTTAGCCGACACGCTCTATGTCTCGCCGTCTATCGAGGCATTGCTCGGACTTGATCAAGGTACATTAGGCGGCACAGAAGTCGCGTGGCGCGAGCACATGCATCCCGGCGACCGCGAAACCTACCGCAATGCCATCAACGCTTATATCAATCGCGGCAATGTGGCGTTCACCCTCGAATTCCGTATGCGCCATTCCGACGGAGATTTTCGCACCTTGGCGCTCAACGCCAGTTGCATCGCGGGCGATGAAGCCTATGCCACGCGCTGCATCGGCACGGTCAGCGATGTGACCGCGCGCGCCCTTGCTGAAGAGCGCCTCTTTCACGACGCCGTTCATGACAGCCTGACCGGCTTGCCCAATCGCGCTTTGTTCATGGATCGTCTTGACCGCGCCATCCGCCGCACCGGCCTTATCGACCGGCCGCGCGCCGCCTTGTTGTTGGTCAATCTGGATCGCTTCAAGACCGTCAATGACAGCATCGGCCATTCAGGGGGTGATGCCTTGTTGATCGCCTTGGCACGACGGCTTGAATCGCTGGTGACCTATGAAGACACGGTCGCCCGCATCAACGGTGATGAGTTTGGCATCTTGCTTGCCACCCGCACCCAGCGCGACGACGCCATGGCCTTTGCTGAATCCCTGTCGGAGTTTCTCTCCCAGCCCATCGAGATCGGTGGGCAGGAAATCTATCCCATGACGTCCGTGGGCGTTTCGATTTGCGAGGATAGCCACGAAGACCCCGAAGAATTATTGAGCGAAGCTGAAATCGCCATGTTCCGGGCCAAGCGCGGTGGTCAGACGAAGATCGAAATTTTCGAGCCCGGTATGCGTGGCAATGGCGAAGATCAGCTCAGCGTCGAAACGGATTTACGCCATTCGATCGAACGCAAACAACTGGAAATGTATTACCAGCCCATCATGTCTTTGGCGGATGGCAGCGTGCGTGGCTTTGAAGCGCTGGTGCGTTGGAACCACCCTGAGCGCGGACTTTTGACGCCCGATGATTTTATTTCGATTGCCGAGGAATCAGGTTTCATCACCGAGCTTGGCCGCTTTGCCTTGCGCGCGGCCAGCGAAGAACTGGCGACATGGCAAAAACTGTTTCCCAGCGAAAAGCCTTTGTTTGCCAGCGTCAATGTGTCGAGCCGTCAGTTGTTGCGTCACGATTTGATCGAAGACGTCAAGCGTGTGCTCCATCGCATCGACATCGTGCCGGGCACTTTGAAGCTCGAAGTCACCGAAAGTCTGGTGATGGAGAACCCCGAATTTGCAGCCCAGGTGTTGGCGCGCTTGAAGGCTTTGGGCGCAGGCCTGTCGCTTGACGATTTTGGCACAGGCTATTCAAGCCTCAGCTATTTGCAGCGCTTTCCCTTCGACACATTGAAGGTAGACCGTTCTTTTGTGGCTGGCATGTCAGCCGACCGCGAAACGCCGCTCATTATCCGTTCCATGGTGCAGCTTGCCCATGACCTCGGTATGGAAATTGTCGCCGAAGGCACCGAGAACGAAGAGCAAGCGCAAGATCTGGCAGCGATGGGGTGTCAATATGGTCAGGGCTATCTGTTTGGCCAGCCGATGCGCGCTGTCGAAGCGCTGGATTTCATCGCGCGTCACGCGTCGCGATAAAAGCGCGCAAACAAACAGAGTGCGTCACGCGTCGTGATAAAACGCGTGCTACGCGTGTCCGGCGACGCCCGACAAAACGGAGATCGTGACACCGAGTTTTGCCAAAGCAGAGTGATATTTTGCGCCGAGGTTTGAACCAAACAGCAATTCCGGATCAGGGTCGCAATGCAGCCAACCATTGGCACGGATTTCCGCTTCGAGTTGACCCGGCGCCCATCCGGCATAGCCAAGCGCTAGGAGCGCACGATCAGGCCCGCGCCCGCCTGCGATGGCGCGCAAAATATCGACGCTGGCTGTCAAGCCGATCTCATCGTCAACCGGCAAGGTCGACTCTTCAGAATAATAATCCTGCGAATGCAGAACAAAGCCACGCGCTGCTTCCACAGGCCCACCGGCAAGGACCGGGCAGTCCATAATTTTTTTGCTCACGTCAGGGCTTTCCCCCGGCACGTCGATGGCAAGCTGGTTCAGCAATTCCGGCATGGTAATATCGGGGGCAGGCCTATTGACGACAATGCCCATCGCGCCTTCGGGATTATGCACACACACATAAATGAGCGTACGCACAAACCGCTCGTCTTCCATTGATGGCATGGCAATCAACATTTTGCCTTCGAGAAAATTATCCTCGTCAGACAGGCTACTCAAATCTCTCGACATATGGCGCATGTCAAACTATTTGCCTCCATGCTCAAGACCAACTCAATGGAAAATAATCTCCAAACAATGCTCATTGTCCCTCTTTGCCGAGGGCGTGTCACGCAATACTCTGTAACCATTTCGCATGCGGGAGCGATAGTTCTAGTATGTGCCCCATGTGCCCGAAGTATGATGAAATCGAAATGAAAGTGATCCAGCGACAAACGCCAAGTAAGGCTTTGTCCGCGCTGACGATAGTTGTTGTTTTCGCATTTTTCCTTTTGCCGATAACCGTTGCAGTGGCTGAGGGAAGTTTGAATTATGCCAATGAAAAACTGCGCCTGATCGGGGCGAAAGATATTTCTGCGTCTGTCTATACGGCAGGTGTCGAAATGACGCTCGCGCCGGGTTGGCACACCTATTGGCGCAAGCCGGGTGACTCTGGCATCGCGCCACATTTTGATTGGGCAGGTTCTGATAATGTCGCCGACTTGAAATTACTCTGGCCCGTGCCTGAGCGTTTCAATCTGCCGGACGATATGACGATCGGCTATCAAACCCACATTGTCTGGCCCGTGCTTGTGCGCCCCGTTGATCCCGCGCGCGGCGTCACTTTGCGCCTGCATATGAGCTATGGCGTTTGTTCTGATATTTGTGTCCCGGGCGATGCGCATGTGGCGCTTGATCTACCGACGCAAGCAACGAGCGCAGACGGCACGCTGATCAGGGCCGCGCTCCAGCGCGTGCCCGCCGCGCCGCAGGCGGGTGAGGCCGTTGACGCGAAACTAAACGGCCACACCTTGCAGGTCACGCTGTCTGGCGTCCAAGAGACGCCAGCTCTGGTCCTTGAAGGCCCAAAGGGCATCTGGTTTGGAAAGCCGGTGGCGCGGCGTGTGGGGGAGACCACCACCTATGACGTGCCGGTGGAAAGCAGCATGGGTGCGTCACTTCTTGGCTCAGACGTCACGGCGACATTTGCTGGCCCTACAACGGCCATTGAGGCCACGCGCAGCGTCAAATAGCGGGCTGGTGATGTGTGGCAATTGGCGCTTTAATACCCGCCAAGAAGAAACGTTCATGCGGCAAACATAAGGAGGCTTCCATGGCCATTGCTATCGGAGACAAAATCCCGGACGTCACAGTAATGAAATTGACCGACAAGGGCCCGGCCCCGGTCAAGACCGGCGATTATTTCAAGGGCCGCAAGGTCGTCGTCTTCGCGCTCCCGGGCGCCTTCACGCCGACATGCTCCAACCAGCACCTGCCGGGCTTCATTCAGAAATCGGCAGACTTCAAGTCCAAAGGCATCGATGAGGTCGCTTGCGTCTCGATGAACGATGCTTTCGTCATGGGCGCTTGGGGCAAGGCTCAGGGGGCCGAGGGCAAAGTCACCATGCTGGGTGACGGCAATGGCGATTTTTCTAAGGCGCTTGGCCTCACGTTTGACGGCTCCGGCTTCGGCATGGGTACGCGCTCGCTGCGCTACTCGATGCTCGTCGATAATGGTGTCGTGAAGTCACTCAATCAGGAGCCGAACCCCGGCGAAGCCAAAATTTCCAACGCTGAAACGATTTTGGGTCAGCTCTAATTCTTTCGTCATTGCGACATCATATTTTGCTGTCACCCCGGGCTTGTCCCGGGGTCCAGTACCTCTCGCTCCGAGTGTGACGTTCTGGATCCCGGCATAAAGCCGGGATGACATCAGGATATGAGGCTACCTCGCCGCGCCATTCTTCAAAAACGGCTCCATGCCACGCCGCGCCAACTCGTCGGCGCGTTCATTGCCGTCATGGCCCGCGTGACCTTTGACCCAATGCCAACTCACGTCGTGAATTTCAATCGCGTCTTCGAGCCTCTTCCACAGATCGGCGTTCTTCACCGGCTTCTTGTCAGCCGTGCGCCAACCATTGCGCTTCCAATTGTGAATCCATTTGGTGATGCCGTCGCGCAGATAAGTCGAATCCGTATGGAGCGCGACATGCGATGGGCGCTTTAAAGTTTCAAGCGATGCAATCGCCGCCATCAACTCCATACGATTATTGGTCGTGAGTCCTTCGCCGTCGCAGATCTCTTTGTCTTTGCCCTTATAGGTCAGCAGCGCCCCCCAGCCGCCCGGCCCCGGATTACCCGAACAAGCGCCGTCGGTATAAATCACAATTGTCTCTGACGTCATGTATCAAGTCCGTAGCCTGCGGGCGACGTGACGCCACGGTGAAAGCGCAACCGGCGCAAATATTCGATAGGATTTTTGGGGCTGACCAGCGCGCCGGGTTGCCGGTTGAGCCAATCGTAAAGTCGCGTCAACAAAAACCGCATGGCGCTGCCCCGCGCGAGTAAGGGGAGGGCAGCGAGTTCATCGCCGTTCAGTGGGCGCACTTCATTGTAAGCCTGAAGCAGCGCGCGCGCCTTGGTGATGTTAAACGCCCCGTCATGCTCAAAGCACCAAGCGTTGAGGCAGATGGCAAGGTCGTAGGCCAGCGCATCATTGCAGGCAAAATAGAAATCAATGATGCCAGAGAGCTTGTCGCCAATGAAAAAAACATTGTCAGGAAACATATCGGCATGGATGACGCCCTGCGGCAACGCGCTCGGCCAGTCGCGCTCCAGCACGGCAAGCTCAGAGCGCAACTCGCCCGCCAGTCCATCGACGACTTCATCGGCGCGCGCGCTGCACGCATCATAAAGCGGCCGCCAACCCGCCACGCTCAATGCATTTTCGCGCGTGAGTGAAAAGTCTTGGCCCGCCAGATGAAACTTAGCCAAGGCGCGCCCTAGCTCGCTGCAATGTTTAGGCTGCGGGCGGCGCACTGATACGCCTTCCAAAAAGCTGATGAGGGCCGCCGGGCGATCTGCTAACTCGCCCAGCATGTTACCCTTTGAATCGCGCAACGGCACAGGGCAAGCGATGCCCTTTGCGGCCTGATGGTTCATCAGCCCAAGGAAGAACGGCAGGTCTTCTTCCGCGACGCGCTTTTCGTAAAGCGTCAGGAAATAGGTACCTTTATCGGTGCGCAGCATGAAGTTTGAGTTTTCGACGCCCTCGGCAATGCCCTTGTAGGAGAGCAATTGGCCAATGCCATAGGGTTTGAGAAAGACCTCAAGCTCCTCGTCGGAGACGTCGGTATAGACCGCCATGGCTTGCTGCGTCCCTATTCGCCGATGAGCGCGCGCGGCAATTTAAACTGAACGGATTCGCGCACCGTTTCAGCCATCTCCAGCGTCACATCAAAGCGTTCACGGAAAGCATCAATGACCTCATCAACCAAAATCTCCGGCGCGCTGGCCCCTGCCGTCAGGCCCACGGTGCGCGGCTGGCCAAGCGCTTCCCAATCAATGTCGGCGGCACGTTGAACGAGTGCGGCGTAGCTGCAGCCCGCCCGCTCGGCCACTTCCACAAGCCGCATCGAATTGGATGAGTTGGGCGCCCCGATCACCAGCATCGCCTCGGCGCGCGGCGCAATGGTCTTGACCGCGTCCTGCCGGTTGGTCGTTGCGTAGCAGATGTCTTCTTTGTGTGGCGCGACGATGTTGGGGAACCGCGCCTTGAGGGCGGCCACCATCTCTGCCGTGTCATCAACCGACAGTGTTGTTTGGGTGACAAAGGCGAGGCGGTCAGCATCGCGCGGCTCAAAAGCGCCAACATCGTCGAGCGTTTCAACCAGCGTCACCGCGCCTTCGGGCAATTGCCCCATCGTCCCGATCACTTCAGGGTGGCCCGCATGACCGATCAGCAAAACTTGCAAGCCGCGTTCATGCAAACGGCCGGCCTCGATATGTACTTTGGAGACAAGCGGGCAGGTCGCATCGAAATAGAGGAGTTCGCGCGCTTTGGCCGCTTCAGGCACAGATTTGGGCACGCCATGGGCCGAAAAGATGACCTTGCCGCCTTCGGGCACCTCGTCCAGCTCTTCCACAAACACCGCGCCCTTGCGCTCCAGTGCTTCGACGACAAAGCGGTTATGCACAATTTCATGGCGCACATAGACCGGTGGCCCAAATTTAAGGAGCGCTGTTTCGACGATCTGGATGGCCCGGTCCACGCCTGCGCAAAAGCCGCGCGGGCTGGCAAGAATAAGCGTTAATGGGCGTGTGGGTTCAGACATGGCGGGGGCACTCGTTTGCAATATGCCTTAGCTTGTAGCACAGCAGACACTTCGATAAAGTGCGGCCATTGCACCAGACGGCCATTGCACCCGACGGTGTGAGCCGTCTAACGCTATGAAATGCAACACTTTCGCGAGGCGTCTCTTATCGGTAATAGAGGGGCCTCACTTCAGAAAGTCAAGAAAACCGGCCCTTTGACGTTTAATGTGTCCAGCCCATTTGCGGTTGTCCTTTCCCACCAAACGAGTGAGCCAATAATGCCGTTTTCAACTGAACGACAACACGCGCCGCGCCCTCTGGTCCGCGTGCTGCGTGGACTGGGCTTTGCCACCCTTTTCTTGGTGCCGCTGGCGCTTGGCGGGTGCAGTTGGCTCGGCATTGGTCCAAGCAGGGAAGACGAAGCGATGGACGCCATTGCATCGGCAACCCCCAAGCCTTGCCCCACGGTCGGCGTGCTCGACGGGGCCGACCGCATCACGGTGTTCAACGGCCAAGGCCATGACCTCACCGATGTGGTGATACGAGCAGAGATCAGCAAGGCGGCCACGACGTGCAAATACGACACGGACGACCACACGATCTCGGTCGATCTCGCCTTCAATGGCGCTGCTGAAATGGGCCCGGCTGCCACCTCGACCGACATGAACCTCAAAGGTTTTCTGGCTGTCACGCGGGTTGATGGCAAGAAGGTCAGCAAGCAGGTCTATGACATTCCGCTGAGCTTTGATGGCAAGTCGCGCCAGATTCGTTTCCTCAAAAGCATCGACGAAACCGTCGTGCCCTATGGTGGTTCGATGAACGGCAGCAATTATGTGATGTTGGTCGGTTTCCAGGTGACGCAGGCGCAACTTGACTACAACCGCAAGGTGCCGGTCGGCCCGCTTAAATAGCTTTTGGCAGCCAATCGTCGAATCCCGTGGAAAAGGCGTAAATTCTGCCAAGAGACCATCCGAGCCCGATTGACTCATGGCCATTCGCCCATATGATCAAGCGCAATACCGATACAGAGCCATACACATGAACTCTGCGGGAGAGATCGGGGTCTTTGAGCCCCGGCGCCGAAGGAGCAACCGCCCCGGAAACTCTCAGGCACCAAGGACCGCAAAGGGATGAATCTCTGGAAAGCAGACCGGCTTTCAAAGGCTTAGGTCTCACCGACGGGCGTAAGCGGACAGGCATCGGCCATAGGCCAGCGTCTCCATCCGTGAAATCTCTCAGGTTCCGTGACAGAGGGGGCGCTACTGGCGACATTGTTTCGTCGAGTGGCAGCCCTTTCACGATTCGCGCGCCCGAAAGCCCTGATGACGACAAACCCCGCTGAACCCGCCTCCCTCGACGTCACGCCGCTGCATGCGCTCCATGTCGAACTGGGCGCAAAAATGGTGCCTTTTGCCGCCTACGACATGCCGGTCCAATATAAGGACGGCGTCTTGGCCGAGCATCTGCACACGCGTGCCGCCGCCGGGCTTTTTGATGTCTCGCACATGGGCCAAGCTTTTCTCAAAGGCCCCGACCACGCCACCGTGGCGCGCGCGCTAGAGGCGCTTGTCCCCGGCGATATTCTCGATCTCGCCGTCGGTGCCATCCGCTACACGCTTTTGCTGAACGACAAGGGCGGCATTCGCGATGATCTCATGGTGACGCGGACCGAGCACGACGGCACATTGTTCCTGATCGTCAATGCCGGCTGCAAACATCAAGACTTTGCCCATATCGAAGCAAACCTCCCCGCCAATGTGACGCTTGAACGCCTTGAAGACCGCGCCTTGATTGCGCTGCAGGGCCCGCAGGCGGTGGATGTGTTGGCGCGTTATGCGCCCGCCGTCACCACGATGGATTTCATGACATCGCTGGATATAGAGGTGGATGGCATTGCCTGTTTTGTCAGCCGCTCAGGCTATAGCGGCGAGGATGGCAACGAGATCTCGGTGCCCGCCGATAAAGTCGAGGGCCTCGCGCGCAAGTTGCTGGCCGAGCCTGAGGTCAAGCCCATCGGTCTTGGCGCGCGCGACAGCCTGCGGCTTGAGGCAGGCCTCTGCCTCTATGGCCATGACATTGACGAGGCGACCACCCCGATCGAAGGCGCTATCGGTTGGACCATTGGAAAGCGCCGTCGCGCGGAAGCCAATTTTCCGGGTGCGGATGTTATCATGGCGCAGATCGCCGATGGCGTCGTGCGCAAACGCGTCGGCATTCTGCCCGAAGGTAAAGCGCCTGCGCGCGACCATACCGAAGTGGTGGACGCGGCAGGCAATGTCATTGGCGAAATCACCAGCGGCAGCTATGGCCCAACCGTTGGTGGCCCGATTGCCATGGGCTATGTCCAAACGGCCTTTTCCAAAGTCGGCACAGACGTTGAGTTGATGGTCCGCGGTAAAGGGCGTCCGGCAAAAATTGTCGGCCTGCCTTTTGTCAAAAAGAATTTTCACCGCCCTGCAACCAAATAACCAAGACAATCAGAGAGACAAGGACAAGAGATGAGCGAGATACGTTTTACCGATCAGCACGAATGGGTGCGCGTCGACGGCGACACCGCGACGATCGGCATTACCGACTACGCCCAGGAGCAACTTGGCGACGTCGTCTATGTTGAATTGCCCGAAGTTGGAAAAGCCTTGGCGATTGGTGATGAAGCCGCCGTGGTCGAAAGCGTCAAAGCGGCAAGCGAAATCTATGCGCCTGTTTCCGGCGAAGTTGTCGAAGTCAACGCCGACCTCGAAGGCGCGCCGGGCGGCGTCAACGAAGACGCCATGGGCCACGGCTGGTTCGTCAAACTCAAGCTGTCGGACGCCGAAGAGTTCAGCAAACTGATGGACGAAGACGCCTACAAAGCCTTCCTCGATGGCCTTGCTTAACATCTAACAACACCGTGATGCGCGTGCTTTTCTTCCTTCTCCTCCCCTCCAATTCTTTTTTGCGCCTACGCGCAATGTGAGGGGGAGGTCGGGAGGGGGCCTCTTCGCAAAACTCTTCTTTCTTTGGGCCTACCTCCACGCCAAACACAATGACCTCAAACCACTGGTTCTCCCATGCGCTATCTCCCTCTGACTCCCGCCGACCGCCGCGACATGCTTGGCGTCATCGGTGCCAAATCCGTTGACGATCTTTTTTCTGACGTGCCCGCGCGCGCGCGACGAGACGGCTTGGTCGATCTGCCAAAGCGCAAAGGCGAATTGGACGTTGAGCGCACTTTAAGCAAGATGGCCGCCAAAAATATCTCGGCAGGGTCGGTGCCCTTCTTTGTCGGCGCAGGGGCCTATCGCCATCATGTGCCCGCCACCGTCGATCACCTCATTCAGCGTTCAGAGTTCCTCACCTCCTACACGCCTTATCAGCCCGAGATCACGCAAGGCACGCTGCAATATCTGTTTGAGTTCCAAACGCAGGTCGCCATGCTTACCGGCATGGATGTCGCCAACGCTTCCATGTATGACGGCTCGACCGCCTGCGGTGAAGCCGTACTGATGGCCCATCGCGTCACCAAGCGCAAAAAGGCTGTGCTGTCGGGCACCCTGCATCCGCACTACCGCGCCGTTGTTGAAAACATTTCCGAATTTGGCGGCTATGCGGTCGAGGCCATGCCACCCGCCATTTCCGACACCACCGAAGACATCATTGCCCGCATCGGCGATGACATAAGCTGCGTCGTCGTGCAGGGGCCGAGCTTCTTCGGCGATCTCGTCGATCTTCGCGCCATCGCGGACGCCGCCCACGCCAAGGGCGCATTGCTCGTCGCCGTCGTCACCGAAATCGTTTCGCTGGGCCTCGTCACACCGCCCGGCGAGATGGGCGCAGACATTGTCGTTGGCGAAGGTCAGTCGATCGGCAATGGCCTCAATTTCGGCGGGCCTTATGTTGGCCTCTTTGCCACCAAAACCAAATATGTCCGCCAGATGCCGGGGCGTCTCTGCGGTGAAACGGTTGACGCGGCTGGCGCACGCGGTTTCGTGCTGACGCTCTCAACGCGCGAACAGCACATCCGCCGCGAAAAGGCGACCTCCAACATCTGCACCAATTCTGGTCTCTGCTCTCTCGCCTTCACGATCCACATGGCGCTTCTGGGCGAAGAAGGCTTCACGCGCCTCGCCCGGATCAATCACGCCAATGCGGTCTCGCTTGCCGATGGCTTGCAAAGCATCAAGGGTGTCGAAGTCCTGAGCCCATCCTTCTTCAATGAATTCACTCTGCGTCTGCCACGCGCTGCCGCGGGCATTGTCGATGCGCTGGCTGAAAAAAACGTGATCGGTGGCTTGCCTGTTAGTCGTCTGATCCCAGATGATCCATCGGTCGAAAACCTGTTGATCGTCGCCTCAACCGAAATCAATACCGATGATGACCGCGCCGCCTATGTCGCCGCGCTGAAGGAGGTGCTGTGATGTCAACCATGAACAAGCAAGGCCGCTCCACCACACCGGGCGAAGTCACCACCACTCACGCCATTGAAACCTACACCGGCAATCGCGGCTTGCGCCTTGAAGAACCGTTGATTTTCGAACTCGACAATCCCGGCGCTTGTGGCGTTGATCTGGATGAGCCCGCCGCCTTCGCGCCGCGCCTTGGCGCGTTGGAGCGCAAGGGTCGCATCGGCTTGCCCGGTATTTCCGAACCCGATGTCATGCGCCATTTTGTGCGCTTGTCGCGCAAGAACTATTCAATTGATGCAGGCCTCTATCCGCTGGGCTCCTGCACCATGAAACACAACCCGCGCCTCAACGAAAAGATGGCACGGCTTCCAGGCTTTGGTGACGTTCATCCGTTGCAGCCGCAAAAGACAGTGCAGGGCGCGCTCGAATTGATGGACACGCTCGCCCATTGGTTGAAAGAATTGACTGGCATGGCCGCCGTCGCCATGTCGCCCAAGGCAGGCGCGCATGGTGAGCTATGCGGCATGATGGCCATTCGTGCCGCCCTTGAGGCGCGCGGGGAGGGCGATACGCGCACGCGCGTCCTTGTGCCGGAATCAGCGCATGGCACCAATCCGGCCACCGCCGCGCTCCTTGGCTACAAAGTCGATGCGATCCCGGCCACCGATGATGGCCGTGTCGATCTGGCCGCTTTCAAAGCAAAGCTCGGGCCTGATGTTGCCGCGATCATGCTGACCAATCCCAATACCTGCGGATTATTCGAGCGCGACATCATCGAGATTGCCGATGCGGTCCACGAAGCGGGCGCCTATTTTTACTGCGATGGCGCCAACTTCAATGCCATTGTCGGGCGTGTCCGCCCCGGCGATCTCGGCGTCGATGCCATGCATATCAATTTGCACAAGACCTTCTCAACGCCGCATGGCGGCGGCGGACCGGGCGCTGGTCCTGTCGTCCTGTCAGAAGCGCTCGTGCCTTTTGCGCCATTGCCCTATGTCGTCCATAGCGCCGATGGCTTCCATCTTGTCGAAACCAATGGCGAAGCCAAGGCCGATGGCACACAGCCTTTCGGCCGCATGACCGCCTTTCACGGCCAGATGGGCATGTTCGTGCGCGCCTTGGCTTACATGATGAGCCACGGCTCAGACGGCTTGCGTCAGGTTGCCGAAGACGCCGTGTTAAATGCCAATTACATTCTCGCCTCACTCAAAGATGATCTGACTGCGCCGTTCAAAGGCCCATGCATGCATGAAGCCTTGTTCGATGATCGTTTCCTCAAAGGCACGGGCGTCGAAACGCTCGACTTTGCCAAGGCCATGATCGACGAAGGCTACCATCCGATGACCATGTATTTTCCGTTGGTCGTCCACGGCGCGCTGCTTATCGAGCCGACCGAAACAGAATCGAAGCGCACGCTTGATCAGTTCATCGGCACGTTGAAGCATCTTGCTAAAGCGGCCAAGGGCAACGACAAGTCACTTTTCACCGGCGCACCGCATTTTGCACCGCGCCACCGTCTGGACGAGACGCTTGCCGCCCGCAGCCCTGTGCTACGTTGGCAAGCGCCAGTGCCCAAACAGGCGGCAGAATAATCAAACGCCGGGGGAGAGACTATGCGGTGGTCAATAAAACGTATTGCGCTTGGCGTTATTGTTGTGCTTGCGGTCGGCACGACGATTGTGGGTGTCGCCAAATGGCGTGAAATTCAGCGCGCTAAATTTGTCGCGTCGATGTTTTCCGGCGCTGACGAGATCGACAATTTTCGTAATATGAATGCGCTTTTCCCGACGCGGAATATTGCGCGCGGTGGCACCCCTTATCTCATCCCGCAAGGGCCACAGCTCGATCTGCCCAAAACCTATGCCTATGACGGCAAGACGCTTGATGCCGCAGCTTTTCTGGCTGACACGGACACGACCGGTCTGCTGGTCGTGCAACACGGCAAGATTGTCCATGAGCAATATTGGCACGGCAATACCAAAGACACGCGCTGGATCTCATGGTCGGTCGGCAAGTCTTTTATCTCCGCTTTGGTCGGCATCGCCATTCACGATGGCAAGATCACTAGCATCGACGATCAACTCACCAAATATGCGTCCGAGTTGAAAGACACCGGCTACGATGGCGTCACCATCCGCAATGCGTTGGAAATGTCGTCAGGCATCGGCTGGAACGAAGATTACAGCGATCAAAATTCCGACATCGCGCGCTTCGGGCGCACGCTCGCTTTCGGCGGTTCCATGGTCGATTTTGCCAAAACGCTCAAACGGGCGCATGAGCCGGGCACGATCAATCACTACAACAGTATGGATGCACAGGTATTGGGCCTTGTGCTTCTCAACGCGACCGGCAAAACGCCGTCAGATTATTTGTCGGAAAAAATTTGGTCCAAGATCGGTGCCGAGCGCGACGCTTATTGGGTACTCGATGATCATGGGACGGAGCTTGCCGCAGGTGGCATCAACGTCACGGCCCGCGACTTTGCCAAATTCGGCCTGCTCTATTTGCACAACGGCGCATGGAACGGCGAGCAATTGGTCCCAGCCGCTTGGGTCAAAGCCTCCCACACGCCCGATGCGCCCCAACTCATGCCGGGCAAACTCGCCATCTCCGACAGCGTCATGGGCTATGGCTATCTCTGGTGGGTACCCGATGCCGTGGACGGCCCTTATTCAGCCATCGGCATCTACAACCAATTCATCTATGTCGATCCGGCGCATGATCTCGTCATCGTCAAAACCTCGGCCAATCACACATACGGCGAAGGCACGACCGAAGCGAGTTACCGCGAGCTTGAAACCTTCGCCTTCTTTCGCGCCATTACCGCCAAGCTCGACGCCAAACAATGAACGAACAGCGCTTCATCGAACTGGCACTCGCCAATGACGTGAACCGTGAAATTCTAAACCGGCTCCCCGCGCTTGAGTTGCCAGATGTCTGGTTGGTCTCAGGTTGCCTGTTCCAAACTGTTTGGAACGGGCTCACTGGGCGGCCTCCAAAATACGGGATTAAAGATTACGATATTTTTTATTTCGACCCGGATCCGAGCTGGGACGCAGAAGACACGGTGATAAAAAAAGCACTCGAAATTTTTGCGGGGATAGACGCCGACATCGAAATCAAAAATCAGGCCCGTGTCCATCTTTGGTACGCTGAGAGGTTTGGTACGGCTTATCCTCCCCTGAGGACATCCACTGAAGGCATCGATCGCTTCCTCTCGCCAACATGCATGGTGGGTGTGCAGGAAAGGGCTCGAAAAGCTCGAAATTCCGAGCCAAATTTGCAGGAAATCGAGGTCAAATCTCGAGCTTTCGAGGTCTATGCGCCTCACGGTTTTGAGGATCTAGCGGCCATGATTGTCCGCCCAAATCTGTCGGATAATTTCACCAAAGAGGCTTACGACACCAAGGCCGCCCGTTGGAAATCCATGTGGCCTGAGCTCACCGTGATGCCCGCTTAAACCGCCTGCAAGCGCTCAACAAAGAAGGCGATGACGCGCTTGGCGGCTTCCTTCGTAGGCTGCCCATCTTCGTCGATTAGGTCTTCCGTCACCACCGAATGCGGCTTGGGTTCCACCGAATTTGGATTGGCATATTTGTCATTAATCTCAATGCCCTCAAAGCCATCACCCAACTCGCGCCGCAATGTTTCAAACCGTTCAGGCGGCGACGTCACATCGCCTTTGAAACGCAACCCCAAAACCTTGTCGCCCTTGGCGCAGCGAGTTTTCAGATTGTCGAGTTCCTCAGGGGTCACATGCAGTGCCGCTTTGCGTTTCGCGCCGAAGGGGAAGGGCAGAGCAGGCTGCGACAGAACCGGCGCGAGCATCGACGGTTCCATCATCATCGACAGCGCGAAGTTTCCTGAAAAACACATACCAATTGCGCCGACGCCCTTGCCACCCGCTTCATCGTGAGCGTGGCGCGACAGCGCGCGAAGCCAGTTGGTAACAGGGCTTGAGCGATGGCTCGCCAGCACATGGAACTCGCGCCGTATACAGATCGTTGCCATCGATTTGAGAACGTAAGGGATCGTCACTTCGCGGCCAGCTTCGCCGACCAGCAACGGCATATAAACCCGAAAGCCAGCGGCCACCACCCAATCAGCAAAGCGGGTCACATTGGCCGAGATGCCCGGAATTTCATGAATGACAATAACGGCAGGTCCAACGCCGCGCACATAGACAGGTTTGGTTTCGCCTTCATAGGTGAATTCGGTCTGCGTATAGTTGCTGAGCATGACACCCCTCTTTGTTGTGAGAAAGAGGCTAGCTGAAGCATCGCAGGCGGACAAAGAAAAACCCCGCCGAGTAAAGGCAGGGTTCTTAATTTGTGGCTGCATCCGCGATCAGTGGAGCTTGGCCGCGAGTTCCGAAATCGACTTCTCAACAATCGCGCTGTCTCTGGCCACATCGACCTTTTCGCTAATCACGGCACGTGCCGCATTAATGGCAATGTCGGCGGCCGCAGCACGTACTTCAGTGATCGCCTGTGCTTCGGCCAGATGGATCTTGTCTTCAGCCAATTGCTGGCGGCGCACAACCTGCGCTTCCATGGCGACACGGGTTTCTTCAGCAAGGTTCTCAGCTTCGACTTTTGCTTGCGCAATGATTGCATCAGCTTCCTGCATCGCTTCGGCCTGACGACGCTGGTAGGAAGCAAGCAGGGCTTCGGCTTCTTCGCGCAAACGGCGCGCTTCATCCAATTCGTTGGAAATGTCGTTGGCGCGCTTGTCGAGCGCCTTCGTCAACATGGCTGGCACTTTATAATAAAAGATGATCGCCAAGAAGACGAAGAAGGAAATGGCAACCCAAAACTCGGCGGTCGCGAACATGGATACGGGGGCTTCGTGCATGATGTTTCCCTCAGGCCTTCAATGCGGCGTCAACAGCGCGCTCGGTCGCGGCCTTGTCGGCATCCTCGCCCAGAAGCTGAGAGATGATGGCGTCGGTCACATCAATGGCAACAGCGCGAACGTTGGAAAGGGCCGTCTCCTTGGTCGCCTTGATGGCGGCTTCGGCTTTGGCGATCTTTTCGTTGAGCTGGCCTTCGATGACAGCGCGCTTGGCTTCCGTCTCGGCGGCGAGTTGGTCGCGGGTCGCCTGAGCAATCGTGTGTGCCTTGGCGCGCGCTTCGGCCAGCGCTTTTTCATAAGCTGCGATGGCAGCATCCGTCTGGGCTTTGGATTGGGCCGCCTTGTCGAGATCGCTGGTGATGCGGTCACGGCGTCCTTCGAGGACGTTGGCGATGCGTGGCAGCGCAACCCACGACATCAGCGCATAGAGCGCCAAAAAAACAATCGCGAGCCAGGCAAGCTGGGGGATGAAAGTTGCTAAATCTAATTGCGGCATATATCTCGCACCCCTTTTGAAAGGGAACCTCTCAAAAAATTCTGAAAGAGGGATGGACGCATGACGCGCCCATCCTAAACTTCAGAAGACGGACCGTTTCTTCAGATAACGAAGAGCAGGATAAGCGCAACCACGAGACCGAACAGGCCCGTCGCTTCGGCCAAAGCAAAGCCGAGAAGCAGGTTAGGGAACTGGGCCGGGGCCGCTGCGGGATTGCGCAAAGCGCCCGCGAGATAGTTACCGAAAATCGTGCCGATGCCGACGCCTGAGCCTGCAAGAGCGATACAAGCAATGCCTGCGCCGATGAGCTTGGCTGCTGCTGGTTCCATGGTCCTTAGTCTCCGTCTTCAACGAGACGCTTGATGCGTCTCTTCCAGGTTGATCGTTGGGCATTGCGCCCGGCTTAGCGTCGAATGGGCGACGGCAGCACTTAGTGCATGTGCAGTGCGTCGTTCAGATAGATGCAGGTCAGGATGGCAAACACATAGGCTTGCAAAAAGGCGACCAGAATTTCAAGGCCCGTAAAGGCCACCATGAAGGCAAGCGGCAGGAAGCCGCCGAGCCAGCCCATCGCAATAACGAAGCCGGCAAAAACCTTAAGCATGGTGTGGCCTGCCATCATGTTCGCGAATAGACGAACGGAAAGGCTGATGGGGCGGGTGAGATATGAGATGACTTCGATGACCACAAGAAGCGGCAGCAATACAATCGGCACGCCTTTGGGCACGAAGAATTGGAAGAACCGAAAACCGTGAACGATAAAGCCGATAATCGTGACGCCGAGGAAGATAAAAAATGCCAGCGCGAAGGTGACGATGATATGGCTCGTGACCGTGAACGAATAGGGCATCATGCCGCCCATGTTGCAGAACAAAACGAACATGAAGAGCGTGAAGACGAAGGGGAAGAAGCGCTTGCCCGCATCGCCGACGTTGTCGCGCAGCATGGTGGCCACAAACTCGTAGGATAGTTCCGCAACCGATTGCATACGGCTTGGCACCATTGAGCGTTTGCCCATGCCTGCGATGGTCAGCAGCGAAATTGCAACCGCGACAATCACCATCCACAACGAGGCGTTGGTAAAGGAAACATCGAAGCCACCAATGTGAATCGGAAAGATCGTCTCAACGCGAAACTGATGCATCGGGTCGATCGCGAGACCGCCCCCATGATGAGCCGCGCCGGATGCTGCCTCTTCTACCGCCACGTTTATCGTCCTGTCGCTGGGGCGCTATTTGCCCGATTGTTCTTTTGCGTCTGCTTCAGCTTGGGCAGCGAGCTGCTTGGCTGTTTTAAACACGTTCAATATCCCTGCCGCCATGCCGAGAAAGAAAAAGATCAGCAGGAACAAGGGTTCCGTACCAAGCCATCTATCAAGAAGCAGACCAATGCCACCGCCCAAAAAAATGCCTGCCACAAGTTCGGTGGAAAGCCTGAAGGCGATGCCCATAGCCGAACCTCGGGCACCGGTATTCTCTGGCTGCTGGTGGGCCTTCTGCTTTACGCGAAGCCGTGCCTCAAAATCCGCAAGATCGGATTTCAGTCTCTCTCTTGCGTGAGAATCGCCGGAGGACGGGTCGCCGTTTGAGCTTGCCAAATCCCCGCGCCCCTCGCGCAAAAAGGCTCTAAAAATTGAGTAGAGCCCCACCTTAAGCCGCGCGCACCCTACTTGCCACCTATAAGCCTGTCAAGAACCCGGTAACACTCTTTAAGTGTTTGATAACACGGGCTTTTTAGACACTTTTCGCAAATGCGGCAATCCGCCCTCGCGTGCCCCTGAGTCGCGTGGACAATTTGACCTTATCAGATCGCCATGGCATCGCGTTTTTCCACGTGATCATTGTCCGCATTTGACCAATTCAGCCAGAATTTGCCTCCCAATTGACCGTATTGCAATCGGCATACTGCCGCGCGCTGCGGCATCATCGCGCCTGTCCGAAGGCTACGATGCTTCCTTGAAGCGCTCGGCACCATCAAGATCGACCGAGACCAGCGTCGAAACGCCGCGTTCCTGCATGGTGACACCGTACAGGCGGCTCATGCGGGCCATCGTCAAGGCATGGTGCGTGATGATCAGGAAGCGCGTGTCGGTTGTGCGTGTCATCTCTTGCATAAGATCGCAGAAACGCTCGACATTCGCGTCGTCCAAAGGCGCGTCCACTTCGTCCAGCACGCAGATGGGCGAGGGGTTGGTCAGGAACACAGCAAAGATCAGTGACATAGCGGTCAGTGCCTGCTCGCCACCAGACAGCAGCGACATGATCTGCAGGCGCTTGCCCGGCGGACGTGCAAAAATTTCAAGGCCAGCTTCCAGCGGATCATCTGATTCTGTGAACTTGAGATGCGCTTCGCCGCCCCCAAACAAATGCGTAAACAGGCGCTGGAAGCTCGTATTGACCTTCTCGAAGGCCTCTAGCATGCGTTCGCGGCCTTCGCGGTTGAGGCTGCCGATGCCCTGGCGCAATTTGGCGATGGCATTGATGAGGTCTTCGCGCTCGCTCGTCATAGTTTCGAGCTGTTCGGCAAACTCGCGCGCTTCTTCGTCGGCGCGCAAGTTGACCCCGCCCAGGCTTTCGCGCTCACGCTTTATGCGGTCGAGCTTTGCATCCACCTGTTCGAGCGTCGGCAACTCTGCGCCAGCTTCAAGATTGGCCTGTGCAAGGGCCGCCTCTGGTTCACATTCAAGCGTTTCACGCACACGTTCTTCAGCTTCGCGAAGACGTTCGCGGCCACCTTCAACAAGGCCGTCGATGCGAGCGCGTTCTTCACGCGCTTCGCCTAGATGCGCCTGGAATGTTTTGGCAAGGCGCGCACATTCAGAAAGGTGAGCTTCCGCTGAGGACAAGGCGTCCGCTGCCGCGCTGCGCGCCACTTCAGCGCTCGCGATGTGGTCAAGCAGTCCGATCCGGCGCTCTTCGATCATGGCTGGAACGGCTTCCAGCTCTTCCAATTCGCTCAGGCCTTCGGCTTGGCGTTCTTCCAGCGTTGAAATCTGGCGTTCAGCGTTGGTCGCACGCAGTTCCCATGCGCGGCGTTCGTCCGTGATGCTGGCAAGACGGCGCGTCCGCGCTTCAGCTTCGCGCTTCATGCTTTCATAGCGCGCGCGCGTTTCGGTTAGCTCGACGCGAAGCTGCCCAACCGTGTCACGCAGTTCGTTTGCCCGTTCGCGCAATTCTTCGTCAGGCTGCAAGGCTTCGAGGCTCACGGTTGCTTCTTCGAGTGCGCGTGTTGCTTCGCCTCGATCCCCTTGCAGGCGTTCTTGTGCTTCTGTCAGCGCTGCCACGCGCTGCAACAGGGCAGACGCCGCGCGTTCTGCCGCCGCCAATTGGTCGCGGATCGTGTTATGGGCGGTCTGTGCCTCGCGCTGCTGACGACGCGCATCTTGTTCTTGCGCAAGAGCGGTTTCGGCTCTCACGCGTGCCGCTTCAAACATGGCGCGCGCTTCAGATGCAAGTTCGCGTGCGCCTTGTAATTCAACTTCAAGGTCTGCCAGACGGTTGCGTTGTTCAAGGCGTCGTGCCGCCGCTGTGGGTGCATCTGCGGCGGCCGTAAAGCCGTCCCAACGCCACAAGCCGCCTTCGCGCGTCACCAGTCGCTGGCCCGGCTTCAACTCATTTTGCAGTCGCTTGCCATCTTGCCCATCGACAACGCCAATCTGCGAAAGGCGGCGCGACAAGGCGACGGGTCCCCGTACAAATTGCGTCAACGGTGTCGCCCCAGCGGGTAGGGCAGGCGGCACGTCAAAGTCTGGGAGAGTGTCCCAATGAACGGGAGCTGCCGCATCGTTTGGCACCGCCAGATCATCACCAATCGCTGCCCCAAGCGCCGTTTCATAGCCATGCTCGACCGTTAGCGCGTCGATCATGGGTGGCCAGAGACCGCTCTCGTCAACAGCCAGAAGGTCGGCGATGGTCTTGGCCTGCGTGGCAAGATCATTGGCCTGACGTTCGGCAGATTGCATCGGTTCGCGCGCCGCGCGCTCGGCGCTCTGGGCGGCAGTGCGTGCTTCTTCTGCGTCCATCGCGGCCACTTCCGCCGCACTTGCCGTTTCGGCTGCCGTTTCAAGTTCTGCCGATTGAAGATCAATCTCCGCCTGCTTTTCGGCGGCGTCTGTCAGCGTCGCCTGTTCGCGCGCAATGGCATCAAGCTGGGCCTGCAATCGCTCAATGCGCGTGCGTCCCGTTTCAATCGACTTCTCATGGCTTTGGCGTTCAGCGGTCAAAACCGCAATCTCGCGGTTGAGCTGGTCGAGTTCACCTTCGCTGGCATTGAGGCGGGTTTGCGTTTGCTCAACCAAAGTATGTGCGTCGTGCTGCGCGTCGGCCTGACCAGCTTCGGCTTCTTGCAACTCGCTGGTTTCCTGATCGAGCTTGGCCATTGCGGCGCGCGTGTCTTCGATAAGACTTTTTTCGCGCACAAGGTCTTGACCGATCTGATCGAGGCGTGCGGTCAGGCGCTGCGCCTGTTCGCGCGCGCGGGCCTCTTCGGCGTCTAATTGATCGCGTTCAATGGTGAGACGGTGCAGGCGCGCTGATTCCTGCGCTTCGGTATCGCGCAAGCCGGGCAGGATCTCCGCCGCATCGGCCTCGGCAATGGTTGCCGCTGCACTTTCGCGTGTGAGATCGGCGACGCGGGTGTCTGTCTCGCCAAGGCGTGTTTCTTCATGGGCAAGCCCTTCAACGGCTTGCGTCCATTTCAGATGAAGAAAAATCGATTCCGTTTCGCGAATCTGACCCGACAGATTGCGATAGCGCGTCGCTTGCCGTGCCTGTCGTTTTAGGCTGGCAAGCTGGCTTTCAACCTGAGCTACCACATCGTCAAGACGCGTCAGGTTTGTCTCAGCCGCTTTGAGCCGGAGTTCCGCTTCGTGGCGGCGCGTATAAAGGCCAGTGATGCCCGCCGCTTCTTCTAGAATGCGGCGACGATTAATCGGCTTTGAGGCAATGATCTGTGCGATCTGACCTTGACGGACCAGAGCAGGCGAGTGAGCGCCGGTTGATGCGTCAGCAAACAGCAACTGCACATCGCGCGCGCGCACTTCGCGCCCATTGACGCGGTAGGTCGAGCCCTCGTCGCGCTCAATCTTGCGCGAGACTTCGATGACTTCACAGTCGTTGTAGGCCGCGGGCGCCGAACGATCCGCATTGTCGATATAGAGCGTCACTTCGGCATAGTTGCGCGCAGGCCGCCCCGTCGTACCGGCAAAAATAACGTCTTCCATGCCCGAGCCGCGCATGTTCTTGAACGAATTTTCACCCATCACCCAACGCAGTGCTTCCAGCAGGTTCGACTTGCCACACCCATTGGGGCCGACAACGCCAGTCAGTCCCGGCTCGATGATTAAATCGGTCGGATCAACAAATGATTTGAAACCTGAAAGGCGCAAACGGTTGAATTTCACTTGGGTTCGATCCTGCTTTAGTTCTGTCTAAACGTCTTGCTAGGGAGTGGCGATGGCGCGATTGGCGTCGTCGTTAGTGTTCTTCAGGGGCAGCCGGTGTGGCTTCACCTTTGGGTGTTGGTGTTTCGTCGGCTGAATTATCGGCACCTGGTAGGTGCTTCTTCAAGATGGCTTCAAGATCTGAGTAGGGCAGTGCGCCTTCGACTTTTTCGCCGTTGATGAAGAAAGTCGGCGTCGAGCGCACACCGAATGTTTTTGAGCCACGCTCGGCCATGCTTTTGACATGGTCGAAAATCTTTTCGTTCTTCATGCAAGCGTCAAACTTGTCTTCGGAAAAACCGCCCTGCCGAGCAATACCCTTCAGAGCCTCCATCGGCGTCTGCACAAAGGCCCATTGCGCTTGCGTGGCAAACAACACGTCAATGAAGCCGAAGTAACGCTCCGGTCCCGCGCAATGCGCCAGCATGAAGCCTGCTGTCGCAATCGGATCAAACGGAAAGTCGCGCAGCGTGTAAAAGACCTTGCCCGTGTCGATATAGTCTTTCTTGAATTTCGGGAAGGTGTGTTGCTCGAAATCGGCGCAATGCGAGCAGGTCAGCGACGCATATTCATAGACCTTGATCGGGGCCTTGGGGTCGCCCAACGTCATGTCGCCCAACGGGCCAGCAACCGCCAGTTCCTTCTCGATTTTGGACTGGTTCGCGCCATCCGCCTGGGCCAAAACGTCCTTGGACCCAAATGCGCGATATCCCAAAAAGCCAAGTGCAACCACAGCTAAAACAGCCACGACCGCGATCGCAATAACCCGATTTTGATTCACTTTAAGCAATCCCCACTAGATGTAGATGTATTATGACGGCGCGTTCAAAGACGCTCAACCAAACCTTTGACTTGCAACAGCCCCAGAATCGGGACTCAGAGCATATTTGGGCCCTTTAGCGCCCTTTGGGCAAAGTTCTCCCCAGAATTCTTTCTCCCAGCCTCGCAAGAGCATCCTGCAAACCGGGCTCGGCAATGGGTTGGAGGCTCTGAACGAGCGCTGCCCGTTCCTCTGGCGTCAGCGTTCGAACGGGTCGAGCACGCGCGCGTGGCCGCTCAGGCAGCGGGCCTTGTGTCATTTTCAGTCGCGAAACCGCCGAATAACCATAATACGAGTTGATGCGCTCGATGATCTGCGGTTCCAGGTGCTTGATTTCAAGAGCAATGGGACCGTCAACCCGGATTTCCAAGGTTGCCGCGCCTTGCGGCCCGCGCCCTTCGCGCACACGGCGCGGATAAACGAGCCGCTCGGGTGCCGAGTAATCCGCGATCACATCGCCCGCAATATCGGGCCAATGCGCCAAAATGTGGCCTTCCGCAAAGCCGCGTTTGCGAAACAGCTCACGCGTCAACCCCGCCACCTTCCCGCCAATGGGCGGCAGGCGGAACCGGTTGGGCGCAAGGCTATGGTCGCTTCTCTTTATCATGGCGTGTATTCTGCCCTGAATTTGGTTTGTCTGCGAGAAAACCTGTCTTGTGGCCGGTAGTGAATTTTAGAATGCATTTTTCCCGAAAGATCTAAAAGGTTTGAAGGGCAATTGTGAAGAAGGCAAGCGGGTCTCTCTCGTTTGAATTAAAGCATGCTGCTTGATTGGGATCTGATTTTCCGCCTTCTTGTGGCGGCCGCTCTTGGCAGCGTCATTGGCGCAGATCGTGAGCGTCTGGCGTGGGCCCCTGGCTTACGCACGCATATGCTTGTCAGTGTTGGCTCCTGTCTCTTTATGATCGTATCGGCCTATGGCTTTTCGGACGTGCTGGGCGATCATGTCATTCTTGACCCGTCACGCGTTGCGGCTCAAGTGGTGTCGGGCATCGGTTTTCTGGGCGCTGGGTCCATCCTGCTGCGAGGCGAAGTTGTTCGCGGCCTAACAACGGCGGCGAGTTTGTGGACTGTGGCCGCCATCGGATTAGCGGTCGGCGGCGGGCTCTATACAGAAGCCGTTGCCGCAACAATTATCATTTTGGTAATTCTGGCCGGTATCAAGCCCTTAGAAGAGCGCTTTCAGCAGCGCAATCAAAGTCATGAAATTTCGCTGAGGGTCGAACACGGCAAAATGTCAGTCGATCTATTAAACGACGTCTTGGTCTACCGGGCCCGCCGCATCACACGATATGTCTCTCAGTCTACGGAAGATTTGGCGTTTGATAAGGTGTCGATTGTCGTGACCCGCCTGTCCACTACAGACGTTGCCGAAATAGTAAAGCAACCGAAAGGGATTCCTTATGTCCGTGACGTGGCAAATTTGTCGAGCTAACAAACAGAATTTGGATCGAAGAAAGCATGGCGGGAAAAGCGGCGACTAAAACAGCGCAAGTGCCACGTGAAGCGCTCGCGCCGACGCTGCTGCGTTGGTATGACGCCCATGCCCGCGTATTGCCTTGGCGGTCGCCACCGGGGCAACATGCTGATCCCTATGCGGTCTGGCTGTCTGAAATTATGCTACAGCAAACCACGGTCGCGACGGTTGGACCTTATTTCCGAGACTTTCTGGCACGCTGGCCAACGGTGGAAGCGCTGGCCGCTGCGCCACTTGATGATGTGATGAAGCGCTGGGCGGGGCTTGGCTATTACAGCCGTGCGCGAAACCTGCATGCTTGCGCGCTGACGATCGCGCGCGACCATGGCGGCATCTTTCCCGATACAGAAGAAGATTTGCGTCGCCTACCCGGCATTGGTCCCTATACAGCAGCAGCCATTGTCGCCATTGCTTTTGGCAAACGCGCCACTGTAATCGACGGCAATGTCGATCGGGTGGTGACGCGGCTCTTTGCCATCGAAACGCCGCTGCCTTTGTCGAAACCTGAAATTCGCGCGGCAGCAGAAACCTTGACGCCTGATCTGCGCGCGGGCGACTTTGCGCAAGCCATGATGGATCTGGGCGCGACCATTTGCACGCCGAAAAACCCATCCTGCAATCGTTGCCCGCTAGAGACGATGTGCGAAGCAAGGCGCATCGACATTGCCGAAACGCTACCGCGCCGCGCGCCAAAAAAACCACGTCCTGTCCGTTATGGTGCGTGCTTTTTCGTCACGCGTCCCGACGGCGCCGTGCTCTTGCGCAAGCGCATCGCCAAGGGATTGCTGGGTGGTATGATGGAGGTGCCGACGACACCTTGGGATAATAATCCGTTATCGGATGATGAAAAATTAGTCCATGCCCCGCTCATTACGAAATGGCAAAAGCGCGTCGGCACAGTGGAGCATACCTTCACGCATTTTCATCTGGTGCTGACGGTTTACGTGGGCGAGGCAAGCGCGAAAGCGGCGGCAAAGGCGGACGGTATATGGACGCCATACGGTGACCTTGAAGGCGAAGCATTGCCCTCTGTGATGCGCAAAGTGGTCGTGTTGGGCCTGCTACAGGACGCTTGAAAACCTCGAAAAAGCTCGGAATTTCCGAGCCTTTCCTGCAAGAAAAAGAGCCTTTCCCTGTCGAGGTCAGATGTGCACATGCTTGAGGCTTTGGCGGGCCTTATCCTCAGGCGGGGATAAGCCCAATTACCCCCTCGCGGCGCGCCTCGCCCTGCCGAAAAGCGGGGATTACGCTGAACCCATTTCCGCGCGCACTTTTTGACGCAAAATATCGATGGGCTTCAGCTTGCCATCTGTCTTGAAATGCCAATAGGTCCAGCCGTTGCAAGCATCGAGGCCTTGCACATGCGCGCCGATCTTATGGATGGAGCCAGTGGCATCGCGGCAGACGAGCGATCCATCGGCCCGCACGCGCGCCGCGTGACGCCGCATCGGGTCGGTCAGGATAGTGCCCGGTTCGATAAGGCCGCGTTCGACAATGCTGCCGAAGGGAACGCGCGGCTCGGCTCTCTTCGATGTGGTGACCTTGAGGTCTTCGGGCGAGGAGGGAAGGACGCGGGCGATGCGTGCTTTGGCGACTTTGATATATTTTGTCTCGCGCTCAATGCCGATGAACTTACGGCCGAGTTTTTTGGCAACCGCGCCCGTCGTGCCGGTGCCAAAGAAGGGGTCGAGCACGGTGTCGCCTGCATTGGTTGTGGCCAGCAAAATGCGATGCAGCAAGGCTTCGGGTTTTTGCGTCGGATGCGCTTTGTCGCCGTCACTATCTTTCAGCCGCTCGCCGCCCGTGCAGATCGGCAGCACCCAATCAGAGCGCATTTGCAGATCGTCATTGAGCGCCTTCATGGCGTCGTAGTTGAAGGTATATTTCTTCTGATCTTCGCTGCGCGTCGCCCAGATCATGGTTTCATGCGCATTGGTAAACCGCGTGCCGCGAAAATTCGGCATGGGGTTTGATTTGCGCCAGATCACATCATTCATGATCCAGTAGCCCAGATCCTGAAGGCTCGCGCCGACGCGAAAGATATTGTGATAAGAGCCGATCACCCAGATCGCGCCCGTGTCTTTGAGAACGCGTTTGGATGCCTTCAACCACTCGCGTGTGAACTGATCGTAAGTGGCAAAGCTGTCAAACTTGTCCCAATCGTCGGTTACCGCATCGACCTTGGATTGGTCAGGACGTGTCAGCTCGCCGCCGAGTTGGAGGTTGTAGGGTGGGTCCGCAAAGATCAGATCGACTGATTTTTCGGGCAGCGCATTCATCGCCTCAATGCAATCGCCCTGAATGATATGTTCACCCGGCAGCTTGGCTGCCTCACTTGTTCCGCGCCCCAACTTCGACCCCTACTTTACTGCCCCAACAAAGTTTGGGGCCGCGGATCATGGGCGAGAGGCGATTCTGCGTCAAGAATCAAAGGCTTAACGGAATCTGAAACACTAAATCGAGTCACTTTGGAATCGGTGGACTCAACATATGGCGTATCGGCGCAAAGCTGCGGCGGTGATGTGGCGTTACGCCGAGCCGGTTTAGCGCATCCAGATGGATTTTTGTGCCGTAGCCCATGTGCTTTTCAAAGCCATAACCGGGATGCTTTTTGGCCATTTCGACCATCATTCGGTCGCGCGTGACTTTGGCGGCAATTGAGGCCGCGGCAATCGACAACACGCGCCCATCACCCTTCACGATGGCGCGGGCGGGGCAGGTGAGTTTCGGCACACGATTGCCGTCGATGAGCGCGAAGGCGGGCGGCGTTTTTAACGCGGCAAGTGCGCGGGTCATGGCGAGCATGGTCGCTTGCAAAATGTTGATCTCGTCGATCTCTTCGACGCTGGCCATGCCGATGCCGATGTCGGCGCAATCGGCGAGTTCGGCAAAGAGCCGTTCGCGCGCTTTATGTGTGAGCTTCTTGGAATCGTTGAGACCGACAGGACAGCGCTCCATATCGATGACGGCGGCCGCCGCCACGACCGGCCCTGCTAGTGGCCCACGTCCTGCCTCGTCGATGCCGCAGACGCGCAAACTCGGTGCACCGTGTTCTGTCTCGAACGAATAATCAGGGCCGCTCGGCAACAAGATTGAGGCGGCGCGGCGGAGGCGGGGGGATTTGGCGGGCGAGGAATCGGGGTTTGGCATGAGCGGAGTGTGGCTTGAGGGGGGGAGGGACTCAACTGTGTTGGAGCAAGTTTCGATGCCGCGTCCCCCACCCGGATCGCTTCGCTCTCCGACCTCCCCACAAGGGGGAGGTAAGGAACTAAACTGAAATATCACACTTCTCATCTTACCTCCCCCTTGTGGGGAGGTCGAGAAATCCGTCTTTAGGATTTTTCGGGTGGGGGATCTTTATCGAGGTCCAAAGTGTCGCGGATTGAATTGTGAACGGCCTCTGTGTGCAACAGCACGTCCCTATTCGAGAAGCGCAGCACCTTGTAGCCTTGTGTTTCGAGCCAGGCGGAGCGGCGTGCATCTGATGCGATGCCCCCGGTTTCATTGTGCTGGCCGCCATCAATCTCGATAACGAGTTTTGCTGTGTAGCAGGAGAAGTCGGCGATATAGGGGCCTATTGGCGTTTGGCGTCTGAAGTGGAAGCCGCGTTCCTTCAGAAAACGTAGTTCGCGCCAGAGCTTTCGTTCGGCATCAGTCTGGTGTTTTCTGAGATAGCGAGCGAATTGGTTGGGCATTGTTTCCCCCCACCCAAAATATTCTAAGATGAATATTTTAACCTCCCCACGCCTTGCGCGTAGGCCCCAAAAGAAAGAGGGGGGAGGTTAGGTCTGCTTTCGTCACAGCAACTCCAACTGTTTGCCTTGACCGGGCACCCGGAACTGACTGCTGTCCAGTTTCCAGCCGCCACGGTTAAGCCCGAGGCGCTTGCAGGCGATCTCGAAGCGGCGGCTGATCTGCCAGGCGTAGGGGCCAGAGCCTTTCATGCGTTGACCCCATGTGGCGTCATAATCCTTGCCGCCTCGCATGGAGCGGACCAGCGACATCACATGCTCGGCCCTGCCGGGTTCATTCTCGCGCAACCACTCGGCAAACAGGTCTTTGATTTCATGGGGTAGCCGCAGCACGACAAAGCCTGCCGATGTCGCGCCGGCATAGGCAGCGCCGGTTAGGATCTTTTCGATCTCCGTGTCGTTGAGCGCTGGAATGATCGGCGCCACCATCACACCCACGGGCACCCCGGATTCAGACAGCAACTTCATCGCCTCAATCCGACGCGATGGCGTCGAGGCGCGCGGCTCCATGGTACGGGCAAGTTTTGCGTCCAGCGTTGTCACTGACAGCGACACTTTGACGAGATTGCGCTTGGCCATGTCGCTTAAAATATCGAGATCACGCGTCACGCGGACCGATTTTGTGATGATGGTCACGGGATGATTAAAGTCCGACAGCACTTCCAGAATGCTGCGCGTGATCCGGTAGGTCTGCTCAATTGGCTGATAAGGATCGGTATTCGTTCCCATGGCGATGGGGGCAACGTCATAGCCCTTGCGCGAAAGCTCCTTAGCTAGGAGGGCCGCCGCATTGGGTTTGACAAAAAGTTTGGATTCAAAATCGAGCCCCGGCGACAAGCCCATATAGGCATGTGTTGGCCGCGCAAAACAATAAACGCAGCCATGTTCGCAGCCTCGATAAGGGTTGATGGAGCGATCAAAGGGAACGTCAGGCGAGGTGTTGCGGGTCAGGATGACGCGCGCTGTCTCACTCGTCACCTCAGTGCGCAAAGGCGGCGGCGCATCGCCCGTCTCCCAGCCATCATCAATCAGGATGCGAGACTGCGGCTCAAAACGCCCGCTCTCGTTGGTCAGCGCGCCCCGGCCACGGCGGCCGTTTTGAGGAACCCCTTGCGGTGCGAGGAGCATGGGGTCCGTCAGGCGGTGCGGCCGCGTGCCCAGTGAGCCAATAGGGGAATTGGCCGGGGAGCGGGCGGGGTGGCCGGAGCGTGCTGTTTCGTGACGAGCGGTCATAGGTAAACTGTAAGCAGAAAACTAGAACATAACAAGAACATTCTTTAGCCATCTTCCCTTCGCAAGCGCAACACGTAATATGTCGCCCATGTTGAGTGTCATTATTCCAACTTTGAATGCCCAAGCGACGCTGCCCCGCGTGTTGGCAGCGCTTATTCCTGCCGCCGTTCATGGCCTTGTCCGCGACGTCATCATTGTCGATGGCGGATCGAGCGACGCCACAGCGGAAATCGCCGAGGCAACGGGTGCCAAATTCATCACGGTGCCGCGTGGGCGCGGTCAACAGATGCAGGCAGGTGCTGCTGCTGCAAAAGGAACATGGCTTCTCTTTCTTCATGCCGACACGGTGCTGGAACCGGGGTGGGATGCGGAGGTCGAAAAACTCTTTCAGCATGTGGTCGCTGGTCGGTTCCGCTCATCAGAGATTGCCGCCGCTTTTCGTTTTACGCTGGATGATTTTTCCAGCAGCGCTCGTTTTTTGGAGCGCGCTGTTGCGCTGCGCTGCGCGCTTTTCAAGCTGCCTTATGGCGATCAGGGCTTGATCGTGAACCGGCGGCTCTATGATCGCATCGGTGGCTTTCGGGCATTGCCGTTGATGGAAGACGTTGATCTTGTTCGTCGCATTGGGCGTCGCCGTTTGGTGATGCTGCGCTCGCGCGCCGTGACAAGCCCCGCGCGCTATCTTGCGCATGGCTACATCGCCCGCGTTGCGCGCAATGCGCTGTGCCTTGGGCTCTATTATTTGCACGTCCCGCCGCGCGTCATCGCGCGCCTCTACGCCTGAGCCGCATGGCACCAGTGCCTCAACTCGCGGTCATGGCAAAGCGCCCCGAACTGGGCCGCGTGAAAACGCGCCTTGCCGCGGGCATCGGCATGGTCGAAGCGACACGGTTTTATCGCCAGGCAACAAATGATCTTTTGCGACGTGTGGGTTCTGACCCGCGTTGGCAAACGGTGCTGTCTCTATCGCCTGACAGCGCCGTACACGAGGCGTCTCTCTGGCCCGCGCGCCTGCCCCGCATCGCGCAAGGGCTAGGGGATATTGGCCAGCGCATGGGGCATCTCATGCGTGCCTTGCCCCCCGGCCCCGTTGTTATTGTTGGCAGCGATATTCCCGATATTTCTGTGGCGCATATTGCAACGGCGTTTGATCTGCTTGGGCGGCATGATGCGGTGTTTGGCCCGGCAGACGATGGCGGCTATTGGCTAGTCGGCTTGCGCCGTCGCCCCCGCATTGTCGACATCTTCCAGAACGTACGCTGGTCAAGCGATTATGCGCTGGCCGATACATTGCGCAATGTGAACCAGCATGGCCTCAGCAGCGCCATGCTGGAAGCCCTATCGGATATTGATACAGATACTGATTATAAGCGTTGGCTCGACAGAAAAAATAGATAGGCCAATAGAAATTGGCACCGGCCTGCGTCACGGCATGAGGCTGGTGCCATCTCTATTCAATGCGTTTAGCCACGCGCCTTCAGCAGGTCACGGATTTCCTCAAGCAGCACTTGTTCGCGTGGCGGCGCGGCAGGTGCGGGGGCTTCGCCCTTGGCGATCCGGTCCTTGAGCCGGTTCATTTGCCGGATCACAAGAAAGAGCGCGAAGGAAACGATCACGAAGTTCAGTGCAGCGTTGATGAAATTGCCATAGGTGAGAACGGGAATGCCCGCTTCCTTGGCAGCGGTAAGCGTGGCGGGGGCCACTTCCATCGTCAGGGCGATGAAATAATTGCTAAAATCAACGCCACCCATCAGCACACCAAACGGCGGCATGATGATGTCGCTGACCAGCGACTTGACGATGGTTGTGAAAGCGGCCCCGATGATGATGCCGACGGCCATATCCATCACATTGCCGCGCAATGCAAACTCACGAAATTCTTTAAACATTCTGGCCTCCCCTGATTGATTGTCCTGGCAGAATGGCGCGCCCCGAAAAGGCGAACAAGCGCTGTTCGTCACCGCTCCTGCAAGCGCGGCAAAATTTCGACGAAATTGCAGGGCCGAAAACGATTGTCGAGTTGATGCACCAAAATTTCGTCCCACCCGTCCTTGCAAGCCCCCGGCGACCCCGGCAGTGCAAAGATATACTTGCCATGGGCGACGCCTGCCGTGGCGCGCGACTGGATGGTTGAGGTGCCGATTTTGGCAAAACTGACCGCATGGAATACCGCCGAAAAACCCTCGATCTCCTTGTCATAGACAGACTTAAAGGCTTCGGGTGTGACGTCTCGACCGGTCAGGCCTGTGCCGCCAGTCGAGATGACAATATCGACGCCATCGTCTGCAATCCAGGCGAGGAGTTGGTTGCGGATCACCTGAATATCGTCGGAAACGATGATGCGCGTGGCCAGCGCATGGCCCGCGTCGGTCAGCCGCGCGACCAGCACATCGCCCGATGTGTCGGTCTCAGGCGTGCGTGTATCCGATACCGTCATCACGGCAATATTGAGAGGGATGAAGGAACGTGAGGCGTCAATGCCAGGCATGGAGATTGCCTTTCAAATAATGGGATTGATAAGGAACGACCATGGGAAGGCCGCCTCGAAAAGAGAGATGATTTAGTTTTAATTTTCGAAATTGTCGTAAATCGGCCAGTCGCCCGATGCGCTTGCGTCAAGCGAGGGGAAGGGTTGACCGAGCCGTGAGCGATAGATCCAGAAATTCATGACGACACGCTCAATATAGCCGCGTGTTTCCGCTGCGGGAATGCTTTCAATAAAAAGAAAGGGGTCGCCCTTGAAATTGATTTGATCGAGCCAGCGCGAAAGATTGCCTGGGCCCCCATTGTAAGCCGTCGTCAGCATGAAAAGATTGCCGCGTGGCTCGCCGCTCGCCATTAATGTTTCGAAGTAGTTCTGCGCCAAGGATAGATTGAACGAGGGGTCGAGTAATTTGTCTTTATTCGCGCGTGCCAGCGTGCGGTCTTGTGCGATGACGCTCGCCGTTGCTGGCATGATCTGCATCAACCCGCGCGCGCCTGCGCCAGACTTTGCATCAGGCTGAAACTTGCTCTCCTGCCGCATCACGGCATAAAAAAGCGCCCGGTCAATACGGAAGCCATGTTTGGGTTTGTAATTGGGCACGGGATAAAGACCCGCATTGAGCGTGATCGCGCCATCATGCATCCGGGCTTGAGGCAGGTTGGCCGCACTCGCGGCTTGTAATTCAACAGCCGACAGCTTGAACGTCGCGGCGAGCGCAATCAGCGCTTCATTCGTGCTGGCGGGGAGCCAGCCGTGCGCCCGCATCAGTTCCTGTTGGGCCAGTTCGCGCTTGCCGATCTGGACGAGCGCCACGGCGCGGGCAACGGCAGAATCCTGAATGAGCGTTTCATAGGCCGCGCGATCAAGCTTGGGCTCAATCCAATTGAAATGGGGTTCGCGTCCTAACTGCCGCGTGGCAAGGAGGCCGTAAAACGTCGCGCCTGTATTGGAGGCAATTTCGAGCATCTCGGCGACGTGATCAGGTTCGTGATTGGCAAGATAGGCGCGCGCCGCCCAGAACCCACCGGCAGCCCGCGACCAATCAGACACGCTGCTTGCGCGCGCCAACCGTTCAAAGTGGCGTGCTGCATCATCATATTTTTCCATCCGCCATGCCGATAGACCGGCATACCAATCAGCCAACGGGACGGCGCGGCCATGGTTGCGGGCAATGCTGTCGGCCGTCAGATAGGCGTTTTCATTGTCGTTCTCGATGAAATAGGACGCCGCGATCCGTTCGCGCGCCTTGTCATATTCGACATCGCTGAGCGAGCGTTTGATGGTGGGCGTGTTGAGATAGTTCAGCGCATCTTGCGCTTTGGCATCGCGCACCAATTGGCGCACCTTGGCATCCACCCGCCTGAACTGATGCGAATAAGTTGGCGTGTCGTCGTCGTCATCATCTACGGCTGAATAGTTCGTTGATGCTGGCTGGCGGAAACGACGCACCTGTGGGCGTTTGGGCGCGGCTGCTTTGCGGGTCTTCTTGCGCAAAGCTAGCTGGTAGATGCGGTTGGCGTCGGGCAGGTCTGAATATTCGGCCATCCACGCCCTGAGTTCCCCATAGCTTGAACGATAGCGCGGGTGCATATAGCGCTCAAACAGCACATAGCCTATGAGACGTTTGTCTGCGAGTTGGTCGATCAGCTTATCGGCGGCTTTCCACCGGGCGTGCTTTTCGGCAGCAAAGATTTTCAGATAAAGCTCGCGGTCCGCGCCGCTCAATATTTCCGGGCTCCAGATTTTTGCGCTGGAGGCCAGAGGGGCCGACTGCGGAACGGAATTGGCAAGCGGCACTGCAAGCGGCGAGTAGGCAGGTTCATCCACGCCCAGCGCATCAGCGACTTTTAGATTGGGGGCGGAAACTGGTAGCGGCACCTGATCTGACACGCTTTGGGGGCTGCGGGCCGAAGCCTCGACCAATGCGCGCGCTTGCGGCGAGGGGAGCGGCAAAGGCGCATCAGCCCGCGCGGTGTCGAGGAGGTATGGGAAAGACATGCCAATAGCCGCCGCCATCAGGCAGCCCTGCATCACGCGCTTAACGTCGCGCCCCTGCAAAGAAACAGGCGTGTGGATATTCCCCCAATTCATGGCGGGCATTCTAACGGCGGATGACGAACTGCCAAGAGGCGATTAGCCTATTTTTGCTGCAAGAGCGAAGGAAATGCACTTTGGGTTAACCTAGGCGCTCAAGATCAAGCGATCAGGCGTGATCAGACGTGATCAGACGTGATCAGACGTGATCAGACGTGATCAGACGTGATCAGACTGGGCTGGCAAAGCCTCAAGCCGTGCCTTGAGGGCCAGTAGGTCACGCCACGCCAAACGCTTCTGCGAGGGGTGCCGCAACAGATAATCGGGTGGAAATATTGTCAAGGCAGGGGTCGCCCGCCCGCTTGCATCCGTATAGGCCTTCCACTGGCCACGCAATCTTGGCAGCGGCGTTTCCACGCCGAGCATCTGCTTGGCGGCCGCACCGCCTGCAAAAATCAAAATATCGGGCCCGCATAACTCGATCTGCCGGGTAATGAACGGCAGGCACATGGCCTGTTCAGCCGGTGTCCGCTGGCGGTCCCCCGGTGGCCGCCAAGGCAGCATATTGGCAAGGTAAATGTCGTCGCGCTTGAGTCCGATGGCGGCCAGCATTTGGTCGAGCAAGCGCCCGCTCTCGCCTGCAAAAGGCTTTCCTTCAAGGTCCTCATCACGCCCCGGCACTTCGCCGACCAGCATGAGGCGGGCGTTTGGATTGCCGTCATCGAAAACCAGATTTTTGGCCGTATTGCTAAGCGCACAGCCCGTAAACCCGGCAACACCGTCGCGCAAAGCCTTCAAGCTCATAGCCCCTGCCGCAATCTGCTGGGCCAGCGCAATCGCCTCCGTGTCGCCCAACGCTAAGGCTGGTGGCGCACTTTGAAAGGCGGGCGGTGGGCCTTCGCGCAGCAAGTTGCCGCGTGGGGCCGTTCGCGCAGGCTCGTTTCGCTGCTGCTTTGGCTCGTCCGCACCGACCAGGGCGGTTTCGCTGCTTGGGGCCTCTAGTTGATAGCGGTTCTGAACTTCCTCGCTGAAAACCTCATTCGCACCCGCCTCCACGCAGAACGAAAGGCGCGCGTGCGCCGCTTCCTGCGTTAGATTTTGATGTGCGGCTTCGATTTCGGTCATATTTGGAGGATTGGTCCATGCAGGGGCGCTTGTCTTACCTTAGTCTAGCATGACATGCCGAGATATTGACCAATCTAGGGACAGGCACCATAAACTGCCTAGATATTAAAGCGGACGCATGACTTGGGCTGCGCCATCAGCCCCGAGGCCACCCCCTGAGGAGAATAAAGAAATGAGTGACCTGCCCGAACGCGAGTTTATGGAATATGACGTCTTGATCGTCGGCGGCGGCCCTGCGGGTCTGTCTGCGGCCATCCGTCTGCGCCAGCTTGCAGCCGAACAGGACTTCGACATTTCGGTCTGCCTGATCGAAAAGGGCTCGGAAGTCGGCGCGCATATTTTGTCGGGCGCGGTGTTTGATCCCATCGGCCTCAATTCATTGATGCCGGATTGGAAAGAGCAGGGTTGCCCGCTCGATACGCAAGTGACCGCCGATCATTTCATCTATCTCGGGCCTGCCGGGTCGCTGCGCATTCCCAATTTTATCTTCCCGCCCTTCATGTCGAACCACGGCAACTATGTTGGCAGCTTGGCTAATGTCTGTCGTTGGATGGCCACCAAAGCTGAAGAAATGGGCGTTGAGATTTACTCAGGTTTTGCCGGTGCCGAAGTTCTCTATAACGACGATGGCAGCGTGCGCGGCGTCGCCACCGGCGATATGGGCATCGCCAAAGACGGCCACCACAAGGACAGCTACACACGCGGCATGGAGCTGCGCGCCAAATACACGCTGTTTGCCGAAGGCGCGCGTGGCTCGCTGACCAAAGAGCTGACCCGTAAGTTCAAGCTCGACGAAGGGCGTGATCCGCAGAAATACGGCATCGGCCTCAAGGAAGTTTGGGAAATCGAGCCGGCCAAGTTCCGCAAGGGTCTGGTGCAGCACACATTTGGGTGGCCGCTCCAGAACGACACAGGCGGCGGTTCGTTCCTCTATCACTTCGGCGAAAACCTTGTGTCGGTTGGGTTCGTCATCCACCTGAACTACACAAATCCCTATCTTTCGCCGTTTGATGAATTTCAGCGCTTCAAGCAGCACCCCGCTATGCGCGACACCTTTGTCGGTGGCAAGCGCCTTGCTTATGGCGCGCGCGCGATCACCGAAGGCGGTTTTCAATCTGTCCCTAAACTGACATTTCCCGGCGGCGCGCTGATCGGCTGTTCGGCTGGTTTCGTCAATCTGCCGCGCATTAAGGGCAGCCACAACGCCATCCTCACCGGCATGATGGGGGCTGATGCCTCCTTTGATGCGGTGAAGGGCGGGCGTGCGGGCGATGAACTTGCCAGTTACGCGCAGGCCTATCTTAAGAGCTCGGTCTACAAGGACTTAAAGCGCGTGCGCAACGTGAAGCCTTTCTGGACGCGCTTTGGCTCGATCCTCGGCCTGCCGATTGGCGGCATCGACATGTGGATGAACCAATTGGGGATCGGTCTGCCTTTCACTTTGAAGCACGGCAAGGCCGACCATGAGACGCTGAAGAAGGCGTCGGAATGCAAGCCCATCGTTTACCCAAAACCTGACGGTAAGATTTCCTTCGATAAGCTGTCGTCTGTCTTTATTTCGGCGACCAACCACGAAGAAGATCAACCCGTGCATCTGACGCTCAAGGATCCGGCGATCCCGATCGCCTATAATCTGCCGGTCTTTGACGAACCTGCCCAGCGCTATTGTCCGGCAGGCGTCTATGAGGTCATCACCGACGATGATGGCTCGAACCCGCGTTTTCAGATCAATGCGCAAAATTGCGTCCATTGCAAAACCTGCGATATCAAGGACCCGACCCAGAACATCCATTGGGTCGTGCCCGAAGGCGGCGGCGGCCCGAACTATCCCAATATGTAATGTCCAAGATGTAATGCCTTGGCATTCGAGCCTTTCGTATCGCTCGGGCAATGAATGCGCTAAGCTGTAGATTAAGGGCCGGTACCCCCAAAAGGATGCCGGCCCCCTTTTGCCAGAAGTCATGCGGCCCCAGCGGTCCTCAGGCTCAAAGGGTTCAGAGGCAGATTTAGAGTGATGGCGTCCAGACATGTGACCCGATTTTCTCGGGTGGTTCTTTTTTCCGCATTGATCACAGGTCTGGCGGGATGTGCGAATCTCGGCAATTTCGGTGGTGGAGCTAGTGACACCACCTATGGCAACTATCTGGCCGCGCGTTACGCAAGCTCGGTGCATGAACCCAAGATTGCCGAAAAATATTTTGACAAGACACTGGCCAAAGACGCCGACAACGCCATGGTGCTGGACCGCGCCTTCATGACGGCGACAATGGCAGGCGAAATGGACCGTGCCGTCCGCCTTGGACGTCGCCTTGTCAAAATCGCTCCTGATCACCGTATGGCGCATCTTGTTTTGGCGCTTGATGATATTCAACGCGGGCGCTACGCCGCTGCCCACGCCGAAATCGGCAACGCGGAAGCAGGCGCCTTTGTCGCTCTGGTGGGGTCATTGACACAGAGTTGGGCCGCCGCAGGCGAGGGTGATCGCGCCGCCGCTTTGGCCAGCCTCAAGACCTTCGAGGGCAAGCCCGCATTCGATCTCTTTCGCACCTATCACACCGCCGAAATTTTGGACCTCCTCGGTGACAACGACGGGGCAGCCAAGGCCTATCGCGAAGCGATGGATTCAAGCGGCGATGGCTCGATCCGCATTGTTCAGGCCTATGCGAGCTTCCTGTCGCGTCAGGGCCAGCCGGATAAAGCCACGAAGGTCATCACGGATTTCCTGACGCTTTCGCCGCAACATCCTTTGGCGCTCGCTGCCCTCGCCCAGTTGAAATCGGGCAAGGTTTTGAAACCTATCGTGGCCAATGCATCAGAAGGGATCGCCGAGGCGCTCTATGGGCTTGGCAGCGCGCTGGCGCAAGAGTCCGGCAGTGATCTTGCCATTCTCTATCTGCGCCTTGCGATCTGGATGCGCCCCAATTTCGATGTGGCCAATACGCTTCTCGCCGACACCTATGAGCAAAAGAAACTCTGGAGTGAAGCCTTGAGCGCCTACGCTCAGGTTCCCAAGAGTTCGCCGCTCTATGAAAATGCGCGCATCCAATCAGCCAGCAACCTCAACCGTCTGGATCGCCAGCCTGAAGCCATCGCCATGCTGAGCGATCTGGCCAAGGCTGATCCACAATCGATCGAGCCTCTTGTCGCCTTGGGCGATATCTATCGCTCTAAAGAAAAATATGCCGAAGCAGCAACTCAATATGCCCATGCCATCGCTTTGGCAGGCGCAGAGCAACCGTCACATTGGTCGCTCTATTACGCCCGTGGCATTTGCAATGAGCGTTTGGGCAAGTGGCAGGATGCAGAACGCGATTTGAAAACCGCCTTAAAACTGTCCGGCGACCATCCGCTTGTCTTGAACTATCTCGGCTATTCGTGGATCGAGCAGGGCACGCATCTTGATGAAGCCCTCGCCATGATCGAGAAGGCGGTCGAATTACGCCCGACCGACGGTTTCATCGTTGATAGCCTCGGCTGGGCAAAATACCGTCTGGGTGATTACGCCCATGCTGTGCAGGTGCTGCAACGCGCTGTTGAACTGGAACCCGGTGACAGCACTATCAATGATCATCTGGGTGATGCTTTTTGGAAGGTGGGTCGCAAAATCGAAGCGCGCTTCCAGTGGAGCCACGCGCTTGAAATGAAGCCAGAGCCTGATCGCATCAGTGTGCTAAAGGCCAAGTTGCAATATGGATTGGACGCAGGCATCGCGGCTGAGCATCAGCCGCCTGTGGCCGCACCTGTGTCGGCACCAGCAACGATCTCCAGCGGAACTTGATTTTCATGCCCGCGTCTCTGGGCAAGATAGCCTCTCTCGAATTCGCTCCAGCCAAAATCAATCTGACGCTTGCGGTGAAGGGCCGTCGTCCGGACGGCTTTCATGAATTGCAAAGCTTCGTTGTGTTTGCTGATTGCGGCGATGTGCTGACCGGCGAGCCGGCATTGGCCATGAGCTTTGACGTGAGCGGTCCGTTTGCCTCGTCGCTCGCAAGCGAGAAAAACAACCTCGTCATCAGGGCGGCTCAATTGTTGGCTGACCATCTTGGTATCGAACGACCCGCGCGCTTGACGCTGGAAAAAAACCTTCCCGTCGCCTCAGGTATGGGTGGCGGCTCGGCAGACGCCGCCGCCGCGCTTCGGCTGTTGCAAAGATTGTCGGGTCAATCCCTTGAGCCCCATGTCATGGCCGCGCTCGCCCTTGGCATTGGTGCCGATGTGCCCGTTTGTCTTGAGGCCTCGCCCGCCTTCATGTGGGGCAAAGGTGAGTTGATGACGCGCCTGGAGGCCGTTCCTGAATTCTGGTTCGTTCTGATCAACCCCGGCGTTGCCGTCTCAACCGCCGAGGTCTTTGACGCGCTGGCCGCGCCTGCATTGACAGGTAAGGAAGCGACACCCTCCTTGCCGCGATGGACAAGCCTCGCCCCATTCGTTGATTGGCTGAAAGAGCACGGCAATGATCTTGAAAAACCGGCATTGGCGTGCGCGCCGGTGATTGCAGAAGTGCTTGCGGCGCTCGAAAGCACGCAAGAGTGCCGCCTTGCCCGCATGTCAGGGTCGGGCGCCACTTGCTTTGGTGTCTATGCTGATGAAGCCACGGCCCGCGCGGCCGAAACGGCCTTGCGCGCGACGCGTCCCAACTGGTGGATTAGGGCCGCGCGGCGGCTTTAGGCGTTAATAAGTTCGGCTGATGCAGAATTCCACCAGATCAATCAACGCCTGACGGTAAGCACTGTCTGGAAAAATCGCCAAAGCATCCTCGGCAATCGCGCCATAGTGCTGGGCTCGCGCAATGGTGGCCTCGATGGTGGCATGACGCGTCATTAATTGCGTTGCGTGTTCCAGGTCCCCCTCGCGCTGATCGCCCTCCTGCAACACCCGTTGCCAGAACGCACGCTCGTCTGCGTCGCCACGCCGGAAGGCGAGCACCACGGGCAGCGTGATCTTGCGTTCGCGGAAATCGTCGCCGACATTTTTGCCAAGCGTCGCGGCCGTCGCGGCGCGCCCGCCATAGTCAAGCGCATCATCGACAAGCTGGAAGGCTATGCCGAGATTGCGGCCGTAGCTTTCAAGGGCTGCAATTTCATTGGCCGGGCGATCGGCAATCACCGCGCCCACTTCGGCGGCAGCGGCAAAGAGCGCCGCCGTCTTTGCCTGAATGACGCGCATATAGGCGTCTTCGGTTGTGCTTGTATCTTTGGCCGCGGCAAGCTGCATCACTTCGCCTTCGGCGATGACGGAAGCCGCATTAGCGATGATTTCAAGCGCCCGCAACGACTTGGTTTCGACCATGAGATGGAAGGCGCGCCCCAGCAAAAAGTCACCCACCAGCACACTGGCTTGGTTGCCCCAGAGCATCCGAGCGGTCTTCTTGCCGCGTCTGAGATCGCTCTCGTCCACCACGTCGTCGTGCAGCAGTGTTGCGGTGTGCAGAAATTCGATGCTGGCGGCGAGCTTGATGTGATCAGCGCCCTCGTAGCCGCAAATGCGTGAGGCCGCGATGGTCAGCATGGGCCGCAGCCGCTTGCCGCCTGAATTAATCAGGTGGCTTGCCAGTTCAGGGATCATGGGGACTTCCGAACCCATCCGTTCACGGATGAATTCATTGACATCTTCCATATCCTTGGCAACCAACGCCTGCAACTGGGAGACGGCGTTTTGAGCACGTCTCCGTTCTTCGTCAAGTGGGACAACTACTCCCAATTTTCGCTCCTGAATATACGGGCCACATGTGTCATACTATTCATCCTGAGCATAAGTGGGTGGCGGGGGCGCGGCAAGTATGTAGGCTGTTTTCTCCGCGGCATCCTGCCTCGGGCTTTCGGCCCAATCCTGCCTCGGGCTTTCGGCCCAATAGTGAGGCTCCCTGCGGTTTATAGATAACGGGTGTTTTAGTCTTGAAAGAATTGGTCCGCTTGAATGACGTGGTGCTGATTTCCTACCTGGAGCACCGCATGCGCGAAAAAGGCATTGAGACTTTGATGCTGGATGGCCATATGAGTGTGATGGAAGGCTCGCTGGGTGTTTTGCCGCGCCGCATGATGGTGAGCGAAGACGATTATGACCGCGCTCTGAGCGTTCTGGATGAAGTGCGCCAAATCCATGGCCTGAAAAAATGACCCAAATTGGGGGCGCTCCCCGAAGCGCCATAGCCAATCCCACCACAACTGCGACACCTGCCGAGCCCGTTCATTCTGATGATGGGTTTCTTGGCAGCCGCCTTCAGATTTTGCAACCCTTGAAGGGTTATCGCGCTGGCATTGATGCGGTGCTGCTTGCGGCCTCTGTCCCTGCGCGCAAAGGCGAGCGTGTGCTGGAGGCCGGGGCGGGCGTCGGCGTGGTCAGTCTTTGTTTGGCGTCGCGTGTACCCGGCCTCGAAATTTGCGGCATCGAAGTACAAGATGATCTGGTGCGGCTCGCGCGCGAAAATGCCCGTTGCAATAGTTTGCAGACGAGCGTCACTTTCATGGAAGGCGATATCGGCAGCCCCGTACGCGATCTTGTGATCCGGGGCCTTGAACCTCAAAGTTTCGATCACGTCGTCGCCAACCCGCCTTACTACGATCCCGCCGCCCATTCTGCCTCGCCTGAGGCGAGCAAGGCCCGCTCTCATCTGACGCTTGGTTCCGACATTACCGATTGGGTTCGCTTTGCCTGCACGATGGCAAAACCAAAGGGCACCGTGAGTTTTGTTCATCGTGCTGACGCTTTAGCAAGCCTGCTGTCGGCCTTGCAAGGTCGCATCGGTGGCATCGAAATCTTCCCGCTCTGGCCGGCCATCGGCAAGCCCGCCTCACGCATCATCCTTCGCGGTGTGCGTGGCTCTAATGCGCCGCTTACATTGCGTCCGGGCCTTGTGCTGCATGCACCCAATGGCCATTTTACGGAGAGCGCCGAGAACATTTTGCGTCATGCCGCCGCCTTGCGTCTCGATCAACCCGCCTGAACCATCTGAGCGATCTCACCAGAAAGACCTTGATGAAAAACTTCATTGCGCCCCTTCTGCCACCGCCGCTCCGCGCCCGCTTCATGCCCGATTGGACGCGGCCTGCCGTTGTCGCTGTCGTGCGCCTCAATGGTGTCATTGGGGCCGTGTCGCCCATACGCGGCGGCATTGATTTAGCCTCGGTTGCAGAAGCGCTTGAAGGCGCTTTCACCCGCAAAGGCGTCAAGGCTGTGGCGCTGGCGATTAATTCGCCAGGTGGTTCGCCGGTGCAGTCCTCGTTTATTTACAAACGCATCCGCGCGCTGGCCGCCGAAAAAAAGATCCCCGTCTATGCCTTTGCCGAAGATGTGGCGGCCTCAGGCGGCTATATGCTCGCCTGCGCAGCCGACGAAATCTATGCCGATGAAAGTTCCATTATCGGTTCCATCGGTGTCGTCTCATCAGGCTTTGGGTTCACCGGCCTCATTGACAAACTCGGCGTCGAGCGCCGCGTTCATACTTCTGGCGAGAGCAAGTCCATGCTCGATCCTTTCAAGCCCGAAGTGCCTGAAGACGTCGAGCGCCTGAAAGCCCTGCAAGCCGAAGTTCATGAGGGCTTCAAAAATTTGGTGCGCACCTCGCGCGGCGACCGCCTCGGCACAGCCGATGACATGTTCACAGGCGCCTTCTGGGCGGCCTCGGGGGCGCTGTCACGCGGTCTCATCGACGGCATCGGCGATCTGCGCGGTACCCTGCGCGAAAAATTCGGAGATGATGTCAAATTGCGTGTTGTCGGTGGTCGGAAGCCTTTTTGGCGGCGGCGCATTGGTCTTACATCGTTTCGGGCCCCCGAATTTGGGACATTCAACCATTTGGGAGCCGGTTTTGCCAATGGTTTGATCTCGGCTATTGAAAGTCGTTCCATTTGGAGCCGATTTGGCCTTTAATAGGGGCACTTGATATCAGGCAGGTTTTTTGAGCTAAAAGACAGCCTCAGAAAGGTGGAAGCATGGCAAAACTCGTTTTCGCTGCTGTTTTGATGGCGGCTTGTTACTCAGCCTATAAAGCCATTGTCCGCATGGCCGAACGCCAGCGCGAAAGCATGGTCCGCGCGCGTAGCCAATCGCGCGTTGAACCGCGCGATCTTGGGCGTCTGCGTGAGACAGATGACGGGCTCTACGTTCCCGACACCCGTCACTAGGCTTTTCAACGTTTCGTCATACTGCCGAGGATCGAGCGAAAAATCGCGCGACCCACTTGCGTACCGATTGTGCGCGCGGCTGACGGTGCCATATTCGTTACCACCCGTTCTGTTGTCGAAGTGCGTCGGCCTGGTGTTTTTTCGCGTGCCGGAGCGCGTTCACGTACAGGGGCTCGCTCGCGCGCAGGCTCTTGTTCACGCGCGGAAGTGGCCCCAAGGCGAGGACGAGGGCACGGAGCCACCACTGCGGGCGGGTGTCGCATCCTTGGGCTGTGTCTCTTCACGCCGTTTGGCGAGCAGCTCATAGGCTGATTTTCTGTCGATCCCCTGATCATAGAGTCTGCGCACCGGGCTATCGGCCATCACTGCTTTGCGTTCTTCTGACGTTGCCGGGCCGACGCGGCCCGATAGCGGCGCAATCAACCTGCGCTCCACCACGCTCGGCGTGCCCTTGGCATCAAGCGTGGAGACCAGCGCTTCGCCGACGCCGAGAACGGTAATGACTTCTTCTGTCTTGAAAGCCGGATTAGGCCGGAAGGTTTCTGCCGCCGCGCGCACTGCCCTTTGGTCGCGTGGCGTGAAGGCGCGAAGCGCGTGTTGCACGCGATTGCCAAGCTGGCTGAGCACGCTGTCGGGTACATCGAGCGGGTTCTGCGTCACAAAATAAACGCCGACGCCCTTGGAACGAATGAGCCGCACTACGCGCTCAACGCTTTCAACCAGCGCCTTGGGCGCATCACTGAACAGCAGATGCGCCTCATCAAAGAAAAAGACAAGCTTGGGCCGCTCAAGGTCGCCCACTTCGGGCAGTTCCTCAAACAATTCCGACATCAGCCACAACAGGAATGTCGAATAGAGACGCGGATTGTCCATCAGCTTGTCGGCGGCCAAAATATTGTCAATGCCACGCCCGCATTGGAGAAGCCTTCGGCGAGGCGCTACAGCGTCACGGTTTTGCCCGTCCCGGTCGCCCCGGTCACCAGCCCATGCCGATTGGCGAGCTTGAGCCGCAGCGTTTCGGGCTTTGCGCTCATTCCGATTAGAATTTCACCATCAGCCATCCGCAACTCATTGTGCATATATAATGAGTCGCGTGACCCTGTGGCTGCCCACTATAAAGGGCCGATCTGATCGCAGCCATAAGCACGGGTGCCTTGCTTGACCCCCCATAGGCCCTCCCGCTAGGTTGCGCCCGGCCTCTAGGCTCGGCCAAACCCGATTCTGTGCCGGACGAGCCCATTCTCGAACTATCGGCAATACCCATTCTCGAACTATCGGCAATACCCATTCTCGAACTATCGGCAATACCCATTCTCGAACTATCGGCAATACCCATTCTCGAACTATCGGCAATACCCATTCTCGAACTATCGGCA